>NZ_BOLP01000042.1 GCF_016861695.1 Levilactobacillus andaensis | reverse complement strand
CAACAGATTGAATACCTCGGACTCATCATCTCAGAAGGGGAGGTGAGAATGGATCCGGTAAAAGTAGCGGCTGTTCGTGACTGGCCAGTCCCTACTAACCTTCGGGAACTACGAGGGTTCTTGGGATTTGCAAACTTCTACCGACGCTTTATCCGGAATTTTGCCAAAATAGCACGACCTCTGAACGACCTGACGAAGAAAGACACCAGCTTTACCTGGACCGACACTCGACAGAAAGCATTTGACACCCTTCGAGAAGCCTTCATCTCCGCACCGATCCTTGCTCTATGGACACCAGACAGGCCTACTCGAATCGAGGTAGACGCATCAGGCTTTGCCACGGGAGGCGCCCTTATGCAGAAGCAAGACGATGGCCAATGGCATCCGGTAGCCTTCAGATCGGCATCCATGCAGCCAGCGGAACGGAACTACGAAATCTACGATCGAGAAATGCTTGCTATCATTGAAGCACTGAAGGATTGGAGGAACTTTCTAGAAGGACTCCCTCAACCATTCGACATCATTACGGACCATTCGAACCTCGAATTCTGGCGCACTGCACAAGACCTCACCCGCCGACAAGCCCGATGGGCCCTCTATCTGTCACGGTTTGACTTTCATATGATCCACCGCCCTGGCAGAGTAAACACCCAAGCTGATGCTCTCTCCCGCATGGCAGTTCATCATGTATCGGACAGCGATGATAACCGACAACAGACAGTCCTTAAACCTGGCCACTTCGTAAAAATTGCAGCTTCGATCCTACAGAACCCCTTAGAGGATCGTATCCGGAAAGCCTCAGAACGGGAGGCACAGGTATTGGAGGGTCTCAAAACAGTCAAAGAGCACGGACTACAGCGCTTGGCCAATGGGATAGCCGAATGGGAAGAGGACAATGGGTTGGTCTACTACCGAGGTCGAGTATACGTACCAGCAAACGACGACCTACGCACTGAGGTACTCCGTCAATGCCACGACCATCCAACTGCAGGACACCCCGGACTACACGGGACACTCGACTTGGTCAGTACCCATTTCTGGTGGCCTACGTTGCGCTCTTTTGTGGAAAAATACGTTGAGGGATGCGAGGTTTGTGCCCGTAAG
>NZ_BOLP01000041.1 GCF_016861695.1 Levilactobacillus andaensis | reverse complement strand
GGCGAATTCTATAATCAAGTTAGCCACTTAGAATTTAGGACAAAATAAATACACCAAGACGTAGATCTCAGGTATCATTGGAGTTCCTACACAAACAATGAAAGAGGTCTTCGTCTTGATGCAAGAACAGCTTACCATGAATCGCTCCAAGGGTCATCATCTAACTTTGAAAGAACGTGGAAACATTGAAGTCTACTTCAATCACGATGGGTACTCTCGTCGTAAGATAGCTAGTCTGCTGGGCGTTAGCCCGCAGACCATAAACAACGAGATCAAGCGAGGCTTGGTGACCAATAAGCAGCTCGTTAACGGTAAGGAAAAGCTCTATCAAGTCTATGTGGCAGAGCTTGCGGACCAACGGTATCACAAGAAACGTCGAGCCTGCCATCGCCCTTGTAAGTTCTTACAGGCCGTGACCTTCCTTGCTTTCTTTGTGAAGCACTTTAAGGATGACAATTGGGCACCTGACGCTGCTGTTGGCCGTGCCAAGGCATTGGGACTTTTTCGTCCCAATGAGATGGTCTGCACGCAGACCTTATATAAGTACATCGACGAACAGCTCTTGGAGATCTGTAACTTGGATCTTGCCGAAAAGATGAGCCGCCGACTGCCAAAGCACGCTGTTCATAAATTCAGCCGTATATTGGGCCGAGGCATCGAGGAGCGCCCTACTGAAGCAGAGACTCGTGAAGAGTTTGGCCACTTCGAGATTGACACGATTGTTGGTAAGCGTGACGGCCACGAAAGTGTAATTCTGACCTTGATTGAACGTCAAACTCGCTTTCAGATTATCCGCTTGATTGACGGTCGTGATGCCGATTCAGTGGCTTATGCCATGCGAGAAATTATGGCGGAATATGGTGCCATCATCAAATCAATCACTGCGGACAGTGGGCCAGAGTTTGCGTCGCTTTCGCAAGTGATGGAACCTGTCGCGCCAGTCTACTTCGCACACCCATACACTTCCAGTGAGCGTGGTACCAACGAAGTCCATAATCGTATGGTCCGCCGAGATTTTCCTAAGGGTGCGTCGCTCGATGCTGTTAGTCCAGCCGATGTTGCCAAGACAGCTGATAAGCTAAATAACATGCCACGTCGCCAACTAGATTTCCAAACACCCGCTGAACGCTTCGCTGTCGCCTGCGGCTAAGCTCAGCGTACAGGTCTAATACTAAACTCCAACCAATGAGAATCCCTTGACATCAGTATTTAGTCCTAGTGACTAACTTGTTCTTGTAATTTGCG
>NZ_BOLP01000039.1 GCF_016861695.1 Levilactobacillus andaensis | reverse complement strand
TGGCCAAACCGAACGAGCAAATCAGGAAGTAGAGAAATACATCCGCCTCTATGTGGGACGACGACAAGATGACTGGGCAGAGCACCTTCCCATGGCGGAGTTTGTGATTAACTCACGGACTCATTCTGCGCTAGGCATGTCCCCGTTCGAGCTAACCTACGGCTATCTTCCCCTGTTCAATATCCCAGTGGGCCAACGCAGCGGTATTCCAGCTGTGGATGACCGTATACGGATTCTCCGAGAAGCGCGACAAGATGCCGGAGCTGCCTTACACCTAGGAAAGAAACAACAGAAGGAGGGATACGAACGCGGGAAGCGGAAAGCTCATCAATTTAAAGTTGGAGACCTAGTCTGGCTCAGTGCAGAGGACATTAACCTTCAGCTTTCCAGTGAAAAGTTAGGAGATCGACAGCTTGGCCCTTATCGCATTCTGGAGAAAATTGGCCCTTTAGACTACCGCCTTGACCTTCCCCTATCCCTAGATCGCCTCCATCCCGTCTTCCATGTTGATAAACTATACCCCTGGAAAGGTAACTCCATTAATGGCGAAATACCAACACCACCAGAGCCGGTATACTTAGAGGATGAAGACGAACCGGAATACGAAGTAGAGGAGATCTTAGACAGCCGGGTTCGATGGAAGAAGTTGGAATATTTGGTTAAGTGGAAAGGTTACGACGCAGGGCACAACTCTTGGGAACCCGCAGCCAACCTCAGTCGAGCACCAAAAATTGTTCGGGCCTTTCATAAAAAACACCCAACAGCGGCAAAGCCTTGACCATCGAGGGCAATGGTCATAAGGAGGGGGGTAATGTCATAAAGTACGCAGCCCCTATCATTTTCCTTTTCTCACCGTCTCGACGCCTTTACTTGTACGATACATCATCCCATCACTGTCAAACCCCCATCGATTACTGATCCACCTGACCCATCTTCTCTTTCTACTGGCTTCCGCCACCTTCCTTGTTCCTAAACTGTACAGTATTACATCGTTGTTTCTCGCAGACTAGATTATGTATATATAGCCAACCCTCCACAGCCTGGTCCCTTATCTTGACCTCTCTGTCATTATCTGGGACCAGGTATGTGCTTACTTATTATTACCTATGACTACGATACTCAATATATCTCTGTCATTATCTGGGACCAGTTCGCCTCCGCTCCGCTTAGTCGCTCCGCCTCACTCACCTGCTTAGTCGCTCCGCCTCTCTGCCTGGCTTAGTCACCCCGCTTCCTGCTCCGCTAGTCACTCCGCCTCTGCCGCTTCGTGACATTAGGTCAAGATCCATTACTGCACTGACAGCCTACCGATAAGGTTGTCCTTGCAGGATCCGTAGACACCACGTCTTCCCCAGTCCCGCCCGATTCTGAAACACCTG
>NZ_BOLP01000038.1 GCF_016861695.1 Levilactobacillus andaensis | reverse complement strand
GGCTCTTTGTCAACGGGTGTTGATGAGGGGAATTTGAGAGGTTCAATTCATTTTCGAATTGGGCCTCTTTTTTGAACCCTGATTTTGAATTCAATTTGTATTCTGTAATTGAAGTTGATCCAATTGCGGTAACCATAGGCAGTGCGTTTTATCTGTTTAATCTTACGGTTAACGCCCTCGATTGGACCATTTGAAATAGAACACTTTGTCATATTTTCAATGGACCGTATTCTTTGAATAAAGGTGTGAATAGTCTTTAGAAGTTGAGGACTGACGTTCTCAACTTCACCCAAGGCTTCGGTGAAGGCAGCGTAATCACGCTTTTGAATAGCTTCGGTTAACGCGTGGGCTGAGTAATAAGTGTTTTTGAATTCCTGTTTCAGTCCTATACCTTCCAGTACAACTTGTTCTTGGGTTAAATGGTCTTTGAGGTGTGAAAACCATTGTGTTTGGTTCTTCTCAAGGTCTTTATAGTTTTTCAAATAGAGACGCCAATAATACTTAAGCACACGGTATTCACGAGTTTCTTTAGGGAATTGCTTCATCAACTGAACGCGGGTCTGGTTCAATGAACGTAAGGTCATTTGAACCAAATGGAAATTGTCGGCTACTATAGCGGCTTTAGGGAAGACCTCATGAATAACGGATTGGTATTGAGAGTTGAAGTCCATGACGACGCTAGTAACCTTTTCCCTATTCTTTAGAGAGTAGTGATTTAGAAAATAATCTCCAATATCTTTGTTCTTTCGTCCTGGCAAGATGGTGATAAGGTCGTGCTCTTTTGCATCAATGGCGATAAAACTCATCTGATCACCAGTAGAGTGAAATTCATCGATACACAAAGAGCTAGGCAAACCGTTGTATGCCGGTCTAGTTTGCCTCCCAAGGGCTACTAGTTGTCGACTAACTGTGTTAGTCGAAACGTTGTATTGCGCGGCGATACTGGCCATGGTTCGATCCGTAGTTAACTCCTTAGTGATACCATGCTTAACGTTCTGAGAAATCTGATGTTGCTTCATAACGATTGGCGTTTGGGCAATTTGAGTGTGACCACATGCCTTACAAAGAAAACGTTGCTTACGTAGAACCAGTAAGGCTGTTCTCTCGCTGATATTGGGTATTCTAATGTTAACCGACTTGGCCCCATTTTTGACGATTTCATGTTTGCCACAACGTGGGCAAACACAGACGGAATAGGTTAAGTCGGCATAGATACGTAAAGCATCATGTGAAGTATCTTGAACTTTGAAATTAACAATGTTTTGGTCTTTAATTTGTAGTAAATCTCTTGTAGAATTGTCTTGGGACATATCATTCTTCTCGCTTTCAATTGGTTTTCGTCGACTTGATTGTAGCACAGAGGTGATATGCCTCTTTTTTTATGCAAAAATGGTGTCGATGGATTTCTCCATCAACACCAAATATCATAGAACC
>NZ_BOLP01000037.1 GCF_016861695.1 Levilactobacillus andaensis | reverse complement strand
GCCTAAATTTTGGCTAGACGTCTATGCTGTGAATTGTGACATTTTCACGTATAGATTTGTATCAAGAGGACTGTAATTGAGACCCAGATTGACAGTCAAAGTCGATACTGAATCAGTCTAATAAGTTGAAGGGACCATATACCCATACTACCACAAGTTGGTTAGTTTACCCATCCCCGATACTACCTACGGATAGCAGTCTACCTGTTTGTCAAGCAGGATTATACCAGACTCGGACTACATCCGAAGGATGACCATTCACGTATGACATACCAAGGGTATTCTTATTGGACCTTACACTGGCAGGAGTTTGGAAGAACTTACTCAAGTGACCATGAACCGAGGATTGACTCGAAATGACTTTCTAGAACTCAGGAATTATCAAATACTCCTTCTAGAACGAGATCATGCATTAATCTAAAAGACTGCGATTTAGTCTAATAGACCAATCAAGTTGCATGGTTGAGGAAAATGACTAGAAGAACGATCGAAGTACTGCGAGGCTCCGAAGACATATCAAATGAATGTCAAAGAGTCCTGACGTAGAAAATATTGAAGAATGCAATTAAATGAATACTATGTGTAACTCCCTTGATAGAGTATAGGCACAATGGGTGTCTATTGAAAGAGAGAAGCAATTAGTTTAATCCAGATGAATCAGATTGATAGGATTAGAATCGAGGAGAGCTGATTTGCCTCCGGACGAGGTGACAAATGATCGAAGTAAGTGTTGAACAGCAATGACAGTTGAACACCATTCGAGTCATCCTCCAAAAACAATTAAATTAAATGAATATTGAAGTACCTACCTATGTTTGGAGGTATACTAGAATCTTGGAACCAATATGGACCAAATAAGGACATGTAGATTCAAATTAAATGGTATCTGACTGAGTGTAGAAGTTTCCTTGCGGTTCCGAACGTTTATTGTATTAAATTAATTGTACTATGCGACTCTATATTCTGTATGTATAAATAGCGATCCGATGTATCTGGAATACAAGTGATTTTGGGACGACGTTGCAGTGCTAATCCGTAAAAAGGAAAGACACACTCCCGCCAGACTGAAACCTCTTCGCTAGCAGCCATTCGGGCCCGGCACTTGTGAGTATAGGAACGTCGTGTTCTGCTCCTTGTGACTGCGAGAAGTATATCCAGTTGTTGGGTATTCTTCGAACTTAGGATCAGTCGTTGGTCTTAAGGGCAAATCACGCTGTGTGGTTGTGCCAGCACATAGTTCTAGCCCTCCGTAGGGGTCTGTGTGTTTCGGTTTTAATTTACTTTGATTCAAACCCCCAATTCTTGATATACCCAAATCAATACAAACCAAAGCACAAATCGTGCTGAATCTACCTTGATCAAAGGAATATATCGAATCCTTAGAACGATTCAAATTGATTGATCAAAGCTTCTTACTTAGCTCTCAAAGCTTTGCGGAACCTTTGCCAACGCTACCCCTTGCTATTAAATAAATTTGATAGCAGTGAACTCGCATATTGTGTATTAGATTGGTTGGTTGGAGTGCCCATTAGATTCCTTCCTTTCTCTTTCACACAAAAACGAGGCAAGCTCGTTATCTGGAGCCCACCGCGAGGGGTGGTTTTGAAGCTACAATTAGCTTG
>NZ_BOLP01000036.1 GCF_016861695.1 Levilactobacillus andaensis | reverse complement strand
TACCTGAATTATTCATACCTTCCAAAAAAGTCGTCAGTTTTCATGTTTTTCAAAAACTGACGGCTTTTGATCTTGCTTACTATGTATTGAGACTCTAAATTTTGATGGTATCACCTAACGGTGAGTCATTTTTGAATTTTTGGGTGCACTTGTCCCTTGATCGTACAGAATTTTTTTTAATTGGGGCTATTTAATAGCCTGAATACGCTGTAATACCTGATAAAAGAGTCGATGATAAACGTGATGAGAACTCAGTCGTAACTGGATTCGTCGACAGGTAAACACAACGCGGGCAGCGACTTTGAATAAACGGATTCGTAATGTACTAACACGCAATCCGGTCTCTGTTTTAGGTAGGGCTATTTGCTTCATAAAATTGATAATATTGTACGCTAATACACTAACCATCATACGGGCAGCGTTGGCGGTAAACGTTGAACTATCAGTCTTATCAAAGAAGAAGCCCTCTTTGGCTTCCTTGATATAATTCTCCATCTGACCACGCTTATGATACAGTTCAAATGCTGCTTCTGCGGTTAAATTTGTCAGATTAGTCACAATAAATTCATGTGAAAAGATCAATTCGCCAGCTACACGAGTTGACTTAACGTATACTTGACGCGGTTTAGGCCACGAAGTGGCCTGATAAGTTGCTGAGTAATAGTGAGTTTCGGTTTCATGCCACTCAGTTGTGTCGCTTATCTGTACAAACTCTTCTGCCAAGTTGTGTAGTCGCTTATTACGTTTGAGGCGAATAATGTAAAAGACATCATCGGCCTCGCAGGTATCATAAACAGCTGGTGTGGCGAACCCGCTATCACCGCGAACCAGAATATCAGTTTCTGGCAATTGGTCTTGATAATGTTTTAATAACGGTTCTAAAAAGGCTTTTATATCTGTACTGGTATAGGCATTACCAGGCCGTAGGATGGCTTTCAGGAGATTACCATCATTATCGATAGCTAGTAATGGATGATACCCCTCCGAGCCATAATGGGCGTTATAGTCAGTAGCTTCTTGATTGCCATAAGTGTCAGAATGGGTTGAATCAATATCAATAATGGTGGTCGTCTGATTAGTTAGCAGTCGAGCTTGATCAATAAGAGCTTGATTTAAAGTCTGGAAGGCGTCCACACCTGCGGAATCGATACGTTGCCAGAAACGGGATATCGTCGCTTGTGAAGCTAAGGCTGGTTTGTCCAATAAAAGTTTAAACAATGGTTCTGCAACCAATGAGGTTGCAGCAGAATCTGTATTATAACCGGCAATGATCTGCAGAACCAACTGCATCAAGATACTTGAATTACTATGTCGGCAGTATTGTCGATGGTCGTTGAACTTCAATAGATTGTCAGCTAAGTTCGTGAACTGAAACTTTGCCATCAGTTCAACACACAAGGTTAGGCCACCATCAGAAGATAATTGACCGCCGGTATGCGATGCTAGAATGTTTTTATTGAAACTAAATGCCATTTCCTGTACAGTTTTCATTATAGAGTCCTCTTCTCTTTATAGTGTCTTTTGGTCGAGTTAACTATACCAGAGCTGAGGCTCTTTTTCTGCACTTAAAAGGTGAAAACGTAAAATCCCCATCAAGCACTTGAATCATGTGTTTGATGGGGATTTTGGAGTTTCTGGTGAATAATTCAGGT
>NZ_BOLP01000034.1 GCF_016861695.1 Levilactobacillus andaensis | reverse complement strand
TTTTCAAAGGTCTACCAGCCATCTGCTCTCGCAGACAACTCAATTATCATATCATTTAATCAATATGATGTCAACAACAAGTTTAATTTAATTAAACTGTGAATTGCTGGCTGCCTAATGAAGCAGCTCAATTAATATACCATTTTGTCAGACCGCTTGTCAACAAGCAATTTAACTTTTTAAATTAACGAGCTGCTGTCGTAAAAGACAACTTAGATAATATACCATGCGCATCATCTCGCTGTCAACAAAAATCCTAAATTAATATCGCTAACCCCACTATTCGTTTGTAGCGGCTCCAGGCCCGGCCCTCGCTCTCCCCATATCACGGGCCAGAAGTCTCTTTTGGGAGGATGTCGCCGTGACGCTTGCCAGCATGTCTAATTTGCAACTCACGTTTCCGGCCAAACCTAAATCCGCCGTCTTGAAAAGATCACCGCACCGACCCCGACAAAGACTAACGCCCACACCAGACTGCCGCCACTCAACTGCTGAATCGTCAAATGGGTCACGTTCTGCTGATAACTGGGATTGGCATACTCCTCCTGTAAGAAGAACATGTTAAACGGATTCCATTTCATCACTGGCAATAACGACTTAAACGACTGCAATACCAAACTGGATACCCCTTCCCCCATGAAACAGACACCCATGCCAATAGCGATTGCCGCCGCATTGTTATGACTACAGCTTGCCAGCAAGAAGACCAGTCCAATAATCATCACGCCACCATACATGTCCAGCCCCGCATTAGTCACTAGATTAGCCAATAGCGATTGGTGATAGAGATAAATGGTCTGCCAGTGTAGGCCTCGACCAACACTAGTCTTGAGCAATAGGGTCACGAGGATGGCCAACCCATGACCTAACACGCTATACCCGAGAACGAGGACATACTTCCCCACAAAGATCGTCCAGCGATGATTCACCTGCGTCGCCAACTGCTTGATTGTCCCATACTCGAATTCCATTGTCACACAGCTAGCACCAATCACAATGATAAGCATCGTCAGCCATTGAAACCCGCCATACGCCGATGAAATATAAAATTTCTGATCACTGACTGATGCGCCGTGGGCCGTCATGGCCAGTCCGCCCATTAAAACCACCAAGATAACCGGTGCGAGCCACGCCATACGTTGATGTCTGAATTTAAAAATCTCCTGCTGGATTAATTGTCCCATGGTCTATGCCTTCCTCTCTGCTAATAAGCGTAACAAGACTGTCTCTAAATCTTCCCGGTGCTGGTTTACTTTTAAAATTTGAAGATGCGCGTCGAGAAGGGTCCGCAGTAAGGGCGTCAACGCAACCGGCTTCGTCACGATTAAGTTGCTTCCCCGCTGTGTTACTGGATAGTCGGCCTGTAAAAGTACCTGCAATCCCCGGGCATTTTCCGTTGTCCGCACCACGAATGCCTGCCGCGCCGATTCCTGAAGTTGCGTCATCGTCCGTTGGAGCAACACTTCTCCCTGATCAATTAAGATCACCGTATCAATGATCTTTTCCAGCTCACTCAAAATATGGCTGGAAATTAAAAATGTGGTCCCTTCCCCTGCCAACTGACCAATCAAATGGCGTAGTCGCTTAACCGATTGGGGGTCTAACCCATTCATCGGCTCGTCCAATATGACTAACCGTGGGCGATTCACCAACGCCATGGCAATTCCCAGCTTTTGTTTCATGCCGAGTGAATACCGTTTGGCCGGTCGGTGAATATAGGCTTCCATTTGGAGGGCCTGCACCACCCACGTCATTTGATCCCCGGAAGTCGTCATCAGTTGTAAATGTTGCCAGCCAGTCAGAAACGGATAAATTGCTGGGCGTTCGATGAGTGCGCCTACCTGTTGAGTCACAACAGTATGGGTATTGACCGAAACGGGTTGTCCCAAAATCCGAACGTTGCCAGCATCCGTGGCTAACAGCCCCAATAATGCTTTCATAATGGTCGTCTTGCCCGCACCATTGGGCCCGACTAAGCCGACAACTTCACCAGTTGAAAATGCGAAATTCACATCACGCAAGACCACATGGCGACCGAACTTTTTCCGTAGCCCGGTTACCTGAACCATTTTCACTTGTCCATTTTGCACTGGACATCATCTCCTCTACTCCCTTTCAGCGTACCCGTTCAAATCCCCGAATGATACGGATGCTAGCGAGAATAGCTTGCTATTTCCAGCCGATTCTCTATGCTAGAGTTAATCGCAATTATTAAGGAAGTGAGGTGCCCCCTATGGCATCGACAGAACTAGGCGCGCGTTTGAAAAAATTCCGGCAAACACAACAGCTGACCCAAACGGCACTGGCAGACCAACTACACGTCTCACGGCAGACCGTTTCCAGCTGGGAGACTGGCCGGAACCAACCGGACATCGCCACCATTACCCAATTAGCTACTCTATATGCCGTCCCAGTAGATGACCTCTTACAGGACACGGCAGCCGTACCCGTAACGAAACCAGTCGCCCACCTAAACGCCAGCCTATTAGTCGTTTTATTCGGCGTTCTCCTGGTGGAACGCGTCACCCAATTTTCAACTTTCCCGGCCCTTTACTGGATGGACTTCCTCATCCTCTTACTGATCGGCCTTATGCTCAACTTGGGCATTGCCCGGCGCCACCCGAACACTTGGACGAAGCGGATCCATTGGCTTGGCTTAACGCTGTTTGCCACACTCAGTCTCGTTAGTGGGAGTATCAACGCCTTTAACATGGGGTTTGGCCTAATGACGACCTGCCAATTCAGTGGCCTGGTCGTTGTCATCGCCTTGGTCAGAAAGTACTGGCAATCGCGGTCGACTAAGGTCACACAACACTAGAGTGATCGTCATCTATAAGGACTACTGTAACTACTCAAAAAAAGGTAACGACCTTCCCGCATGGAAGTGCCGTTACCTTTTTAAATTGACCATTCTTCTAATCTTGCTTAGTGGGCCAGTACTCGCTTTTGACAGTAACGTGTTCGATCATTATCGACCATTTGAAATGGACGCCAATTTAGCTACACATCACTATCAGAACGGGAACGTCCACAATCCAATCGTTGTAGATCCCAAAAGCGTCCCGTCAACCCAAGATACTGTCCATGACTTATTGCAGGTCTTGATTCGTTTGCACGTGTTCCCTAGCCCTAGGTAGCAGACGGGACCAGTAGCTTCAGGAAATTGTCCGTATCTACGCATCCATTTTATTTCTGACGCGACTGCGGTGCCAGGCACACTGTCGCTGCGGTCATGCGCCCGGTCCGCTTTTCTTTTTTTGCACAAAAAAAGAACCCAATCACTGGGTTCTTTCGTTCGCGTGGCAACGTCCTATCCTCGCAGGGGGCGAT
>NZ_BOLP01000033.1 GCF_016861695.1 Levilactobacillus andaensis | reverse complement strand
TGGTAGACCTTTGAAAACTGAACATTGTTTCGACAAACCAAATATGTGTAGGGCGGTTTGATACTTGGTATCAAACCCAAAATATTTATTTGCGAAGTCAATTCGCTTTAAAAAAGTAACAACAATCGATGAGCTATTCAAGCACATCATCTATAAGATGAGAGTTTGATCCTGGCTCAGGACGAACGCTGGCGGCATGCCTAATACATGCAAGTCGAACGAGCTTCCGTTGAATGACGTGCTTGCACTGATTTCAACACCGAAGCGAGTGGCGAACTGGTGAGTAACACGTGGGAAATCTGCCCAGAAGCAGGGGATAACACTTGGAAACAGGTGCTAATACCGCATAACAACAAGAACCGCATGGTTCTTGTTTGAAAGGTGGCTTCGGCTATCACTTCTGGATGATCCCGCGGCGTATTAGTTAGTTGGTGAGGTAAAGGCCCACCAAGACAATGATACGTAGCCGACCTGAGAGGGTAATCGGCCACATTGGGACTGAGACACGGCCCAAACTCCTACGGGAGGCAGCAGTAGGGAATCTTCCACAATGGACGAAAGTCTGATGGAGCAATGCCGCGTGAGTGAAGAAGGGTTTCGGCTCGTAAAACTCTGTTGTTAAAGAAGAACACTTCTGAGAGTAACTGTTCAGAAGTTGACGGTATTTAACCAGAAAGCCACGGCTAACTACGTGCCAGCAGCCGCGGTAATACGTAGGTGGCAAGCGTTGTCCGGATTTATTGGGCGTAAAGCGAGCGCAGGCGGTTTTTTAAGTCTGATGTGAAAGCCTTCGGCTTAACCGGAGAAGTGCATCGGAAACTGGGAAACTTGAGTGCAGAAGAGGACAGTGGAACTCCATGTGTAGCGGTGGAATGCGTAGATATATGGAAGAACACCAGTGGCGAAGGCGGCTGTCTAGTCTGTAACTGACGCTGAGGCTCGAAAGCATGGGTAGCGAACAGGATTAGATACCCTGGTAGTCCATGCCGTAAACGATGAGTGCTAGGTGTTGGAGGGTTTCCGCCCTTCAGTGCCGCAGCTAACGCATTAAGCACTCCGCCTGGGGAGTACGACCGCAAGGTTGAAACTCAAAGGAATTGACGGGGGCCCGCACAAGCGGTGGAGCATGTGGTTTAATTCGAAGCTACGCGAAGAACCTTACCAGGTCTTGACATACTATGCAAATCCTAGAGATAGGACGTTCCCTTCGGGGACATGGATACAGGTGGTGCATGGTTGTCGTCAGCTCGTGTCGTGAGATGTTGGGTTAAGTCCCGCAACGAGCGCAACCCTTATTATCAGTTGCCAGCATTAAGTTGGGCACTCTGGTGAGACTGCCGGTGACAAACCGGAGGAAGGTGGGGATGACGTCAAATCATCATGCCCCTTATGACCTGGGCTACACACGTGCTACAATGGACGGTACAACGAGTCGCGAAGTCGTGAGGCTAAGCTAATCTCTTAAAGCCGTTCTCAGTTCGGATTGTAGGCTGCAACTCGCCTACATGAAGTTGGAATCGCTAGTAATCGCGGATCAGCATGCCGCGGTGAATACGTTCCCGGGCCTTGTACACACCGCCCGTCACACCATGAGAGTTTGTAACACCCAAAGCCGGTGAGATAACCTTCGGGAGTCAGCCGTCTAAGGTGGGACAGATGATTAGGGTGAAGTCGTAACAAGGTAGCCGTAGGAGAACCTGCGGCTGGATCACCTCCTTTCTAAGGAATATACGGAGGCTACACATACTTTGTCGAAACAATGGTCAGTTTTGAGGGGCTTACCTCTCAAGCTTGTTCTTTGAAAACTAGATATTATCAATTATTTTCTTATTAATTATTTTTATTAAAGATAATTAAACCGAGAACACCGCGTATTTTGAGTTTTTTTAATTAGTTTTATATATCGCTAATACTCAATTAATCAACGATTACGACGTAATCGTTAGGTTAAGTTATGAAGGGCGCATGGTGGATGCCTTGGTACTAGGAGCCGATGAAGGACGGGACTAACACCGATATGCTTCGGGGAGCTGTACGTAAGCTTTGATCCGGAGATTTCCGAATGGGGAAACCCAGCTATCTTAATCGATAGTTACAACTTAGGGAATACATACTTAAGTTGAGGCAGACGTGGGGAACTGAAACATCTAAGTACCCACAGGAAGAGAAAGAAAAATCGATTCCCTAAGTAGCGGCGAGCGAACGGGGAAGAGCCCAAACCAAAGAGCTTGCTCTTTGGGGTTGTAGGACTGAACATTTGAGTTACCAAAGCCAATGATAATCGAAGTGTCTGGGAAGGCACGGCATAGCGGGTGATACCCCCGTAGATGAAATCGTTGACCCTCAGTTCAGGATCCTGAGTACGGCCACACACGTGAAACGTGGTCGGAATCCGGGAGGACCATCTCCCAAGGCTAAATACTCCCTAGTGACCGATAGTGAACCAGTACCGTGAGGGAAAGGTGAAAAGCACCGCGGAAGCGGAGTGAAATAGTTCCTGAAACCATGTGCCTACAATTAGTTAGAGCCCGTTAATGGGTGATAGCGTGCCTTTTGTAGAATGAACCGGCGAGTTACGTTAATTTGCAAGGTTAAGGTGTAAAGACCGGAGCCGTAGCGAAAGCGAGTCTGAAACGGGCGTTTCAGTAAGTTGATGTAGACCCGAAACCAGGTGACCTATCCATGTCCAGGTTGAAGGTGCGGTAAAACGCACTGGAGGACCGAACCCGTGTATGTTGAAAAATGCTGGGATGAGGTGTGGATAGCGGTGAAATTCCAAACGAACTTGGAGATAGCTGGTTCTCTCCGAAATAGCTTTAGGGTTAGCCTCGGATTTAAGAATCGTGGAGGTAGAGCCACTGTTTGGACTAGGGGCCCGTCATGGGTTACTGAATTCAGATAAACTCCGAATGCCACTGATTTATATCCGGGAGTCAGACGACGAGTGATAAGATCCGCCGTCGAAAGGGGAACAGCCCAGACCATCAATTAAGGTCCCTAAATACATGCTGAGTGGAAAAGGATGTGGAGTTGCATAGACAGCTAGGATGTTGGCTCAGAAGCAGCCACCATTTAAAGAGTGCGTAATAGCTCACTAGCCGAGTGATCCTGCGCCGAAAATTTACCGGGGCTAAGCATGTTACCGAAATTATGGATGCGACCAATAGGTCGCGTGATAGGAGAGCGTTCTAAGGGCAATGAAGCCAGATCGTAAGGACTGGTGGAGCGCTTAGAAGTGAGAATGCCGGTATGAGTAGCGAAAGATCAGTGAGAATCTGATCCACCGAATGACTAAGGTTTCCTGGGGAAGGCTCGTCCTCCCAGGGTTAGTCGGGACCTAAGCCGAGGCTGAGAAGCGTAGGCGATGGATAACAGGTTGATATTCCTGTACTAGTTAATCATGTTTGAACGATGGAGGGACGCAGTAGGCTACGGTATGCGCACGATTGGAAATGTGCGTTCAAGCGTCAAGTCTGGTGATGAGTCAAATGCTTATCGCTAAGGACAAGGCGTTACGAGGACCGAATTTTAGTAGGGAAGTGCCAGACGTCACACTGCCGAGAAAAGCTTCTAGTTAGTGATTAATTACCCGTACCGCAAACCGACACAGGTAGTCGAGGAGAGTATCCTAAGGTGAGCGAGTGAACTCTTGTTAAGGAACTCGGCAAAATGACCCCGTAACTTCGGGAGAAGGGGTGCTACACGCAAGTGTAGCCGCAGTGAAAAGGCCCAGGCGACTGTTTATCAAAAACACAGGTTTCTGCAAAATCGTAAGATGACGTATAGGGGCTGACGCCTGCCCGGTGCTGGAAGGTTAAGTGGATGAGTTAGCTTCGGCGAAGCCCAGAAATGAAGCCCCAGTAAACGGCGGCCGTAACTATAACGGTCCTAAGGTAGCGAAATTCCTTGTCGGGTAAGTTCCGACCCGCACGAAAGGCGTAACGATCTGGGCACTGTCTCAACAAGAGACTCGGTGAAATTATATTACCTGTGAAGATGCAGGTTACCCGCGACAGGACGGAAAGACCCCATGGAGCTTTACTGTAGCTTGATATTGGGTGTTGACACAGCTTGTACAGGATAGGTCGGAGCCGTAGAACTCGGAACGCTAGTTTCGAGTGAGGCGCTGGTGGGATACGACCCTCGCTGTGTGAACACTCTAACCCGCACCACTAATCGTGGTGGGAGACAGTGTCAGGTAGGCAGTTTGACTGGGGCGGTCGCCTCCTAAAAAGTAACGGAGGCGCCCAAAGGTTCTCTCAGAATGGTTGGAAATCATTCATCGAGTGTAAAGGCAGAAGAGAGCTTGACTGCGAGACAGACAGGTCGAGCAGGGACGAAAGTCGGGCTTAGTGATCCGGTGGTACCGTATGGAAGGGCCATCGCTCAACGGATAAAAGCTACCCTGGGGATAACAGGCTTATCTCCCCCAAGAGTCCACATCGACGGGGAGGTTTGGCACCTCGATGTCGGCTCATCGCATCCTGGGGCTGTAGTCGGTCCCAAGGGTTGGGCTGTTCGCCCATTAAAGCGGTACGCGAGCTGGGTTCAGAACGTCGTGAGACAGTTCGGTCCCTATCCGTCGCGGGCGTAGGAAATTTGAGAGGAGCTGTCCTTAGTACGAGAGGACCGGGATGGACATACCGCTGGTGTACCAGTTGTGCCGCCAGGCGCATCGCTGGGTAGCTATGTATGGATGAGATAAACGCTGAAAGCATCTAAGTGTGAAACTCGCCTCGAGATGAGATTTCCCATTCCTATATGGAAGTAAGACCCCTGAAAGATGATCAGGTAGATAGGCTGGAAGTAGCAGCGCCGTGAGGCGTGGAGCGGACCAGTACTAATCGGTCGAGGACTTAACCAAGTTGTAAAACGTGGTGTTCTCAAA
>NZ_BOLP01000032.1 GCF_016861695.1 Levilactobacillus andaensis | reverse complement strand
GGCTTAAAAGCGAGCGAGAAGACTGGTGTTCTTCCAGGCTGAAGCGTCCCCACAGCAGGCGGAATCCCTGGCAGCCGGAGTGCGGCCAATTTACATTAATTTAGCGGTATCAACTCGTGCCAATACTGGAATGAAGCAGACAAGTCATCTTTCAACCTTTAGATAGCCAGAGGTTCCACACGCATCATATCATTCTAGCTTGTAATTCTGGTATATCCAAATTTTATTTACGCCGGAACGTCATTTAGCGTCCAGGTCAATGTCCCCTCATACGTGCCAGCGACCGTGCCACCACTTACCTCAAGCAGTAGCCCCGTGTCATCCGACCAGGTGTCCACGACGTCCGTCAGCTCGTCCTCATCCGCCGCCTCTCCCTGATAAACCGCAATCGGGGTAGTTGAGATCAGCGTTTTGCCATGCTCATCGTGGTAGTAAACGCCACCCGCCAACTGTTGGCCCTCGCTGGAGACAAATGGCGTCCCCGTGACCTGTAGCGACCACTTGGCGCCCGCTTCTCTGGTGTCTAGCACCTTTAACTGCCAATCCGCCGTTCGCTTGATCTGTTGATTCGTTCCCGTCAGGTCAGTCGCCACAAAGGAACTCTTCTCAGCAACCGTGTGGAAGGTCAGCTGCCGTGACACGGTAATCGTAAACTTCACCTGATTAGAGGCGTTGCCATACGGATCATGCGCCGTGACAGTCAGACTGTTTTCTCCCGCTCGCAACTTGTCTGCCGGCACCGTGATTTCGAACTGCCCGCTAGTGTTGTCATCGCCATCCGGAACGGTAAAGTCCGGTAAGGCCGTGCCATTCAGCTGCGACTGAATCCGCATATCACTATTTACTAGGCCAACCCCTTCTGGCGCCAAAATTAATCCCTTCATCGTAACGCTTTCATTTGGCTTCACCGTGGTACTACTTCCGGACAAGGATACCAGGTGTAGCTCTAACGTCGGCTTTAGCGTAAAGGCCACCGTATCTGCCGTAACGACCCCGTTAACGGCGCTAAACGTGCTCCCACTAGCGGATACGGTCACGGGAGCAGTCACATCGGCAGCTTCCCCCGTGAGTGAAATGGTCGCCGTTGGATTTTTCGCTGACAAAGCGCGTTCCAATCCCACATTAAGTTGGTTATCCGCCAATCCGCGGAGATCGATTGCCTGACTCGTTCCATCAGCGTAGGTCACCTCAGCGGCCTGATACTCCAGGTGTTCGGGCAAATTCAACAAGGCTGTCACATTCTGCCAGTCCTGTTTTCCCGCGACGTAACTGAGTTGGTAGTCTAACTTGAACAGATCACGGCCCTTTAGGGTGTCCCCATCGGTCACGACCGCTCCCGTCCGTTGATTGGTCAATTTTGTCTTCGCCGAGGCATCCACCAATCCCGGAATCTCTTCCATCACGACGAGGTTATTTTCATAGCTTTCACCGGTTGCTCCCGTGAATCCCCACCGCACCTGGCCGGTCTTCTGCGGGTCAATTTTGGCCACGTCCACGCCAACCGTCATCTGTTTTCCAGATTGTTCGATCCCCGTAGTCGGATTCTTATCGTCAAAGGCGTAAGTCATCTCCTGGTCCGTCGCATCCCAGGTGAGTGATAAATGATGCCACTCACCATTCGCCAGGAACGTGTTGCCGCCACTGATGACCCCCGCATGCTTTTGCGTTGCGTAGTAGCCCGAACTATAAATAGGGAAATAGGTCACGGCTCGTTCCATTTCGTAGCTGTCCGAATCCCCCGGGTAATTGGTTGCCAGGTGTGGACCATTCAGCCCCACATCAAATGAATCAGCGTCACCGGTATTGCCATAGTTGGTCGACGTATTCAAATGGGTGTCGAATTCCAGCGCCCAGCTATTCTGAATAGCCGAAGCTGCAACCTTGGTTGGTGTCGACTGCTTTTTATCCGTATCGACACCCCAGACACCCAGCGTCTCACCGGAAACGGTCTTCCCAAAGGCTGGTGTGGCCGCCAATTTGCGGTCATCATTTTGCAGCACAAAGGCCATGCCATCCGCGGCCTTCTTCCCGGTATTCCCGAAGTAAAGCCACATGGACGCCGACTGGTCCTGATTGAGGTCAAAGGCATTCGCATCGGTCGACCAAAGCGCACCGAACTGTTTCTTGCCGTTATTGACCCGGGCGACCTGCGTGCCAGTCGTGTTGGGATTAGTCGTCGTCACCACGGCGGCCGTGTTGTTGGTCGTCGTCCCCGGCGTGAAGATCTGGGCTAACGAGATTCCCTGGGGAGCGGTCTTCAGTGCCTGGTCGTAATCCACATCGGCGCGACCAACATCAGCTATATTCAGCACCCCTAACCCTATCAATAGTCCTAACCACACCTTCAATTTCATCGCTATCCGCTCCTCTCCTGCCCCGTAAACGGTGTTGACCCTTAATCACGTTGGCTAGTCGTCTTTTTCAGCATTAGCGTATCACGATTTAATCTATCGAATGATAATTGGGCAAAAAATAACGGGAGTGCTTCGAAATTTGACCGACAAAAAAAAGAACCCAACCTAGCCACTGTTGTGACTGAATTGAGTCCCTTTTCCAAGATTAAGTTTACAGCTTCGACGTCAATTCAACATCAGGATACTTGTCCTTGAACCAACGTTCTGCGAATTGATTTTCAAAGAGGAATAACGGTTCGTCATGGCTATCCTTGACCAACAGGTTCCGCGATGACGACATGCGTTCGTCCAGTTGGTCTGGATTGATCCACCGTGCCGTCTTCTTCCCCATTGGTTCCATGATGACTTCAGAATTGTATTCGTTTTGCATCCGGAACTGGAAGACTTCAAATTGCAGCTGACCCACGGCACCCAGGATGTAATCCCCGGTCGAATAGGACGTGTACAGTTGCACGGCCCCTTCTTGAACCAGTTGATTGATCCCCTTGTGGAAAGATTTTTGCTTCATGACGTTCTTCGCAGCGACCCGAACAAAGAGTTCTGGCGTAAATTGCGGTAACTTTTCAAACTTGATCTTGGACTTACCCGTGTAAATGGCGTCCCCAATTTGGAAATTACCAGTATCGTATAGCCCAATGATGTCCCCGGCAACGGCCGTTTCCACCCTTTCCCGAGTGTCGGCCATGAATTCCGTGACATTTGAGAGCCGCAGCTTCTTACCCGTCCGTTCTTGAATGACGTCCATTCCCCGGTCGAATTCACCGGAACAGATCCGCACAAAGGCGATCCGGTCACGGTGATTAGGGTTCATGTTGGCTTGGATCTTGAAGACAAAGCCAGAGAACTCTGGGTCAGTTGGCGCAACATCGGTGTCTTCTTCGGTGTGGTGACTAGCAGGTTCTGGCGCATACTGCAGGTACGTTTCCAGGAACGTTTGCACCCCGAAGTTAGCCAAGGCGGACCCAAAGAATACCGGCGTCTGGTCCCCACTGGCGATCTTTGCTTCGTCAAATTGGTTACCGGCTTCACCGATCAACTCCATGTTGTCGCGGGCATCACGGTACCAGTCGTCTTCCTGAATGGCGTTGGGTTCAACTAAGTCCCCGTCGTCATTCAATGGTAAGTAACGGTGGTCCTCATCCTCGGGCCGGAACAAAGCCACACGTTGGTGGTAACGGTCGTAAAGGCCCTTTAATTCCTTCCCCATCCCAATTGGCCAGTTCATCGGGTAGCCTTCGATGCCTAAGACATCTTCCAGTTCAGCGATAAGGTCCATCGGGTCACGGCCATCTCGGTCCAGCTTGTTCATGAAGGTAAAGATGGGAATGCCCCGCATCTTACAGATTTGGAACAGCTTTTTGGTCTGAGGTTCGATCCCTTTGGCGGAGTCGATGACCATGACAGCAGAGTCAACGGCCATCAACGTCCGGTACGTATCTTCAGAGAAATCCTCATGTCCAGGGGTATCCAAAATGTTGATGCGCTTACCCTGGTAGTTGAATTGCATGACGGAACTCGTCACGGAGATACCCCGCTTTTGTTCAATTTCCATCCAGTCGGACTTGGCAAAGTTGCCACTCTTCCGGGCCTTAACCGTTCCGGCTTCACGCACAACGCCCCCAAATAACAGGAGTTGTTCAGTAATCGTCGTCTTCCCGGCATCGGGGTGAGAGATGATGGCAAACGTTCGACGCTTAGAAACGGCGTCAGCTAAATTTTTTTCACTCATATGGTTTCCTCACAAATTTTCATTTTTGATTTAAGTAACAGTCTTTATCGTTTTTTAAACGTAACTTTTGAATTTTAACACATTTTAGTCCGCATAATGGTTCCTTGCGACTTTCGGCTTTAGTTACAATTTATCTCGTCTTTTTGTCATAGTGGTTAAATTTTACCACATCTACGCCGACAATTCACGGTTTGTTCGCACCCAGGGCATTTCGTGGTATGATAATAAAATAGAACTTAAAAGCGGGTTGGCCATTGCGGCTACCCGATGATTTAGAAACGGGTGAAACTATGTCGGCGTCTACTGAAGCCATTTTAATTGAAATTGTGTTTGGTCTGGGAGCCCTGATTGTGTTTGGCGGCCTAATCAGTCTGGTGGTCATGAAAAGTCACCACCAGTCAATGCGCCCCGCAATGACCGTGGTTCTGTGTGGTGCGGGATTGGTCATTATTGCGATTCTTCTCAACGTGCTGGTGTTTAAGACCTACGACCACGTTCGTGTGAAAAAGAACCAATACTACGAGGCCACTAGCCTGACCACCAATATGCGGGCCTCGCTGGCTAGCAGCCGGACGGCCAATCAACCGGTCAGCACGCAGTCTAAGAAGGCCAGCAAGAACGTGACCTACCTGATCAAGCACCTGAACCAATCCAAGGCAGCGGTCAAGCAGGCCCAGGCGGCCCAACACGAACTGACCACGCAGAAGCAACCGGATTTAAAATTAGTTCGCCACAATTACCGACTGATCTTAAACGGCTACTTTGCTGGCATTATCCGCCAACCGGCAACGGCCCAGCGCGTGAGTCAGCACGCCTACCACCAAGTCACCACTTACAGCCTTAAAAAATAAGGTTCTATGATATTTGGTGTTGATGGAGAAATCCATCGACACCATTTTTGCATAAAAAAAGAGGCATATCACCTC
>NZ_BOLP01000031.1 GCF_016861695.1 Levilactobacillus andaensis | reverse complement strand
ATGCCCCCATCTTCATGCCGGTTTCGAGTTTGGTGTTGCCGTTGCTTTTTCGTCATTTCCCACTCGGTCTCCTTTAGTCCACGTAGTTGCTGTTTTCTTAGATAGTCTGTATTTTTCGCATATAAAGTGGTCATTAAGGCTTCGTCCAAAATATTCATCAGGTAATTTTTCGGGCTAGTTGGGTGGTAATTAATGGCCTGATAGTCCTTAACTTGAGCTCGCTTATATTGATCAAAGCGCATTGTCTGTTGTTTCAAACGGGTTTGCACCATTTCAATTTGTTGGTGATCCAACTTAGGATCTTGGCCACATTCGCCAATAAACAGTTGCCGGGTGCCATCATGTTTTAAGACCCGTTGCAGTCGATGATCCTGAATATCTTTTAATTCCATTTTACCTAACAGGTAATTTAAACCGGCTTGATGTTGCTGACTAGTAAAGACTACCGGTGGCTGCTGTTGCAATTGACTAAGATCATCGGCGCTTAATGGCTTTAATTCTGGGTCATAGTAAACCACAGCGGTATAGATTTGCTCCTTGTCAATCGTCTCTAGCTTATCGAGGTCACTGTCCGGAAAAGCAGTCGTTAGAATGCTGTCGTATTGGGTTTGCACCACGGCTTTAACTTCCCGCATGACCCGTAAATCTTTCACCGCTTTAGAAATGAATTCGAGTTCGCTTGGTTGATAAGCGGCTAGTATGCCCCGATCAGTAGGCTTCAAATCGTCTAACTGGTGACCATGTTTGGCTAGTACCGTGGTTAATTGCTTCTTAATTGTTTGGACCTGCTGATTAACTAACTGCCAGCTGGTATATGGCCGCTTGGTAAACGTCAATAATTGCTGGGTTAATAAGTCGTTTCGAATATCCGCTAACCGTTCTGCCAATTCGCTACCCTTAAAAATCGTTTGTTCACTATTAGTTTCTTTAATCAGTTCCCGTCGTTCAGCTGCGGTTGTCTGTTCAAAATTAAGTTCCGGATAAAGCTTTTTCGTTGCTCGTTCCACCACTTTATTTAACAACTGGTTAGCTTGTGCTAGTGATGTCGTTTGCTGGTCAATAGTCAGCAGTTGCTTGGTTACATCTTCACCAATGGCATGTTTGATTAATAAGCTGTTTTTCCAATTAAACAGCATGCGCTGTTTATCATCTAAACGTTCTAAATCGACATAGGTTTTCAATTGCTGACTTAGATGACTAATTGTGTGTTTTTCAGAGAACGATAGCTCGTCAGTTAACGCGTCAAAATGTTCATGATTTCTTATCTTTTCGTCAAGATTATGATATTTAGCTTGAGCGTTTCTTTGCGCTCTAACTTGTTGATTAAATGCTTTTCGATTTTTTCTTTGGCTGTTAATGCCTTCGTGTTGGGTAGGTGTCTCTTGAATCCCTTGATCGACAAACGATTTTTCACTAATCCGATCCGGAATATTTTTTTGTGCTAAAGACTGATTAACACTTGTTGCCCAATTATGCCGCCACTCATTAATTTTTTCCTTTTTATCCCAATCAACCAACCAAATTTTCCTTTGTTTTGGAAACCCGCTTTTGGTTAAAAGTTGCTTGCCATTTTCATCTTTAATGTACTGCGTCTTTGCTTTTAATCCCCAACTACCATCGGGGTTAAATGGGCGATTGGTTAACATCACATGTGCGTGCGGATTGTCTGAGTGATCGCGATGAATTGCTACGTCAGCTACCATACCTTGATCGACAAAATTTTCTTGCACATATTTTGTCAGTAATTCTTTCTGTTCGGATTCACTTAATTCTACCGGTAAAGCCACGTTAAATTCTTTGGCATACCGCGAGTTTGATTTACGATCGTTCTTTTCAACTTCATTCCATAATTGTTCTCGATTACTGGCCCATTCTGGTGCATTTTTGGGGGTTAAAATAAAGCTTTCTGGCATAACCGAGCGGGCATAAAAATAGTGGCGGCCTTCTTGATTATCAAATAATTTTTCACCACTTCGATAAGCGGCACTGGCAATGGCACTGCGTCCTTTACCAGCACTAATATTACTAAAACTCATATGAAATATTGCCATGTTAGTCACCTCTTTACTTTGATTCTATGGGTTTTCCTCTGTTGTCGCCATCGGCGACTTCTAATACAGGTTTTTTGGGGGTTAGCACAACATAGAATTAATTCTATGTGTAAGTGCACATTGACCTCGTTTCACTCGGTCTGCTGATTCTCCTGAATTTACTTTTAGTGTATGCCTTCCGCTTCGCTATTTCAACTTTTATCCTTTGACTTAACGTTTCCCTTATGATATAGTTTCGGTGATTATTTCTAATATGATTGGAGGGATCGTTATGTCTCAAAGCAACTTAGAAAAACAAGAAGCTAAATTAAAAGCCCTTAATCAAAAAATTAAGGACGAAAAAAATAAGATTGAACAACGTCTAGGTAAACAAATCATCAGTCAAGCCAATTTAGATTATGCTAATTTGTCTAACGATCAGATTAAGCTTTTATCCAAGCAATTTTCTGAATTTTTAAAGGTAAAGTCCGTAGATCATTAGCCATACGAGATGGGGCAATTCCATGTCTAATCAATATGAAAAACTAGTCGAGCAGCAAGTGCGTTTAAAACAAAAAATTGAGCGGGAAGATTTTAAGTTACGGCAATCTAAATACTATGAAAATCGGCAAGCCCGCAAAGCCCGTTCTCGCCGATTAATTCAAAAAGGGGCTTTGCTCGAAAAATACTTTCAAGCTAATAACCTCTCGGTCGAACAAACCGAAGAACTTTTAAAAATATTTGCTGACTATGTTAACGCCCATAAACCGAATAAACTCAAAAACGATCAGCCTAGTAACTAGGCCGATCGTTTTTATTTTCTGGATCATTTTTAGGCTTTACTTCTGGGTTTTGATCTGCAAAATTTTGTAACTGCTTTTGCACCTTTTCTGGATAAGTAATATTTTGGTTTATCCAAGGAAAATGCCTCAAATCGTTCTTAAAAACTTGTCCCTTCTCTCTTGCATAAACAGAGGTAAACTTTTCGCTATTATCATAGATCATGACCTTATCAGATTTAAAGGCCACTAATGGCAAATTATGTTTGGATTGCTGATAACGTTTCTTGATCGTTGCTACTGGAACACCGTGGCCACCTTTTTGTACCCGTTCGTTGACCCTTTGGATAGCTAAATTTTCATCTCGCAAAGCAACATATAATAAAGTCACTTCAAAACCATTTTTGTGAGCTTTGTCAATCAAATTGAGTTGAGCTTTGCCTCTACCTGCCAGTGTTGTTTCTACGTGAATACTTTGCTGGTGATCTAAAGCATAGTGTAGTTGTTTGATTTCTTCTTTCATGGCTTTTAAGTTGTCACTATCTTTATGCCAATCGCCACCCATTTGTCTTAAAAGTTCATCAGCGTTAATCCGTTTTGTTTTGTCAAACAAGATGGGGAATGTATCGTATAGCGTACTTTTCCCTGCTCCGTTAATACCAGCAACAATAATGTATTGTGGTTTATCTATCAACGGACAAAGTCCTTTCGCTTAATAACCTCATCTTGCCTTTTATCTAAAAAGTAGGTATATAAAGCGTCATATACTTTGCGCTTTTCTGGATCTGGTTCATGTAATGACTTATCAAGTAAATCTTTTAAATCCGTTTCTTTGGCAATTTCAAAAAAGTCATTAATTGTGATTGTATCTTTCATGTTCATCACACTTCCAAGTTATTAATTTATTTAATCTGATAAGCCATTAGTCCTCATCTGGATCATTGAGCCAATCAGCGACTTCTTTAGCGTCTTTGAACTCTGTTACTGGTGTCTCTTTGGTAGCCTTTAAAAGGCTTAAATTAGCTCTTTCGGCTTCGCTCAGGGCTGGTTTAAACGGTAATGCTGCGTCAGCTACGATCCGCTTATAAAACATATTGATCGCGGTAGTTGGGTTTAGACCTAACTGGCTTAAAACGGCTTCGGTATTATCTGCCAATTCTTTGTCAATCTGGACTTGTACGCGTTTCTTTTCCTTAACTGCCATGATTTTCTCGCCCCCCCTTTTATTACTACTCATATTATACTAATCTTTGAGTACCATCTCAATTAGCCTGCTTCTTTAAAAGTTGTGAATTTAAGTTTGCTGTCCTTTCCGCAATGGCACTTATACAACGTTCCTAAAGTGCCCGTAAGCGCATTTTAAAACTCGTTTAATATAATTATGCTCTATCTGTTTAAAACAGCTTAAATGGCCTTATATAGCTTTTTAGTTTTAAGCACGCTCATCGTTAGGGTGTTTGGCCGCATATTCTCTAGCCGCTTGTTTATTCCACCAAACACCAAATAGATTTTGCATGGTGCCGTACAGGTAGTTTTCCACGTTCTTGATGTGCTTCTCATTGCTTCTTAGGGCGTTAAAGTAACGTCTCAAGGCTTTAGTCATTAAAAATTTAAGTTCTTCGTCGTCCAGTGGGATTGTGACGCCAATATCTTTATGATCCTTCTCAACTCGGTACTTAGCATTTAAGATAATACCAACGAAGCGACGCATCTGTTGCGGGGTACGGCACCAAAAACTAAGCAGTATTCATCATGTTACAGCACCCAAGTAAAAGCTACGAAGATAAAAACATTCATCCTCAAAATATGTAACCTAGAAAAAAGGCCTCCAATGTTAAACCGGGAGCCTTTTTTAGTATACCAATTTCTACTTCACATAAGGCGGCTTATCCCAAGTAACCTGATTCATTACCGAGGGAACAACATTCCGTTCTTTTTTGATTGTGAGCTTGTCCAAAAAGGAAGTGGTATAGGTCGCAGATTGGCTTTAATTGAGGAAAGGAAGTTTGTGAAATTTACTGGTATTACTCCTAGACCATTCCCTTAAATTCAACTGTCTCATTCTTTGTATTAACCAAAAATTTGCCAACACTTCCCCGATACTTCACTGATACTTTAAATGAATACTTGTAATTTACCCGAGTGTATCGAATACTACTAATTCTTCCCTGATACCCTTGACTACGCAAAACTCTCTTCACTTGGTTCCTTTGTCGATCAGTAATTCTTGCAGAACTCCGATAGATTGTCTTCTTAACGATCACATCTGGATTCAATGGAACAATGTAATCCTTACATTCCAACAATTCCACCAACTTTCTTTTTTCTTTGGAATTTGACTTGACGGGTTACGGTTTTCCATTCAGTTTAGAGGGAGTGACGTTTTGAGCGCAGAATTGTTCCCTGGAATCAGCTATTTGGAATAACTGAACCAGAGTACAATTCTACTACTAAAAGTTTCCCTTTAGTTCGTCGGTCGTTAACGCCCGTCGCTTGTCTGTACAATTGCGGTATTGCTACCACCACTCATTATAAACCTACGTTTTCGGTTTAACCTACTAAAAAACGCCCTAGTAGGCGTTGGCAATACGTATTTATTTTTGTTCGATCGCCAACTAATCAGTGGCACCAAGCCGAAGCTTCGTTTTACCACCCGCGCCGTTAATGGTCGCGCTCACCATTCACCACCCAGCCGTACAGATGACCTTGTTGTGGTATAGCCAGACTTATTGAAGTCGCACTGGCAAACGTGTCCCCTTGGATTTAGACCCCAGCTTGTCCCCTAGGGCTTTAAAAATCGCACCGGCCATGATATAATAGTCATTAAATAACGATGACTTTTATGTGGCGCTCACCGATGCCCGTCGGTGGGTGTTTTTTTATGTTCTATTTTATGTCTAAATAATATCTCAATAGCAAGAATAAGTAAAGGCGCTTTTTACATAGTTCTATAGAACTATGTAATCTATAATTCTATAAATCTATAGTTCTATAAATCTATAGATGTTCATTTCTATAGTTCTATAAATCTATAGTTCTATAGAGCTGCTATGTCGGCAATATTCGCTATTTATTAGAACTATAGATCTATAGTTCTATAGTTCTATAGATATTAATTTCTATAGTTCTATAGATTTGAATAAAATTTTCTATAGAATTTTATTTTTTTGTGCTATAATTTTTCCCAAAAGGATGTGTCTATGTTGACCACAACTATTACAACCGGGAATTTTAAAGGTGGAGTTGGAAAAACAACTAATGCTGTTATGATTGCTTACACCTTATCTAATAGAGGGAAAAAATCCTTAATAGTAGATCTTGATCCACAAGCTAATGCTACAGACTTGCTGTTTACAACAATGAGCCAAGTGTATGGAACTAAACCTGATTTTAGCGAAACGCTTGAAGTTGCTTTAAAAAAAGGTAGTTTAGAAAATGCAATTGTTCATGTAAATGATAACTTAGATTTACTTCCTTCGGATGATGATTTACAGAACTATGATAAATTTCTAAGCTCTTCGTTTCCTGATGACTACACACAAGATCATTATTTCTCTAAACTATTATCAAAAATTTCAAGTAAATATGATTTTGTAATATTAGACGTTCCCCCACAATTAAACAAATTTACTGATTCCGCTTTGGTTGCAAGTGATTACGTTATTGTTATTTTGCAAACCCAAGAGCGCTCATTGCGAGGGGCAGAAACATACGTTAAGCACTTATTGCAAATCAAAGACGATTACTCTCTCGACATTGATTTGTTAGGCGTTTTACCTGTCTTACAACAAAACGGAAATGATTTAGATTTAGACGTTATCGAAGATGCAACTACAAGCTTCGGCAATGCAAACATGTTTAAACAAAAGGTGCGTCAGATGGCTAGACTAAAACGATTTGATCGCACTGGTATAACAAATAATGCTAGCCATGACATAAACGACAGAAGGGTTCACTATCTTTATGATTTGGTTGTAGATGAATTATTAGAACGTTTAAAATTGATTAGAGGTTAAAAAATGACTGCTAACGATAAAATGGGATTAGGTGCTTTTGGAGAAACTAGAAAGAATAAAACCACACGACCTCAGAAAATTGAGCCACAAAAATTTGAAGAACAACACAGAAGCATGCCAAATGACCAAGTACTAATTAAGCCAAAACGTAGATTGACAGCAAAAGATACTCCAAAGTCTGTCCAGGCACAATTAGACACTCATATGGCCATAAAGCAAATAGCTACCATTGAAAATAAGCGAAACTATGAGGTTCTCAACGAAATCGTTGAAAGCTATGTTCAAAATATGCCGAACCAAAGCAAAAAATTGGTAATAGATAGTGTTAGAGCTGTTCAACAAAATATGCGAGATTTTTAAATATCTATAGATCTATAGTTCTATAGAATGGACGTCTTGTATAACTGCAAAATTAACGAATAACACCACGCGCGCTCAGACAACACGTTCAGCTTTTAGACGTATACTTGTCCGTTTAAATGAAGCAGAATGCACACAAAAAAGCCACCCACCTCGTGATGAGATGAGTGGCTTTTTGGTTGTGTGGTAGATTGTAAAATTAATCCGAACGCTGTTCGGACAAAAAAGATCAGCTTCCTTTAAAATGGTGTTTACCACAAA
>NZ_BOLP01000030.1 GCF_016861695.1 Levilactobacillus andaensis | reverse complement strand
ATGCCCCCATCTTCATGCCGGTTTCGAGTTTGGTGTTGCCGTTGCTTTTTCGTCATTTCCCACTCGGTCTCCTTTAGCCCACGTAGTTGCTGCTTTCTTAGATAGTCCGTATTTTTCGCATATAAAATGGTCATTAAGGCTTCGTCCAAAATATTCATCAGATAATTTTTCGGGCTAGTTGGGTGGTAACTAATGGCCTGATAGTCCTTAACTTGAGCTTGCTTATATTGATCAAACCGCATTGCCTGTTGTTTCAAACGGGTTTGTACCATTTCAATTTGTTTGTGATCCAACTTAGGATCTTGGCCACATTCGCCGATAAACAGTTGCCGAGTGCCATCATGTTTTAAGACCCGTTGTAATCGGTGGTTCTGAATATCTTTTAATTCAATTTTACCTAACAGGTAATTCAAACCAGCTTGGTGTTGCTGACTAGTAAAGACTACCGGTGGCTGCTGTTGTAATTGACTAAGATCATTGGCGCTTAATGGCTTTAATTCTGGGTCATAGTAAACCACAGCGGTATAGATTTGCTCCTTGTCAATCGTCTCTAGCTTATCGAGGTCACTGTCCGGAAAAGCAGTCGTTAGAATGCTGTTGTATTGAGTTTGCACTACGGCTTTAACTTCCCGCATGACCCGTAAATTTTTCACCGCTTTAGAAATGAATTCGAGTTCGTTAGGTTGATAAGCGGCTAGCATGCCCCGATCAGTATGCTTCAAATCGTCTAACTGGTGACCATGTTTGGCTAGTACCGTGGTTAATTGCTTCTCAATTGTTTGGGCCTGCTGATTAACTAACTGCCAGCTGGTATACGGCCGCTTGGTAAACGTCAATAATTGCTGGGTCAGTAAGTCGTTTCGAATATCCGCTAACCGTTCTGCTAATTCGCTACCTTTGAAAATTGTTTGTTCGCTATTAGTTTCTTTAATCAGTTCCCGTCGTTCAGCGGCGGTTGTCTGTTCAAAATCAAGTTCCGGATAAAGCTTTTTCGTTGCTCGTTCCACCACTTTATTTAACAACTGATTAGCTTGTTCTAGTGATGTCGTTTGCTGGTCAATGGTCAGTAGTTGTTTGCTTACATCTTCACCAACAGCATGTTTAATTAATAAGCTGTTTTTCCAATTAAACAGCATGCGCTGTTTATCATCTAAATGTTCTAAATCGACATAGGCTTTCAATTGCTGACTTAGATGACTAATTGTGTGTTTTTCAGAGAACGATAGCTCGTCAGTTAACGCGTCAAAATGTTCATGATTTCTTATCTTTTCGTCAAGATTATGATATTTAGCTTGAGCGTTTCTTTGCGCTCTAACTTGTTGATTAAATACTTTTCGATTTTTTCTTTGGCTGTTAATGCCTTCGTGTTGGGTAGGTGTCTCTTGAATCCCTTGATCGACAAACGATTTTTCACTAATCCGATCCGGAATATTTTTTTGTTCTAAGAACTGATTAACACTTGTTGCCCAATTATGCCGCCACTCATTAATTTTTTCCTTTTTATCCCAATCAACCAACCAAATTTTTCTTTGTTTTGGAAACCCGCTTTTGGTTAAAAGTTGCTTGCCATTTTCATCTTTAATGTATTGCGTCTTTGCTTTTAATCCCCAACTACCATCGGGGTTAAATGGGCGATTGGTTAACATCACATGTGCATGCGGATTGTCTGGGTGATCGCGATGAATTGCTACATCAGCTACCATACCTTGATCGACAAAATTTTCTTGCACATATTTTGTCAGTAATTCTTTCTGTTCGGATTCACTTAATTCTACCGGTAAAGCCACGTTAAATTCTTTCGCATACCGTGAGTTTGATTTACGATCGTTCTTTTCAACTTCATTCCATAATTTTTCTCGATAACTGGCCCATTCTGGTGCATTTTTGGGGGTTAAAATAAAGCTTTCTGGAATTACCGATCGGGCATAGAAATATCGGCGACCTTCTTTATCATCAAATAATTTTTCACCACTTCGATAAGCTGCACTGGCAATCGCACTTCGTCCTTTTCCAGCACTAATATTACTAAAACTCATATGAAAAATTGCCATGTAAGTCACCTCTTTACTTTGATTCTATGGGTTTTCTTCTGTTGTCGACATCGGCGACTTCTAATACAGGTTTTTTGGGGGGTTAGCACAACATAGAATTTATTCTATGTGTAAGTGCGCATTGACCTCGTTTCACTCGGTCTTCTGATTCTCTTAACTTTAACTTAGTGTATGCCTTCCGCTTCGCTATTTCAACTTTTATACTTTGACTTAACGTTTACCTTATGATATAGTGTCCGTGATTATTTTTAAGATGATTGGAGGGATAATTGTGACTCAAAGTAACTTAGAAAAACAAGAAGCTAAATTAAAACAGCTTAATCAAAAGATTAAAGCTGAAAAAAATAAGATTGAACAACGGCTAGGTAAACAAATCATCAGTCAAGACAATTTAGATTATGCTAATTTGTCTAACGATCAGATTAAGCTTTTAGCCAAGAAATTTTCTGAATTTTTAAAGGTAAAGTCCGTAGATCATTAGCCATACGAGATAGGAAAATTCCATGTCTAATCAATATGAAAAACTAGTCGAGCAGCAAGCGCGTTTAAAACAAAAAATTGAGCGGGAAGATTTTAAATTACGACAATCTAAATACTATGAAAATCGGCAAGCCCGCAAAGCCCGTTCTCGCCGATTAATTCAAAAAGGGGCTTTGCTCGAAAAATACTTTCAAGCTGATAACCTATCGGTCGAACAAACCGAAGAACTTTTAAAAACATTTGCTGACTATGTTAACGCCCATAAACCGGATAAATTAAAAAACGATCAACCTAATAACTAGGCCGATCGTTTTTATTTTCAGGATTGTTTTTTGGCTTAATTTCTGGATTGTGTTTAGCAAAGTCTTTTAACTGTTTTTGAATTCCTTGTGTAAGCTCTGCTTTACTTTCTTTGTGCTTCCTTTTACTTGATCGCTGTTGAATTATCTTTTGACCCTTACCTCTTATTTTTGATTTTAGGTCAAGCGTAAAATCTGAAATTTTATTTTGATCTAGCTTACTTAAATGACCGATTTCTTTAAAGTTTAAACCGGCTTTGGGAAAGCGATAAATATTACCAAGATCGACCCAGGAAGGTTTCTTCAACCCAGCGGATTGCCAATCTTGAATCGGATAATATTGTTGCTTGATATAAGCCGACTTCTTTTCATACTGACTAGTAATTTTAAAAGCCTCGACCGTCTGTTCTGATACCCGACGAATTAAAACTGGTCGAGACTTGCCACCGTTAGTTTCTACAAAACTAACGTATAGACTGACTAAGTCATTAGTCCTCATCTGGATCGTTGAGCCAATCAGCGACCTCTTTAGCGTCTTTGAACTCGGTGACTGGTGTCCCTTCGGTCGCCTTTAAAAAGCGTAAATTAGCTCTTTCTTCTTCGCTTAAAGACACATTAAAAGGTAAAGCACCATTAGCAACAATCCGCTTGTAAAACATGTTAATGGCCGTGGTTGGATTTAAGCCCAATTCGCTTAAAACTGCTTCGGTATCATCAGCCAAATCTTTATCAATCTTGACTTGGACCCGTTTCTTTTCCTTAACTGCCATGATTGTCTCATCTCCTTTCTTTTACTACTACTATTATACTACCTTTTGAGTACCTTATCAATAGATAAAGCCCTGGCCTCAAATCACTTGAGCTTGGCGTTGATCTAAAGGCTGAACTTTTGAGCTGGTTAGCCTGGTTAGCTCTGGCGCTCATTTAAAAGCCCCTATTCTTCTGTTTAAGCCATTTAAATCTAACTTAAGTATAAAGAGGTTAGTAAGTCTTAAAACTGTTTAGAAAGGATTTTGTAGCCTTTTAGGACTAGTAGTACAACCCACTGTTATCGTTGTCGGCCGACTTTTCTTCTTCGGGGTGTTTGGCCGCGTATTCTCTAGCCACTTTTTTATTCCACCAAACACCAAATAGATTTTGCATGGTGCCCAGGTAGTTTTCCACGTTCTTGATGTGCTTCTCATTGCTTCTTAGGGCGTTAAAGTAACGTCTCAAGGCTTTAGTCATTAAAAATTTAAGTTCTTCGTCGTCCAGTGGGATTATGACGCCAATATCTTTATGATCCTTCTCAACTCGGTACTTAGCATTTAAGATAATACCAACGAAGCGACGCATCTGTTGCGGGGTACGGCACCAAAAACTAAGCAGTATTCATCATGTTACAGCACCCAAGTAAAAGCTACGAAGATAAAAACATTCATCCTCAAAATATGTAACCTAGAAAAAAGGCCTCCAGTGTTAAACCGGGAGCCTTTTTTAGTATACCAATTTCTACTTCACATAAGGCGGCTTATCCCAAGTAACCCCCCCACTCCCTGATAAAACAACGATCCATTATTTGGCCTTTGTGAAATTTGACGGGAGAGGAGTGGTCTAGATGAAAAATCCCCAAAAAATCATTAAGCTCACTTTGTGAATTTAACCGCCTAAACTCCTAGACCATTGCGCCAATCGTGCCTGACACCAGTCCAAAAAATCCCGTTCTGAAATCGTTGGTGTTCCCGTCAATAACTTTTTTGTGATGGGCTCCTCACCTAAAGCCGTCTCAATTAACCCAACCACTAAATAATCTGTCTGTTTCGTAACCCAATTTTGTGGTTTCGCCCCAAAGACTTTCGCCAAACTAAAAGCTTGATCCCGATTCATGGTAGTTAGGCGTCCGGTAAAAGCAATCTCACAATCTCTTAAATCAAGCATTTTAAATCATCAACTTTCTTGATTCTAATGTTGGTTTTGACTTGACGGGTTATGGTTTTCCATTCAGTTTAGAGGGAGTGACGTTTTGAGCGCAGAATTGTTCCCTGGAAACAGTTATTTGGAATAACTGAACCAGAGTACAATTCTACGCTAAGGTTTCCCCCTAGTTCGTCGGTCGTTAACGCCCGTCGCTTGTCTGTACAATTGCGGTATTGCTACCACCACTCATTATAAACCTACGTTTTCGGTTTAGCCTACTAAAAAACGCCCTAGCAGGCGTTGGTAATACGTATTTATGTTTGTTCGATCACCAACTAATCAGTGGCACCAAGCCGAAGCTTCGTTTTACCACCCGCGCCGTTAATGGTCGCGCTCACCATTCACCACCCAGCCGTACAGATGACCTTGCTGTGGTATAGCCAGACTTATTGAAGTCGCACTGGCAAACGTGTCCCCTTGGATTTAGACCCCAGCTTGTCCCCTAGGGCTTTAAAAATCGCACCGGCCATGATATAATAGTCATTAAACAATGATGACTTTTTTGTGGCGCTCACCGATTCCCGTTGGTGGGTGTTTTTTTATGTTCTATTTTATGTAACCAATATTACTCGTTGTTTGGTGATAAATCAACATTTCTTTTTATGTATCCTTGTATCCTTGTATCCTTGTATATTCATATCCTTGTATCTAAGTATCCTTGTATCCTTGTATCTAAGTATATTAGGATACTTGCAGTCAATCTTAATTTAACGGCTTTTGAGAAGAAATGTATCCTTGTATCCTTGTATCTTTGTATCTTTGTATGTTATCATCCTTGTATCCAAGTATCCTTGTATATTAGGATACTTAATTGGAGGTCAGTATAATGGGTGAAGTAATTACTTTTGGAAATTTTAAAGGTGGCACCGGTAAAACAACAAATGCCACGCTTGCATGCCTGGCACTAGCTCGTGCTGGTAAAAAAACGCTATTAATTGATTTCGATCCTCAAGCAAACGCTACAGATATTTACTTTAAAACCGCGGCTAATTTAGGCCACGATGATATTAAATTTAATCAAACCTTGCTTGCATCAATCCAAGAAGAGGACTTATCAAGATCGTTGGTTACTTTGGATAAAAACATTGACTTTATTCCATCAAGCGCAGATTTTTCATTGTACCCACGGATTATGGAAAAAAAGTTTAAAAATAATTATAAAGATAGAGTTACATATTTTAGCAAGCTACTTGCTTCACTAAAAGAAAAATATGATTTTGTGGTATTTGATTTGCCACCGACTATTTCCTTAATTTCTGATAGCGCCTTATACGCTTCAGATTGGGTTCTGATTATCCTTCAAACTCAAGAGCACAGTCTTCAGGGTGCCGAATCGTTTCTAAAATATATACAGGAACAGGTAATCGATGAATACGAAGCACCTAGTTTGAATTTACTCGGTATACTTCCTGTGCTATTAAAGAATGGGGCGCCTGTTGATCACAGCACATTAGAAGTAGCAGAAGAAGAATTTGGGAAAGAAAACATGTTAAAAACCCTAATTCGTAATATGGAAAGAATCAAAAGATATTCAATCAGAGGTGTATTTCTAAAAGATCAGTTCGATAAAAAAATAATTAGATTATACGATTCTGTGGCACAAGAAATTATTGAAAGGGCGGACTAGCATGGTGGAACTTTTACACAATCCTAACTCAAATAAAAGTAAAATAATTCCTAGAAAATCGGCGCCCCAGCCCCAAAAAGAAATTTCCATATCTTCTCTAAACGAATCAAACAAAACGAAGTCTAAACAAATAGATGGTGTTACTTTTGATACTACGCTCAGAATTGACAATCATCTAAAAAACTTTATGAAAGCTATGGTAATTTTAGGGTATAGCTCAACTCAACAAAACGGATTAGCCCAATTACAAAAAACTTTTTTTGAATCGTTAACTGAGTCTGAACAAAATACGCTTACGACTCAAATACAGACTTTGGAAACCGGCGATGCTAACAAAGTAAAAAGTAAATAATCACGTGCTCTCAGACGACACGTTCACCTTTTAGATGTATACTTGTCCGTTTAAATTAAGCAGAATGCACACAAAAAAGTCCTCTATTATGCGGAATAGAGGGCTTTTCTGAAATCAGTACATACAGGCTTTGCTTAGGAGCGTTGCTTGTGTCCATTTAGGACATACACAATCATATAACAATCAATCAATGCTGTCACTTAACTTACTCAAAAAAGCCACCCACCTCGTGATGAGATGAATGGCTTTTTGGTTGTGTGGTAGATTGTAAAATTAATCCGAACGCTGTTCGGATTAATTTTACAATCTACCATAACTGCTATACTAAAAGTGAAAAGAAGAGGAGTGATCGTTTTGAAATTGTATCAAAGCCTTACCCAAGTCCAAATCAACGAACAATTCGCTGGTCAAGCAACCGGCTACAAGCTTTCCACGACCCTTGATAAGCCGCTGAACTACGATCCAACGATTCTCTATCAGTATTTGGATACCGTCCTGAAACCGGGCAGTCGCCACGACGAAAACAACTTGCGCTACGTGACTGATCCGGGCTATATCGGCGAAAACTTTAATTACCAAAGCGTCCCGTTTACTTCGCACATGACCGAATTCGACGAGAAGATGGCCTTCGCACGCAAACTGGTGGCCGACCTTAATCGTCATTTATCTGTCAACATCAAACCGGAAGATGAAACTATCGAACTGGTCTTTGTTGACTAAAGCAACCGTGTTGCCCTCCTTTCCTAGTCGCGATGCTTCTCTCCTGATCATTTGCGGCTAAGTACCCAGTCAAGCATGCTTAGTTGCAACAAAAATGACCGTCTACTTTTTGGTAGGCGGTCATTTTTGTAGATGCAAAGCACGAATTCGCAGCTATACCGCTTTCTTCGCGACTTCCTTTGGTAACGTCAACGCCAACAGCAAGCCAATCAGGCCCACGCCAGCAAACACAGCGAAGGTAACAGCAAAACCGCCAGCATGACTTCGCAGCGTGGTTTGCATGCCATCCAACAACACTGTGGCGAACATGACACCGGCAGAACCAAATAACTGACGAGCCGTCGTCGTAACCGCAGTGCCGTCTGCCACGAGCTCATTCGGCAAAGCATTCGCGCCAGCCGTCACTGAAGGCATCATCACAAAGGCATTGCCGGCTTCAGTCGCCATCGCCAACATAATTGCCCCAATCAGCGGTAAATGATGGGCAAAGACTGCTAACAGACCAAAGCCGCCAGTAATCAACAACATGCCAATCATGGCCACAACACGCGGTCCAAAGCGATCCAGTAGGCGCCCGCTAATTGGATTCAAAATACTCAGCAACACCGCAGCTGGCACTAAGGACAAGCCAGAAATCAACGGTGACAAACCAAGTAGCGTTTGAAAGTAAAGCGGCATCAGGATAGTGGTGACAATCAAACCGACGTATGAAATTCCGGTCAGAAACACCGCTTTAGTAAACATACCAGTGGCAAAAACTCGCATTTGCAACATTGGTGGTTGGCGATTCAATTGCCGAACAACGAAAATACCAGCTGCCAGAACGCCTAAAATCAACAAACCAACCACGCCAACAGTTAAGCCTTTTTTCGACAAAGCACCCAAGGCATAAAGTAGAATTGGAAAACTTGCGGATAAAAGGAAGGACACCCAGTCCAGTTGCGTCGGTTGCAATGGCATGACAGACGCAATGGTCACCGTTGAAACGGCCAGCACAAGCAGCGAAACGACCAAGAAGAACAAGAATAAAGCCTGCCAAGGGAACCATGTCAGCAAAACACCGGAAATAATCGGACCGACTGCCAAGGCTGAGCCCATGACCAATCCCGCCGTGCCCATCACCCGACCACGCTCACTATGCGGCGTAATCGTCAGCAACACGGTCTGGAAACTCGGGAAAATAATCCCGACCGCAATCGCTTCAAACAACCGGCCAATCATGAGCACGGTAAAACTCGGTGCCCAGATACATAAGCCTGTCCCAATGGCAAAAATGAGTTCAATCGCTTGGAAAAGCCGTTGGAAAGTAACATTATGCAACAGCCATGGGCTAACCGGAATCATCAAGGTCATCACCAACATAAAGCCGGTTGTCAGCCAAGCAACTGTATCCGCTCCTAAACCAAAAGCCTTCATAAAAGCAGGATAAGCGGTGCTTAAAGAAGACTGAGAAATTGACATCGAAAAGGTACCTGTCAGTAACGTGGCGACAAAAGCCCCGCGATGTTTGATCGTTGGAGAGTGCATATTAAAATCATCTTTTTCTATATTAGTATTGTGGGACGTTTACATTTTCATTCCCATTTTTTCATAAGACTGCATACCGCCCATCCAAATCTCAGATGGTTTGACGCCACGTTCTTTAGCCAAGGCCATCATTAACGTATCCATATCCATCAATTTATATTCTTGCTTTGGCTTGGCTGGATCGAATGTTTCAATCTGTGCCATCATGCCGCCATCTTCGTGCTCAATGATATGGCAGTGATACATATAAACCCCTGGCAAATCAAAGCGAACCAGCAGCCGAACCGTTTCACCAGGATTCACGCCAATTGTATCTTTGAAACCATGTTCATTTGGATACGGCGCATGCCCATTCCGCGACAAGACTAAGAATTGGGTTCCATGCACATGGAATGGATGAACCATTCCAGGCGCATCATTGCTATTGGTAACATCCCAGTACTGGGCTTTGCCAATTGGTTGCGTGGCATCAATCCGCTGCATGGCAAACTTTTTACCATCAATCGCAACACCTTCGTCCATCCCCTGCATCACAACGTGGCGAACTGGCAAAGCCGGGTCAACCACTGGTGCCTTCACATCGAACAACTTATCAGGCAAGGTAGTCTGATCCGGTTTGAAAGCATGAATGCGGAACTTTAGCAATGGCACATCATCCGTATATAAGGTGACCTCGTCGCCTTCATGGTATTGGCCAAAATCAACAATCACTTCGGCACGCTCAGCACAAGTCAGCATCAAATGGGTAAATTTGACCGGCTCCGGTAACAGTGAGCCATCCCCGCCAATTTGCGTAAATGGCAGGTCATCGGAAAAATGCAACCGCCATTCACGGCGATTAGCACCATCCAGAAAACGCAACCGGACCTTTTGCGTGGTGACATCAAAATAGGGATTGATTGTACCGTTAATCATTGCAGTTGGCCCAGCAACACCGTCAGGATCATAATCAGCCCGGTAGTCCCACTGGTTGTTCTCATGAAAACGCCGGTCTTGCAAAATGACCGGAATATCGTCAACGCCATAGTTCCTTGGCAATGGCAGGCTGGCTTCATGGTCGTCTTTGACAATCACCATGGCAGCCAAACCATGCCAAACCTGCTCGGCTGTGGATGGGCACGGATGCGCGTGCAGCCACAAAGTCGTCGCCGGTTGTTCCAATGTGAAGTCGATATGCTTACTTTCACCCGGATAAACCGGCGCATGGCATCCGCCATCAACATAAGGGCCACTGACATTAGCCCCATGCCAATGAAAAGTGGTCAACTCAGGCAGGGTGTTTTTCAGTGTCACATGCGTATGCTGACCACGGCGATACACAATCGTCTGACCTAACAGACTGGTATTATAGCCCCACGTCTTGGTCTTCGCCCCAGGTAACAGTTGCGTTTCCCCAGCCTCTGCTGTCACCGTGTAATAAACGTCGGTCGCCGTCTCTTTATCCGGTTTCAACAACGGCGGCACATTTAAGGGCTTCTCAGGCGCATCACTGACCTCAAGCGGCACGTACCCGCCATCGTGGAGATCAAACGCTGGCTCATCAAAGAAATAGTCCGTATAAGTTTTCATCGTGATTTCCCCCTCTGACAAGAATTTTAACACTTTTTAGGGTTGCCATAAACATAATTTAGAATTAACCTAAAGTAGTATCGAAAAATGGTATAGGTCTTATCCATACACTTGAGGAGGATTTTCATGCAACAAATGTCGAAAATAATGGGCTGGCTCATGCTGGCGTTAAATGTGGTGCTGCTGATTCTAATTGGTACCATGCACAATATGGCAGCGATGTGGTTAATGGGTCTGATTATGACTTTGGACGCTGTGACAGGGTTAGTTGCCGCTTATCGGCCCCAGTCAAGTCAACAACACGCCCACCAGCACTAGTTTGTTAAAAAGTTGCTGCAAGACCTTTCATGGAGTCATTGATCGGCGTTATATGTTGATATATACATATGTTGAATATATCATGTGTCTGTACTTAGATGAACAGTCACATGAAAGAGGGTCGTTTAATGCAGCAACTGTCAATGACGCAGAAACAAACCATGACGTCAGCCTTACGGGTTGAATATTTTTCAACGGCATGGATGGCATTTGAGTGGTAGATTGCAAATTTAATCCGAATTTTTGGACAAATTGGTCAGCATAACCTGATACGGTGTTTGCCAGTCGAGTATTTTAAGCGGTCGCTGGTTAATTTGGAGTAACGTCGTCGT
>NZ_BOLP01000029.1 GCF_016861695.1 Levilactobacillus andaensis | reverse complement strand
ATGGGTTTGTGGTAAACACCATTTTAAAGGAAGCTGATCTTTTTTGTCCGAACAGCGTTCGGATTAATTTTACAATCCACCATAATAGTCTTGCATATTTAGATGTCCTTTCGGGGATAATCTGTGGGTATCGGGTGTGGCCGATGCCTTTTTTATTTTCCATTATATCAAAAGGCGGTCTAGTGAGAATCCGAAGATTCTCACTAGACCGTCTTATTTGTGGAGACTTATGTCACAGCCTCTTTTTGATTTATTCGTGATCCTAAACAGCAAGTTATAAGTGGTCGTTACAATTTCTATTTTGTAAACTCAAGTTCACCAAGAGCACGTTGGGCTGCTAAGTTCAATAGGCTCCACTGTCGGTCAAAGCCTGGCTGGAAGAAAAAGTCAGCTTCGGCTAAATCTTCCAGTTTTAATCCTTGTTGGATGGCTAATGAAATAACATTACCTTGGGCAGTGATATCATAAGTTGACAATACAGCACCACCTAATAGTTGATGAGTGTTTGGATTGTAATCCAGCTCTACGTAGACCTCTGTATTTCCCTTCTCCATAGGGACATAAGCTGGACGTAAAGTGTCTTTGTAAAAAGATGTGTTAATCTTAATATCGGCCTTTTGGGCTGTGGTCATATTCAGACCTGATGTGGCAAAGTGATAGTCGAAAACACTTAATGCTGATGAGCCGACTACTCCTGAAAATGGCATAGACGGTGTGTTCTCAAAGATGTGTTCCACTACATAACGGGCTTCACGTCGGGCAACCGTGGCTAAAGCTATCGGCATGTTCCTCTGAGCAGGAATTGAATAGGCCAACACCGCATCACCTATGGCATAGACATCAGGCAGATTAGTTCTCAAATATTTGTCAGTTTTAATCCACCCGCGCTTATCTAGTTCAACCGTTCCCTTTAACCAATCAGTATTAGGTTTAACTCCAACAGCTTGAATGATCAAGTCACTAGGATATTCTGCATCGTTGGTCTTAACAGCAGAAACCGATTCAGTCCCTTCATAGCATTCAATCTTAGCGCCAGTGACAACTTGAACGCCTTTGCTAGTCAATTCTTTTGATAAAATATCTGTTAATTCGGTATCTAGGTAGTTGCCCAGAGGCCGATTAATCATGTCGATTAATGTAACATTCTTTCCAGCTTTGATGCTGGCTTCAGCAGCTTCAACACCAATGTAACCAGCACCAATAACAGTAATATTTTTAACATCTGGGTCAGATAATTTTGCTTTGATCTTTTCTGCCCAATCCTTGCCGCGCATTGAATAAACGTTTTTTAGCTCATGACCAGGAACGGGTAAATCGTTTGGAGTTACGCCTGAGCTTAAGATTAATTTATCGTAATCATAGCTCTGTATCTTACCGGATCTTAAATCTTTCACGGTAACTTGCTTATTTTCTGGATTTATTTTGGTCACTTCATGATTGGCATATACTTCTGTCCCAAATTTTTCGAGATCTGCAGGTTTAAAATTACGGACATCATTAATACTCGTTACACTGTTTTCTAAATATAATTCCATACCACAGGACATAAAAGAAATAAAATCTCCCGCTTCGAAGAGTTTAATATCTAGGTTTGAGTATTTGTGAGTAAGTTCCAAAACCGACTGATGGCCGCCGTGCGAGGCACCAACAACAATAACTTTTGTCTTCGACATAAAAAATATAGCCTCCTAATAGATGGGTGACAAATAATAAATCGTTAATGATGGCCATTTTGTTCTAAAGTACATTCGTGATGACGCAATGATTCACCGATATCTCATCCAGATACTAAGCCTTCTTCTCTCGAATGGATCCCACCAGATCATCTGTAGCTGGAGCGTTCGCAAGCAATGCGCGAACATCATCAAGATTCACCTTAACATTCCAAACTAAAACACCAACTAACTTATCGGTATCTATGAAATAGACAAGCGATCCATGCGTTCGCCGATCAAAAATCAATTGCAATTTAGGATCAATATTACCGATTGCTTGCCAGGAAATATCAAAAATCATGGAATAGAAGTATGGGGTATGCTGATAGATCATGTGAGCACCTGCCATATTACGGCCAACTAATTCACCAGAAAGTCGGGCATGGTCCACGTGCTCAATCCGTTGCCGACCCAAGATGTGATCTGGATAAGAGGCAATATCTCCAGCAGACCAGATGGCTGGGTCACTAGTATTGAGATACTCATTAACTTTCACACCACCATCAGCTAAATCCAAACAACTGTCTTCAGCTAAACTAATCCGCGGCGTAACGCCTAACCCAACAATGATCGTATCGGCTGCGATCACCGTACCATCCTTTGTCAATAGAGTCAAGTGGTCACCTTGGCGTTGATATGATTGGACAAACTGACCACTCATCAGTGTGACACCATTGCGTTTGAACGTGGCTTCATACTCAGTCCGAATAGACTCAGGAAATTTACCCTCACCCAGCGCTTTTTCTGGAAAAATCATTGTAACTTCAGTCTCATTTTGGGTCAGTGACGATGCGAGCTCTGTACCAACATATCCACCACCAATGATCACAACTCGCTTGTTCGGACCACTAAATTTACGTAACTTGCGATAATCTGACCACTGTCTAAAGACTAGCACATGTGGATCAGAAGGTCCCTGGATTTGTCTAGGTTCTCCGCCAGTTGCTAGCAATAGCTGTTCATACTTGATTTGCTCACTATCGGCCAATGTAATGACCTTATCTTGCCGATTAATAGCCGTAACCGTTGTCTTGAACTTAAAAGTCACATTGGGATAATTTTCAGCACCAATCTGAATGTTCTCTTCAGTAAATTCATCATCTAGCCATAGTTTTTTACTCAGTGCCGGTCGTTCATATGGGACATCCGCCTCTTGCGAAATAATTAAGATCTCACCCTCTGAATCTTCCTGTCGAATTCCCTTGATGGCATAGCCAGCAACCACTCCGCCACCAACAATGACGTATCGATAGCTGTTTGTCTGATCCAAATCACTCATCTAATCGCCTCCATAACTTTACTTTTTCTAGGATCATTGTAATATAAAAACGCCATGATTCGAAAAATAACGATCAGAATTGTCAATCGTTGCTTGCTTTTATCAGAATAATAATTTTATTTACATACTGCTACAAAGCTATCAAATATCACTATGATCCAGATTTAGGGTAGCGTCAAGAATCTTGTGTAAATGAAATGCCTTCGTACATATAATATGTATCTAACTTAAATAAATGATGCTTCCAAGGTGTCCTGGAGTCCTTTGAACCCTCGGTGGATCCGCTTCAGAGAATTCTCGTTATAAACATTAAACTGAGAAACCAGGAAGCGATCCAGTGAATCTTCCGTTGGAAATTGTTCTTTGTGGTGGGTGGTGCGCTTGAGATGCTTATTAAAGTTCTCAATCAGGTTAGTGGAGTATAGTGATTGCCGGATAGCTGGTGGAAAGTCCATGAAAGTGAGTAAATTCGGCATTTTAAGCAGATCTTTGATTAATTTGGGATACGTCTGATGCCAGTTGTTGGCGAACTCATTCAGTTTCAGTTCGGCTGCTTCACGGTTGGCGGCCCGATGAACTTGTTTAAAGTCACTGATCACGGCCTTGCGGTCTTTTACGCGAACTTTGTTCATCAGATTCCGCCCAACATGAACCAGGCAACGTTGTCGTTTGGCTTTAGGAAAATGCCGATTCAAGCCTTCATCCAAACCAACTAACCCATCGGCCACAAACAACAGCACATCTTTAACGCCCTGCTTGATCAAGGTTCCCAGCAGTTCAGTCCAGATTCCAGTCGATTCCGTTGGCGCCACTTGGTAGTTCAGCACTTCTTTCGTACCATCTGGACGAATGCCAATCGCAATATGAACGGCTTCTTTTTGACCGGTATCCCGCTTTAACGGCAAGTAAGTGGCATCTAAGAAGATGGCCGCATATTGTGAAGCCAGTCGCCGTTGCTGGAAAGCTTGAACCTGTTCATTGACGGCTTTAGTCATGTTGGAAACCGTGGCTTTGGAGTAGTGAGCACCGTACATTTTCTCAATGAGTTCGGCAATTTCATCAGTGGTAATTCCCTTGGTATACAACTGAATGACCGTTGTTTCTAAATTATCACTGTGCCGACCGTAGGCTGGCAAGGTATGATTTTCAAACCGGCCATTTCGATCTCGAGGAATGGTTAAGTTAAGTTGGCCGTACTTCGTATCAAACGAGCGCTCATAACTGCCGTTGCGGTTATTACCAGTGTTAATCCCAGCGTATGAGTAGCGTTCGTAACCCCAAAACTCTGCCAATTCGGTTTGAAGCAGCTGGTTAATCGCAATTTCGAGGTGGTGACGAAAAACTTCGTCCAAATCTTGCTTTTGGGCTAGTGCAGCGATAATTTCTGTGGTAAGTTCATTCATGGGGAATGCCTCCTGTGATGTTTTCTGTGGTTACTAAATATCATAAGGGAAGGCATTCCCTATTTCTATAGGGAGTGTCAAATTTTTTGTGTAAATGGAAGTCCTCTCCCATTAGCTAGCTTCTAATACATGGATTCTAACGTATCTTGAATTTGCTTGAAACCTCGATGCGTTCGCTCAAAATTTTGGCCGTTGTAGTCACGAATAACTGTGACCAGAACGCGTTCTAGTGCTGGTTCATTTGGAAATTGTTCTTTCTTCTTTGTCTGCCGTTTTAGCTTCTTGTTGAATGATTCAATGAGATTTGTGCTGTAGATGCTACTGCGTATCGCAGCTGGAAAAGTGAAACAGGTCAAGAGATGAGGATTATTTTCTAGCTTGCCCGTTACTTTTGGATACGCCTTTTGCCACTTGTCTATGAAGTCAGCTAAGGCCTGTTTTGCGTCGTCCATGGTAGCTGCTTGATGGATCAGTTTGAAGTCGTTAAGGACCTCTTGTCGGTCCTTAGTTCGAACGTGAGCTTCAATGTTCCGACTGACGTGGATCAGGCACTGCTGGAGCTTAGCCTTAGGGAAGTGGTCACCAATTGTGTTGGTAAGGCCGACTAAGCCATCGGCCACGAATAAGAGGACTTCTTTTACACCACGCTGCTGAATGCCCACGAGAAGCTCTTCCCAAACGGTACTGGATTCAGTTGGAGCGACTTGGTATGCTAGGACCTCTTTCATACCATTTGGTCGAATGCCAATGGCGATATGCACGGCTTCTTTAGCCACTGAGTCCCGGCGCAGAGGTAAGTATGTTGCGTCCACATAAATGACTGCGTAACGACTCGCTAGAGGGCGCGTCTTGAAGGCGTTGACCTGTTGGTCAACGACCTTCGTGAGGTTTGAAACCGTTTGTGGTGTGTAATGAGCACCATACATTTTCTCAATCAAATCCGCGATCTCACTAGTGGTAATCCCTTTTTCGTAGAGCTGGACAACCGTGGCTTCTAAACCATCCGTTTGGCGTTGATAGCTTGGAATAGTTTGCGTATTAAAGGCGCCATTTCGGTCGCGTGGAACCTCCAAGTTTAGTTCCCCATACTTAGTTTTAAAGGTTCGCAGATAATGCCCATTGCGTGAATTGCCGCTGTTAAAGCCTTGGCGGTCGTAGGGTTCATAACCGAGGAACGATGAAAGTTCCTCGTGCATTAAATCATTGATGGCCGTTTCCAAATGTTGCCGAAAAACTTCGTCCAAATCTTGCTTTTGTGCTAGTGCTGCCATAATTTCTTTGTTAAACTGAGTCATGGGGAAAGCCTCCTATGTCCTATGAAGTGAGTGTGGTTGCTAACTATCATAAGGGAGAGGCTTTCCCTTTTCAATTGCTTATTTTTCTATTTACACATAATTATTTAAACACTCTTTCTATACAATTCAGAAATCTTTTATGCATTTACACAAGATATTTTACGCTCTCTCAGATTCGGTTTGTTGAGGTAATGATGGTTGTGATTGTTTGTGTGTAGTTAAATCTAATTGTTGTGCTTGATCGGCAATCCTATTAGTCGTTGCAATCTGTTCGTCCTTAACCTCTAACTGCTGTTTAAGTAGCTCAATAAAAGCTGATTGTTCTTTGGTTTGAGCCTGTAAAAAATTATTAACCGTCAAACCGTACCAAGAAATTTTCGTGATCGATATTAGTAACCAAGCCCGTATTTCCCGGCGGACTTTTTACCGGAATTTCAAAAGCAAAGACGATGTGATTAATCAGTATGTTATTTCCTTACTAAAGAAATACACTGATTGGATCTTGCAAGTTAACCCCCAAACCTATAAAGAAGTCATCGATGACTTCTTTACTTACTGGCCAGCTCACTCAGCTAAATTGGCTTTGTTAGTTAAAGCTGGTTTAAGCTATAAGATCTTGGATAATACTAACCAAACGATGCCGGTTTTCTTTCGGCGTTTCCATCTCCGCCACCCCAGTGTTGCTTGACACGTCGATGTCACTAACGATACCAAAGTTGAATATATGACCCGCATTGCCGTCGGTATTTTCTGGAATACTTTTTGCTTATGGTTAGCCCAGCCGACGTCGATCACCATTCAAAATTTAGCAATCCTCGTCAAACATGATTTAAAGCAACTGGGCAATTACTAGTGGCCGAGAAATGCTAAAATAGAGTTGAGTTAACAATTATGAAGGGAGGAGCGTCAATTGGATAGTGAAATTATTGCCCGGCCATTGGTGACCATCACCAACGTCATTTGGAGTTTTAATACTGAATTACACCGACCACAATTACTATTGATTAAGCGGGCAGATGAACCTCTAAAGGGACATTGGGCCCTCCCCGAAACCCTCTTGCGGAGTAAAGAGAGTGCCGACGCGGCCTGCATTCGTCTAATTGACGATAAAATTGGCCTGCAAGTTCCGATGAATTCAACCGAACAACTGGCCACCTTTACAGATCCCAAGCGGGTTACGGGAACTCGGGCACTGGCACTCGCCTATATGACCTATTTACCATCAACCCCAAAATTGCATCCAGGGTATGGGGCCACAGATGCCCAATGGTTCGTGCTTGATAAAGATCAGGGCAACTATGTGATCACCCATGACCAACAGGAGATTATCCTAAGTCCCGCCGGTCACCTGGTCTTTGATCATATTCAAATCATTACTACCGCCATTAATCGGATTAAAAACAAGCTGGACTATCAACCCCAAATTCTTCGGATCTTAGGTAATACCTTTACCCTGCGCCAAGCGCGCGAAGTCTTTGCAGCTTTCTTAGGTACGACAATTGACAAGATTGATAATTCCAACTTTAAGAAAACTCACAACCACCTCTTCAAAGAAGTCGGGGTCGCCACTTTGAACCATTCTGGGCGGCCACCAAAGCTCTACCAACTTAACTAAAGGGCATCATTTGCATTTTGCTGCAAAGTATTTATACTAGACGTAAATAAAAGTCAACCATACTTTTATTTTTAGCCAAATTAAAGTAATTTTTACTTAAAAGGAAGCATTTAAGATGAATCTACAACTATTAACCGACTTATATGAATTTTCCATGGCCAATGGGTACTACGCTACCCTACCCCATGATCGACAAGCTCGCTTCGACGTCTTTTACCGCCGGGTTCCCGACAACGGTAGTTTTGTCATTGTCGCTGGTCTCCAGCAGGTGGTAGAACAAGTTCAAAATTGGCATTTCACTAAGGAGAATATTGAATACCTGACCTCCCTGAATGAATTTACTCCCGAGTTTTTGGATTACCTGAGCAAGATTAAAAATCACTGCTCGATTAAGGCTTTACCAGAAGGAACCCCTGTTTTCCCACGGGAACCAATTATTTCAATTAGTGGACCGTTGATTGAAGCCCAGCTGTTAGAAACCTTTATTCTAAACATCATTAACCATCAATCATTAATTGCGACGAAGTCTTGGCAAATCAACCATGCCGCTCAAGGCCGACCAATTATGGAATTTGGCGCGCGGCGGGCGCAAGGCCCTGATGCCGCCACGTATGGGGCGCGAGCCGCGGTGATCGGCGGTTGTACCAGCACGTCGAACTTACAAGCAGCCAGTAAATTTAATATTCCCGCGGCCGGCACAATGGCACATGCCTGGGTCGAAAGCTTCTCTGATGAATTAAGTGCCTTTCAAGCTTGGGCCAAGGTTTATCCTGACAAAGTTTCCTTGCTCGTTGATACTTATGATGTCTTGAAGTCAGGAGTGCCGAACGCGATTCGGGTCTTCAAGCAAGTTAGCGCTCAAGGGCACCAACCAGTCGGGATCCGGATAGATTCCGGTGACATTTCGCAATTAGCCATCAAAGCCCGGAAGATGCTCGATGATGCTGGCTTCCCCAAGGCAAAGATTACAGCTTCAAATGCCCTTGATGCGCATGTAGTTAAGTCGTTGTTGGATGAAGGAGCTCCAATTGATAACTTTGGGATTGGGGAACGTTTAATTACCAGTTCCTCCAGTCCGGTATTAAGTGGCGTTTATAAGCTCGCCGAAGAAAAGATTAATGATCAATGGATCCCAAAAATTAAGGTTAGTGATAGCAGAGAAAAGATCACCCTTCCTGGTAATAAGCAAGTTTACCGGATTTACCGGCAAGATAACCTTCATCAAGCGATCGCCGATGTGATTGCCCTGGCTGATGAGCACATCACGGCTCCATTGAAAGTGGTTAATGCTAATTCGGCAGCCACGCACGCCAGCCAAGTTCTGACTAATTTTAATGCTAAGCCATTGATGCAAGAATATCTGGGTTCCAATGCTTCCCCAATCGAAAATGATCTCTTTAAGATTCAGCAATTCTCAATGGATCAAGTAGCAGAATTACCAGAAGCCACAAAACGGTTAGTTAACCCCGATCGGTACCCAGTTTACTTAACAGCTACATTGGCTGAATTGCAAGAACAGTTAATTACTAAAGCTCAATTTACGGAGGAACATTAAGATGGCTAAAGCGCTCTTAATTATTGACTATACAAACGACTTTGTGGCTGATAAGGGATCACTAACGGTTGGCAAGCCAGCGCAGACGTTGGCCCCAGAAATTATGCGGTTAGCCGATCAATTCTTAAGCCAGCATGATTATGTGATCTTTCCCACTGATGGTCACCGGCTTAATGACCCATTCAATCCAGAAACCAAACTATATCCGGCCCATAATATTATTGGGACGACCGGTCAGAAACTATACGGCCAAGTCGGCAGCTGGTTTGATCGACATCATGACGATTCCCATGTCTACAAATTCAATAAGAACCGTTACTCCTCCTTCCAAAACACCAATTTGGATAACTACCTGCGGGAACGGCGGATTGATGAAGTCTGGATTGCTGGTGTCTGCACTGATATTTGTGTCCTCCACACCGCAATCAGTGCCTACAACCTGGATTACCACATTGTGATTCCACAAGCAGCCGTGGCCACGTTCTCACCAGCTGGTGCTGAATGGGCGATGAATCATTTTAAAAACGTATTAGGGGCCACAATTCGATAATTCACTTTCAAATGATTATCAAAAAAACCACGAATTAATTACAAAAAATTCCCTTTGCTAAATGCATTGGGAATTTTTCTTTTGGCGTTACCTTTCTAGGGTAAAAGGTAACATTTTATTTTCAAATACAATCTACCTTAACATTAAATTTCTTTCGATACCTTATAAAGGTTGTCCGTTTAATTCCTGTATTTCGGGACACATCAATGTCACTCATGCCAGCTCGATAAAGCTTAAAAGCATGTTGCAAACGGGGATCATCTTTGGCATATTGGGGTTTGCGCCCATGATATTTACCCTGCTGCTTAGCTAAGGCAATCCCTTGTTGCTGGCGCTCAATGATTCGCTTACGTTCACTTTCGGCCTGATACTTATAGAGTTCAATAATCAAGTTGGTCATCAGTTGACGTAAATTTGGGTCAGCAATCCCTGTCATGGACGGCAAATTCAACACATCTAGGGTGGCACCTTTATTTTGAATGGAGTTCATGATCTTAGTCAAATCATGGTTGTTTCTGCCTAAGCGATCTAATTCAGTGACCATTACAATATCACCCTCACGAATATAGGCCAGCATTTTTTGCAGTTCTGGCCGATTAGTGTTAGCCCCACTTAATTTATCCGTAAATAATTTATCAACGTCTTTTAAAGCCGCTAACTGTCGATCTAAATGTTGCTCCTTGGAACTCACACGCGCATAACCGATTTTAGCCATTTCCAGTTCTCCTTTTGGACAGTTCTAATGAACACTTGTAATTCCTAGTATAGCACAGAAATAAAAATGGCCATTAGGGTATACCCTAGTGGCCGTTTAGTAGGAGGACTATCATTTCATTTGTTCATCTATGTTCAATTGAATTTCATGCTTAAGTTTATCTACGTAGCTGCCCAAACCTTTATCAAATAACGATTTTATATTGCAAAAGTCAGTTATAGATTTGAGAGCATTTCCAACAAAGAGTGCACTAATAAATATTGGTATATTGTCGTCTAGATTGCTTATAGGAGCCATACTGGATACATCATATTCTTGGTAAACATTAGTTGCATGTACTCTTTTAGAAGACTGATGCATAAGGAGATTGTAACGTTCCCCTTTATTAACATATATAGCTAAGCTTTGTAAACCATGCAAGTAGTTTCCGTTCGTATCTTTGCTAACATTATAAAAATCTTTAAAGTCCTTAGGGCTAATACTGATAGAATGGTCATCAAAGAATTCTTTAATCGTATCGTTGATGTTGTCTTTTCTTTCTTCTAAATCTGATTGGTAGATTGCAAATTTAATCCGAATTTTTGGACAAATTTGTCAGCATAACCTGATACGGTGTTTGCCAGTCGAGTATTTTAAGCGGTCGCTGGTTAATTTGGAGTAACGTCGTCGTTAAATCTTGAGCACTAATGTGCTCAAAACGAGTCCCTTTAGGATAAAAATAACGTAAATTCCGATTAAAGCGTTCATTACTACCACGTTCAGCTGGCGTATAAGCATGGCAGTAATAGGTCTTAATACCATATTGTGATTCAAGTGATACTAGCCCACTAAACTCAGTGCCACGGTCCACAGTAAAGCTGTGCACCGGACCATTAAAAGGGCGCTACGATATTTGGAGTTGATAGGCAGCTTGCCTACCAGCTCCTTTTTCTATACCATTTCTATATTTGAACGCGCAAAAAGGACATTACACTTTCTGCTCATTCACTGTCCCGACCAAAGAATAGAGAATAGGAGTTTGTGTAATGTCCCTTACAAGTAAGTCTATAAATCTGGTCGCCAAGAGCTTAGACCTGAGCCCGGAGTTCCGGGCAGCATATGAAGTCTACCAGGAGATTATAGGAGCGGTTAGAAAGCGTGATGCGTCAGCACTCGCAGCCGCACTAGAGAGCTATCGATCATTAGGAAACCGAATGGATCAGTCTATCAAAACGTTAAAGAAGTACAAGAGACAAGTCATCAATGCATTACGCTATGAGTACTCAAATGGCTTCCTTGAGGGTATTAACGGCATCATCAAGAAGATTAAGAACACTGCGTACGGCTATACGAATTGGAACAATTTCATCAATCGTATATTCCTGGAACGGGTTAGGTTCAGAGCTAAGAGCAGCAAGGCAGCAGCATAATAAAAGCACCTAGACCAATTAAGGCCTAGATGCTTCACAAAAGATCTATCAACTCTACTTGACGAAGAGCCTAAACAACTAGCTTTCCCCTAACCCGCCCGGTAAAATGGATTGTTAGGAGGGTGACACCTAGAATCGTAACTTCCA
>NZ_BOLP01000028.1 GCF_016861695.1 Levilactobacillus andaensis | reverse complement strand
TACTAAACTCCAACCAATGAGAATCCCTTGACATCAGTATTTAGTCCTAGTGACTAACTTGTTCTTGTAATTTGCGATCAAAAAATTTATAATCAGCGTGAAATTGAGAAAATTAGTTCCGCCATTGCCCTGGAAGCCGTTAAATAACATCATCGCGGCTCATCAGGCTGATGTCTTCGCCCGCAGCCTGGCGCCGGTCGATATTGTCCTCACCCCAGAGACACAGCTCGTGGAGAATGCCGGACAGGGACTTGCCGTAATCCGTCAGCGAATAGTCAACGCGGGGTGGGACCTGCTTGTAGACGTGGCGGGACACAATGTTGGCGGCCTCCAACTCACGCAACTGTTGTGTTAACATTTTTTGTGAAATTTGCGGGATGGCCCGGGCCAGTTCCCCGGTACGCATAGTGTGGTGGCGTAGGTGGCAGAGAATAATGGATTTCCACTTGCCGCCGATGATTTCCATCGTGGCTTCAACGCCAATGTGATAAGTTTTAGCGGGCATCAAACCGTCTCCTGTCTAATTATTACTTTTTGGTGGGTAGCGCACTTTAAAGTGGCTTCTTGTTCCTGAGTTCCTAACCAGTATAATCATTACTTATCACGTTAGCAAACGAAAAACGAGGAGGTCATTATGACAAAATCACAATCCATTTCACCAACTTTTACACTACTCGCACTGGCCGTTAGTGCCTTTGCCATCGGCTCCACGGAATTCATTAGCGTCGGCCTGATTCCGTTACTGATCCAGAGCTTCCACGTCAGCATGGCCCAGGCCGGCCTGACGGTGTCGGTCTACGCCATGGGGATCATGGTCGGGGCGCCACTGATGACGTTACTGACCGGACAGATCAACCGGCACACGTTGATGATTATTATCATGTTACTATTTATTGCGGGTAACTTGGTTGCGGCCTTTGCGCCAACCTTTATTATTTTACTCGCCGGCCGGGTCGTGGCGGCGTTGGCTCACGGAATCTTTATGACCGTGGCGAGCGTGATTGCGGCGGACGTGGTGGCGCCTTCGAAACGGGCATCGGCCATCGCAGTGATGTTTACGGGACTGACGGTCGCCACGGTGACGGGTGTGCCGCTGGGAACCATGATCGGCCAGTTAGGCGGCTGGCGCTGGTCATTTATCTTCATTAGTTTGATTGGGGTTATTGGCCTAATTGCCGACTACATTCTAGTGCCGCGCAATCTGCCATTGCCTAGCAAGGCGACGGCCAGCGGCATCATTCGGGTCTTACGGAATCCGCAATTATTGCTAGCACTATTGGTCACGGCGCTGGGGTATGGCGGCACGTTCGTGGTCTACACCTACCTGTCACCCTTGCTGGAACAAAAGATGGGCTGGTCCGCGGGTGCTGTGGTTATCATTCTGGTCGTTTACGGTTTGATGGTGGCGGCAGGTAACACGGTCGGTGGCCGGTTGGCAAATGCCAAGCCATTAGCGGCTCTACTGAAAATGTTTACGGGCCTCTTCGCAACGCTATTGGTGTTGACGTTTACAGCCAATAGTCAGTGGCTGGGCCTGCTGACGGTACTAGTCATGGGGTTCTTTGCCTTCATGAACGTCCCCGGCTTGCAGCTATACATCGTGCAGTTGGCGGAAAAGGAGACGCCCAACGATATCACGATGGCGTCGGCATTGAATATCTCGGCATTCAACGTGGGTATCGCGCTGGGGTCTGAGATTGGTGGCCAAGTGACCAGCCAATTCGGTTTGGGCATGACGCCACTCTTTGGGGCGGCAATGGTCGCCGTCAGCATTGCGCTGACCTGGGGGCTGATTCAATTAGCTCGACCATCCCGGCGATTGATCCGTAAATTCAATCATGATTAGACGACTATAGTTGGTTTGGAAAATAGTTGTCAATGACCACCATTTAAAAATAATTTCACTTATAAAAAGTGACTTGAGCGGCGAGAGGACAAACTTCTCACCGTTTTTTGTGAATATAAGGAAAGTGCTTTTATAAGTGATTTAATATTTAAATAATTATAATTGGTAACTTTCACTAGCCTTGTTAAAATATCCTTGTATAATTTGTTCGTGTAAAGGTTATTGGGGAATTTATATGGGAGGCAGAAGCGGTGAAAAGGTGGTTAGTCGGACTAACGGTGTTGTTGGGATGGTTGGCAATTGCGGGGCCAATCAGTGGATATGCGGATGTGTTGCCTAAGGAAGATGACCGATTTCAGGCCATTGCCAAGGCGCCACAAGGTGTTCCTTTAGATAATCTGTTTCAATTGGGAGGATATGCAGCTTATACGCGTTTTATTGATTCCCCTTTGGTTCCAAACTCAATTGCACAAATTACGCGTAACAATTCTTCATTTGCAGATATCCAATCTGGAGCCATCTGGTCAAAAGATGGCATGACCAGGTCGAACAATAAGTTTGATTACTCTAAGGATGCAGAAATCTCCTTTTGGCTGTACTTTGGTGCCAAGCACGGTGACGCGGGAGATGGTATGGCGTTTGTTTTACAAAATAGTGAAAAAGGGCAGACGGCTACGGGACCTGCTGGAGAAAGTATGGGGGTTTGGAGCTCTGACCGAAACTCGATTGGTGGGAGTGTGGGGTATGATACCATCATGAACAGTTGGGCATTGGAGTTTGACACGCACGTCAACGATAATTCTGGTGGAGGAGCTTCTAATGCCTTTGACATAGGAAAGACAGTCAAGGATGGTCCACATATTGCGAGCGGATATCCGGGAGAAAAGAGTTCGTATAGAAAAATATCCACAGGGGCGAGTGAACTAATTCATACGCAGCCCAAACTCGCAGGTGATTTAGCCGATGGTAATTGGCATCATTTGAGCCTGACGTGGAAAGCTAACACCAAAGAAATGTCATACCGGTTTAATGATCGTAATCCAGATACGGGACAGCAGAATACTCTAAATGTTGTCTCGGATACGATTTCGATTGATACAAGTAAATTTAACTCTGACAACAATCAAGTTTTCTGGGGAATAACGGGATCAACGAACGCATATAAAAGTGAAAATAGTTTTGTAATAGTGGATTCAGCTGATACTTTGGGAACAGTTAAGTCTTCAGCTGATCTATTTGATGAAACCACAAAAAAGCCGATTGCTGAAGGAGATAATGTTTCGGCTGGGGACCACGTTTCTTACAAATATGCTTTTCATTATGATGTTAAGAGTAACCAGGATATTCAACCGCTAACTATGGATGTGCCATTACCAACGCCGCTTAAGTGGCAAAGTGGTGGTGTGAACTATCAAGATTTGGGAAAGCAAGATATTTTCTCCGATGATAACTTAGCTCAAGAAACGGTTCATACAACATGGTCGCAACCGTTGAATGGTGAGAATAAAACGGCTGTTGTAACGGTCACCGGAACTGTTCCGGAAGTGAAAACTAAGACAACGGTTGCTGGAGTGACGGCACGTTTCTACGGGCCCAACTATCAAACTAAACTGAACTTGCCCAGCTTTAATATTACGGGTCAACATACACTAAAATTGGTGGCGCAAGCAGCAAATACGACTGTAAAGCATAGTGAACCCGCAACCATCACGGGAACTCTAACCGATAACGACAAGCCAATCCCAACCGAAGACATGCAGGACTATCACCTCAACGCGGTATTGAATGGAAAGGCCACCACAGCAGGTAGTTTAGACAGTGCGGGTCATTTTAATTTCAATATTGCCCCTAAGGACCTCAAGGTGGGGGATAACCAACTAGTCTTGGTGGGTGCGGATAGCGTTGATGCCGCGGCTGATGATCGGAGTCACCGGTCGAACGCCGTTACGATCACCATTAAGCGGGAAGAGGGGGCACTGTATATCAGCGATGTCGCCGAAAATTCAACGTTTATCCCGACGCAGTTGACGGGGCGGCCACAGTGGATCTCTCGCCAGAACGATTGGCGGCTCAAGGTGATGGACGAACGGGGGGCTAATCGTAAGTGGACCTTGCAGGTTGCGCTCGGTACGCCCTTTCATCTTAAAGATGGCTCAAGCCTGATGACCGGGGATGTTGCCTTAAGGCACGGCCATGATCAAGATGACATTTTAAAGCATGCTGCCGTGAACGTGATGAGCAAGACGACCACCACGGAAGATGAAGAAACAGATGTTTTACCAAGTCATTGGAACGAAGTTGAGGGACTGGCATTGCATGTCAACGGTGGCGCCGTTGCCGGTGACTATGAAGGGACGTTTGACTGGCAATTGGTGGACGGTCCGCAAGCAGATTAACCTGACTAGGGCGCTGGAATGACCGGGAAATTAAAAATGGAATTTCGCCATCAGCGGGACGGTCTCCCCTGGTGACGTGGCCTAGACCGAATCAATTTTTAACGGCCAGGCTTCAATTTTTAAGAGCAACGACAAAGTAGGCACACACCTTATCACACAAGGCGTGCGTCTATTTTTTATGAATAATTTTATATTACGAACCGGCCCATTCCTGCGTTTTTACTGTTAAAACCCGTGCGCCTCTGTATAATTCAATTTCGATTAGAAAAAGGGGAGCGAGGGGGAAGCGGTATGAAATGGATTTTGGCGATGGTCGTCTGTCTGGGTGTGCTGGTTAGTGGCGAGCGCCGGGCAGATGCGATGAAGGAAGATAGCTTAACGGCAGCGCTGCGGACTGCGCCGAATGGGATTCCACTGACGGACCTCTACAAGTTGGATCAAGTCGTGAATTCATCGGCGAGCCGACAAGACGGTCCCCGGGTGGCCCAATCAGTCGCCCAACTGACCAGCGAAGAGAACACGGGGACGCAGGTCAGTGCCCTGTGGTCCAAGGCAAATGAAAATGGGTTAGCCGTGTCTAATCAGGTCAATTTAACTAAAGATGCGTTGTGGGGATTCTGGCTGTATTTTGGCGATAAGGGAGACGAGTCGAGTGAGGGGATGGCTTTTGTCCTCCAAAACTCGGAACGGAAAATGGTACCGATCCCCAAGACCACGGCCGGTCAGACTATCGGTGTCTGGGGTGGGGCGCCAGAGAATGGGGTGAACGTTAACCCCGCATCGGTCGCCCATCAAGGAATCAGTAGTAGTTGGGCGCTGGAATTTGACACGCACGTGAACAGTAGTAGCGGAAGTAATCTTAATGATTTTCTGGACTACTATGCCAGTGTGGGTCCGCACATTGCGAGCGGCTATCCCGGAAATTCGGTGAGTTATAAATTGGTGAATAAGCAGGGAAAGTCGCGCCCAACGTTGCGGCACAACCAAATGAAGTACATGAAAACGAGTCCGGCGGATGGGAATTGGCGGCACGTGACGATGCATTGGGAAGCGGAGACCAAGCATATGACGTATGCGTACAATGACCGGGATACGGCAACCAATTTGCCCATCAAACCAGAAGTTACCGATAAGCTGACGATCGATACAAGATTCTTGGTTCCGACCAAGAAGACGGAGAAGTTAGAGTCAGAAGACCAGCAAGCGGAAATTGATGTCACACGAGACAAAGGGGCAACCAGTGCCATCTGGGGAATCACCAGCTCGAGTACGTCGCAGGACCATCAACTGGTCGTTGTGGACCAAGATCCCCGCTGGCCGCAAATGCGCGTCAATTCTAAGGTGGAATTGATCGGTGATCGGGCCAGAGAGATTGCCGAAGGGGATGTCGTGGAACAGCTAACGGCCAAAGACGTGGTGCGGTTCAGCTCCCAAGTCGATTTTGCCAATGAAGGCCTATTGACCGGGGATTATGGGAACACGGGGGCCTTCACCGTTGAGTCGGGATTACCGCGGCCCTCAATTGTGAAAGGCATTACGATCAAGAACGGCGCCACAGCCATCTTTAATGTGACGGATCATTCGGATAGTGGGATAACCGGGGATCGCCACGTTCAAGTGCTGGACCGCAAGCGGGGGAAACGACTGCTCGCGACCGAGCGAGACGTCACCTTCACCGGTAGTAATCAGGACGTCACCGTTAAAACGCCGCCGACTTTGTTCTACGGCAGCAACTATTATATTTCCATTCCAACACCGACCTTTAAGGTGGGCAAGCTGGTCGACCTCAAGCTGATCCGTATCGGCGACGCGGCCCTCACGACGACGCATGATGATGTGGCGGTCAAGGGGCGACTGACGAACGGCAAGTTACCGATCGAAGCAATTGACCGGAACAACAGCCGGTTCGAGGCCACGGTGAACGGCAAGTCGTATCAACCGCGTGACCTGAACCTGGGCTGGACCTCGGCCCATGATTTAGGCGAATTCGGGATGGAAGTACCGGCACGACTGCTACAAGCGGGGAAAAATGAGGTCACGGTGCGGGTCAGGGACAAACAGAACCGGACCTCGAACGTCCTGCAGATTCCAATTGAAAAGAAGGCCGGCGAGTTGGCCTTTGCGGCGGTTCCAGCTGACTGTGGTTTTATGCCACTGACACTGACGGGCCGTGAAAAAATCGTGCAACGCGAACCCAGTTCAGACTGGCAACTAAGTGTGCAGGACGGTCGGGGCGCTGGTCGCAAGTGGCAGTTGCAGGTCAGCATGGGCAAGCCATTTCAGGATAAATCCGGTCGCCGCTTGGCCGGTAAGTCCATTTACGCACATGAAGGTACATCGTATGAGCTTAGCGATTCACCAACGACCGTGATGACGCATGAGACTAAGCGTGCTAATGAGGTCACCAATATTTCTAAGAACTGGACTAGCATGTCCGGGCCGCTGATGGTGGTCAGTAAGCATGCGGTCGCCGGGGAATATTCGGGTGAGATTCGCTGGCATTTGACGGATGCCCCATAAAATTTTACAGAAAAAAAGCGGGTCGGCTGACTGCCAGGCTCGCAATGACTAGGGCTGTAAAACTTTTTCTAGTTCGGTAACTAAATAACCCGCCTCGACGTCGTCATCCCAGTCGCGGTTAGGGAACAGGACGTACCGGTCGATGACGTACCCGACGATGACGGCAATGATGTAACGGAAAATCTCCGTGAACGGCCAGTCGATCATCAGGTGACGGTGTTGTAGATCGGCGATGGTGTCCTTAAACGCAGCGATGAGTTCTTCTCGGGCAGTTTCAATGAACTCCTGGCGTAGGGCCTCGTTGTACAGCAATTCGCTAAAGAAGACCTTGATGGCATCTTGATTTTCTTCGGCAAAGGCCATGCGGTTGCGGACAAAATAGTCCAAGAAATCATGCAGACTTTCCGTGGGGTGGTTCAACGTGTCGCGCTTGAACTCCGCCTCAACATCGGGAATGATCTGCTTGATCAGCGGCTCTAAGGCTGTCCGCAGAATGTTGGCTTTGGATTTAAAATGTTTAAACATGGTGCCCTCAGACTGGTGGGCGGCCACGGCAATTTGATGCGTGCTGGTGTTGGCATACCCCTGTTCGGCAAACAGGCGGATGCTGGCAATCAGCACGTCTTTTTGTTTCTGGGTTAACTCTTTATTCGCCTGGACGATGGCGGGAAACTCGTCCAGAATATTCTTCTTAGCCATGATCAAAACCACCTTCTGTAAAATATATTATGTTTGAATTGTGATTGGGCAACGTGGCAGGGTAGTCGCCTTACCGGCCGGCAGATTTGGGCTGGAATGGTGCGAACGCAACTTGAAGCCTCGAAGGTCACGAGTCTTCAAGCTTGGTTTTCTGCTAAGCCAGCGGGGAAATCACCCACTGACTAAGCAGAACGACGCGCCTGAGCCCATATCTGCCGACCTCTCGGCTTACATGGAAGTCCTAGGACGACATGAGTTTGATGTTTACAGATGGTTGGCCTCCTAACTGGAAGGATAGGAGGTTCTGAGCTCAAGTCATGTTGTGTTAGAAATCAGTCTAAGCCGGAGGAGGCCAGGGATGTAGCCAGCCGTGAAAATGGTGTTAACTGGCGGTCCATCAGCCAGTTTACAGCATGGGCGACTTTGAAGACGCGCGGTCTTGGCGTGGCTTCAAATCGAGTGAGAAGCCTGGTGATTCTCCAGGCTAAAGCGTCCCCACAGCAGGCGGAATGCCTGGCAGCCGCAGTGCGACTGGTTTAACCAATGTTTGGCGCATACCTCCATTTTACCAGTGACGGGGGTGATTACCAGACCAAAAAGCGGTGATGTCTGTGTCCGGGACATCACCGCTTTTTGATAGAGGTGGGATTATCGTTAGGCATGGTGAACGGCGCCTGCTTGACGGTATACGAGGTAGAACTGGACGATAGCCAATACCACATTGACCCAGTTAACGACGGTAAACCAAACGCTCAGGGCAGCGACAGCAGCCGCACCGTAGAATACCCAGAACCCAACGATGATTGCAACCACGTTAATCCAAGCAAACCATTTCAGCAACTCTCGATTGTCGGTAGCAACACAAGTCCAAATACCGTTAATGACCAACCAAATCGCTAGAATCCAAAAAGTAGTGGTAAACATGATTAAAATCCCCTTTCCATTTCTTCGAGCGAGTACTTACTCGCCCTTAAGAACACCTTTAGTTTACCACCAAATGGAAAAAGGGCAACCCCTTTTTTGAATTTTTTTGGCGGAAAAATTAGGTCATAAAAATCCCCTAAAATGGTCGTTGGTATGACGGCTATTTTAGGGGATTCACGTTTGATATTTAGATTGAGGTGTAAGTAACAACTGATTTAAAGCCAATCAAATTGGGACTCTGGTCAGATTGATTTCTTCACGACGGACGAGCTGCTGACTATAGAAACTGTCATCGGTCGAAATAGAATTCCAAAGACAATTTGGGAATACAATATTGGTTGCAGGAGAAAACAATCTAAGCCGGAGGAGGCCAGGGATGGAGCCTGCCGTGAAAATGGTGTTAACTGGCGGGCTATCAGCCAGTTTACACCATGGGCGACTTTGAAGACACGCGGTTCTGGCGTGGCTTCAAAGCGAGCGAGAAGCCCGCCTCTCAGGCTGAAGCGTCCCCACCGCTGGCGGAATCCCTGGCAGCCGCAGTGCGTCCCAGTTATAACTGATTTATGGCAAGTAGTTCCCAGCGGCAAAGTAGATGTTGTACCATTCCTGCTTCGTCAGGGTCACGTCGGCACCGGCCGCACTGTCCTTGATGTGAGCAGGGGTCATGGTTCCTAACAAGACTTGCACGTTAGCTGGGTGCCGCAGAATCCAAGCGGTCGCGATACCGTTCTTGGAGACGCCGTACTTGTCAGCCAATTTTTGCAATTCGGCGTTGAGTTCGGGGTACTTCGGATCATTGATGAACATCCCTTCAAACAAGCCGTATTGGAATGGTGACCACGCTTGAATCGTGACGTGCTTACGCCGGGAGAATTCCAATAACCCACCGTCGGTAACGGCTGGAGCATCGTCCATGTTGACGCGCAGGCCTTCCGTCACCATTTGGGCGTGGGCCGCACCGAATTGAAGTTGGTTGAACATCAGCTTCTGGTCAACGGCCTCTTGGACCAACTGGTATTGTTGGACGTTGAAATTAGAAACCCCGAAATGGCGGACTTTACCGGAGCGTTGCAGGGTGTTAAAGGCGTCCGCAATTTCTTCAGTTTCCATCAATGGGTCTGGTCGATGAAGGAGAAAGGCGTCCAAGTAGTCCAAGCCCATCCGTTCCAAAATACCATCGACAGAGTCCAGCAAGTGTTGCTTGGAGAAGTCGTAGCGTTGGCCAAAGACCAAACCGTCATGACTCCGGGCTGGGTCCAACACGATACCACCCTTGGATTGGATGTAGAAGTCATCGCGAGTGAGACCGGATTCTTTCAACGCATCCTTGAAGACTCTTTCGGATTGACCGTCGCCGTAAATGTCGGCGGAATCAATATAAGTAATACCAGCTTCGTGGGCGGCTTGGAGAGCCTTGGCTGCGTCCGCAACGGAAATCGTGGCCATCCGCATGATGCCTAAAGCGACGGCGGAAGCCTGCCAGTCGGTACCACCTAAGCGTAATTGCTTCATCAGAAAAACTCCTTCTTGATCGAATTTAACCGTGTGGCCGGAACAAAAAAGGCCAGCGGATTTATGAACTTACAAAAATAATTGTACACCGAATCCCTTTGAATTTCGCGTTTTGACCCTTCACTTTGAAAAAAGTGGTTGACAATTGATGACGAACCATTATAGTTAATTACACAAGTAACTAACCAATACACCAGCGGGGGGATTTTAAAATGACAACAGCAACGACGGTCGTGGATGTCCACGGCTTAGAAAAGACTTACGGTAAAGCTAACGAACGCCAGTACAAGGCACTTAAAGACATTAATTTTTCGGTGGCCGAGGGCGAATTTGTCGGCATTATGGGCGCTTCCGGTTCCGGAAAGACCACGCTACTAAACATGCTGTCCACGTTAGACACGCCAACTAAGGGCGATGTGATTGTAAATGGTCATGATGTAACCAAAATGCGGGGCAACCAGCTCGCCGATTTTCGGGCCCAAGAAGTCGGCTTTATTTTCCAAGACTTCAATCTGTTAGAGAGCCTGACGGCGGAAGAAAACATCGGGTTACCCTTAGCGTTGAAGGGGACGGCCTCAAAAATTATGGATCAAGCGATTCATGAGGTGGCGGAAACGCTGTCGATTGCCGACTTACTCCAAAAATACCCGGCCGAACTTTCCGGTGGGCAGAAACAACGGGTCGCAGCGGCGCGGGCCATCGTCCACCACCCATCGATCCTGATGGGGGACGAACCGACCGGGGCGCTGGATTCGACCAGTGCGCGGGAACTGCTCGACCTGTTGACGACCATCAACCAGAAGCAGGCAATGTCCGTGTTGCTGGTCACCCATGATCCATTTTCAGCTAGCTTCTGTCAACGCATCCTGTTCATCAAGGATGGTCAGATCGGTTCCGAACTCAAACGGGGAAGTCAGGACCGGGCTGCGTTTTATCAACAGATTCTGAATGAACTGGGCACGTTTAACGAGTAGGGGGGCAGACGATGTTAGGAAAATTAGCACTAGCCGGGATTAAAAACCGGCGTCGAGACTATTTAGTCTTGTTGGCAGGGCTGACCATGTCGGCCGCCATCTTCTATATGTTTGCCAACTTAGCCACCAACCGGGCCTTCATCAAGGCCAACGCGGTCGTTTCCCAAGCCAGCCTCATCTTCGGCTTCGGGGCGGTCCTACTGATCCTGATCACGGTGGTCTACATTATGTATGCCAACAGTTTTCTCCTCAGCATGCGCCAACACGACTATGGGCTCTTCATGATGTTGGGGGCTACTCGCAAGCGCGTCGGGGAATTGGTCTTCTTGGAAACGTTGATTCTGGGGACCATTGCCACGGCGATTGGAATTGTTTTGGGCCTGCTGATGAGTAAATTCTTGGTCGGGTTTCTGCTGAACATGTTAGGACTTCATTTGGCTCACCTGTCCGCGTTCTACGTTCCCGCCATCATTGCCACGGCCGTGTTATACGTGGGCCTGTTTATCTTAGCCTCGCTATTTAACCTGATCCGCCTGACCCGGACGACCGTGCTGAAATTATTACACAGCGACGAGCAGGCCAACCAGCCAAAGGTCAAGCCTTTCCGGCAACTGATTCAGGGGACGCTGGGGATCATCTTCCTGGCCATCGGTTACTGGGCATTGGCGGCCATCACGACGCTACAGATGACGGCGATTCCGCTGGCTTTGGTCACGATTACCTTGGGAACCTATTTATTGTTCCGGGCAACGATTCTGGTGATCATTCGGGGATTGCGTCGCACGGCTTGGGCCAAGAAGCATTTAAACGGGTTCCTGTTGGGCCAACTCAATTTCCGGGTCCACAATTACACGCGGATGCTGACAATCGTCTCGTTACTCTTTGCGATGGCTTTGGGGGCAATCACGGTCGGCTCCGGTTATCACCGGCAACTGCCAATGATGGCCAAGACGATTGGCACCTATACGATTGCGGTGCATGATAAGACACCGGCTGAGCAAAAGCTGATGGACCAACTGCACGTGGCCTACACCGCAACCTACACGCAAAAACGACAGGGCAAGGCCGTCTACTACAACGGTGATGAAATTGCCAAGCAACCTGTCGAGCAACAACGCTACAAGAAGTCTGGTCAACCGGAAGCCCACCTGTACACGCAGTCACTGAAGGACTTCAAGAAGTCGGGCACACAGGACATGGACTTCATGGCGTTGGCGTTAGGTAAAATTGGTGCTTACACACCGAAAATCTTATCGGCTGAGCAGTTCGCCAAACAAACCGGTAAAACGGTGACGGTCACCACGATTCGGGTGAAGGACCTGCAGCAGGATCTGAAGCCGCTGAAGCAGTTGAACAAGCTGGAAAACAAGCGATTTGCAGCGCCTGCCAGCATGACAGTCGGCAGTTACCAAGGCTATGAAATGATGAACGGGTTCTTTGGTGGCCTCGAGTTCATGGGTTACTTCTTGGGAATTGCCTTCCTGGCGATGCTCGCGTCCTGCCTGATGTTTAAGATTCTTTCCGGAGCGCCTGGCGACCAACGGCGGTACCGGATGCTCTACAAGGTGGGGGTCCGCCAAAACCTCATGCGTTGGGGGATCGCAAAAGAAATTGGGATTTTATTCTTAATTCCTGGTATTATGGGGGTAATCGACGTCTTGTTCGGTCTACAGATGTTTAAGCCCCTGATGGGAGCGCCAATGAGCCCTTACCTGGGGATTGGGAGCACTTTCCTGATTTTTATTGGTCTGTACGTCATTTACTATCTGATCACGCTGGCACTGTACTGGCGGATCGTTCTGCCTAAAACCACGACGGATTAGCCGACAAGACGAGTTCACAAAGAATGTGGGAAATGAAAAATGAAATTTAATTTCGATAGTCCGGAACCCATCTACCTGCAGGTGGCGGAACAGGTGGAAGAAGCCATCTTTACCGGCATTTATCAGGCCGGCGAGCAGGTGCCGTCCACGACAGAAATGTCTAAGGAATTTCATATCAACCCCGCGACCGTTCTGAAGGGCATCAACCGGCTCGTTGCGGCGGGCGTGATTGAGAAGCGCCGCGGCGTGGGGATGTTCGTCACCGCCACGGCCGAAACGACCATCAGGGAAAAACGCCGGGCACAGTTCTCGGAGCGCTTCGTTGACGGCTTCACGACCGAGGCCAAGAAACTCAACTTGTCTGAGGACGAGCTGATTGAGCTGGTCAAACACAGTTACGAACAGTGATTGCGGGTTGAACTTAAAAAGACTAGGAGCTGTTCTGCGGCTTGCTAGTCTTTTTTAATTGGCGACGTAGTGGGTCCCTTCGCCTTACCGGCCGCCAGATATGGGCTGGAGCGGTGCCTGAGCCCATAACCGGTGGAATCCCTGGTAAGCAAAATAGTTTACTTCACCTAATAATTGCGTTATAAATACTTGTGTACAATTGATTGGCAGGAAAGAGGGAAATCTTGATGAAAATTACAATTAAAGATGTCGCGAAGGCTTACCTAACGAAGAACCTCCAGCCCGACGCCACGGTTCTATTGACGCTGGACGATGGTTCTAATCGGTACTCAACGTTGGGTGGGAGCTGTGCCATCGGCGATAAGTTCCAGTTTGTTTCCCTAACGGCAGCGGATCCGGACTACACGATTCCCGTTGACAACGATGCCGGCTTGAATTTAATGACAAACGCGGATACCGAGCTGTACTTGGGCAATGGCCTGATCTTGGATCGGGTCTACAACCAGTTATCTTTGCGCGATGACACCGGTATTTTGGATAGCGCGGTGGGGTTGATTACCTATACTGCCGAAGAAAAATCAGACTTGGACTTAAAGAAAGAAATGCAAACGCTGGGCACACGAATCTGCTAAGTATTGCGGCTAAAAACTGGTCATCACGGGAATTTCTCGTGATGACCATTTTTTTTATTTTGCTAAAATGGAAAATTGAAGTTTAATGAAAAATATTGTGCGATTTTTAAAAATTCACGTTGGTTAAGATGGCCAATCTTCTTAATTTCACGAGAAACCGAATGACTATCTAGGCTGTAAACCTGTGCGGTGTTTACTTGACTACCGTGACGTAAGATGTTTTTTTGCACTGGTTCAACTAATGGAATTAGGAAAGGCCGGTGATGTGGTGTGGAGGTAATTGGACAAACGATTATAAAATTAGTACTTAAGTTGTATTCGTTACGACTCATCACGAGTGCGGGCCGACGCTTTTGAATTTCATGGCCAACGGATGGATCGAATGTGACGTAAACAATATCACGTTGCATGAGCAGTTCAGTCATCAGCTAGCTCTTTTCCTTGAGGTTGAAAGTTTCGTGAAATGTGATCGTCATCGATGTCATCGAACTCGCCGGGACGAACATTTTGGTAAATATCAGTGACTTTAGGAACAAGCAGGATGGAATCATCGGGATTTTTTGTAATATAGAATTCCTGTCCGGCTGAGATACCCAAGCTACTTGATAGGGTCACCATAACTGAGTTACCCTGCTTACGTGCTTTAACACTGTCCATCATAAATTCCTCCCTTGAGTAGTTACAGTTAGTTTAACTAGTAATTACTGTAATTACAAGTAAAACGACTTTTAAAAAACGGTTCTATGATATTTGGTGTTGATGGAGAAATCCATCGACACCATTTTTGCATAAAAAAAGAGGCATATCACCTCTG
>NZ_BOLP01000027.1 GCF_016861695.1 Levilactobacillus andaensis | reverse complement strand
ATACCAAGTATCAAACCGCCCTACACATATTTGGTTTGTCGAAACAATGTTCAGTTTTCAAAGGTCTACCAAGTTATCAGGGAAGCAATTACTCCGTGACAACTTTTAAAGTATATCATGTCGTCAAAACCTTGTCAACAACCTTTTTTGTTTCCGTTGAATATATATTCAGCATTTAGAAACAATCAAAATCGTCGATGCCGGTAACAGACAACATAAATCATTGTATCAGTTACCATTTAACTCGTCAAGCACAAATTTCAATTTGTATGGCTATCCATAAACTAAATTTTTATGCATTCAAGTTGGCTTGATGACAACAAATAATATCTTATCAATTTTCCCCAACGAGGTCAAGCGAATTTGTCAAAAAAGCTCAAAAACATCACCACCCTAACCACTCTGTCTTCCTCTGGGTAATAAACGCCCGCCTACTGCGCCTTATTACGCCCCCTCCCTTACAGCTTTCCATCTCCCAGCTAAAGGCAAGACTCACCGATACGTAGAATATACATAGTAATAGAATGCTTGCATATACCCTCCTAGAAATTCACCACAGCCCCTCTCACCACAAGTAAGCATCAATGGGGTTCAGCCAGCTGTCGCCAAACGACCAATAAAAAAACACGCACGTCACCCGGGAAAAGAAACGTCCTTTCCTCCGATGGCATGCATGTCATTCATTTATCAGTTTATCTTGCATTAGAAAATCGTTGAACCGGTGTCTCACGACTGTGGGCCGTTCGTTTAGCTAAGAAGTTATCCAAAATATCGACCATCACGACTTCCTCTGTGGCATCGGTCAACGCCACCTTGGTCCGTGCAGTATGGGGAATTCCCTTTAGATAGTACGCCACTTGATTGCGAAAATCACGAGGGCCTTCAACCGCTCCCTTGGCCGCACACAACTGGTGCAGATGTTCCTTAGCAATGGTGACCTTTTCTTCCGCCGTTGGCTCCGGTAAAAGCTCACCAGTCGCCAGATACCGATTGACCTGTTGCAGCAACCAGGGGTTCCCCATCACTGCACGGCCAATCATTACCGCATCGGCCCCAACTTCGTCTAACATGCGTTTGGCATCCTGCGGTGTGCGAACATCCCCGTTGCCCATAAAGGGAATTGTCAGTTGCTGGGCCACATCATGGAGAACATCCCAGTCAGCGTGGCCCTGATACATCTGCTTACGCGTCCGCCCATGCATCGCAATGGCACTCGCCCCGGCCCGTTCAGCCGCCAGTGCATTCTCGACAGCAAAGACATGATGGTCATCCCATCCCGTCCGCATCTTCACGGTAACCGGCTTATTCACGCTAGCAACGACCGCTGCCACCATGTCATAGACCTTGTCCGGATCTAACAGCCATTTAGCCCCGGCATCTGTATTCACAACCTTGTTGACCGGGCACCCCATATTGATATCAATAATATCTGCTGGCGTATGCTGATCAACAAATTGCGCTGCTTGAACCAGGGTTTCCTTGGTCCCACCGAAAATCTGAATACTCATCGGGTGCTCTTGCGGGTCGACCGTCATCATATCTAGCGTCCGTTGATTCTGATAGTGGATTCCCTGACCCGAGATCATCTCGCAAACGACCAGTCCGGCACCAAATTCCTTGCAGATCACGCGAAATGCCACGTTGGTCACACCAGCCATGGGCGCAACAACGACCCGATTAGGAATCTCAACATCGCCAATCTTCCAGGTCATGTCGGTTCCCCCTACTTTGCTTGCGCCTGCGTGAGAATTTCACGTAGTTCGTCTTCAGAGAATTGGTACTTGTTGCCACAGAAATGGCAAACCGCTTCCGCACCATGGTCCTCATCGATCATTTCCTGAATCGCCTTCGGTTGGATAGCCGCCAGTGACTTCGCGAACCGGTCCTTCGAGCAGTCACACTTAAAAGCAACTGGCATCTTCTGCAGAATTTTGACCTTTTCATCCTTAAACAGTAACTTCAAGATATCTTCTGGTGTCTGACCATCCAAAAGGAGTTCAGAAACCATTGGCATTTCCTTAATTCGTTGTTCCAAGCGTGCAATGGCTTCATCTGAGGCCCCGGGCATCACTTGGATCATGAATCCACCCGCTACTTTGACAGTGTTGTTGGGTTGGACAAAGACCGAAACGCCAACAGAACTTGGAATCTGTTCAGACTTGGCTAGGTAATACGTGAAGTCCTCACCCAGTTCACCGGATATCAAAGGTACCTGGCCCGTGTAAGGTTGACCCAGGCCCTGGTCCTTGGTCACGGTTAGCATCCCGTTAACGCCCACGGCCTTTTTCACGTCGATCTTGTGTTTTTCATTTAACGGTAAGCTAATGTGGGGGTATTGAAGATAGCCCTTAACCGTACCATCTGCATTCCCATCGACCACGATTGCACCAACTGGTCCATGACCATTGACCTTGACCGTGAGTTTTTCTTTTCCCTTCAATAGAGACGTCGACAAGAGCATGGTCCCAATCAATGTCCGTCCAAGGGCTGCGGTGGCGGCGCTCCAGGTGTCGTGCCGTTGTTGGGCTTCCGCTACCGTATCCGTAGCGTCCACCACGTAGGCCCGGAACATGCCGTCGTCAATCAAACTTTTTACTAAATAATCTGCCATTATGAAATAAGTCCTTTCGTTACGTTAGTCATGCCTTACCTTACCAGAAACCGGCTCATTTGCAAATACTGTTACTTGAAAATGTCATTCATATCACGCGGATTTTAGCCATCAAGATTGCAAGTCATGACTCTCTTTTTCATATTTGGTCCAAACAAAAAAGGGGCAAGATTGACATCTTACACCCTTTCAGTAACCTATTCGGAATCACTCGAGTTATTGTTAGTTGCATCGGATGACTCATTTGAATCGGCTGAACTATCTGCATCATCTGTTGCAGAACTCGTTGCGGATTCAGCTTCAGTAGCTGAATTGCTTGCAGCTGACGAAGCGAGCTTAGCTTCCGTAGAAGCTTGGCGTTCGGCTTCGCGCCGTTCGAGTTCACGCTTGGATTCTTCAAACGTTGCGGCCTTTTCACTTGGAAATTCGGCGTTGCTGTCCTTTTCAGGCATCTTCCCAGTGTTAAACAGGCTGAGAATTTGCTTTTCGTCCAGCGTTTCGTATTTCAATAAGGCTTCCGCGATAATCTTGTGTTCCGCCTTGTGTTCTTCGAGAATCTTCCGGGCAGTATCGTGTGCTTCCCCGATGATCCGACGAACTTCACTATCAATTAAGTTAGCGGTGTGTTCAGAGTAAGTTGGCTGACCCGGATAACCGGCCCCAGCAAATGGTTGGCCGCCAGCACTTTCTAGTGCAACAGTCCCCAACGCGTCACTCATCCCATACTGGGTAACCATGGAACGGGCAATTTGCGTTGCCTGTTCAAAGTCATTGGAGGCCCCAGATGATTCGGAATGGAAGATTAATTCTTCAGCAGTCCGACCACCCATTAAACCAGCAATCTGTTCCATGGCATCCTTCTTGGACATCAGCATTTGGTCTTCACGTGGGAGCATAATTGCGTACCCACCGGCGCGACCACGAGGCACAATGGTAACCTTGTGGACGACCCGCGCATCGTTCAGAACTAACCCAACGATGGTGTGACCCGCTTCATGGTACGCCACAGTGTTCCGCTCTTGCGGACTGATGACCCGGTCCTTCTTAGCTGGCCCAGCGATGACTCGGTCTTCGGCTTCATCTAAATCAGAAGCATCGATCTGTGTCTTATTCCGCCGTGCGGCTAAGAGGGCAGCTTCGTTCAAGAGGTTTTCCAAATCAGCACCCACGAAACCAGGTGTTTGCTTGGAAATTTCCTTTAAATCAACGTCATTTGCTAATGGCTTGTTCTTAGCGTGAACCTTCAGAATCGCTTCACGACCCTTAACGTCTGGACGACCAACTAAGATCTTCCGGTCAAACCGACCTGGCCGCAATAAAGCGGGGTCCAAAACGTCGGAACGGTTAGTAGCGGCCATCACAATGACGCCTTCACTCCCCGTAAACCCGTCCATTTCAACCAGTAATTGGTTCAACGTTTGTTCACGTTCATCATGGCCACCGCCCATGCCGGCACCACGTTGACGACCAACCGCATCAATTTCATCAATGAAGATGATCGATGGTGCGGCCTTCTTGGCCTGATCAAACAGATCCCGAACACGGCTAGCCCCAACACCCACAAACATTTCTACGAAATCTGAACCAGAAATCGAGAAGAATGGGACTGCGGCTTCACCGGCAACGGCCTTAGCCAGTAATGTTTTACCAGTACCAGGTGGGCCCTCCAGCAAGACCCCAGATGGTATCCGGGCGCCTAATGAAACAAACTTACGCGGATTCTTCAAGAACTCAACAACTTCAACAAGTTCTTGCTTTTCCTCCTCTTCACCAGCGACGTCGGCAAAGCGAACCTTGTTCTCTTTGCTATCAGCCGGCTTGGCTTTACTCTTCCCAAAGTTCATGACACGGCCGTTGCCGCCACCTTGGCCGGCTTGACCCATCATCATGTAGAAGAAGAAGAAGAAAATAACCAGCGGTGCTACATAGACTAACAAGTTAATCCAGAAGCCGCTTGACTCTTCCGCTTTGGTATTCATCTTTACGTTGTGGTTCTTGGCAGTCTGCGCAATCTCGGAAACCGTCGAGTTATTCGTCAAAACCTGAGTCGTAAAGGTGGTCACTGCGGTACTTTGTGAGCCGCCGAGACTAAAACCGGTATTGGTCGTCCGTTTCTGGGCGTTCCGGTATTCCCCGGTAATCTTGTAAACTCCTCCGGAAGGTTGAATGGAGAAGTTCTTGACCTTGTTCGAATTCAAGTCCTTAACGAACTCGCTCGATTGGATTTCTTGGGATTGTGAGCTGGTGTTGTTCCCATTAAACAGGTAAACAACGCCAATGATCAACAAGAAGATCACAATGTAAAATAGACTATTGCGGAACAGTCCATTTCGTCGATTATTCAATGTCGTGCCTCCTTACTCACAGTTCCCAGCATTAAGATAGGAACAAATTTTAGAGCTTATGCCCTTTAACTAAATAAGATGTTATCACAATTGACTATCATTGACTAATTATTTATCTGAATAAACGGATGGCTTCAAAACACCAACGTACGGGAGATTCCGATATTTTTCTTCGTAGTCTAGACCGTACCCAACCACGAACTCACTAGGAACGTTAAACCCAACGTAATCGGCCTTGGCTTCAACCACGCGGCCACTAGGTTTGTCCATTAACGTGCAGACCTTGATTGACTTAGCGTTCCGGTCCTTCAAGAGGTCTTCCAGGTACTTCAATGTCCGGCCAGTGTCGATGATATCTTCAACTAACAAAATGTCACGCCCTGAAACGTCCGTGTCCAAATCCTTCAACAACCGGATGGTTCCAGAAGACTCCGTGCCCCCGTTGTAGCTAGAGACATCAATGAAGTCAATCGTAGCATAGATGTCCATGTCACGGATGACGTCGGTCATAAACAAGATGGCTCCCTTTAAGACACAAATAATTAAAGGCGTCTTATCCTTATAGTCCTCCGTGAGTTGTGTCCCTAAACGTTTGCAGGCTGCGGCAATGTCTTCCTCACTATAAAGGACCTTCAAAATATCGTTATTCATGCTGTTCCCCTTTCGCCTATTCATACTTCAAGACAATGTGATAGTTTTTTGTGTGCGACCGTGGTGGCCAAACGGACCATTTCACGCCTAAGACTGCCAGAACATCGTCCTGTGCCGTGACCAATACGGGTGTCTGTGCGCGCTGATCTCTGGGGACCTTCGCGTTGATCAGGACTCGCCGAACCGCTTGATGATGGCCATCAGCCAACCGCAAGCTGTCCGTTGCCCTGGGCGAGCGAACTTCCAAAGGAAGTTGCGCCGCCGTCAGAGCAATCGTCTCGTGCTCAGAATATTCTGTTCCAGTATCCGTCGAGAAAAGGCCGAGTTGCCAACCATTACCGACCGGTCGCCATTGGTTCAAGTCTACCATAAAACTAAAATGTTCCACGGATTTTTCTACGAAAATTTTTGGTTGCCAGAATCGAAAACTGTCATAGCGTTTCGTCAGCTGCCACCCCTGGCCAAACGCAACCATTCCTGTCGGGTGTTCCCGGCTATTTAACAGTCGTAAAACTGCGGCTAAATGTGACGTGCTGGCCGTGACTGCTGGCGCCGTTTGCTTAATTAACCGAGCCAACAAAAGTTGTTGTTCGGCCGTTGGGCGGGCCAGCAACTGCTGAATGTCCCCCGTCACCGGAGCACGTTGGCTAACAATTTGGGCCAATCGGTCATCCAACGCTTGGTCGGCCACTGCCAACGTCGCCTGTAGCTGCTGGGCATAGTCGCGTAAGTGTTGGTCGACCTGGGGATTTTCCTGGCGCAACGCCGGTAAGAGCTCATGCCGGACGCGATTGCGACTCGCAATCAGCTCCTGATTCGTCGCATCCTCATACCAGGGAATCCGGTGAGTGATAGCGTAGGCCCGTAAGTCTTGCTTGGTAAACGGCAGCAGTGGATGAATCACCTGACCATTTCCCAGCGGCCGTTGCGGTGCCATCCCCGTTAACTGGGACAACTGACCACCACGGATCAGCTTGAGCAGAATCGTCTCAGCCTGTTCATCGGCTTGATGTGCCGTTGCCACCCAGTCGGCCTGCTGCGCCTTGAGTTGCTGTGTGAAAAAATCATACCGAAATTTCCGGGCAGCGGCCTCCGTACCATGCGTTGGCTGCTGGTCACGGGGCCAAACTGTCGCAACTAGTGGCAACTGATGCTCGTGACACCATTGCTCCAGGAAGGCGGCTTCCGTTTTACTCTGCTCGCGTAACTGGTGATTGACGTGAACGACGGTCAATTGCGGCCGTTCAGCAGCGGGTAGCTGACAAAACAACGCCAGCAATACCATGGAGTCGACACCAGTCGAGACGGCAACGAGTCCGTGCTGCTGCGGATCATTCCACCCGTAGCGCTGACAGTGACGTCGAAATTCGGTCTCTAGCGACACGTTGCTCACCTCTTTAATCCGCCTGATATGAAAAAGGGCCGCAACAAGTGCGGTCCTCTTAACTTCGGGTGCTAGTCGAATGACTAACTGCGCCGACCACCACGGCCGCCACGTTTACCTTCAGTGTTACGTTTAATCGTTGCCAAGCGGTCCTCACTTTGCTTCAAGAACCCTGACATCAAGTCGTCAAAACTTTCTTCATGTTTGGCTGCGTGATGGCCAGAGAAACGACCATTCGCTGAACTCCGGTGTGGCCGTGGCCCATTACTGTTGCCACCATTGCCCTCAAACCGCCGGCCGTGGCTGCCATGATTCTCACCACTATTATGATTGCCACCGTTACCGTGGAAATCGCGACTGCCGCCATGATTGTTACCTTCATGGTTGTTGTCGTGATGTTCGCCGTGGTTGTGTGGCCGTTCTGATGCCGGATGATCGGTGGCTTTCCGAATGGATAACCCAATCTTACCGTCATTGCCAACGGTCAAGACTTTAACCGTCACTTCATCACCAACGGATAAAACATCGTGGATGTCCTTCACGTACCCGTCAGAAATTTCACTAATGTGGACCAAACCGGTCTTGTGGTCACCTAAATCAACAAATGCACCAAAGTTCGTAATTCCGGAGACCTTTCCGGAAACTTTAGCTCCAACCTCGATTGCCATAAACAAGAAGTTCCTCCTTAAAATAAGTGCTTTCAGTATAACACAATTTTAACCAATCCCAAACGACTAAAGTCAAAAACAGCATGCTCTGAACAACTTTTTTGACCGTGGTTAAAGCCTGTTAGATTAACTTTCTACCTGACTCCTTGATTTTCAGAAGTCTTTCGTTAACACCTTAAAACGTCTCGTCATTTTCAGAAAACGTTAATATTATTTTAATAAGCCAGACGTTTGCTAAAAATCGTAAGACCGACCTGAGTTTTGATGTCAGTTAGCCGCACCGTTCCGGCCCATATCTGCCGGCCGGTAAGGCGAGATTACCCCCAAGCTTTCCCCTTAAGTGTACCCCTAATTCCATAACAATAGTGCGCAAAAAAAGCGACCCCGAGATAAATCCCTCGAAATCGCTCATTTTACTTACTTGGCCGTGACGTCGTTCGCATGGTCACCTGGCAAACTATAGATGGTCTCGCCAGATTTAGAATAATAGTACTTTGACCGAATCAACTGACCCAAGTAATCTTTATTGTTTAACTGTTTGATTTGTAATTTAAGATCCTGGCTATCCGCCTTGGTCTGCTTCAACTGCCGCTCGCTCGTGGCCACTTGTTGATTGACCGTGTGCAAGCTCGCGTTGGTGCGGACGAGTTGAATTCCGAGGATGATCGCAAACACTGCAAAAACAGCCCCAATACGTAAGGCACGGCGAATCCGCCGATGACGCAACCACCCCGTATGGTGCGCTGCGGCGTGCTGCCGATTCAAGAGTCGCGTATAGTCATTATCAAGCTGTTCAATTTTTGCTTGCTTCGGCCGCGTATCAGCCATCCCACTCACTCCTCAGTTTTCACCAGATAGGTTAACTTGAGTATAGCAAGTTTCAAATTGCACGTCCAGACAGTTAAGTATATTGTAAAACATTCGTCATATTTGGAGCGTTATTCTTGCCGAAAGTCCTGTGCGTATTCTTCCTTGACGATGGTGTACATCCGTTCCGCATCGTCCTTCTTCGTGGTTTCCAGCAATTCATTAACTTTGACCGTTAATGTTTTGTTGCCGAACTTAATAACCAGCTCATCATTTGTTGCGACATCCGTTGAGGACTTGGCAACCTTGCCGTTGATTTCGATTCGGCCCTTGTCGGCAATTTCCTTCGCTACTGAACGCCGCTTGATGATCCGTGAAACCTTCAAATATTTATCTAATCGCATTTTATTTTCCTCCGTGTTGACTTATTTTTTGCCATAAACGTAAGACCGCTTTGGCGTGCGGCACCGCTAACCACTCCCGTACCGTCAGGAGTTGCCAACTCAGGGCTAACCCTAAGAACAGCAGCACCCCCACTGGAATCGTGATCAGGAGCGCACCCCCGGCCGCTAATCTGCCGGTCATAATTGCCGGCCACCAGAATGCTAGGAGCATCGCCGTAAACCTGACGCCTGCGACCATTAAGATGGTACAGCCGAGGAGCTTTCGAATAAACGGCCGCGACCAGATGCCGTCACGTAACTCATTGGGTGAGCCGTACCAGATGACGAGAAACATCACGACTAGGCTCAGGACCGTCAGCCAACTGGCCCCACTAGCACCGAAATTACGCACAGCCCAGTGGTTGACGACGGCCTTGACCAACAGACCGACCATCAGTGCCACCACTGTCAGTCGGTACGCATTTTTACTCTGTAGCACGCTATTATACGTTTGAATCAAAGTTGCTAGGATAATGCTCAGCATGTAGACACCGAGCATCCCCGACCCCTGTTCGTCACCAAACAGCAAGCGGTTGATCCACGGCATCAGACTGATCAGTCCGGCCGCCGCGGCCGTGGCGATGACCAGTGCAATGTGCATCATGGTCGTCGTCAGCTGTTTGAAGGCCTTGGGGCGGTGTTGATGCTGGGCCTCGGCCAGGGCTGGTAGGAGTGACGTTGCAAAGGCTACTGCCACCACTAAGCCCAACTGGACCAGTGGCTGAGCGCGGTCATAGACCCCCTTTAGGCTCTTCGCCGCGAGATCGCCCATGCCGCCGGCCACCAACCCATTCTTCACCGTAAATGAATCCACGAGCTGGAGCAACACCATCATGGCCGTTAGCAGGCACAACGTCCCCCCTTCGATCAACAATCGTCGGCCGACGTGAGCAACGCGTTTCCCCGTTGCTACTGACCGTTGGCGCCACCCCGGCAAGACGGCGAGGGCCGCCACCGCCGCAATCGTTCCGCCGCTCAGCGCCCAGGTCCCCATTCGGTAGACGGACCACTGATGATGGATCGCCCAAGCAGCCGCCACCAAGATGACGACCACCCGGACCAGTTGCTCGACGACTTGCGAGCGCGCGGTCGGCAACATTTGAAACTGGCCTTGGTGGTAGCCCCGACTGACGGACAGATCTGGCATGAACAGAAACATCCACGCCACCATCTGGATCAATGGGGCCAACTGGCGGTCGCCCATTCCCCGAGCAATCACATCCGCTCCGAGCATCAGGCCACCAAACATCACGAGTGCCAGGCCCCAGACCCACCGATAGACTTGGCGAGCGACCTGCTGCTGGCTTGGCAAGTCTGGTGCTTCAGCAATCAATTTGGAAATAAACACCGGCAAACCACTGAGGGCAAAGGTCATGCCGATACCGTACAGTGGATAGACCTGCTGATACACGTAAAACCCGGTGTTGCCGACCATGTTTTGAAAGGGAACCCGGTAGACCGCGCTCAATAGCTTAGCAATAAACGCCGCCACCGAAAGAATCAGGGCCCCTTGCAAGGTCTTATTCACGTTGCGGTTGCCCATGGGCGCCCTCCTTAATCTTCAGCCGTTGGCGCGTCGTCCTTAGGCTTCGTGGTAACTTCCACAATGTCTCTGAGAGCCGCCATGAACTGTTGGACCTGTGGCAACCAGTCGTTGACCGTCATGTTCGGTTGGAGGACCAACCTCACGTGCAGCCGGTCGTCGTTGATGCCCACGGTCGCCTTTAATTTGGTTGCGGCTAAGGCTTTGAAGACATCCTCGCCGCCTAAAATGTTGGTGCCACGTTTGGAAATCGTGACGAAGACATCCCCGTTAACCCGGCGAATCTTATCGACCAACGCCAAATCGGCTGCTAGCTTCAGCTGACCAATCGTCAACAGTTGACTGACCGCATCCGGGTACTCCCCGAACCGGTCGATCAGGTCTGCCTGAATCTCACTGACTTCATCGTCACTTTCCAGTTGCCGAATCCGTTTGTACATTTCGATCTTTTGTTGTTCATCTTCAATATAGTCGCTTGGCAGGTAAGCTTCTACACCCAATTCGACGGTCGTGTCCGTCTTTGGCTGCGTCTGCTTGCCCCGCTTCTTGGCGACTGCTTCACTTAACATTTGCGTATAGAGATCATACCCCACGGAATTGATGAACCCGTGTTGTTGTTTACCCAACAAGTTACCGGCTCCCCGAATAGATAAGTCTCGCATGGCAATCTTAAAACCAGACCCCAGTTCGGTGAAGTCCTTGATGGCTTCCAACCGTTTCTCACTGACTTCGGTCAACACCTTGTTTGGCTTATACGTGAAGTAGGCGTAAGCGACCCGGTTGCTCCGCCCGATACGACCCCGCAGTTGATACAACTGTGACAGCCCCATCCGGTCGGCATTTTCCACAAACAACGTGTTGGCATTCGGAATATCGATCCCGGTTTCGATGATGGTCGTGGTGACCAAGACATCGTAGTCTCCGCGTAAGAAGTCAAATAAGACCCCCTCGAGCTGGGATTCCGTCATCTTCCCGTGAATGTAGCCAACTCTCGCCTCGGGAACCAGCGCCTGAATCTGACTCACGGTTTTCTCGATGTCGCCAACCCGGTTGTGCAGGTAAAAGACCTGCCCGCCCCGTTGCATTTCCCGGCGAATCCCGTCTTGTATGGCGCCGGCATTCTGTTCCATCACATAGGTCTGGATTGGAAAACGGTTAGCCGGTGGCGTCTCGATCACGGAGAGGTCCCGCACACCGAGCATCGACATGTGCAACGTCCGTGGAATTGGCGTCGCCGTCAAGGTCAGCACGTCCACGTTCGCCTTTAACTGCTTCAACCGTTCCTTATGCTTGACCCCAAACCGCTGTTCTTCATCGACCAAGACCAGGCCGAGATTCTTAAACTTCACGTCCTGGGACAACAGCCGGTGGGTTCCCACTACGATATCCAGCTGACCGCTCTCCAGGTCCTTGATGGACTGATGGATCTGCTTAGTCGTCCGGAACCGTGAGAACATCTCAACGTTGATGGGATACCCCTCAAACCGGTTGATCATGGTGTCGTAGTGTTGCTGGGCCAAAATGGTCGTTGGCACCAGGAAGGCGACTTGTTTGCCCGCTTCAACGGCCTTAAAGGCCGCCCGCAAGGCCACTTCGGTCTTCCCGTAGCCCACATCACCGACCAATAGTCGGTCCATGGGCCGCGCCTTTTCCATGTCGTGTTTCACTTCGTCGATCGTCCGTAACTGATCGGGCGTCTCAGCGTAGGGGAAGTCATTTTCGAAATCCGTCTGCAGGCTATCATCTACCGGGAAGGCAAAGCCCTTCTCGGCGGCGCGCTTAGCGTACAGATCAACCAGTTCATCGGCGATGTCTTCGATCTTAGCAGCGACCTTGCTCTTGGTCTTTGCCCACTCGGAACCACCTAGCTTGTTGATCCGCGGCTTCTTGTCCTCGGACGACACGTACTTCTGAATCAGATTTAATTGCGTTACCGGGATAAAGAGTTGCGCGTTGTCCTGATAGTCGATGGTCATGTAATCCTGGTGAACGCCATCAACCGTCAGCGTCTGCATCCCGATGAATTTCCCGATACCATGGTTCACGTGGACCACGTAATCGCCAGGCTTCAAATCGGTATAGCTCTTCAACCGTTCGGCGTTGGCCATAGTCTGGCGCCGAGGTCGCTTCTTGGTGACCTTCTGGAACATTTCGGCCTCGGTGATGACGACCAATGACGCCTCGGGCAACTCAAAACCGGTCCGCAGACGTTCGGGGACTAACTGTGTCAAGCCAGCCTGCAAATTAGCCGACTTGGTCATGACGACCTTGATTTCGAAGTCATCCAGCGTCTGTTCGATCTTAGCTAACCGCTCTTCGTCTTGAACTAAGAGCACGATGGTCTGCTTTTGCTTATGCCACCGGTCGATTTCCGTCTTCATGACGGGCATTTGGCTAAAGAACTGTTGCATGGCCCGCGTCGTCACGTTGGTTACGGCTTGGAATCGCAGACTGCCCATGCCCTTTTGGAAAAGAGCCAACACGATCTGGGCGTGAGCATCGTTCTTAACGATGGGCCGCAGTTCGCCGCCAAAGACCTGTTGCGTGAAGATTTGGTGATGAGCCAATTTATCAGTGGCCCAGTTCGCCTCATCCTCTAAGAGTTGCCGTTCGGCATCCTGGAGACGCGAATAATCCCCGAACAACGCCACCCCGTTAGCTGGTAAATAGTCCAACAACTGGTGATGTTCTGGGAATAAATAATCAGCAAACTCCATTAATTGCGGGTCAACTGACCCCTTTTTCAAACCGTCGATCAACGGTTGCACCTGATCGTTTAACGTGGTCGTCGCCTCGGCATCCAACTTAGCCACCTGTTGTTTCAACTCAGTTTCTAGTGCCGTTGCCCCGGCGTTCCGCTCGTCGGCCGTTAGAATAAAGTCGGTGGCTGGGAGGACCTCCACCTGATCAACATTTTCAATACTCCGCTGTGTGGCGGGGTCAAAGTAGCGGAGGGAATCCACTTCGGTATCAAAGAAATCTAACCGGACCGGATAATCCGCCGCTAACGGATAAATATCCACGATGGACCCCCGCACGGCAAAGTCGCCAGGGCCCGCCACCAACTTCTGGTGCGCATAGCCCATGGCAAATAACCTCTGTTGCAGGTCCTCCAGGTCGAAGTCATCCCCGACCTTGACCGTAAACCGGGCCGCCGCAAAGTTATCCGGTGCGGGCAAGAACCGCCGCAGGCCAGACAGCGCCGTCACAATAACGACTGGTCGTTCACTCTGCAAGGCCCGCAACGCATCGATTCGCGCCGACCGGTATTCGGGCGAACTCGTCGCCACCTCGGCCGCTAACAATTCCTCCACTGGAAACTCAAAGAGCTCGTCATCGGCCAGCAGGTTCGCTAGGTCGTCGACGAGTTGTCCAGCATGATAGAGCGTATCCGTGACGTAGACCAGGGACCGCTGTTGTTCGTGGAGCAGACTGGCGATGAATAGCGTTTCCGCTGAGCCGTTGAGCCCCGTTACCAACTGACGTTGACCGGGCGCTAACGTTTGGCGAATCGTTTGATACCCCGCCGTCTGCGTCATAAATCCTTCTAAATTCACGCGATAACTTCCTATTCTTAGTTGAAATGTTTCTAAACATGCAGCAGCCGTCTTCGATGGTCAGGTACTCCGCCCGGTGAGGCAGACCTGAAGCCTTACAAAAACCGCAAGTCTTCAGGGCGACTTGAAACCTCGCCAAGCCCACGAGTTTCCAAGTTCGGCCCGTGTTCTAAGGCCGGAAAATTCGCCGACCTAAGAACACCGACACCGGGCTCCGTACCCGACCACCTACGACTACGATTACATTAAAAATCGTCAATTTATGCACCGGTCAATCCAACACTTCATTTGCCATCGAAACATAATGGTGCTTTAGATATCACGGTTACTAATTCAAATAACACTCTTAACAGTCTAGCGTTCCCTAATTTTCTTAGTTAGACTGCCTCATCAATTCCGTACCTGACCATCTTCGACTACGTTTGCGTTAGAAACCGTCAGCAATCATTCACCCATGTATCAGGATTACGTTAAATTTTGTATAAGCAATCCACCGTCAACTCAAGGTAAACGTTTATCAGGATTCTCTTTGAAGGTTAAATTGCCTGTTGCATGCCAGCACTAGTAAAAATCAGTACTGGAAAGTTAATGTAGATTAATCTGTTGCACTCTCAGTAGCCGTTGAAAATCCCGTGCACCATGACACCTGATGGTTATTCCACAGCCGCCCGTGAGTACACATGTAAGCCGAGAGGTCGGCAGATATGGGCTCAGGCGCGTCGTTCTACTTAGTCAGTAGGCGAATTTCCTACTGGCTTAGTAGAAAACCAAGCTTGAAGACTCGGCACTTTCGAGGCTTCAAGTTGTGTTCGCACCGTTCCAGCCCATATCTGCCGGCCGGTAAGGCGAAAGGACACCCGGCGTTGCCTAGTTATACTGATTCATCAATTTCGGGAATTCACTGCCATCAATCCAGTCTTCCAGTGCAGACACAGCGTTGTCCTTGGCTTGGTTGAACAGGGGTGCTTGCTCAGTGGTAAATTTTCCTAAGACGTAGTCGACCACCGTGTGTTGTTGGGGGTGGGCAATGCCGACCTTGATGCGCTTGAAGTCCTGGCTGGAGACGTGGGCAATGATGCTCTTGATTCCGTTATGACCACCGGCTGAACCGTGGTCACGTAGACGAATACGGCCCAGTGGCAGGTCCATATCGTCATGCACGACCATGATGTCATCCAGGTCGATCTTGAAGTAGTTCATTAAAGGATGCACGGCGCGACCAGATTCGTTCATGAACGTTGTTGGCTTAACCACCAACACCTTTTCCCCGTTAACCAGCCCGGTGCCATAGCGGGCGTCTAGCTTACGCGTTGTCAATTCGATGCCATGCTTCTGGGCAAAGGCGTCAACGACCATGAAGCCTGTGTTATGCCGTGTTTCTTCGTATTGTGGTCCAATATTCCCTAAACCAACGATCATTTTCATGTTATCTCGTTCTCCCTCAATGCAGTTTCCTGAGCTAGAAACAAAATAGCCGGACGGGACCGTTTCTCCCCGTTCAGCCGGCTCAGGTTATCTTCTCAATTTCAAATTCATCACTTCTGAGTATAGCATAGTCCCCCTTTAACTTCACGAATGAGACCCTTAAGTGAAATAGATTGCAAAGATAGCGTTTCCATTAAGGAAGTTTTGATTCGGAGTCGTGGTCGCCCGTCAGGTTACATGTTATACTAGGTCTCGGGTATTATTGCGACCCTGACGTCAAAATTTTATAGGAGATGAAGAATTTGACTACTAAGAACCATCAAAAAGTTGTTTTAGTCGGTGACGGTGCTGTCGGATCATCATATGCTTACTCAATGGTGAACCAAGGTTTAGCCGAAGAATTCGTAATTGTGGATGTTATTAAGGAACGTACTGAAGGAGACGCCTTGGATCTTGAAGACGCCCAAGCCTTCACTGCTCCTAAGAAAATTTACTCCGGTGACTACTCCGACTGCAAGGATGCAGACGTTGTTGTTATCACTGCGGGTGCCCCACAAAAGCCCGGCGAAACTCGTTTAGACTTGGTTAACAAGAACTTGAAGATTTTGTCTTCAATTGTTAAGCCAGTCGTTGATTCTGGTTTCGACGGTATCTTCGTTGTTGCTGCTAACCCAGTTGACATCTTGACTTACGCAACTTGGAAGTTCTCTGGTTTCCCAAAGGAACGCATTATTGGTTCCGGTACTTCTTTGGACACTTCACGTCTGCGTGTGGCCTTGGCTAAGAAGCTTGGTGGCATCGACCCTCGTAACGTTGAAGCTTACATCATGGGTGAACATGGTGACTCTGAATTCGCTGCCTACGACGAAGCAACTATCGGTTCTCGTCCATTGAAGGACGTTGCTAAGGAACACGGCTTGACCGATGATGACTTAGCTAAGATCGAAGACGACACGCGGAACAAAGCTTACGAAATCATCAACCGTAAGGGCGCAACCTTCTACGGTGTTGCGACCTGCTTGATGCGCATCACCAAGGCTATCTTGCGTGACGAAAACGCCATCTTACCAGTTGGTGCCGCATTGAACGGTGAATATGGTTTGGACGATATCTTCATTGGTACGCCAGCCGTTATCAATGGTAGTGGTTTAGCTAGCGTTGTCGAAGTTCCTCTCTCCGACAAAGAAAAAGAATTAATGGCTAAGTCAGCTGCAACCTTGAAGAAGGTTACGAAGGACGGTTTAGCAGCCCTTTAATCAGTTAACTCAGTTCTAAAACGAATCGTCGTTGCCCGCGGGTGACGGCGATTTTTTTGCGTTGAGAACTGGATTGGTTAAAAATGGTCGCACTCCGGCTGCCAGGGATTCCGCCTGCTGTGGGGACGCTTCAGCCTGAGAAGCAGGCTTCTCGCTCGCTTTGAAGCCACGAAAAACACGTGTCTTCAAAGTCGCCCATATTGTGAGCTAGCCACCGGCCAGCTCACAATATTACCACGGCTGGCTGCATCCCTGGCCTCCTACGGCTAAGGTTGATGTTCAACGACAACATGGCTGCGCCACGGGCTAAGCGACTACTATTTATCTCCCAATTTTCATTTTTACTAACCAATCTAAGCTAGCAATCAGCACACGTCATCAACTATCTCAATCTAAAATAAATTCACCGCTACAATTATCTAAGAATAAATTAATTGCCACTACCATCCACCACACTCAATCCCCCCACCCCTCCTGTAATTAGTCACTTTCTAAAAATAATATTTTTTTATTTGACCCCCTCCTTAACGTTGAATATCACTATTTCAATAGCCGACGCACCCGCCGCAAAAGGCATCATAACAGCTAAACCAGCAAAAGAGTAAAATTTCTTTGAGACCTGACCGAATAAGTAATGTAATCGTTAACATGGGTGCATCCAGATTGTCATTTAAGGTTGTTTGAAGTAAGCTTGAGTTATGCTATGAAGTGATAGTTAAGAATGACGACTTTTCCTCCACAGGCTATTTTTTAGGAGGTCTCATGATGAAGAAACGAAAAGCCTTCGTGATTGGTCTTGCCACCGCCATCGTTGCGGTCGGGGCCATTTACGTTGGACAAGCTCTACATTACTCTTCGGCGCAGGTCTTCTTTAAGGATACCGAAATCGCCGGAGTTAACGTTGGCGGAAGCACCGCCAGTCAAGCCGCCACTAAATTGAAATCGGCTTTGAAGAATCAACAGCTGACCCTCAAGGATGGCAGCGAGACCGTCTCTACTTTCAAGACGCAGCAGGTCAACCTAAAAGTGACCTCGCAAACTGCTTTGAAACAACTGATTGCTAAGCAAAATATTTGGAGCTGGCCCGTTCACGTCACTACGGCGACAGCGGACAGCATCGAACTCAATGCTAGCAACGAAAATCAACAAAGTGTTCAGGCCCTTGCCAAGGAAATCTCGACCAAGGCCAACAAGACCAGAACTGCCCCCACGGATGCCACCTTTACTTACCATGACGGTGAGTACGTGACCACCAAGGCGCACACTGGTAATCAACTCGATGCCGCCAAGGTTGCGAAGTCGATTACCCTGGCCATTGAAAAAGGAAACACCACCGTTGATGTTTCCCAGGACTATTTGAAACCCGATGTCACGACTAAATCCGCTGCGTTCAAGGCTGCCGAGAAGAAAGCCGAAAACATTACCAAGCAGACTTACACGTATAAGTTGAGTGGGCACAAAATTACGATTCCCGCTGCTACTCTAGCCAGTTGGCTGACGTTTAAAAACGGCAAACTGACAACCAAGACGGACCTGGTTAAGGAATACTTGACCAAGCTCAGCAGTAAGTATGGGACCATCAACAAGACGCGAACCTTCAAGTCTACCAAACGCGGCACAGTTAAAGTTAAGGCTGGGCTCTATGGTTGGAGTATCAAGGTCAAATCCGAAACACCAACGCTCAGTAAATTGGTTCTTGCCGGCAAAGGCATGGATCGGACGCCAACGATTCAAGGTAGCGGCTATCACAACAGTGGAACCGATATCGGCAATTCGTACGTCGAAGTTGATAAACAGAACCAACACATGTGGGTTTACAAGAACGGAAAAGTCGTCGTTTCTACCGACATTGTGACTGGATTACCAACCACTGCCCACCACACGCCAACTGGTGTCTGGGTCATCTGGAGTAAACAACGGAACACCACCCTGCGTGGTAAAAATGATAACGGGTCCAACTATGCTTCCAAAGTGAAGTACTGGATGCCGATCGATGATACCGGCGTTGGGATTCATGATTCGCCATGGCAGCCAGAGTATGGTGGCACGTGGTACAAGAAGCACGGGTCACATGGCTGTGTCAACACGCCACCTTCGAAGATCAAGTCGGTCTATGAAAACGTTAGCGTCGGCACACCAGTTATCGTCTTCTAATAGAACTCTAAAAAAGTTGCGGTTACCCTTGATGGGTGCCGCAACTTTTGCGTTAATTTATTTTAAAGCTAGCCCAATTGCCAACAACACAATGATTGCCACGAATGCGGCAACCGTCCAGTACAGCCATTTTTTCGTAATGATCGGCTTATCCTGTGGGTCATGCGGTGTCTTCACGTGACCACCCTCCTTGCCTAAATCTTTCTCTCATTTTAACATGCTTTTACTGGAAAATGACTACCAGCGAACCGCGAAATATGGTATTATTAGGAAAGATTATTAGAAGTTTCTAATTTTAGGAGGTCGTCAGCTATGCTGCTAAAATCCCTAGTGAAACCGAAAGAACGTTTAGTTACGGTTCGCGAGGACGTTACCTTGGAACAAGCCTTAAAGGTCTTGGAAGATTCTGGTTATCGGTGTGTGCCGATCCTAGATGAAACCGGCCAGATTTTCCGGGGGAACATCTATAAAATGCACATTTATCGCCATAAGTCTCGGGGCGGCGATATGCAGCTCCCGGTGACGTCATTACTGAAGAACGCCACGAAGTTTATTTCCGTTAACGCGGCTTTCTTCAACGTTTTCTTCTCCATCAAGGATTTACCTTACATTGCCGTGTTAGACGACAAGAATGCCTTTTATGGTATCTTGACGCATACGCGCTTGATGGATATGCTTTCTCAATCTTGGAACGTCAACATTGGCAGTTACGTGATCACAGTGGTCTCCGCTGGTGAACGCGGTGATTTAGCCGGCATGGCCAAGATTATCACCAAGTACACGTCGATTGCCAGTGTGATCAGCCTAGACGCCCAGGAAGGCGAACTGGTTCATCGGACTATGTTCACTCTCCCTGCCGAGGTCGACGAAGAAAAATTGGACCGCATCGTGAAGGCCCTCGAACGCAAGGAATTCCATGTTCCCGAAATCGAAGATCTACGTCACGAAAACTAGTTAACGAACGAAGCGTTGCCGCATTTGCGGTGACGTTTTTTGTTTTGGGAGAGTGGGCCCAGAGGCGCTTAGCTGGCGAGCATTAACGCGACTAACCGAATAATCCCGATCCTGGATTGTTTGGTTAGTTGTGTTAAGCGGAACCGGCTGCCTCTGGGACCACGTTTCAGCAATTTCAGGTGAAAACGCTGAGTTAGCTGTACTCCAGTCCTAGTTGTGCTCTGCCACAACTAGGACAACATAAAAAGGTTCTATGATATTTGGTGTTGATGGAGAAATCCATCGACACCATTTTTGCATAAAAAAAGAGGCATATCACCT
>NZ_BOLP01000026.1 GCF_016861695.1 Levilactobacillus andaensis | reverse complement strand
CCAAGTATCAAACCGCCCTACACATATTTGGTTTGTCGAAACAATGTTCAGTTTTCAAAGGTCTACCAAGTTATCAGAGAAGCAAGCGCTCCGTGACAACTTTTAAAGTATATCATGTCGTTAAATACCTGTCAACAACTTTTTAAGCATCTTTTTGAATAAATATCGATGTTTCTGAATCAAGTTGAATAAATATTCTCAACAACGTTTACTACTATATCAATAATCAACCAGACCGTCAAGCCTTTTTTAAAATTATTGAGAAAGCAATTTGCCGTTGCTGTCACAATGTTTACGCACATAAATGACAACAGAAAATAGTTTACCAATATCTGCCGCAACGGTCAAGGGGAAAATGAATATTTACTGAAATTAATTTCAGCCACCCACCCCATTCTCCGAGAAAAGACTGTCAAATCACCTCCAAACCACCTAAACCGGTCTACTTAGTCCATCAACACAAACCATATAGCACCATCTCAATCTTGGGTACCGCTAAATACCGATAACCTCACGCAACATAAAATTCACCTTAACCGGATAAAACATTACATCCATGGTCATCTGTAAGTTCAATCTTCCCACACCTCTCCTGGTTAGTCTCCATTCCCATACAAAAAGAAGTCAATCACCTGACACTCGTGATCGACTTCTTTCATATAGAAACATTCTATTTTAATTCAGGTGCATCGGTCTTGTAGTCGGAAACGGTGCTCTTGCCATCGTGCTTAGCAATCACACTCGTCTTTTCCTTCTTCTCCGCCTCTGCTAACTGTTCCATTGCCGGCTTCAACTTATAAGTAAAGTCCGTCTTGTTGACCTTCGTAAAGTTCTTTGGTGTATAGAACCGCAGCAGATCCCCGTAGATAACCCGATCAGACAAAGAGAGTTCCGTTGTGACGTGGTTCTGTAGCTTGGCCACGTCCTTCTTCTGTGCCGCCGTTAACGTCAGCACATCCCCCGTCTTGGTATCATACACGGTCCCACCGATCTTGGTATACTTCGGCGAAATAAAGTTCCCGTTCCGGAACGCCACAGTTTGATTGCGATCCTTAGCCAGTAAGTCCTGCCCAAATTGAATCGTATCTGTATTCTTGACTCCTAAGAGATCCAGCAACGTTGGCAATACATCTATTTCCCCACCATAGGTCGATTGAATTCCACCTTTGAGTCCCGTTGCATGAATCATAAACGGAACCTTCTGGAATTGGGCAAGGTCATAGTTTGTCACCTTGCTCTTACCCAATAACTGGGCAATCGCTGGCCGGTGATTATTTGAGATTCCATAATGGTCGCCATAGGCCACGATGACACTATTCTTATAGAGTCCGGCCTTCTTCAGATAATTAATGAACTCAGCAAACGCCTGATCCAGGTAATGGGCCGTCTGAACGTATGGATCGACGGTCTTGTCCCCCGTCTTAGTCGCTGGGAAATCCGTGTTCTTCTTGTCTAGCTCATATGGATAGTGGTTCGTCAGCGTAATCAGCTTGGCATAGAACGGTTGTGGTAACTGTTCAATATACTTAGCAGACTGTTTAAAGAAGATCTTATCCTTCAGACCATAGCCAATACTATAACCCGATTTCTCCGTATAGTAACTGGAACTAAAGAAGTACTGATAGCCCCATGACTTGTACGTGTTATCCCGGTTCCAGAAACTAGGGACGTCCCCATGGAACGCTGCCGTCGTATAGCCAGCATCTTGACTCAAAATTGCTGGCGCCGCCTGGAACGTGTTCTGCGTCCCATAGGTCGTCATTGCTGAGCCCTGTGGCAACCCAAATAGCGAGTTTTCCAGCATCATTTCAGCATCAGAGGTCTTCCCCTGGGCCACCTGGTTATAGAAGTTCTTATAGGCTAAGGTGTTCTTGCTATGGTAGAACTTATTCAGCGTCGGTGTGACTTCTTTGCCGTCCACCTTATAGTCGATCAAGAATTGCTGGAAACTCTCCAAGTGAATAATGAAGACGTTCTTCCCCTTCTCCTTACCATAGTAGGAAACGTTGGGACTCACCCGATTTTGCTTCAGGTACTTCAGAACACTCTTCATATCACTGGCATTGGCACTTGCCCGGGTCGCACTTTCCTTTTGCGTCTGGTAAGCGTTAAAGGCCGCGTATTCATTAAGCCCCAAGTATTTCACAATATAGTTATTGTCAAATGTCCGGGTCAACAGCCCCGAACGATCCGCATTAGCCATCCCGAATTCGGCAAACATCAGGCCAAATGACAGGACCGTAATTGAGAACGCGTACCGCCGCTTGAACGGTCGCGCATCGATGCGAATCACGTGGGTGACCAACAGAATGATCAGAATCACGATATCAATATAGACAAAAAAATCATAGACGTGCGTAATCTGGGCCAAACTCTTCCCCAGGTTATTTCCCACGTCGCTGGAGCCCTTCATGATCCCAAATGAAAGGAAATCAGAGAACTCTCGGTAGTAGAGCACATTCGCAAAAATCCAAGTGGACTCTAATACATCAATAATCAACATTAGCCAATAAGCTAACCGCCCGCGGAAATAGAGCGCGATGCCAAATACAAGTAAGGCGGCCGGAATTGGGTTAATCAACAATAAGAACTGTTGAACACTCCCTTTGGCCCCTAACGTAAATTCGGTCTGATAGGCAATGTAAGTTTTCACCCAAAATAAAACGACGATCAACAGGAAAAAGCCCATCCGGCTATTTACCCAGTTCGTCTTCCGCTTAAAAAAGTTCGCCATGCGATTGCCTCCACAAAATAATTAACATCACTATAGTATAGCTGATATTAACGGGTAATCAATGTGATTCCATAACCTTTGGAAAAATGCAACTTTTTCCAGGTATAAAAAAACAAAACTATGGCACCCATAGTTTTGTTAGTTATCCGTCAACAAATCAAATAATTCGATAGCTACTAAATCGATGTTATCAAACTCAAAAGTCGTTTCCGGGTTGTGTTCGGTTAAGGTGTAGGTGTGGCTCAACTGGTTGTAAACAACCGTTGCCTGCTCAACGCCTTCCTTTTCAAATCGACGGGGTTGTGGCTCGTCGGTGGCATCCTCTTGCATCGCCTTTAAGCGATTGATGATGCCAATCAATTGAGATTCTTCCATGGTTGGTCCCCTTTCTAGCTTTCACTAATGATTTTACCAAACTTGAGGCGGTATGGCACGCCCTAATGCAGAAAAACTCACTCATTTGGCAAATCATTTTTTTCGATGACCTTATCTGGGGAAATCACCATCGCTACCAAGCCTGTCAGCATGCCAAAGTAGTAGGTCAACAGGCGCCAGAGAATCATCGCTAAAACTAACTTACTATTTGACGAAATATAACTCCGAAAAATCATTTCAAAGCTATACTCGGCTCCACCAGACCCACCTGGAATGGGAAATAGCGAAATGACCATGACGATCAGCACGTGTAAGCTGGTCACCATCACAATGTTGGCCGTCGTGTAGCCCAAGGACAGCATGATAAAGTACGGAATCAGGTAATAGAACATCAATTGGAAGAAGGTGATCACAAAAACCTTGAGCATCAGCTTCCCCTGCCCACTGATCCGGACACTTTCATGGTAGAACGAATCAATTTTACTATTAATGTTAGTTTCCATCCGCGCAAAGTGGTCCTTTTTCATAAACCAGCGGCAAGGATACAACACGACCCCCACCATTTTCTTCGTGAAGGCGTGCCAGAACATCACCATCAACAATCCAACGATGACGGCCAGATGGATCGTAAAGCCAAACACGACCAGCCAGACCAACGCGTGCAGTTTATCCTGAATGTCGTTAAAACCAATCACCAACGCAATCAAAAAATTAATCACGATCATCGACTGGTAGACGACAAACTTCATCAGGAGCACCGAGCTGGCCTTACCAGCATCGACCCCGGTCTGCATCAATGCAATCAGCTGTGCGGGTTGCCCCCCCGAAGAGAATGGCGTAATCCCGTTAAATAACTGCTCCACCATCGGAATTCGCAAAGCATCTTTAAACGTGAAGCCTTCAATTCGATCCGAAATGAAAACCTTAACGATGACGGCTTCTAACCCGAGATATAACACCATGCACAAGATAGCGACCCCAAACCACCAGAAGTTAATGTGCACGAAGTCATTGATCAAGACTGAAAACTTAATGTCACGTAGCGAAAAGGCAAAGATTGCAATCCCCAAAAGCAACATTAAAGTGAGTACCCATTTATTTCGACGTGACATGCACTTACCCCTCTTTTACTTGTTGCTGATAGAATGCCCGCCAAATCGTGGTCAGGTGTTCCTCAGAGTAGCGCTCAGCGGCGGCCAAACTTTGCTGATGCCAATGTTCCATAGCATCCGCATCCTGCGGTAATCGCTGAAGCTGCTCGTTCATTTCCGTATAGTCCTTCGCCGGTTGATAATCCCCGGCAATGATCGCCTGGTACAGGTCCAAATCGCGTAGTAACACTGGTGTCCCGGTACTAAAGGCTTCCAAAACGGACATCGGAAACAACTCGTTAAATGATGGTAATAAGAATAAGTCTGCCAGGTTGTAATAGTCAACTAATCGATCACGGTCCACGATACCCGGGAAGCTTAAGTTAGCCGGCGGATCATCGACGACCTTCTTCAAGGCCGCGTATCCGTCCGTCATGCGGCCAAAAGAGAATCCGCCAGCCCAGATGAACTGGAGCTGCGGATTATTCCGGGCTAACTTAATGAAGTCAAACAAGCCTTTACGCTCTTGAATCTGACCGATGCCAAGCACCGTAAACTTTTGCTGATCATAACCGTATTGGTCACGCAACGCCTGCTTTTTCTCCGCCGTCACGGGATAGAACTCCTTACGGCTCACAAAGTTCGGAATATACGTCACCTTGTCCTCAGGAATCCCATAGGCGACCAGTTTCGGAATAAACGTCGGGTTGACCACCACGATGTGATCCATCCGTTTGTAAAAGGCAATCACGTATTTATAAAAAATCGAGCGGAAAGGTTGCGGAATCTTCAAGCTACCCTCTAACGTTTCCGGCAAGAAATGAACGTAGCCGATTTTTCGACCGCGTCCAGGTAAGAATGTTGATAAGTAATAGGAAAAATTAATCGTATGGTAATGCGTTAAGTCTACGCGACCATACTTATTGACCGTCACCTGAAAATCATCGGCTAGACGGGTGCGCATCAGATTCATGAGCTCGTTGTAAGCACTGCCGACACCCTGTCCTTTGACAGAATCAGCAGCGGAAAACATGTTGATTTTTAACATCCAATAACTCCTCTAATTGCTAAAATCCGGCGTATCCTCGTGTGCGGCCTCATAGTTGGCCTGCGCATCCTGATAAAAACCAATGATGCGTTGCCCAAAGGTATCCGCAGAAATGTCAGCCAATTTCTTCGCCAACAGGTCTGGGTCCTGTTCTTCGTCCCCGTGCCGCAAATAATCAACCACATTTTCAATCATCTCAGCCGGTTCCTTAAAAGTGACCCCCAACGTCCGACTCGACAATAGCTCATCAGTGTAAGGACTGGTCATGACGACGATCTTCGTCCCCGCCGCCATAGCTTCAATGTAGGTCAACCCCTGTGATTCGGAATCCGACGACGATAGGAAGACGTTCGCCATATGATAATACCGGAAAACTTCATCGTTGTTCACTTCCCCAGTGAACGATACGTGATCCGTGAGGCCGGCGTCTTTGACCTGTTGTTCCAGGTCTTCTCGCGCCGGGCCATCGCCAACGATCAAAAGCTGTGCTTCAGGAACCTGTGCCAAAATCTGGGGCATGGCGGCAATGCTTTCCTTGATATTCTTCTCGTAGGCCAATCGGCTCAACGAAAGGATAACGGGCGTGTCGGGCTGGTAGCCCAATTGCCGCCGCAGATTAGCAGTATCGGGTTGTTCGTACTGGTGTAAATTGACCCCCGTTGGAATCACGCGGATGGGTGTTTTGACCCCATAATCCGTCAAGGTGGTTAACACTCGGTCACTAGGCGCAACAACCCCCGTCAAGTGGTAACAAAAAGCCAGGGTCCCCTGCTTCACGTGGACCGGTTTTAAAATCTTACCGTTAGCCACATAGTGCAAATAATCCTCGTACATGGTGTGATAAGTATGGAGACACGGAATCTCTAAGTTACGTGCCACAAACTTACCGATCCATCCCATCGAGAACTCCGTCTGGGTGTGGACGATATCTAAATTCAATTCCTTCGCAATTTGGTAGGCTTGGAACAGCCCCCGCACCGCAATCCGTCGATCCGTAAACGAAACGAACGGAATACTTGAAAACCGAAAGACGTTCCGCTCGTAAACGTTGCGTTCAACGTGCGGATCAGTCGTCGTAAAAATATAGACCTGATGGCCCTGTTTTTCCAATTGATCACGCAACGTCTTAATCGACGTTGCGACCCCACTTACTTGAGGGAAATAGGTATCTGTAAATAAGCCAATGTTCATCGCCAATCCCCCTTGCGTCTGTGTTTGGCTAGGTTCTCCGGAATAACGCTTTGTACAGTCACCACAATTATATGGGTTTGGCTAGGTGATTGCAAACCACAACCAGATTATGCTGAAAAATAGTCTGGTCGTGAGGGAAGATGAGTCTAAATGGTCGCACTCCGGCTGCCAGAGATTCCGCCTGCTGTGGGGACGCTGAAGCACTAGGCTGAACGCGCTCTTTGAAGCCGCGAAGTTCGCGCGTCTCCAAAGTCGCCCATCTTGTTAGCTAGCCAGCGGCCAGCTAACAAGATTACCACGGCTGGCTGCATCCCTGGCCTCCTCCGGCTCAGACTGTACTTCTTCCATTAATCTTGTTTAGAACCGGATTTTCGCTTAATTTTAAAGAATGGTTGCTACCAATCTCGTTTCTCGTTGGTACAGTGAGCAATTGCCATATTGATGATGTGTCTAACAAGCTTAGCCGTATTGGTGACCACGGACTGCTCCATACCTTACTTCTAATTAAAGGGATTATCACTCATGTTCCAATTACTTTCTCACTTGTCCCAATATTACTTAGAGAAAATCCAATAGCAGGCAGGATCCCTGGCAACCGCAATGCGACCAGTCTCCACTATCTATGCCAATCTGTGACAACAAAAAAGCACTAGCAACCGGTTTCCCCGCTCCTAGTACCTCTTAAATTCTATTTAATACAACGTTCCGGTTATTTCTGAAGAACGCCGGGAACCGCTGCTTGGACCATGGTAACGACCTCTTGACTGGTACTGGCCGAATTCAACGCCGTTTCGACCAACGATTGTAAATCGTGGGCGTTGAGCTGACCAATCAACTCACGGGTCTTCAAGACGGCTCCCGCACCCATGGAGAACTCATCTAAGCCCATCCCCAACAAGAGGGGCACCGCAATCGGATCACCGGCCATTTCACCACACATGGCAACGGGAATACCCGCTGCGTGTCCCGCGTGGATGATGCGGTCAACTAACCGCAAGATTGCTGGATGATACGGCTGATACAGATAGGCCACGTCTTGGTTCGTCCGATCGGCGGCCATCGTGTACCCAATCAAGTCGTTGGTGCCCACACTCATGAAGTCGACCTCTTGTGCGAACCGGTCGGCCAATAGAGCTGCTGCGGGCACCTCGACCATCATCCCCACTTTGACCTTGCCCATCGGCACCTGAGCCGTGGTGAGCTTCGAACGCTCGTCATCGTAAATGGCCTTGGCCTGACGGAACTCATCCAGTGTCGCAATCATGGGGAACATGATGCGCAGATTGCCAAACGCCGAGGCCCGTAACAACGCCCGCAATTGACTGCGGAAGATGTTTTGGTGCGCTAGGCTCTGACGAATGGCCCGTTCACCCATGAAGGGATTGTCTTCGTGCTTCGTCTTTAAATAGGGTAATGGCTTATCCCCACCAATGTCGAGGGTTCGAATAACCACTGGCCGCGGCGCCATGGACTGGACAATTTGACGATAAACATCAAACTGTTCGTCTTCCGTTGGCAGTTGATCGGTATCCATGTATAAAAACTCGGTCCGCATCAAACCAATCGCCTCGGCCCCATTCTCGAGAACCGCTGGTAAATCACTAGCGGTCCCAATATTGGCAGCTAGCATCACACCAACACCATCCTTAGAGGTCGTCTCGTGATGCCGCAGACTTTCCAACCGTTTCTGATTGGCCGCCCGCTCCTGCATTGCCCGGCGTGCGGTGGCTAACTCGTCGACCGTTGGCTGAACGATCACGTTACCGCGCGTCCCATTTAAAATCACCGTTTCACCGGCTGGAATCTGCTCGGTCGCGTCCTGAGTTCCCACAACGGCTGGCAGGTTTAGGTTGCGCGCCAGAATCGAGGAATGTGATGTCCGCCCGCCCACGTCCGTAATGAAGCCTAAGATGTACTTGGGATTCACGGAAACCGTGTCGCTGGGAATCAGGTCGTGCGTCACCACAATGACCGGGTGGTCGATCAAGGCCAAGTCGGGTAACGTGACCCCGAGCAAATGACCCGTTAACCGTTTCGTCACGTCGTGCAGGTCCGAAATTCGTTCTTGCATGTAGGGATTGTCAGTCAACCCTTGCAGCGTGACCTCGTACCCCGTTGTGACATCCGCAACGGCTGCCTCCGCATTAGTATGCTTGTCTTTAATGTTTGCTTCAACTGCCGCAATCAATTCTGGGTCTTGAAGCATCGCAATGTGCGCACTAAAAACCTGGGCACTGTCAGCGCCCAGGTTTTTAGTTGCACGAGTTTTAATCGTCTCAATGTCTGAGACGGCTGCTTCAAGGGCCTGATGGAATCGATTTAATTCGGAATCAAGATTTGTGATTGTCCGTCGTTCAACGTTCAGATCTGGTTCGACCAAGCGATAAGCCTGACCGCAAACCACACCGTCACTGGCGGCAATTCCCTTGAGCATCGCCCTCATTAGTCAGATAAACCCTCTTTTTTCAAAGTTTCAGCAACAGCGTTCATCGCATCGGCTTCGTCGTCACCATCAGTTGTGATCGTGATTTCGGCGTTTTGACCAACACCTAATGACATCACACCCATGATAGACTTTAAGTTAACAGACTTGTCTTGGTACTGTAAGCTAACTTCTGCGTTGAACTTACTTGCGGCCTGTACTAATAAAGTAGCGGGACGTGCATGGATACCAGTTTCTGCTGTAACATGAAATTCGCGTTTTTCCATAATTGATCGATCTCCTTTAAGCTTAGGTTGATTTCTTACTGAACATTATCCGTCTTGACCTGCGCATTGGCCAAACAACCATTTTTACGGATAACGTCTACCTACTAAGAATATCAATCTAGCCGCTAAATTACAAGTTCTATGTGAACCGCTTTCATCAAAATAATCTTATTCGCCATCATTTCCGGCATCGTGATCGTAGTGGTAAATCAATTGGCCGTTCTTGTTAGCCTGGCCAACCACCCGTTTTCGCGTGTCAAACGACATAAAGGCCTTCTGAAAGGCCGGAAAATCTTCCGGAGTTACTTCGAACTTTTCGATTTTTTTATCCTTCAACTGATTCATCAGGTCCGTAAAGTCTTTCGCCAACTCTTCACCCCCTCATGTCTGTTCATAACGCTTGATTCGCCACAGCGACCGTTGCGACAGACTCACACGGCATTTTTAATCATTGTCGAACCAACTTATCCATTATACAAAAGATTCTGGCTAAAAACACGCCAGCAAGCTTCACCTGAAGGATTAACTTCAAGACAATACTAAATTTACTCTAGCTTGACTTCAACAGTTCCGCCGATTCTGGCTACACATCCCTATTGAAGTCATTAATAAAGGACTGAACCCCACAAAAATTAAAAAAGTTGATAATTTCAGGAAGTCATTTTAGCATTCTCTAGGCTAGAGTGCTAAAATGAAGTCGTTCGTCAGAAAGCCCCTGACACACGGCGCTTTCATCACCAAACAAAATACTTGCACGGTGAAGGGAACGCGGTATAATGTGGTCAATGGTCAAGAAAGGTCAAATCTTTTCAGACAGACCACGTGGGACCTCTCACGAGAAATCCAGGCAAGAAAGGAGACGACAAGATGCTATGTCAAAATTGCCACCGCAATGAAGCAACGATACACCTATATATGAGTGTAAATGGGCAGCGGCAACAAGTTGACCTATGCCAAAATTGTTACCAACTGCTTAAGCAGCAACAAAACGATTCTGGAAATGGAGGTGGCCGTATGGCACAAGATCCATTCGGCTTTGGCAACCTGGATGATATTTTCCGGGCAATGCAAGACGGTAACGCCAACCAAGGCGACTACCGGCAAGCAGCCGCACAGCAAAATCGGCCAACGCAACCAGCTGGCAATCAAGGTTCCGGCAACGGACTGCTCAACCAGTACGGACTGAACCTGACTCAGTTGGCCAAGGACGGCAAGATTGATCCCGTAATTGGGCGGGATAAAGAGACGGCTCAAGTCATCGAAATCCTCAACCGCCGGACTAAGAACAACCCCGTTTTAATTGGGGAAGCCGGTGTTGGGAAGACGGCGGTCGTCGAAGGACTCGCGGAACGGATTGTCGAAGGCAACGTTCCCGAGAAGTTAACGAACAAGCAAATCATTCGGTTGGATGTTGTTTCCCTGGTTCAAGGGACCGGGATCCGTGGGCAATTTGAACAACGGATGCAACAACTGATGAAGGAAGTTCAGTCTAACCCAGACATCATCCTCTTCATTGACGAAATCCATGAAATCATGGGTGCCGGCAATGCCGAGGGTGGCATGGACGCTGGTAACGTGTTAAAGCCAGCGTTAGCCCGGGGTGACTTCCAACTGATTGGGGCGACAACTTTAAATGAATACAGAGATATTGAAAAGGATCAAGCCCTCGCTCGGCGGTTCCAACCCGTTACGGTTGATGAACCGAGTGCTGATGAAGCCATTGAAATCCTGAAAGGGATTCAAAAGAAGTATGAGGATTATCACCACGTTCACTACACCGATGACGCCATTGAGGCCGCCGTTCGGCTGTCCGACCGTTATATCCAAGACCGTTTCTTACCCGACAAGGCCATTGACCTGTTGGATGAAGCTGGTTCACGGAAGAATTTAACGATCAACGTGGCTGATCCAAAGGCCATTGATGAAAAGATCAAGTCGGCTGAAACCCAGAAACAAGCTGCCCTGAAGCAGGAAGACTACGAAAAGGCCGCCTACTACCGCGATCAAGTGACGAAGTTGGAGAAATCCAAGGAATCCGCCGCGAACGCCGATCAAAATCAATCGGCTGAGGTCACGGTTAAGGACATGCAAGACATCGTCGAAGAAAAGACCAACATTCCAGTTGGCGAATTACAAGCTAAGGAACAACATCAACTCCAGAGTCTAGCCGGTGATCTTGAAGGTCACGTTATCGGTCAAAACGAAGCCGTTGATAAGGTTGCCCGTGCTATTCGTCGTAACCGGATTGGGTTGAACGGCACTGGCCGGCCAATCGGGTCCTTCCTCTTCGTCGGCCCTACCGGTGTTGGGAAGACGGAACTGGCTAAGCAATTAGCCAACGAACTCTTTGGTTCCCAAGAGGCGATGATTCGGTTTGACATGTCCGAGTACATGGAGCCGCATTCAATTTCTAAGCTGATCGGATCACCACCTGGCTATGTCGGCTATGAAGAAGCTGGCCAATTGACAGAACAAGTTCGGCGTCATCCTTACACGTTGATTCTGCTGGACGAAATTGAAAAGGCCCACCCCGACGTCATGAATATGTTCCTGCAAATTCTCGACGACGGTCGTTTGACCGATTCACAAGGTCGCACGGTGTCCTTCAAGGATACACTGATCATTATGACCAGTAACGCCGGCACTGGTGACGCCGAAGCCAACGTTGGTTTCGGGGCTGCTGCTGAAGGCACGACCCACTCCGTTCTGGGCAACTTGACGAACTACTTCAAGCCAGAATTCTTGAACCGTTTTGACGACATCATCGAATTCAACTCTCTCAGCAAGGAAAACTTGATGAAGATCGTTGACTTGATGATTGGCGACGTGAACCAGATGTTGGCGGGCCAAGGCCTCCACATCCACGTCACGGAACCCGTTGAAGAACAACTTGTCGCTAAGGGCTACAACCCCGCAATGGGTGCGCGGCCGTTACGGCGAGTCATTCAAGAAGAAATCGAAGACCGAATCGCTGACTTCTACCTTGATCACGCGGACGTTAAGAACCTCGTGGCCAAGATCGAAGACGGTAAGATCGTCTTAGCTGCTGATACCGAAGCGAATGCTGCTGCGGCTAAAGCAACGCCTGATTCTGATAACAAATAAGCTTTACCTGAGTGGTCGTGCCGGTTGGTGCGACCACTTTTTTGATGCTTCTTTGTTTGATTGCTGACGATGTTGGTTTGAAATGGTCGCGCTCCGGCTGCCAGGGATTCCGCCTGCTGTGGGGACGCTTCAGCCTGGAAGGACACCAGTCTTCTCGCTCGCTTTGAAGCCGCGAAGTTCGCGCGTCTCCAAAGTCGCCCATCTTGTTAGCTAGCCAGCGGCCAGCTAACAAGATTACCACGGCTGGCTGCATCCCTGCCCTCCTCCGGCTCAAACTGACCACTGCCATGACAATTGTTTAGTCCCTCAAATTTTCAACTAAAGGAACTACAACTAAATTGGTATGGTCACTAGGATATCAACGGTCATCAGCTTAGCCACCAACATTTCAGTTACGCACGCCCCCTAAATTTGTCAGCCGCTAAACAAACAATACCATGTGTTCCAGCCAATCACGCCTCACATTCCCCATAGAACTTTCCCAACACCTTTCCCACTTTAAAAATTGCCTGCCACGCGTGCGGTGAATGCGGTATACTAGGCTTTAAAAGGAAACTTATGGAGGTGAGAAGGAATGGCATTTTTTGACTGGTTACGACGCTTGATTGAACCGGCACCCCGACGCGGACCTAAACACGCGGTGCGGCGGACACCGACGGCCCAAACACGGGCTCCTAAGGTGACGCCTGCCATTCCCGAACGCCCACAGCCAGTTCCGGTGACACCCGTTGCACCGGTAACAACTACCGTAGAAAAACAGGCAGTGCCCGAACCAACTGCTACCTTAGTAGTTCGGCTCGTTGATGAAAATGATCATCCCCTGCAACCCGCTTTGATTTTAACCGGCCAGTTGAACCACACCGTTCATTTTCGCTTTCCAATCATTCCCGGTTACGTGTTGACCCATACACACGGCTTTACGCAAGACTTCATCACCGAATACGGCTTGACGACCCTGACCTATCAACGACAATGGGGTCAGCCGGTCGTCACCTACTTGATCGACTATGACAGCGGCCAGCTTTTAAAATTGCCAACGATTCATCGTGGGCGGCTCGATGGCCATTACCAATTAACGCCACCCGAGATAGCTGGCTACCGCATTTTTCAGGCCCAAGGTAGCCAACGCGGGCAGTACTCGCAACGGGCTCAGCGCGTCATTTACTTCTACCGGCGGGATGCTTGGCAGACGGTGCAACGGGTGCATCAGTACGTCCTGCTTACTGCGGACCATCAAATCGTGGATCAACCAGCGGGCCACCCCTACGGCTATCAGTTCCCGGCGAACTCACTCTGGCGGCTGTTTGTCGTCGTAACCCGAACCGATGGGAGCGTCTGGTATAACTTAGGCGGCGAACAGTGGCTCGCTGCCACCGAAACGACCTTACGCGACCATCCACTTCCTACGGCACTACCGCAGCAGCACCATTGGACCGTTCAGCCCTTTGAACGCCTGGGTAGCGTTGATTACGTCCCCCACGCTGCCGTCACGATTTACAAGGAACCCTACGGCGAAAGCATTGGTCAACTCGACCACGGTGAACCACTGGATGTCCGCGGTCGCATCGTGGACGACCAAAATCTGGTCTGGTATCAAATTGGCCCGGACGCCTACATTAGCGCCTATTATGTCCAGATAGTTCCCATTGCCTCCGCTTAACTTTTTGACGAAATAAAGACCCGCAACCGACTACCTCCTCCAAGGGATAGCCGGTTGCGGGTCTTTTTCGTTGCGGAAATACTTAGTCTAAGTCGAGCTCGCCGACCATCTGTTGCGTGCTCCGCCGTTGCCAACGTTTAGCAACTTCGAGCACCAGCGTTGGGACAAAGACTGCCGGAATCACGACCAACCAAGCCACCGCTGGCAAGGCCACGAGACCAAACATGTTCCGAATCCCGGGAACGACAGCAATCAGTAAGACCAAGCCAATGGCTAGCAGCATCGCCCCATTTAGCACGGGGTTGCGTTTTAAGCTCATCAGCGTCAATGGCTGACGGTCCTTGATGGCGTAAATGTCAATCATGGAGCCAATCGCGAGGACCAAGAAGACCATCGTCATTCCCACCGTTGCTTGTCCGGCTGATAGGCTAAACCGGCCCAGCGCATAGATTCCTAGCGTGAGTCCCGTAAACGTCACAGCCCGGACTGCTAAGCGGCCGCCGAGACCTCTGGCAAATAAACTTTCGTCGTTGGCCACTGGTGGTTGGGCCATCGCTTCCTTTTCGCCTGGTTCGCGGCTGATGTAGAAGCCCGGAATCCCATCGGCTAACACGTTGATCAGCAACAGTTGTTCCGCCAATAGTGGTGCACCCCAACCCATGAGGACCGCTCCCACCATCAGGAAGATCTGGGCAAAGTTGACCCCCACCAAGAATTCAACGGCCTTCAAAATGTTTTGGTAAACCGTCCGACCTTCACGGACCGCCGCGATGATCGTGGCGAAATTGTCATCCGTTAAGACCATGTCGGCGGCACCCTTGGAGACCTCAGTCCCCGTGATGCCCATAGCGATACCCACATCGGCTGCCTTCAAGGCCGGCGCATCGTTCACGCCGTCACCCGTCATGGCCACCGTCTTGCCTAATTTCTGCCAAGCCTGAACGATCCGGATCTTGTCCGTTGGGGACACCCGGGCATAGACCGCAATATTTTCGATCTGTGCCGTCAGCTCTTCATCCGTCAGTGTCCGGAGCTCGTCACCAGACATCACCAGTTGTCCGGGCGTCAGCAGGCCGATTTCCTTGGCAATGGCCTCAGCCGTCACCATGTGGTCCCCCGTAATCATGACTGGCTTAATACCAGCCCGTTTTGCTTCGCGAATAGCCGGAATTACTTCTGGCCGTGGCGGGTCAATGATACCCACCAGTCCCGCAAACGTTAAGCCCGTCGTCAAGACGTCCCAGTCGATAGTTGCCGTTGCGCCGACCACCTTGTAGCCCACTGAAAGAACCCGCAGTGCATTGCGGCCAAACTCATCGTGAACTTGTTTGGCGGCTGCTTGTTCTGCCGCCGTCCAGTTCACCGGAAGCCGGTCAAAGGCCCCCTTCACGATCACTAACTGTTGGCCATCCTTGAGCCGGTGGACCGTTGCCATCGTCTTTTTCGTGGAGTCAAATGGGTCTTCGGCTAACCGCGGTGCCTGCTGTTCAAACTGTGTCCGGTTAAGGTCGTGCTTGTCCAACCAGCGAACGATTGCCAATTCAGTGGGGTCACCCACCGTTTTTTCTTCGCCGTTCGTCACCTTGATTTCGGCATTCGTCGCTAAGCCCAGGTAGCGCATCAGTTGCTTCCCAGCCGGCGTCATCTTTTCCGCCGCCACTGGTTGGTCACCTGGCGTCCAGTAGCGCGTAATCGTCATCTGGTTTTGCGTCAGCGTCCCCGTCTTGTCGGAAGCAATCACATCGACGCCACCGATCGTTTCCACGGCATTTACCCGCCGCATGATGGCATTGCGTTTCGCCATTCGCTTGACCCCGTGAGCTAAACTGATTGTCACGATAATCGGCAGCGTTTCCGGAACGGCCGCCACGGCCAATGAGATGCCGATCATGAGGCTGTCCGCCAACCCTTGATTTTGCATCCAGATGCTGAGGGCGAAGATGGCGAGACCCCCGATGACCGCAAACGTCGTCAACCAACCGGAAAGTCGGTTTAAGCGACCTTGTAGTGGCGTTGCCCGCTTCTTCGTTTTGTTCAACAGGCCAGCAATCTGGCCCAGTTCCGTTGCCATCCCCGTCGTAACGACCTGCATCACGGCCGTACCGGCAGTCACCGCCGTGCCGGAGAAGACTTGTTGGTCGTCACCGACTTTGTCCAGCGCCGTTAATTTTTCCTTAGTCACGGGCACACTTTCCCCCGTTAACACGGCTTCGTCGACTGACAGGTTCGTACTTTCCAGCACGATACCGTCGGCTGGCACTTGGTCACCGGCCTTGAGTAAGACCAGGTCGCCCGGCACAATGTCCTTGGCCTTGATTTCCTGGGCAATGTCTTCGCGTCGAACCGTCGTTGTGGGCAGACTCATCGACTGCAAAGCCGCCAGCGCCTTTTCAGCTGAGGCCTCCTGGTACATGCCAATCACCACGTTGATCACTAAGATCGACCCAATCACGATTGACTTCGTCCAGCCCCCGCCCTGGAACAACGCCATGTAGCTCGCCAGGCCGACCGCAAACAACAGAACCATTGAAGACACGTCGCTTAAATGGCGCACCACCTGCCGCCACAATGCGGGCTTCTTGGCCGCCACCAATTCGTTCGCGCCGTGCTGCGCCAACCGGTCTGTCGCTTGTTGTGTCGTCAACCCCGCTTGGGCCGTTAACGTGATGTTTTTCATCTCTTTTCTTGTCATTTTTATATCCTCCACTGTATAAACGAGTTATTATATCAATTACTATAATCTTATTATCACTAAAAGTTTTGCATAGACTATGGCTGAATTGTGAAGATTCTTGGAAACCTGTAAAAATTAGGTTGTGTTGGAATAGTCGCACTCCGGCTGCCAGGGATTCCGCCTGCTGTGGGGACGCTGAAGTGCTAGGCTGAGCGCGCGCTTTGAAGTCACAAAACCCATGTGTCTTCAAAGTCGCCCATTCTATTAGCTAGTCAACGGCCAGTTAATAGAATGACCGCGGCTGGCTACATCCCCGTCTCCTCCGGCTCAGACTAATTTTTACCATAACTTTTATGCCCTAATACCTCCAAATTAACTCACACTATCCTTTCTACAAAAAAACTAATCTCCAATTGAATTGACACGCCATGTTCATTTTCAGTTTTCCTACCATCGTTCAAATCGTCCTGCATCATTTTGTTTACTAACTTCCTAAAAAATAGCTAACATTACCTGAACACAATCAGATAATGTTAGCTATTCTCATTTGAAAGATGTTTTTCTTTTAAAGGTTCCGGTCCATGTTAAAGGTCAGCTTAGATAACGTTAACCCTTTTTCAATCAAATCATTCGTAAACTTCGTGGTCTTGGTTCGCATGTCAGCAACGACTTGATGGTTCTGATCCGTCAGGTAAGCGGTCAGGTCATCTCCAGACAAGCTCTTGGCATGAGCTAACGTGTTAGCCACGTGCGTGCGTAAGTCCTGCTTAGCCGCCGTCACGTAGTCCACATCCAGCTCAATAAAGTTCTGGTAGTGAGATTCAACGATCATCGACAGCTTCCGGTACATCCAGTAGGCACTCTTGTCGTCTAAATGAACGGGCGTTTCACTGTAAGAGTCATCGGTGTCCGTGGCGTTAGCGAAGAATGGCACGTAAGGACTGAAGGCTGGTACGCCGAAGCATAACCAGAAAATGGCAGAACTTTCGGCCGGTACATCATTTCTGATCTGCAGCACGTGGGAGTTTTGCGTCCGGTTCATCGAGATTGGCCGGAACTTTAACCGGTCCTCGTCGGCACCTTGGCCTAATGGATCGTACTTGGTCTCGTTGTAGTGCGAGCTCAAAATGTATTCGACATCTTCCACACTGATTTTGTGGCTGGTCCGGCAAATGAATGGTAATTCGCTAGATTGGGGATCCTGTTCGATTTCAGGATTCAAGACCCGTTGGCCAAACCAGACCCGTGGCGTGTTGTAGTGCCGGTCTTTTTCGGTACTGGTCCCAAAGATGTGGCGGAAGTTCCAGCCATTTTGGTCGGGATTCAAGTGATTTTCGGTCACAAATTCTTGAATGCCTTCGGAGTACATAAAGTTGTCGGGATCATCGAACGTGACCTGCTGAATGGCCACTTGGTTCGCAGCAACGGCATAAGCGTCATCTGGAATGCGTTGGGCAACCCAGTGGTGCCCCGTGACGATTTCCATGTACCAAACTTCATCATGGTCGGAGAACAATACCCCGTTGCCTTCGGGCGAACCATACTGCTTGATCAAGTTACCCAGGTAACGAACCCCATCGCGAGCGGAGTTGATGTAAGGCAAGACCATCGTTTGCAGGGAGTCTTCGGCCAGACCATTGGCCACTAATGGGTCAAAAGCCAAAGCATCGGGATTGCCGTAAACACTTTCGGTGGCACTCATCGCGACGTTCTTTTCGTTAAAGCCGCTTTCGGCGTAAACGCCTTCCTTGTCGACTTCGACGTTGGGCGTTGCTGAGTAGCGGTAACCGTCGCTAGGAATTGGCGCGGTGAACCCATTTTGATTAGAGGTCCAAGTGCGTTCCGGTTGGTCGTGTTCCGCTGGATGAACGTAGAACCGTTGGGGTGTCAAGGGTAAGAAGGTGTCGTCGTTTCTAGCGATGAGGGTCGACCCATCGACCGTTGCGAGCTTGCCGACTAAGACGGTCGTACAAGCGGATAAGTGTTTTGCTGCTTTCATAACTAAAACCACTCCTTAATTGATTCATCTGCCACGGGTCCAGCTCATCATCTAATCAGCACCCCCATCAATCTTATTTCAACCGGGAATAATGCTGACTTGAACAAAATGAACGAACCGTCCCCGTTCAGAGACTATAAGCACTAGTGTACCCCTTTCGACCCGCAAACACTAGCCCGGGAGTCACTTCCCGGCTAAGAGTCAATGGTAACACTTCCACGAATGTGTTGACATTCCATTGAGGTTGTGTAAAATAGAGTTGTTATCAATTAAGATATTTTTCACATAGTCACATTTGTGAAAAACTCATCAAGCATTTAAAACTTGTTTTGGGAGGCTACACCATGAAAGTTACAGTTGTTGGTTGTACACACGCAGGGACCTTTGCCATTAAACAAATCTTAGCAGAACATCCAGATGCCGAAGTGACCGTCTACGAAAAGAATGATAATATCTCGTTCCTATCTTGCGGGATTGCTCTTTATCTCGGTGGTAAGGTCGCTGACCCTCAAGGTCTATTCTATTCCAGTCCTGAGGAACTAAAGAGTCTTGGCGCCAACGTACAAATGAGTCATAACGTTCTGGCCATCGACCCTGACCAAAAAACGGTCACGGTTGAGGACTTGTCTACTCACGAACAAGTCACTGAAGCCTACGATAAACTCGTCATGACTTCTGGTTCTTGGCCCATCACTCCTAAGATTCCCGGCATTGACGGCGACAAGGTCAAGCTCTGCAAAAACTGGAACCACGCCCAGACACTGATTGAAGAAGCCAAGGGTGCCAAGCGCATCACGGTCATCGGTGCCGGCTACATTGGTGCTGAACTGGCCGAAGCATACTCCACCACCGGCCACGATGTGACGTTGATCGATGCCATGGATCGCGTGATGCCAAAATACTTTGATGCCGAATTCACGAATGTGATTGAACAAGACTACCGTGATAACGGTGTTAAACTAGCCATGGGCGAAACCGTTCAAAGCTTTGACCAAAGTGGCGATACCTTAACGATCACCACCGACAAAGGCAGCTACGAAACCGACCTCGCCATCCTGTGCATCGGTTTCCGGCCAAACACGGCGTTGCTCAAGGGTAAGGTCGACATGGCAAAGAATGGCGCCATCATTACGGATGATTACATGCGGTCATCCAATCCCGACATCTTCGCAGCCGGTGACAGTGCTGCCGTTCACTACAACCCAACGCACCAAAACGCCTACATTCCACTGGCTACCAACGCCGTTCGGCAAGGTATCTTAGTGGGTAAAAACTTGGTTAAGCCAACTACTAAGTACATGGGGACACAATCTTCTTCTGGCTTAGCACTGTACGGTCGGACCATCGTGTCCACCGGACTGACCTTAGCTGCTGCCCAACAACAAGGGGTCAGCGCCGAGCAAGTTATTGTTAAAGACAACTACCGGCCAGAATTCATGCCCACCACGGAACCCGTGCTGATGTCATTGGTCTTTGACCCAGACACCCGGCGAATCCTAGGTGGCGCGCTGATGAGCAAGTACGACGTGTCTCAATCCGCCAATACCCTTTCCGTTTGCATCCAAAACGAAAACACCATTGACGATTTAGCCATGGTCGACATGCTGTTTCAACCGAACTTCGACCGGCCATTCAACTACCTCAACATCTTGGCCCAAGCCGCCCAGGTTAAAGCTGACAGTTTAGCTGGCGTTGAAGCTTAGGCACGTAAAGTAGTGCTGCATTTAAAACTTATATGTTGACCTATCGTATGTTCTACGTAAACCAACGTATAAGTAACTTCTATTAAAGTCGAAATAAAAGTGTCACTACCCTTCCCCATTCAGAAGAGTAGTGACACTTTTTTACGTAGCCAGCTAAAGGTTGAAAGTATCCAAATACTGGTTAAGCCTGGTATAACAAAGATATTACCGTTAAAATTAGGCAACTCAGTCCATCCTTCGCCTTACCGGCCGCCAGATATGGGCTGGAACGGTGCGGACACAACT
>NZ_BOLP01000025.1 GCF_016861695.1 Levilactobacillus andaensis | reverse complement strand
CGTTTTGAGCACATTAGTGCTCAAGATTTAACGACGACGTTACTCCAAATTAACCAGCGACCGCTTAAAATACTCGATTGGCAAACACCGTATCAGGTTATGCTGACAAATTTGTCCAAAAATTCGGATTAAATTTGCAATCTACCTTATAAGTGTCATTCACACTATCTCTTGTAGGATCTCCTTATTAGACAAGCAAATTAAAATGTGGAATAATACTGTTGTAACAAATACATTATGGGAGGTTATATTATGAGTCTAGATGACAAAATTGATAGCACCAAAGATAAGGTAAGTGGAAAAGCTAAAGAAGTTGAAGGCAAGGTTACGAACGACAAGGCCCGCGAAGCTGAAGGTAAGGGTCAAGGTATTCTAGGTAAGGCTAAAGATAAACTGTCAGATTCCAAAGATGCTGTTAAAGATACGGTTGATAACGTAAAGGAAAAGTTAGATAAAGACGATAAATAAATTATCATTTTTAAGAAGACCAAAATCTGGTCTTCTTTTATTTTTTCACGCTTGTTACCCTGTTTTTTCTCCACACTGTAATACGCGGCTTATGTGGTCGCTGCGGCTTTTTACGTTACCACCGTCCATCTTTAAGCTGATGTTCTAAGTCACCCAAGCAACGTGTCTCTGTGCGACTGACAAGGCCAAATCTGCTATTTACCATCTGGCCCATGCCGGCCACCTCCAAATTTTGGGCAAAATAAAAACGCCACGCTATTTAGCACGACGTCTATTATCCTTACACCATCTTATCGAGCCGAGCACCCGCCTGTGCCCACTCCGGAAACTCATACCCGTATTTACTATGAATTAATCATGATATCGCCACCTCCTGACCATATGCAAAAAAAACAGTGATTAGCTGAACTTTTCGATAAATCTATTAAAAGTTTCCGTAGTCCCATTTGCAATTAGTACAACTAAAGCTTCATAGCTAATTTATCAAATTCTTGTATATCAATACCCGTTGCTCCAATTAAATCAAGAATAATCTCCTTTGCTAAGTCTTTACTATAGGAATTTAATTGTTCTGTGAAATCTGGCTCTTCACTTTCATACAGGCCATTGAGCAGTGGAATAATGTAACTATAGATATACACTATTAGTGGATATTCTTTTAATTCCACCAAAACGGTATCAGTTATCCCATCGCTAACCATTTTAGATTTTCTCGTATCAACAACAATTTGATTATGAACATCAACTTTAAAATATACCTTGTTACCACGCTCAGTTAACTCCATTCCGACACTTCTCAATGGAAACTGTCGGGCGATATGCATCTTTAAGACTGATAAATCAGTAATATTAGGTGAGCGACCAATTATCATATCTTGCAAATCATCTCGTTGAATTGTTCCCGAGAACGCATTCATTGCTGGCAATCCAATATCAGAATTAATTTGCCTGTTGTTTCGATCATATTTCCAAAACATCCAAGCAAAAAAGTTATCTTCAAGATAATCAGTACATTCAACATTGTCGTTGCCAATCAATTGAAGGATTTGGTCAACTCTAGTTTTGTCACTAGTGAATATAGCAACATATACTGCATCATCTACCTTTTACCAAGCAATTGATGAAATGCTAGCTAACGCTAGTCCTAGTGATAAATTGTCTAAACGCTTGCAAGCAATCTTTGCCCAAGCATCTATTTCTCGGCGTGATATGTTGGGTGCAATGATTGGCGCCGGTATGAATATTGCTCCTATGTCAATAAATGGCACATCTTTTTCTAAACACTCGTTCTAATTCTGTCGGAATTAAACCAACTGATGTAATTTGAGGTTCGGATTACCAAGTCCTCAAAATTGGAAAAAGTTGTTTGAAAGGCAAACTCTCTCTTCAACAATGAGTGAAAAGCTTCAATTGGCCCATTATCATAAGGATAACCTTGTTTTGAGTATGAGTGGCTAATCTGATGCCGTTCAAGTAAAGTTTCAACTTCGTTGCTGGTGTACTGTGAACCCATGTCAGAGTGAAAATATTGTGGCTTTTGATGACATTCAAGCGCCTGATTAATCGTTTCTACAACTAACGTCGCCTCCATCTGACGACCAATCTTGAAAGCAAGAACTTGATGAACCTTTGGTTCGTAAATAGAACTGAGATAAACCCAGGTTCCTGGACGTAATTCCAAATAAGTAATGTCAGCACGCCATATCCTTGCATTGGGCTGGTGCTTGATTAAATTGGGGCGTTGTGAATGATCCACATGAGTGCCAGGTTTTTTAAATCGCCGATTCATTAAAGAGTGAATCTCCATTTCCCTCATTAATCGTAAAATTCGTTTTGACCCAACACAGATGCCTGACTTGCGAAGCACCATCGTTATTCGTGGATAACCATAGGCACGATAATTATTTTCCCAAATCAATTCAATTTTTTCTTTGAGCTGATTATCAACACGTTCGTGTTGACTAGGTTGATATCTTTTCCAATGGTAATAGGTGCTGCGCGGTAATTTCAGTGCCGAAAGAATAATTGATAAGCGGTGTCGCAATAACTGATCTTCTATGAAGACAAGGCAATTAATTCGTCCTAATGCTTTCCCAGTAACACCGCCGCAGCTTTTAAAATTTCAAGTTCCTCCTTTAATCGCTGATTTTCCCTTTGAAGTTGTTTGAATTCTTTGGACGTTACTTCAGTACCGTCTTCTAGCTCAACTGATTTAGCGCCTTTAACCCAATTCCGAATTGAATCGGCTGAAGGACCGTATTCCTTGGATAATTCATCGGATCGTCGTCCCGCTTTAACCATCTCCACAATGGACTTTTTTAAGTCCTCTTCATAACGTGTAACCATAAATAAAAATGCTCCTATGATGATATTTTACCAAACTAGCAAAACTAGTCCGGAATCTCATCATAAGAGCATGTATACTTGTGTATAGTAAGTTTGCTGAACTGCAACAAATACAGGAGGAACAAATGTTTTTAGCAATTAGAGAGATTAAAAAAGAAAAACTACGGTACGGCTTGATTCTAACAGTCGTCGTCTTAATCAGTTATTTGATTTTCATTTTAAGTGCCCTGGCGCTCGGGCTGGCAACAGCTAACACCGCTGCGGTGGACAGCTGGCAGTCTAAGTCCTTTGTAATGACCAAAGACGCTAATGGCAATGCCGGACAGTCATTACTGACAACGAAACAGGTGGATCAGTTAAGCGACGACAAAACCGCAACACTTGGCATTACACCAGTTAATATGAAAATTGGCGGAAAACGTGAATCCGCACAATTCGTTGGGATGAATAACGACGAGTACATCGCTAAAAACCTACAATTAACCAAGGGGCACTTGCCAAAGGCAGCTAACGAAGTCGTCCTCGCTGACTCAGTTGATAAGGATATTTACGGTATGGGGGATAAAATTTCGATTGGGTTATCTGATACGAAATATAAAATCGTGGGTTATGCGAAAAATGCCACGTATAACACCGCACCTGTTATTTATGGCGCGTTAGCGCAATGGCGTGTCATTAAGGGCGTGTCAGATCAATTCCAAGGTAGCGTAGTTACTTCAAAAACGTCACAATCGGTCGATGATAAAGCATTAAAGACTTATTCATACCAAGCCTTTATCAATAAATTGCCAGGTTATACACCGCAAAAAGCGACGTTTGGTCTCATGATTGGCTTCCTGATTGTCATTTCATTGATTGTGATTACCATCTTCCTCTACATTCTAACGGTTCAAAAATTGCCTAACTTGGCAGTTTTGCGTGCACAAGGCATTCCAAATCGTTTCTTGGCCCAAAATACGTTATTTGAGACGTTCTTTATTATGGCAACTGGTATCGTCGTTGGTGCTGTACTATCGGCATTAACTGAATTTGGGATTCCAGATAGCGTACCAATGGCATTTGATTGGGGATTGATGGGACTCATTGCGGCCGGATTGATGGTAACCGGGTTACTGGGTGCAATCATTCCGATTCGTGTGATTAGTAAGATTGATCCGGTATCAGTAATTGGAGGTTAAAAAGATGCGTGAAGAAAAACTAGCCCTTGAACACGTGACGAAACAATTTGGTCAGAAAACTAATTTAGTTACGGCACTAGAAGACGTCAGTTTAGCGTTTAAAGCTGGTGAGGTGTCGCTTATCATTGGTCCTTCAGGATCTGGTAAAAGTACCTTGCTAACCATTTTAGGCGGGTTACAGACACCAACAGACGGCTCAGTTCGTTTGAATGGTCACGACATCAGTGATTTGAGTACCAAAGAAGCCGAAAAAACACGACTTGAACAAATCGGTTTCGTCTTACAGGCGTACAATCTCGTGCCATATTTAACCGTAGCAGACCAATTCAAACTTGTTGACCAGGTGAAGCCTAACAATAACCTCAGTCAAGATGGATTTGACAAAATTATTGAAACGCTAGGCATTCAAAAATTATTAAACAAATACCCTGGCGAATTGTCTGGCGGTCAACAACAGCGCGTTGCAATTGCCCGTGCGTTGTATACAGACCCGGCGATCATCCTAGCCGATGAACCTACGGCAGCATTAGATACGGCACGTGTCAAAGAAGTTGGCCAACTTTTTGCTAATATTGCGCATGACGAGGAAAAAGCAGTCGTCATCGTCACGCACGATGATCGTCTGCGAGAGTTTTCTGATAATGTCTACAAAATTGTCGACGGAAAACTATCTAATACGGACTGATTAACACACTTGCTCTTATGCTGATATTCCGGACTAGTTTTTCTCGTTTGGTAAAATATCATCATAAGAGCAATAGATTATTTAGTTATGTTTTTGTCGAGCTTGCATTTTTGCTAGTCCGCTTGTAGCAAGGGTTTCAGCCCAATATAATAACTAAAATTTATAAGGTTACTTTTCAAATGTGTTGATTATCCATTGCAGAGAAAAGAACACAATAAAAATGATAAGAATAGGAAGCAGTCTAGCCAGCCAAATATTGATGTTTGGATATTGTGACAGAGTATGATAGAGCCATTGGGCAATTATAAAAGCGCCCAATCCGCTGACGATTTATTTGATGTTTTTATACATGTTATTTCTCCAATATATTCATACTAATATAGTACCTATAATACCATTAAACAAAAAAACAGCCCCTATTATCTATCCACTAGATAACGGGGGCTGTTTTATAGGGGCGATTAAAAGGCACAAATAACCCCTCAAAAACGTTGTTAAAATAGCCCCCAATATCTACATTATAGATATTGGGGGCTATTTTAATTTATTTTTTTATAAGTGCCCCTAAACTATAGCTATTGATTCAAGATTTCATGGGAGCCAGTTGCAACCAATAACAAAATCAATTCATCATGATCTAGCTGATAAATAACAATCCAGTTGTCATAATTTTTACCATAGTTGCCATATCTGGCAGGGTGAAATTCACGATAGCCACGCCAATTTCCTTTTAATGCATGATCTTTAATCTGTTTCAAAACAAGTACATCTTGTTCAACAATTGCTTCTAAACAAGGCTTCAAGACAGTTATTGGGAAATGTTTTTTGACTAGTTTTTTTAATTCACGTTCAAAAGATTTGGTCTGTTTAATTTGCATCTAACTTATCGATCCAATCTTCAAAGTCAGTCAATGAACCAATGTTTTTGACCTGCCCTGTTTCTGCTTCTTTTTTAGCGGCTAAGGCTTCCGGAGAATCTAAAAAGCTGACTAATCGAACTTCATTATTGGCCGCTTTAACTAACGATAAGCGTATATACTCAGAAACGGTTAGCCCTTGTTTTGCTAGATTAGCTTTAGCCCGTTCACTAATGTCAGGTGTTACACGAGTTGAAATTGTCTTGTTTTTAATAATAGTATTACTCATTCTAATCCGCCTCCTTTAAGTTTACCATCGTACTACATTATAATATTCGATTTTTAGGTTTTCTGCAACTAAATTAATTTTAAAGTAAAGGAACTAACAGCTTATGCAACAAGTTGTCTTACCCATCAAAGATTCAAACGTTCTTAGAAGCTGTCTCAGGAATCAGCTTACATCCAGTTGGATTGAAGTCAATATTTGAGACAGATTTTAAGAGACATTCAGAACCGCGTTTACCTTCCACAGCTCAAATAAATCATTAATCGCGATTAATAACTTATTTGAACCCTGGAAAGCATTAAATCAGGCGGCCATTTGGCTCGTAAGTGTTGCAATTTCAACTTGTAAGGGGGTCTGGTAGCCCAGTGAACTATGAATTCTCTTCCTATTGTAGAAAGCATGCACATATTCAAAAAGGACGGCAGCGGCAGTTTCATAATCTTCAAAGACCGGCACTGGATAAACACATTCCTTTTTGAGGGAAGCGTGAAAGGATTCCATTGGCGCATTATCATACGGACAACCCTTACGGCTGTATGAGTGGCGGATATGTAGCTCAGTTAAACGTTGATTGTAATCATCGCTGGTATACTGTGATCCTAAATCCGTATGGATAATCAGGTCCCCAGTAATGGTTCGATTTTTAACCGCGCTTTCAAGGGTCTTTAAGACTAAATCAGTAGCCATCTTTTTTGAGAACGAATAGCCGATAATCCGTCGTGAGTGCAGGTCCATGATGGTTGATAAGTAACACCAGCCATTACGCTTCGTTTGAATATAGGTCATATCAGCGGTCCATTTTTGATTTAAACCAGTGGTCGAGAAATCCTGCTTAAGCAAGTTGGGACGCTGTTCAACCTTGGTTTTGGAAGCCGAAGCCGCTTTCCACTTATTGACGGTAACGGAGTGGATATCCAGTTCCTTCATGAGCCGGGAAATCCGTCGTGGACTGCACCGAAGCTGTAGTGGTTGAAGTTCCAGATTCAATTCATGGTGGATCTTCATAACACCGTATCGCTGCTTAAATTCCGCAAAGATCCGCAGAATCCGTTGTTTCAAGTCCGCATCTTCGGCCCGGCGTTTTGAAGGCTTTGGGGATCGATAACGATAATACTGGGCTCTGGAAACACCGAGGATTCGGCACATCTTGGTTACCTGGTGGTGATGGCTTTCTTGGTGAATGTAATCAAAGATATTGGTTACTTCTGCGCAAGGAAGCCCAGGGCTTTTTTTAGGATTTCGTTCTCCTCAGACAGCGAAGCCAGTCGCTTTTCCATCGCTTTGATTTCGTCTGGCGATTTACCGGATTGAGTTTTGGCCTGGCCCTGGATCCACTTATGAACTGTTGAATAGCCAATGCCATATTCTCTGGCCAGTTGGGCAGCTGATTCGCCTTGCTTATATAGGTTGATAATGTTTTGTTTGAATTCTTTGTCGTAACGAGTTGGCATGTAAAAATTCCTTCCTTTTGAGAGACGATTTATTCATTATACGCTCTCTTAAAAGTTGTCTCAGGAATCAGCTTACATCCAAATTTTAGAGTATGATAAAGTTGATTAACAATTTCGATAAAGGCGATGATGGGATGAAAAGCACGACGAAATGGGTAACACGGTGGCCCGAACGAATTAGTTACGGCTTAAGTGACGCCGCCGATAATTTAGTCTTTCAAATGATGACGACCTATTTGCTATTCTTTTACACTGATGTTTATGGACTGACACCAAGCGCGGTGGCCATTTTATTTGTCGTGGCGCGGGTAGCTGACGTTGTTGAAAGTTTTGTCATCGGGATCATGATTGATCACACACATTCACGGTTTGGCAAGAGCCGACCGTTCTTCCTCTGGTATTCGTTACCTTACGTTATTTTTGCGGTTCTCACCTTTGTGACGCCTAACTTTTCGTATAATGGTAAATTAATCTGGGCATATGTGACGTATTTAGGCCTTGGATTTCTGTATACGGCTGTTAATCTGCCAATCACGTCAATCTTACCAACGATGTCGCAGAATACTCGTGAGTTGACGTTGTTGGGTGTCATTCGTCAATTCTTTGGCAGTTCGGTTCAAATTGTGGTGGCGGTATTCACATTACCCTTGGTTGCGTTCTTCGGCCACGGTAATCAGCAAAAAGGGTTCTTGGGCACAATCATCGTGTTTAGCCTGATTTCATTTCTTTTGATTATCAACACGTTTGTCCATGTTCGCGAACGGTTCGCGAATCCTGAAATTGCCCATCAACCGTTAACAACTGTCCTAAAAATGTTGAAACATAATCAGCCATGGATCGTTATGTCAATCGTGATTATCATGTACTGGCTGGTGACGGCAATTAAGAATCAGACAACCATTTACTATTTTAAATATACGGTGGGAAACGAAAACCTGGTACCACTAGCTAACAGTTTTACCCTGGCAGCGTTAATCGGGGTATTGCTGATCATTCGAATTACCGAGGTTCGCAGTAAGAAGCAAACGATGCTTCGCGGTATTTTAATAGCGCTGGTTGGTCAAGCCGTGATTGCGATTGGGGTTTATACCAAAATACTGTGGTTCTTGTTTGGCGGTGTCTTGATTAACTCGATTGGCAATGGGATCATTATCGGCCTCGTCTCAATCATGATTGCTGACACAATCCGTTATGGTGCCAGCATGGGGATCCAAGCCGAGGGAATTCTGGCTTCAACGGATGACTTTGGCGTTAACGTCGGCCTTGGTGTTGGCGGCTTGATTACAGCTGGTTTGTTTCACTTTTCGGGTTACGTTGCCAATCGAACCCAGAATGCCGCAACTCTCACCATGATTAATTTGAATTATGTTTGGATTCCGTTGGTTATTTATGTGGGGATGTATTTTGTATTGCGGCTTTATGATGAGGGGCGGATTGAACGAGCAATAGAAGCAAGAAAATAAGTCCGAATTATATTCTAAATAATAGTTTTTGATTTGCTAACTAACACCGGTGCTGTGTGATATTATTACCTTTTTGCGCCAACGGTTATTGCAATTGGCCAAATAATCTTGCAACCTCACTTTTGAAATGCAATAGATTGTGAGTCGTTCCAGTTAGCACTATACTGAAACTGAGTCTAAATCTAAAAGGAGTGGTTTGCATGGCTGAAAAGTATACAGCAGAAATCGTGCCATTGAACGCTGAGAAGATTGGCACCGCGCCGCACGGTGCCGCGACGTTCACGATTGATGGTGCGCAAATGAAGATTCATATCGATATGTTTGATACACCTGCTAATGTGCAGCATTGGGAACATTTCCACGGATTCCCGGATGGTAAGCCAGCAGAAATCGCCACAGCGGCACAAGATGCTAATGGTGACGGTTTCGTTGATCTGCCAGAAACAGAACCGGTTTCCGGTACAACGATGGTGCCATTTGACGCTGAACCGGCCAAGATGCATGTGCCAAATGACAGTTACCCAGTGGCTGATGCAGAAGGTCACTATGCTTATGACAAACTCGTTGATCTGAAGGAATTGCAGACAGCGTTTAATGCCGCTTTTGGCAGTGACGATTTGCAGCTTGATAAAAGGGTCATTTATATTCATGGTGTGCCGGATACCTTGAAGCTACCGGCTACTGTTCAAGGAACTGTCATGAACTACGATGCCCACGTTACTTTACCAATTGCAGTTGGGAAAATCATCAAAGCTTAAACTAATTAGTTGAATAAATAACCTATAAGTAGTCTTGAAACTTACTGGCAATACGCCTGCTGTTTCAAGGCTACTTTTGGGTTTGAAGACCTTATTTACCTATAAATAGAGCTTTTTACATTATATGTACAGATTAATACGGCTCTGGTGCAAAGTTTGCTTGGCAACTTCATTCTAGTATACTGAGTGACAAGAAACGAGGGATTGTGCGCATGAATTACTTTAAAGGACGCCACTTTCAACAGGATATCATTATAGTAGCCGTTGGCTACTATTTTAGGTTCAGTCTCAGCTACCGTGATATCGTTGAATTGCTACGTGATCGCGGGGTTAGTGTGCAGCACACCACGGTCATGCGTTGGGTTCATCATTATGGTCCCATCTTTAAGGCTTTATGGCGCCAACATCAAACCTCCCATACCAAAAGTTGGAGGATAGACGAGACTTACATTAACGTCAAAGGTCATTGGACTTATCTGTATCGTGCAATTGATAGCAACGGTCTGACACTCGACTTCGAACTGCGAAAGCATCGTGATTATGCGGCAGCCTATCACTTTTTGAAACGGCTTTTGACGACCAATGGTCGTCCTGATCGCTTAGTCACCGATCAATATCGAGCAACACTTAAGGCAGTGAAGCACCTGATGAAACAAGACTACTTGAGCAAATCAGCACACCAATGTTCCAAGTATCGAAACAATTTAATCGAACAAGATCATCGATTCATTAAACGACACCGGGTGCGGTCAGCAAGTTTCCAAAGCATCCGAACCGCTAGTGCAACACTCAGCGGCATTGAAGTCATCCATGCATTACGCAAGAAAACCCGACGAGAGCTAAGCCTCATCGGGTTTTCAGCCGTGGACGAATTAAAAGCGATGGTGCCAGCATAACCTACAACACCCTATCAACAACTAGGTAAAAGGCACACTCTCAGACTATTTGCACCAGAGCCCTAAGCGGGCCTTTGCTGATTTGATTGCACTAGCTACCGAGACGATCGTCGATGCGACCAGCCTAACCGTCGTCACCAGTGACCCACTCAGTGTCGACCGCCAACAGCGACTCACCCATTTTGAAGCCCGGCCTTTACTCGCGCCGGTAGATTTGTCCAACACCACGTCAATTCCGGTTACAACCATTCAGGCAACGACCCAGGCTAAACTTGCCGAGCTCCCACGAACAACTCAGCGGCTCGTCAACCCAGATCTTTACCCGGTCTACATGACGACCACACTCAGCCAGTTGCAAACTAGTTTGTTGAATAAAATGACGATACTAGCAGATTAACAAACGAACACGCGTAGCAACGACCAAAGCCACTTCTGTACTTAGCGTTCAAATGACCGCTAAGTACAGAAGTGGCTTTAGTTTATATCAAGTAACAGTTAGCTCACTGACCAGTAATTTGATCATGTTCACCCGGGGTCAATATTTTGGTCATCACCGTAATCAAATACGCTTGTTCGCGCTCAATTTCAGTTCCCGGCAATTCCAGTATTAACCGCGCTAGGTAACCGAATAGCTGCGATAACAAACTTTGCAGTATCAAATCATTCGGCCAATCCACAATCAAATGATCTGCTTTTAGTTGATTGATGACACTTCCCATCTGCTTGACCATCTTAGGCGCAATCTGGCTAAGAATCTGTTCGCGTCGTTCGGTGTCAAAAGCTGCCACTTCAAAAATGACCTTTAACTCTTTCACGTTAGCTTTAGCAAATGCAACTCGGTCCGTAAAAATTGCTGTGACGAATGCCTGTAGACTGGGATAACGCTGCCGTAATTTATCCTCTGAAAAATCACTCGCTAAGATTGGCACAATGTGCGCGGTAATTGGTGCTAAGATGGCATCCCGTAAGGCAGCCTTAGTCTTATACCGCCGATAGACCGTCCCCTCCGCAACGCCGGCCCGTTGTGCAATATCACTAGTACTGGTCTGGTCAAAACCCTTTTCAGCAAACAAATCGAGACTTGCCTGGAGGATGGCCCGTTGCTTAGGTGTAATCGTTTCATTCTGACCTAGATCCTGTTGAAAATAATCCCGTATCCGTGGTCGTTCCATATCCTCACACCTTCCGATAACGTTTCATTCCAACAATATTCAACATTGTTAGTACGACCATAAACCCTACTAATATTAACAAATTGACACCAATATCGCCAAGCCCAGCACCCTTTGTCACAACAGCCGTCATCGCATTAGCACCATAGTATAACGGCATGATGTGGGCAATTGCTTGCAACCAACTGGCCATGCCATCGACTGGAACCAACCCAGCAAAAAAGATTTGTGGTACAACAATCAGTGGAATAAACTGAATCATTTGAAATTCTGAGTTAGCAAAGGTGGAAATAAAGATACCCAAGGTCAAAGCCACTAACGCTAATAATAAGTTAGTCAGAAAGACCAGCCAAATACTACCAACTAAGTGAATCTTGAAGACCGTAATTGTAAAAACAACGGTCAGGACAGTCTGAATGATGGCAAAGCCCCCATAACCAATTAGATAGCCCATAATAATTTCACTCCGTCGAATTGGGGTTGCAAGTAGCCGGCTTAGGGTTCCAGTAGTGCGTTCATTCAAAAGTGAAACGCCAGAAATCAAGAACACAAAGAAGAAGACAAAGAAACCGAGAAAGGCTGGAAAAAAGTTTTCAAAGAACGTTGAATCACTACTACTATAAATATAATGAGACTTAGTCGTATAACTGGTTGCTTTAGCTGACTGAGTCGAACTAGACGTCGTGGCTGTGGCCTGCTTGAGTTGCTTTTGTAATTTCTCAGCAGTTGCCTGGTCACCGCGGGCCTGGGCTTGTGCAATGGCAGTCTTCAGCTTGGTCACCGTTGCTTGTGTCTGGGCTGCTGTCAGCTTCTTCAAAGCGGCTTGTTGCGATTCAAGGGCCGCGCGCTGTTTCTTAGTAACGGTCACCAGCGTCTTCATTTTCAACTTGACTAATCCTGATTGTAAACTCGCCTTAATTAAAGACGTGTTGGTTGGATTGCTATTTGAATAAGTAATCGTCAATTGACCATTTTTCTGAGTCAAATAGCCATCTAGATCATGCTGCTTAATCATTTTCCGTGCCTGTGAACTATCATAATGATGAATCGTCACGTTTTTGGTATCGATCACGTTAACCACGGATTGGTCTACATGATGAACACCCAAGCTTGCTACTTGCGTCGTGTTGTTTTGAAATAAGAAATACATCAGCGTCATAATCAGCAATGGTGCCAAAAACATCAGCGCCAAGGTACGCTTATCACGTAACATTTGCTTAAAAACTCGTCTAACGATTGCCATCGTTCGCATCTTGCATCCGCCCCGCTTTCAAAAAGACCTGTTCGATCGTATCTACTGCATACTGTTGTTTCAGTGCCGCGGGTGTCCCCTCAGCAAGCGCAATCCCGTGCCGAATCAACATGAGATAATCACACCGTTCTGCTTCGTCCATGACATGCGTTGTCACGAGCATCGACTTACCGGTATCCTTGATCTTATTTAGTTCGGTCCAAATTTGTTGCCGTAATTCTGGATCAATCCCAACGGTCGGTTCATCTAAAATCAATAATTGGGGATCCTGAATCAGGGCAATTGCCAACGACAAGCGCCGTTTCATCCCACCCGAATAGCCACTGACCCGCTTGTCTAATTGGGACGTTAAATCAACTAATCCGGCTGCATAATCAATCATCTGTGCTAACTTTATTTTTGGAACGCTCATCAATTGCCCAAACAAGGTCAGGTTTTCACGGGCCGTTAGTGTCTCATACAAAGCGTCACTTTGGGCCATATACCCTACTTGTGCCATTACCGCCCTATTGGGCATCACCGTATCCATGACTTTAACAGTGCCACTATCCACAGCTTCCATCCCTAAAATACTCTTGATCAAGGTGGTCTTCCCAGCTCCTGATGGCCCAATCAAGCCATAAATCATTCCAGCCGGCAGTGTCAAATCAATCTGATTGAGCACTTGCTGATGACCAAAGTGCTTGCTGACCTGCTTGGCGATGACATAATCCGTTGCCATTTTAATAACCCTCTTTCTCAAAGCGAGTGTATACTCACTCACTTAATGGCCTTAGTATAATCAGTACATCTCGGTTTGTCAACATTAAAATGAGTTATCACTCACTTATTTTGTTTCCGGCCTATTTGTCACCGCATTGCAAACAAAAATGCGCCACCCCGTTGTTGGGATGTCGCATTTTAATTAAATAGCAGCACTGATATAAGCGTTAGCAATGTTTAAGCCTACCGATTTTTTAATATTATTTTATTCATCAATTTCCGGCGCCGACCCAAGCTCTGCCTGAATCATCCAGATTTTCTTCTCAATTGCGGTTTTGAGACCAATGAAAATATCTTGGGTACTGAAGTCTTTTTCAACATCGGATACTTCAATGCCGTGTTGGTAAAGGTCTTCCAAGTAACGATAGCCATCAACTAAGTGTGCGAGGCGTTCTGGGGTTGTTTTGTCCCATTCACCAGGCCAGTCTTGAATCTTAGTGTTTTCGGCCATTTCTTTTAAGGTCGAGTAAGGACTGCCATCAAGCGCAATCAGCCGTTCAGAAATGACATCGAGTTGGCTGTCAATTTCTTCCATGAACTCATCCATCAAGGGGTGCAACTTCAAAAAGTTGGGTCCACGCATGTACCAATGCGTCTGATGGATAATCATTGACATCTGGCTCAAATCGGCAACGAGTTGATTTAATACTGCTTTGGTTTTCGTATATTTCATTAGATTGATCTCCTTTCGATATGGTCATTATAACATAGTGGTAGCTTAATCTGAAACGTTATAGACTGGCAAATTAAGTTATTTATAGCCCGTAGAATTAAGTCGTTTTGAAAAGATGGAGACGTTATATGGTAGATTGTAAAATTAAATAAATCTACAATTGAATTTTATTTACCTTATGAAGATGTTCAAAACTGCACTAGGCCCTGTCAAGTTGACAAATGAAATAATATAAAGTTTTTGGTCACTTAGATGGCTTCATTCCAGTATTCATCCGGGGTGAGGCCATTTCTTTGTGCTGAGCGATTGTCATGATTAAAATATTCGATTCCTGATTCAACGAGCGTTATTAACTCTTGATAGGTCTTTGCTCGCGGATGACGCGCCATCCAGCGAAGTTTAAATTCATTCCACCAGCGCTCCATCGGGGCGTTATCATATGGTGTTCCTGGACGCGACATACTGCGGGTGATCTCAAATTGATTGATGAAATGATTGAACGCTCTTGAGGTATACGCCGAACCACGATCGGTGTGAATAAGTGATGGGACCTTACCAACTGCAGTAAAGGCACGCTGAAAAACCTGGATCTCAGCGGCACTCGTTTCTGTGGCGCTGAGATTGTATGCCAAGAGTCGGCGACCATATAAATCCAAGACACCACTTAAGCGGACTTTGTACTCACCACTAAGCCCATAAGTTAGTTCAGTTGAATCAGATAACCAAACTTTATTGGGCGCTGTCACTTGAAAGTTTTGCTTTAAAACATTGTCGAGTAAATATTGTTCAGCTTGTTTGGCCCGTTTATGCTTCTTTGGCCGTACTTGACAGCGAATATCAAGTTCACGCATGACCCGGCGAACTTGCTTCAAAGTTACCGGAAAATCAATTAGTTTATCCGCTTGTAAGTTAGTCAGAAGATTTCCAGCACCGATACCTTGGTGGTGAAAATCAAACCAATATTGGGTGCGTGTTTTGAGTTGTTTATTGTGCTTTTCCCATGTTGTTTCCTGTCGTCTAAGCCCTTTATGATAAGCTTGTCGGCTGACGCCGATAACGGTTAAAAGTTTCGTTACGGCACCATGATTACCTTGGCTGACTACCTTGATAGCGTGGTAAGCCAGCCGATGTGGTTTGTTCACCCCCTGCGCTGAAGTTCCTGAAATTTTTTTATGAAGGCCTCGTAGAGTTCCTTATCTGCCAGTTGTGCTTTTAGTTCTCGGATCTGGAGATTAGCCTTATCTAGTTCGGTTAATTCATGATTGGCTTTTCGATGCCCACGGTTATCTACGAGCGCTTCATAGCCGCCACTTTTAGTCTTGATCACCCAAGTACGGACCTGTTGGTAGGAGACTTGAAAGTGATCCGCGGCTTCGGTATACGAGTGTTTAGCTTTAGTCACATATTCAACGATCCTGATGCGTTCTTCAAAAGTTGTTTGCCGACTCATGGTAGGGACCCGCTTTCTAGACGGTCTGGCCGTCAAGGTTTTATCCCTATTATACCTGGAAACCCAGTTGTCGAGTTGTGTTGATGAACGTAAACCAAATTTTGTGGCTAAATCCAGCAGTGACCCTTCACCGGCCAAAAAAGCCTGAACAGCTTTAAGTTTCAATTCGTTGGAATAATGATTATTTGTGTGCGCTTCCGTGAGCCCTGCCAACCCATCACGTTCAAGGCGCGACTGCCAACGCATGAGCGTTTCTCGATGGATACCATGTTGTCTGGTAAAAGTCCCAATTGATAAACCTGATTGCTTGAATTTAGCTAACAGCGCCAACTTTTCCTGAAGCGTGTGTCTAGCTCTAGGCATACAAAAATCCCCCTATGATTAGTCAGATGAATTATAGTATTTCATCTGACAACCATAAAGGGATTATCGCAATCATAGGCCCAATTCATAACCTTATTGGCATCATTTTTATACTTCTTGGATTGTTCTTTTAAATACATTGTATAGGGAATAAGTGGCGTCGCTTTAAAATCCTTTAAAACAAAGTCATAATTTGGTTCACTACCATAACCTGCATCCGCTACTACGTAACGGAACGTGGCCTTTCTTTGTTGGACTTGATTCAAAAATGGGACTAGCGTTCTTTGGTCAGCTGGCCGTTGATTCAAATCATAAAATAGGACAAATTGATTTTGAGTACCAATCTGTAAGTTATATCCTGGTTTTAATTGACCATTTTGCATTGGATCTTCCTTCATTCGCATAAAGGTTGCATCATGATCAGTCTTAGAAAAACTGTTTCGGTTTCCCAGAATTTCAAGATAATCTTCATATTTTTGCTTCCGAGGCTTTAAATCCGAAGTAATAATATGCTTAAAATGTTTTAGTTTTCTTCGTCGTTGCTTTGATGGCGAGCCACCTTTAATGACTTTTTCTGCACTAATTTTCTGATCGAGGTCATCAATATCATGTTCTAATTCACGTTCTGCATGATCTAACTTCGCCAAAGTGCCTTCGGCATCAGTTGCTAGATTAACCTTTTCTTGAATCATGTCATCAAATAAGGCGCTAGCTTTTTCCTCTAACTTGGCATCATTTCGTTCGACGCTTTTTCGCCAAACAAAGGAGTATTTATTGGCATCTGCGACAATCTTTGTGCCATCAATAAATAACGATTCGTCATCCACTAAACCATATCCACTTAATTGTTCATGAAATTGAAGAAACATTTTTTTGATAATCCCTTTTGCTACTTGTGAAATTCGAAAGCGATTAATGCTCCGATAACTTGGGACTTCGTCCGGATTACCAATTAACCACTTCATTGGTAGGTTTTCCTCTGCCATTTCTTGGATAGCACGGCCAGAAAACGTATGACGCATATAAGCAAATAATAGGAGTTTCATCATCATCGCTGGCGAATATTTTGGTCGCCCAAACTTGTCAGCATCCGGATACAGAATTTCAGTGGGAATACTATCTACAAAATCACTAATTGAAACGACAATATGATTGGGATTAATTTTAAATTCAATTGGAAATGTTAATATGGTTTGGTTATTGTTATAATGTTTATACACGGTGGGCACCAACTTTCTTATTTTGTGGTGATTTAAGATTAACAGATTTGGGCACACCGTGCCTACATAAAATGAAAGAACCAGGAATTCAAATTCGAATTCCTGGTTCTTTTATTTTAGATTAGGACTTTTGTCCCAGCCACGATTTAAATTTCAAAAATGTAAGCGCTTGATTTTGGTGTCGAAAGAGAATAGACTTTAACTACATTGTTAAAAATTAAATTGTGCACCACATTCTAGTAGGAGGCATTTTTATGATTACCAAACACACCAAAGCAACTACAATTTCTGCCGGCACTGCACTTCTCAAAGTGCTAGAAGCATGGCAAGTTGATCACTTATATGGGATTCCTGGTGGCTCCATTAATTCGGTTATGGATGCTCTTGAGGCCGAAAAAAGCCAGCTGCAGTACATCCAAGTTCGTCATGAGGAAGTCGGCGCGATGGCAGCTGCAGCCGATGCCAAACTTACAGGAAAAATCGGCGTTTGCTTTGGGTCAGCAGGCCCTGGCGGAACTCATTTATTAAATGGTTTGTACGATGCCCGAGAAGACCATGTTCCAGTATTAGCATTGATTGGTCAATTTGGAACCTCCGGTATGAATATGGATACTTTTCAGGAAATGAACGAGAATCCCATTTATGCCGACGTCGCCATTTATAATGTTACTGCGGTAAATGCCAACACACTTCCCCATGTAATTGACGAGGCAATTCGCCGGGCGTATGCGCACCAAGGCGTTGCAGTCGTTCAAATACCTGTTGATTTACCTTGGCAACTAATTAAGGCTGAAGATTGGTACTCCTCAGCCAATAGTTACCAAAAACCCCTTCTGCCTCAGCCCAACCCTGAAAAAATAAAACAAGTGGTTGACATACTTCAAACGGCCAAACGACCACTAATCTATTACGGAATTGGCACGCGGGATGCTGGAAAAGAACTACAAGCATTAAGTCAACAACTAAAGATTCCATTAATCAGCACCTATCCGGCCAAGGGCATTGTCCCCGACGATTACGTGGCTTACCTGGGATCAGCCAACAGAGTGGCGCAAAAACCAGCCAATGAGGCGCTAGCACAAGCTGATACAGTCTTATTTATCGGCAATAATTATCCTTTTGCTGAGGTCTCTAAAGCTTTTAAGAATACATCTAAATTCCTCCAAATCGATATTGATCCGGCAAAATTGGGTAAACGGCACAAAACAAACGTCGCTGTCCTCGCTGATGCCAAATTAGCATTAGCAGCTATTTTACAACAGATTAATGAACGTGATGCAACTTCTTGGTGGCAAGCAAACCTAGCCAACAATAAAAATTGGCGGCAATATCTGGCTAGTTTAGAGAACAAAACAGATGGACCCTTGCAAGCATACCAAGTATTAAAGGCAGTCAACCAGGTCGCTGACCCCGATGCAGTTTTTTCGATTGACGTTGGTGACATCAATCTAAACGCTAATCGTCATCTGAAGCTGACTCCGAAAAACCAACATATTACGTCAAACTTGTTTGCAACAATGGGCGTAGGAATTCCTGGCGCAATTGCAGCGAAGCTGAATTATCCTTCAAGGCAGGTTTTTAATCTAGCGGGTGATGGAGGAGCAGCCATGACGATGCAAGACCTAGCAACCCAGGTTCAGTACCGTTTGCCAATTATTAACGTTGTCTTTACCAACCATCAATATGGATTCATTAAAGATGAGCAGGAAGATACAAATAAAAATGACTTTATCGGGGTAGAGTTTAATGACATTGATTTTAGTAAAATCGCATCTGGCGTGCACATGAAAGCATTTCGAATTGATAGAATCGATCAACTAACTGACACCTTCAATCAGGCAAGAGATCTTGCCAAAACAGAACCGGTTTTAATTGATGCTGTCATTACCGGGGAGCGACCATTACCCGCTGAAAAGTTGCGGTTGGATTCGTCGGTTTATCCAATAAATGAAGTTCAAGCGTTCAAACAACGCTACGCTGCAGAAGACTTACACCCCCTCGCAACATATTTGGCTAAGTATGGACTAACTGATGCACAAAACGAAGTTGGACAAGGTGGCTTCTAGATTAATCGTTTTGGGGTGTAGTTTTCTGAGTATTCTAAACTGATTATTTACTGATTGGAGGTATTAATGTGACTAGAAAAGTTGTGATTGTTGGTGCTTCACATGGTGGTCACCAAGCAATTATTGAACTACTTAATAGATATGACGATATTGACATTACCTTGTTTGAATCTGGCGATTTTATTTCCTTTATGTCTTGCGGAATGGAACTTTACCTGGAAAATGACGTTACGTCTGTCCATGACGTCCGTAATTTTCGTCCAGCCAGCTTTCCACAAGCAAACGTGCACATTCTAGATAATCATTTGGTAACTAAAATTAATCAGAGTCGACAAACTGTCTCAGTAAAAAATCTTAAAAGTAATCAGGACACCGAAGTTAGCTATGATAAGCTGATTCTCAGTTCGGGGGTGACCCCCAATGCATTGGCCGTTCCCGGTGCGGATCTAGAGAATGTGTTCCTGATGCGGGGCTATGATTGGGCGACGAAAATCAAGGCTAAGCTAGCTGATGATAACATTAAAAATGTAACAATTGTCGGAGCCGGATACATTGGTATCGAGGCCGCTGAAGCTGCCGCCAAGGCAGGCAAACAGGTTACTTTATTAGACGTTATCAGCCGTCCTTTGGGTACCTATCTAGATGCCGAATTAACTGATATTTTAAGTAATGAACTGGCGACAAGAGGAGTTAAAGTTCACACAAATATCGAAATTTCGGAATTCTGTGGTCGCAACGGACAAGTGGAGTGGGTCAAGAGTAAGCAGGACAATTTTCCAAGCGACTTGGTTATTCAAGCTACCGGGGTTAAAGCCAATACCAACTGGCTAAGAGGAACTGTTGATCTTGATGAACGTGGCTGGATCAAAAATGACCCCTATTTGCGAACAAATTTGTCGAATGTTTACGCGCTCGGCGATGCGACCTTGGCCTACTCGGTGGCTGCCGATAAGAAAATGCCAATCGCCTTAGCAACAGTGGCCCGTCGTGAGGCGCGGTATATCGTTAAGCATTTGTTTGAAAAAATACCCACTACGCCCTTTTCTGGTGTCGTTGGCTCCTCTGCTTTGAGTGTTTTCAGTTACAACTTTGCTCAAAGTGGATTAAATAGTTTCACTGCGCATCGTGCGGGCATCAACGTTAACAGTTCCTATTATGAAGATAATCTGCGGCCGGCTTTTATACCAAAAGACAAGGGAAATACAAAAGCTTATACAAAGCTTTTCTTCCAACCTTTTGATCATCGCCTAGTCGGTGGAGCAGTGCTATCAAAGCATGACATCACAGCGCAGGGGAATGTGTTGGCTTTAGCCATTCAATACCGGCTAACCTTAGAGGACCTAGCTGAAGCAGATTTCTTTTTCCAACCTGGGTTTGATCGGCAATGGAGTTTATTGAATTTGGCTGCTCAACATGCGCTAGGTGAAAGTGAGTTTACTAATAAATAAAGCGGCTTCCCTTTTTTGATAGATAATACGATAAATATAAAAAAGACAGGTTAAAGGCAATGACTCAAGAAAATTATTGCTCTTAACCTGTCTTTTTAATAATTTAGGTAGATTGCAAATTTAATCCGAATTTTTGGACAAATTTGTCAGCATAACCTGATACGGTGTTTGCCAGTCGAGTAT
>NZ_BOLP01000024.1 GCF_016861695.1 Levilactobacillus andaensis | reverse complement strand
TAGACTCGGTTCTTTCGAGGCTTCAAGTTGCGTTCGCACCGTTCCAGCCCATATCTGCCGGCCGGTAAGGCGAAGGGTCCCTACCAGGTTGCCTAGTTTTAGTCCCACAGTTGTTGCTAGAACGGGCATGACTGGTATTTTAGAGCTTTCAACCTTTAGTCTACAAATAAAAAAGCGTTCGGTCGCATCCGAGCGCTGAGATAGAGATAGATTAGCTTAATCGACGATCAGAATCGTTGTGGAATTTGTCGCGATTGGCGAGATGTTTGCTCTTTTGGCGAAAAGCAGCCCGATTGTTCAGGTACAATTGACTTAGTGCGGCAATCACAATAATTAGTAAAATAGCAATAACAGCATGCATAGAAATTCCCCCCATCAACTTTAGGTTACAGTTATATTATCGTAATGTTACAGGAATATTGCAAGCCTTCTGCCTGAAAAAAATAATTCTTCAGAGTATCGTAACATTTGGTGGCTGATTGGTTGATGAGCTGAAGGGTGAAAGTGATTAAATATTGCTTTCGGTTGGTGCAATGACCGGGCCTTCTTTGAAGTTAGGCAACTGAATGTTTCTTGGGGAGAAGAAATGGTCGTTGACTACGAGATCACTGGTTCTTGGTTGAGGCCTTTTCCTGTTGTTTAGAAGAAGCTTTTTTCGCCGATTCTTGTTTTTCCTTATGCTTTTTCTGTGCCTTACGAACCTGATCAGAAATCTGATTGGTGGGACTAACGGTCGCTTTACCGGACAGATTGGAGACGGGATAGGCAATAAAGAGAACAACGGCGGCGATAATTAGATATTTAATATTTTGTTTCCGCTCGCCTAGGGCCTGGGTGATTTGGAAGAAGTAATAGATCAAAGTGATGGCCGCAAAGAAGACAACAATTTCAGCTCCAATGTGAATGTAGGTCATGAGAAACGCACCCCCTGTAGTTTAGCCCAACTCTAGCTGAAAGCAGGGGGTGCGTCAACTAACCACTCCCGTAATATCTGGAATTGACACGACGCATTGGCTTCTCTATAATTAAGAGGTTGTTGGTTATCAGACCATATTAGGTCGCAATAGCTCAGCTGGATAGAGCAACGGTCTTCTAAACCGTAGGTCGAGGGTTCGAATCTCTCTTGCGACATCAATTGAATCGAGTAAACGTGCAGGCGCTAGGGTGAAGACTCTTGGCGCTTTTTATTTGTCGGATCAAAAAAGACGGTTCAAAATCGAGATAAATCGATTCTGAATCGTCTTTTGTTTAATCGTTTAGTTAGTCTTCGTACTGGCCGACAACGGGGAGCTTCTTTAAGACCTTGCGACCGTGAGGAGATTGGCCGTCGATAACACTAGTCAATTCTTGACCAGCTAGGTTACCGTGGTGTTTGCCACCGGCCCAGGCTTCAACGCCAGTAACATCGTACACAACGCCAGCAACCGCAACGTAAGCCGATTGACCGTCTTGACCGTTAAACTTCGCTAATTCTGTTTTGTTAAATACTTTTTCACTCACAAGACTCACCACCTGTTTAATTTACACCAATAGTAAACTGGATTATCTAATAACACAAGCAATTTGGTTTTCAGATGATAAATCAAATTTAAGCCTGGCGATATGACTGTGAAAGTGGTCAGACGACCAGCAGTCGTTACCACCGAAAGTTGATTGGTCGACTGCGGCGGTGCGCCGATTACCCAATTAGCGTTAACCAGACTTTACCTTCAAGCTTTCGCAGATTTTGTGATACAGTAAATGCAAGATAAAAACGACGAAGGAGTTGAGCGGGGCATGAAGACCCTAGTATTAGTTTCGCATCCGCAATTAGCTGATTCGACTAGCCAACAATTTTTGAAGGCTAGTTTGCCGAAGCAAGATGTGACTTGGGAACATTTGGAAAGTCAGGAAAGCTTCGATGTGGCGCGGGAACAAGACCAGTTGCGGCAGGCCGACCGGATTATTTTACAATTTCCTTTGTATTGGTACGCCGCGCCCGCTGGCCTAAAGCAGTGGGAAGATGATGTGCTGACCCGAACGTTTGTGTATGGTGACCACCGTTTTCCACTGGCCGATAAGGAGCTGGGAATCGTCGTGACCACGGGAATGCCCGAAAAGGCTTTTCAGCGGGGTGGCGCCGAGGGCCTCACACTGGATGCGGCCTTGTCACCGCTAGCCGCTGTGGCTGCGCGGGCACACATGCGCTGGCTACCGACCTTTCCCATTTATCAGTTCGGCTACCTTGAAGAGCCGGAAAAATTACAACTGGTCGTGGACTACCAGCGTTATCTCACGCAACCTCAGCCGGATAGTTTAGAACAGCGCCAAGCCTGGTTCACCCATAAATTGCCCGCGATGATCGATCAGCTGCCACCGGAACAGCAGGCGACTGGCCGGCTGATTCAAGCGGAATTTGAGCAACAAAAGGACGATATCGAAGCGTTGGCCGATACGTTGGCCATGATTAAGGAGCAGGAAGATGACTGAGCAAGCGGAATGGTTACACACTCAAATTGAAACGTTGGCCAGCCAACAGGCCCAGTTCACCGACCGGGCGTTTTGGCTGGCATTAGATAAGTTGGTCGCCGAACAAGATCGGCGTAATGACCAATTACAAGGCGAGGTCGACGGGCGTACTTGGCGGCCTGACCGCTGGTGAGTCTAAGTAAAAAGGCGCTGTAACTTTCGCCACAACACCTCTGATGGAAATTTTTAATAATCGCGGTCCTGAGCCGCCCAGTGATTGACGGGGCCGAACTTGTGGCCGACTTCAATGGGGCTGCCGATTGCCGTGTTGACGAACTGCTTGGCAATTTCAATAGCCCGTTTCATGGGCGTTCCCTTAGCTAATTCAGCTGTGATACATGCCGAAAGTGAGTCACCAGTACCGTTGACCCGGTCAGTTTGGTGGTAAGGTTCGCTTAACCAGAACTCCTCACCGGATTCGAGTAGGACAAAGTCGCGGACCTCGGTCTGATCGGTCTCGGCGTGGCTCCCTTTGGCAATGATGTTCTTGGCACCCATCTGTTGCATTTTGTGCGCGGCCTTAACCATATCAGCGGCGGACGTAATGTCCATTTCCGCAATTTTTTCGGACTCGTAAAAGTTTGGGGTGAGGACAGTGGCTAATGGGAGTAGCGCGGTACGTAGCGTGTTGAACGCACTCTCTTCCAAGAGCTGATTGCCGTGCTTAGTCATGATGACGGGATCAACGACTAGCGGTCCAAAGTCCGCTTTTTGATAGTTTTTTACGACATCGTTGATCAGTTCCGAGTCAGCGAGCATCCCCGTCTTGGCTGCCCGAATATGGTAGTCAGCGGCAAGGTCCGCAAATTCTTGATCAATGAAATCGGTGGGCATGGGAACGCTGGCGTGAATACCGTAAGAGTTGCCGGCCACGCAAGCGGTAATAACGGACGCCCCGTAAACTTTGCGGGCGAAAAAGGTGTGTAAATCGGCCTGCATACCGGCACTGCCATCGCTATCGGACCCGGCAATGGTGAGGGCTTGTGGATAAGAATTAACAACCATGATTCATCGAACCTCCGCTTTAACTTTAGAATAGCCTCAGCATAGCATAAGTGACTAGGCAAAGGCCAACGATAACGGGTATAAATTTCGTTATACTAACTTGCGCCCTTAAGCCATGCGGGATAAGGGATTAGCGGTGTTGGTGAATGAATTGAGATGACCTATGTATCATAATTGTTAGGACTCCTAATCAGTACTAGCGATTATAGTAAGGTTTGTTCCAAATGACGCCTAATGCCAACTATGCACTGTCACTCGCACGTTGAGATTTACTCAACTCTTGTGCTCATAGTTGATGAAATAGCGAATTCATAGTCATTATCTCACATGACCACAGAACTACAAGGTAAGCCGAGAGGCCGGCAGATATGGACTCAGGCGCGTCGTTCTGCTTAGTCGGCGATCCTGGCCGGCTTAGCAGAAGGCCAAGCTTGAAGACTCGGCTTTTTCGAGGCTTCAAGTTGTGCCCGCACCGCTCCAGCCCATATCTGCCGGCCGGTAAGGCGACGGTATCACAAGGTTGCCAATCGTACAGCCATTTCAGAGGGGGAAAGTTGCCATGAGAACAGAAGTTGTCCGGCCATTGAGTTGGTGTGTTATCGGAATTATCGCCAGCTGGGTCGCTGTGATGGGGTCGGTGGGCACGTTGTATCGTTACTTTCCCAACGAACCACTGACTTTAACGTTCGGATTAGCACTAACTGTGATAAGCTTAATAGGGATTGTTCGTTCTGCACGCCGGGGGCCATGGTGGTGTCTGATACCAACAACGGTGGTTGCGATTGCCGCTACGATTGGAATAATCACTGATAGCACGCTGTTACTGCTGGGATTGACAATCTCCGGTTTTTATTGAAAATGTTCGTTAAATCGACCAGGAGGAAAGTACGCATGTTAATTCAACAAGGACGTATTGAAAACGCCAAGCAACCACAAGATATTCGAATCGAGGATGGCAAATTTACAGCCATTGCCGACCATTTAACGCCCCAAGATAACGAAGAGGTGATCGATGCTCAGAACAAACTGATCATCCCGCCATTCGTTGATCCACATGTTCATTTGGACAGTACCATGACGGCCGGGGACCCCGAATGGAACCAATCAGGAACGTTATTTGACGGGATTCGGATCTGGTCCGAACGGAAGAAGACGTTGAGCATCGAAGACGTTAAGACGCGGGCACGGATGGCTTTGGAACGTCAAGCAGCTAACGGTATTCAATTCGTTCGGTCGCACGTGGACGTTACCGATCCTAGCTTGACGGCGCTTAAGGCTTTGATTGAGGTTCGGGATGAAGTCAAAGACTTTATTGAACTCCAATTGGTTGCGTTCCCTCAAGAAGGAATCTTATCCTTCCCTCATGGTAAAGAACTGATGGAACAGGCGGCTAAGCTGGGCGTCGACGTTATCGGGGCCATTCCTCATTTCGAATTCACCCGCGAATACAGCGTGGAATCACTCCACTTCGCCGTTGAATTGGCACAGAAGTATGGAAAACTCGTTGATGCGCACTGTGACGAAATCGACGATCCTGCTTCTCGTGGACTGGAAACGCTGGCCACGTTGGCCTTAGAAACCGGTCTGGGCGATCAGGTCACGGCCAGCCATACCACGGCGATGGGGTCATACAACAACGCTTACGCCTACAAGCTGATGCGTTTGCTGCAGATGTCCCACATCAACATGATTTCTAACCCACTGATCAATACCCACTTGGGCGGCCGTTTCGATACTTATCCTAAGCGTCGGGGCTTGACCCGGGTCAAGGAATTGAATGCTGCCGGGGTGAACGTTGCCTTTGGTGAAGACGACATTAAAGACCCTTGGTACCCAATGGGCGATGGCAACATGTTAGATTCCCTTCACATGGGGATTCACGTGACCCAAATGATGGGCTACGATGACATCATGAATTCATATCAATTCGTCACAACTCACGGCGCTAAGGCCATGCATGTGACCGACCACTACGGCATCGAAGTCGGCAAGCCAGCCAACTTGGTGATCATGAACAACGATAACTTCTACAACGCTTTGAACCAACGTTCAGAAGTGCTCTACTCCATTCACCATGGCAAGACCATCGTGAAGACGGACCCTAAGCAAGTTCACATGAATCTGTAATTGTTCAGGTAAAAATTAAGCAAACGAAAAGCGCTGCGGTAGAATTTTACCGGGGCGCTTATTTGGTCAATTATTTTTTAGCATGTGCTTTCTTGACGGCGGCTACGGTTAACGGCTTCGGCGCAGCGGGTTGTTTCTTTTCCTTGTGTTGCGCGCGGAGCTGATCCTTTAAGACCTCAATTTCGTCGGCGTGTTCGCCTTTCCAATCCTGATAAGACTTGGTGGAATCGGTGTCGCCGGGTTTTAAGCCGGTGTTTAACCAGAAGCACGCTTCAGACAGGCTAGGGAAATTGTGGATCCACAGCGTTTGGCCGTTGTCGGAGTCAAAGGCGACGTAAGACCGGAAGTGGCGCTTTAAAAAAGTATGTTTCCGAATTTTGAAAGCTTCACGCTTACGGGTTAACCGGTAGTCTGGTAAGATGTATTGACCGGAGATGGCGAGTTGTGGAAAACGTTCGTCGCGTTGTTCGTGCTGGTCTTTCAACATAGCACGGGCTTGGTCGACGGAAATAATGGTTGCACGAATCGGATTCTTCATAAAAAACCCCCTCAAAGATTGAAAAAATAAGTGAAAATGACAGTCTCCGGCCAGTATTCACACTTACTAGGTTAGCATAATCTAAAAGTTATGGAAACAATTTACCCTTTAAAATTTAGGCAATTTTGCGGTTCTGACGGTCAACTACCGAAAAAAGTTTATCTAGGGGGAATTGGGATGGTAACGGGTACACAAATGTGGTAATGGCGGATATGACCAGCACCAGGATAAAGTATGGTAAACTAGCATACATTAGTTCGAAAGCGGGGATACATTTGGCACAGAAATACTACGCAGTTCGGCGGGGCCGGCAACCGGGAATCTACCGGACTTGGCCGGAAACACAAAAACAAGTTAGTGGCTTTTCAGGTGCACAGTACAAAAGTTTTACGACGGAGGCAGGCGCGAAGGCATTCATGACGGCTAAAGCGACTAGCACGTCGAAGCCAGCGCAAAAATCAGCGACTGGGACAAGCACGCAGACAACCACCGTTGTGCCAACCATCACGGTTTATACAGATGGTGGCTCACGCAACACCGGTAACGTTGCCGGTGGTCACGTGCGGTCGGTCGACAAGGCCGCGTGGGCGTACCGGATTGAGTTGCCAGATCAGGCTGTGACCGGATCCGCTGGTGAGTTTGGGGCGACCAATAATCGCATGGAAATTATGGCTTTTCGTAACGCGTTGCAACGTTTGGTGGATTTAGGACAAACACAGACGGGAATCCAATTCGTTTTGGACTCGCAGTATGTCTTGAATGCTATCACCAAAGGTTGGCTGGCGGGGTGGAAACGCCGCGGCTGGAAACGTAGTGCCGGGCCGCTAGTTAACGCGGAACTCTGGCAGGATGTCGATCGGTTATTGCCACAATTTAGCCACTTAACCTATCAGTGGACGAAAGGCCATGCGACCAATCAAGGGAACGTCTTTGTCGACCATTTACTGAATGAAACAATGGACGGCATGCATCAGGACGCTAGTCGGCCAGTAAAGACGGTCAAACCCGCGCCAACACAGGCTTCGACGCCAGCTAGTACGCCAGAAATGAAACATCAGGCGGATACGGAGCAATCAGTGGCAGATATCGCCCAGAGTCTGCGAAACCTACCGTTCGGTGATAATTAAGGGTATAATGAGACCTAGATTTTACCTGTGGGTCAGCTAATTGGGGGGACTAGTACCCGTCAGCTAGGGGCTAGCCAAACACATCTTAAAAAATAGTAAGTAAATGGGGTACCGAATCATGCAAGCAAAATTAATTCCATATTTGGAGTTTGAAAATGCCAAAGAGGCCATTGCCTATTATCAAAGTGTCTTTGGTGCGACCGATGTTTATCGGGTTAGCCCAACAGCCACGGAGGTCGAGCAGTTTGGGTTGGAACCAACAGTGGATCTGGACCAGATGACCATGAATGGTGGCTTTCGTATCTTGGGCTTAGATGTTCAATGTGCAGATGCTTTAATGGGTCAGCCGACATCATCGACGCTGATTTCATTGATGCTTGCCGTGGACGAAGATGATAGTGCCAGTGTTAAAGCACTCGATGCGCTTTACCAACGACTGGTTAAGTCGGACGTCAAGGTCATCAGTCCCTTCTCCAAGGTAACTGGTGGCAAGATGGGGCAAATCGTTGATGCATACGGCATTACCTGGATTCTACGGGAACAAACCATGCCAACGCGGCCCACGTCAGCTGAAAGCTAGCGAGACATATATTGGAAATTAAAACGGAGGTTGTGACTGAGAATGGTCGCGACCTTTTTTAGTTTGGAAAGAAAGTATGAACTGTCTTTTTATGTTGAATAGTTAATACACTTACTTGCTTTCTTGGTGTGGACTAATGACTAAGTAAATGAGGTGCTATAACCAATCAGAGTCGGAGGCGGCCAGGGATGTAGCCAGCTGTGTCGACGATGTTAGGCGGGATTCTTTGCCGTCGCAGCGCAAATGGATGTAGCAACAGTCCGGTTTAAGCAGTGTGGTATCATGAGGGCAAGAGGAGTGATTGATGATATGGCAACAGAACGGGAAAAAATGACAGCCGGTCAGCCCTACGAACAATTCGATAAGGAACTGATCGACCGCCGCGTTTTAGCACGGAAGCAACTCAAGGCAGCCAATCAGTTGGACGACAACAAGCAGCGTAACGCCGCTTACAAGGAATTGATTGCGGACACGGGGGATGACTTCTTCGTCGAGGCCAGCTTCATGTTTGACTATGGCTGGAATATTCATATCGGGGACCATTTCTATGGTAACTACGATATGACCTTCCTGGACACCTGCCCAATCACGATTGGGGAACACTGCTATTTTGGCCCGAACATTGGCCTGTACACGCCGGTTCATCCGTTGAACGCGATGGCGCGGAACAACGATGTTGAAATGGGCGCGCCAATTACCATCGGCGATAACGCCTGGTTAGGTGGCCGCGTGACCATTTTACCCGGGGTCACCCTGGGAAATAACGTGGTCGTCGGTGCCGGCTCCGTGGTTACTAAATCTTTCGGTGATGACGTCGTGATTGCCGGCAATCCAGCACGGATTATCAAGCAGATCGACAACAGCGCTGACGGTGATCAGCAGGCCCGCGAACAATGGCCAGATAAGTTGAAAAAGTAGGGTCAAACGGCCCAAGGTCTAAATTCTAATCATATTCTTAGATTACTATGGCTATCGGCTGTGTAACCGCTTTATTTCCAGCAGAAAAAACTTATCCATCCGCAAGATTTTACTAATTAATTTGACCGCGTATAATAGACTTTGGATATCGTTTCAGAGAGATTGACAAAGGCAATTTGTATTTAACGTTTAAGCGCTGTACAGGTGGCTCGCATGACGACCCCAGCTACAGCGCTTTTTTCGTACAATCTCACCGGACATCATCCGCTGGAAGCCTGGCTTTCAGGAAACAAATGAGGAGGATTATTTATTTTAGCGCGTAAAAATATTGATAAGTTAGTATTCGTGCCAACCATCGTTTTATTTATTCTCGCGTCATTGCTATTTATCTTAGGTGGGAGTCAACTGCAAGCCACACTAAGTTCAATATTGAACTGGATTGATACTCGCATGTCATGGGCATATATGATGGTGTACGTGGTCAACTTTTTATTTTTTATGTATTTGGCATTTGGTAAGTTTGGGAAAGTCAAATTGGGCGATCCCGATGACAAGCCTCACTACAGCAACTTTCAGTGGGGGAGCATGGTGTTCGCAACGGCTATCGATGCCAGCATCCTAATGCTGTCGATCGTTGATCCGTTACGGTACTTGCAGCATCCGGCGTTTGGCTTCAAGCCATTCTCCAGCAATGCGTACAGTGCCGCTCACATGTTGGGCCAATTCAACTGGGGGCCAATGGCGTGGATGATGTTTGCGCCGGCCACGATTGCGATTGCTTACGTCTTGTACGTCAAGCATGGTAAGGTCCAACGGGTCAGCGCCGCCATCACTAGTCTTCAAGGCGATAGCAAGGGAAAAGTCGTTGCCCGTCACGTGGTTGACTTCCTGGTCGTCTTCGGCATCATGGGCGGTATCGGGTCATCTGTTGGGATGGAAATTCCGATTATCTCCAAAGTCCTCAGCCGGCTTACCGGTGTTCAAGATAATTTAATGCTAAAAATTGAACTCTTTATCATTCTGTTTATCCTGTTTGCCGTCACGGTCTTCCATGGCCTGAACGGTGGGATCAACCGCTTAAGTTCCGCTCATATTTGGACGGCGCTAGGATTATTGGCTATTATTTTAATTATCGGACCAACAGTTTACATTTTAAATTCTGAAACGAACAGTATTGGCCTGATGGCGCAGAAATTTATCGCCATGTCGACCAACACCTTGCCTAACGGTGGGGACACTACCGCTCAGCAGGAAACGATTTTCTACTGGGGCTGGTGGTTGTCCTACATGCCAGTGATGGGGCTGTTTATTGCCCGCATCTCTAAGGGCCGGACAATTCGTCAGGTCTTAGTCGGGATGTTAACGTACGGGGCCTTAGGTTGCATGAGTTTCTACGCCATCTTTGGGGGTTACTCCTTGTGGCTGCAACGGACCGGGGCCGTTAACTTGGTCCACATCTTAAATACACAGGGTCAAGCTGCCGTGGTTGCCACGGTGATTGCGACGTTGCCATTTAAGATGATCATCTTAGCCTTGTACTGTATCTCCTGCTTCATCTTCTTGGCGACGACGATTTCGTCTTCCGCCTTCATCGTCTCATCATTTACCAGTCTTAACTTGGATGATGGCGAAGAACCTAGTCGCTGGAACCGGATGATCTGGGTCGTTGTCTTCATCATCTTCTCCTTCGGGATCGTGATGGTCGGTGGCTTCAAGACCGTTCAAACGGTTTCGACGATTGCGGGGTTCCCATTGATGTTTGTCTGCATCTTGTTGCTACATTCCATTTGGCACATGTTAGCAGCCAAGCCAAAGCCAGCACCCGTTGTGGTACCACAGCCCGTGGTTATTCGCCGCATCACGGTCGAATTGCCACGTGCCGTTCGCGGGCCAATGATCTTGTCCCCAGACCACGCACGGTAATTAATTAAATCAAATAAAACCAGTACCCGCAGTCGTTATCGGTTGCGGGTACTGTTGTCTTTCGGGACTGGTTTAGGACTGGTTGAAATTGGTCGCACTGTGGCTGCCAGAGGTTCCACCTGCTGTGGGGACGCTTCAGCCTGTGGAGCGGGCTTCTCGCTCGATTTGAAGCCACACTAAAACCGTGTGTCTTCAAAGTCGCCTATGGTGTAGGCTAGCAAAGATGCCAGCCAACGCCATTACCACGGCTGGCTACACCTCTGGCCTCCTCCGGCTCTGACTGATTTTAACTGTCAGATTGATTTAGAAACAGTGACCTTCAATTCTAATTAAGCTCATGCTAATGCCAGTAATATAGTCGTTATAGCCATTGGATTTATTGCCATGGTTAAGGTTAAATTATAATTTTTCATGTCATATGACAGTGAAAAAATGCGTAGGTAACTGACCACTGTACACAAGCATTCGAGGACTCAACTGGATTCAGCAGTCAGATTGCAATCGAAGCCGGAGGAGGACAGGGATGGAGCCTGCTGTGTCGACGATGTAAGCCGGGGTTCTTTCCCGGCTTACATCGTGGGACGACCTGAGAGACACGTGGTTTTCGTGGCTTTCAGGCGAGCCGGAAGCCCGTACCACAGGCTGGAGGCGTTCCCCGTAGCAGGTGGAATCCCTGGCAGCCGCAGTGCGACCAATTACCATCAATCTACTTACTCACTTACAGTACGATTTTTAGTTTAGTTATGATACAATGAAGCCGAATCATCCATTGGAGGGAATTATATTTATGGCAGATGAAAGTACCAACGACGAAGCGACCAATCCGCTGTTTTTCCGGCGAATTTTGATTACCATCGATGAGGACGACCGGCCATCAACCAGTCGGGCGTTTCGCTTTGCACTGACTATGGCGCGCGATTATCAGGCGCACCTGGGCATTGCGTCCGTCCTGGAGAGTGATGACATTAGTATCTATGAATCACTAATGCCTACGAAATTAAATGAAAAACGTGACCACTTGCGAAACATTGTTCAAGAGTACGCAGCGAAGGCCCAGGCCTTTGGTGTCAACGATGTGCGGTCCATTATTGCCGAAGGTGGCGATGTGGACGACGTGGTTTTACAGAAGATTATTCCGGACTTTCAACCGGACTTAGTTGTCTGTGGGGCCGACGTTGATTTTGCTAGCCATGGTCATCCCGGCGCCATCGGGTTGCGGCTGGCCAAAAAGTCTGACGTTTCAGTTATTGTGATTCGCTAAACAAAAGGGGTTCTCGCTAGTTAGGCGGGAACCCTTTTGGTGTATAATATACCTTACTAAAACGGTCACGGTAAGGGGGAGTTGACGATGCAAACTAGCCCAATTCGAGGATTTTTATTCGATCTTCATGGGGTCATTGCGGACTCGTGGCAGTACCATTTGGCATCTTGGCAGGCGATTGCGGCCGAGCTGCGGGTCCCTTGGACGGCCGAATTAACGCGCGTGCTGCCTGGCATGAGCCGTCACGACTCGCTCATAACGATTCTATCTTCCGTGGATCGCCAAAATGAGTTCAGTGAAGAGCAATTGTTAGCCATTACTGACCATGAAAACGAGTTATACCGCCAGTTTGTCGCACAAATGACGCCGGCAAACCGGTTACCCGGGATCACCGCTTTTCTCAACGAGCTGCTGGCCACTGACTATCCGGTGGCACTTGCCTCAGCTTCGACGAACGCGCCAGCCGAAATTGCCCGACTGGGATTAAGCCATGTCTTCACCAAGATTGTTGCGGCCGAAGACCTGCGCGCCAGTAAGCCGGCGCCAGATGTCTATCTCGCGGCCGCTAAGTTGATCGATCAAGCCCCGCAACGGTGTGTGGCCTTAGAGGATACCGTGACTGGTGTGCAAGCAGCCACGGCTGCCGGTTGCCTGACGATTGGTATCAATGTTAAGCCGTTACCCGGTGCAGACGCGATGTTGGCAAAAACGGACGATCTCAGTCTTGCAGCCGTTCAGCGGGTACTCGGTCTGCCAGTCGTTTAAGCAGAAAATCCTTTAAGACGACAGCTTGGTTGTGGGTCTCGTCCTTAGCGCCGTAGAGCAAGATAACGTCTTGGTCGGGTAACTGGCCCGCCAGCAGGTCTAAGAAGTCTGAGAGGGCCGGATTAGCCTGTAATTCGGCCAGGTAGCGTTGTTGAAACTCCGGAAACTTTTCGGGTTCGTGATTAAACCATTTGCGGAGGTCGGTCGAGGGACCAATCTCTTTTTCCCACGTGGCGAGTTGCGCGTTGACTTTAGAAATCCCACGGGGCCATAAGCGGTCGACTAGAACACGATAACCGTTGAGATCAGCGGGTTTCGTGTAAATTCGTTCGCATTTGATTGCCATAAAAGATCATCTCCATGGGTCCATTTTAGCATAGCCGTTTCAGAGGGGAGTTTTATCATGCAGAAGACAATTGGCGATTTCTATACGGGTCGACCAACTGAACAAATTGCTCAGGAACTATTGGGCCACGAGTTGGTTTACGACACGCCAGCGGGCATCATGAGCGGGTGGATCGTTGAGGCCGAGGCCTATCTTGGCGAACAGGACACGGCAGCCCATGCGTTTAATGGGCGGTATACGGCGGCCAACGCAGCCCTGTATGATGCGCCGGGGACGATTTACATTTATATTTTACGGGGATACTACATGTTCGACGTGGCGACCCAACTGGAAGGCACGCCGCAAGGAATCCTGATTCGCGGCATCGAACCGCATCAGGGGTTGGACCTCATGCAGCAGAATCGCGACAAGCCCATTCCGGACGTGACCAATGGCCCGGGGAAGCTGATGGCGGCGTTGGGGATTCAGTCCAAGGACTTGAACCGAACGATGTTGGGCGAGAATAAATTGACGATTACCCCTAATATCACGCGGCGGCCCAGACATATTGCGGCGACCTCTCGTGTGGGGGTGAGCGCCGGCAGTTGGCAGGATCGTCCGCTGCGCTACACGGTGGCGGGCAACCCATTTGTCTCCGGCAGTCGGAAGCGCGACTGGGATCGCGAAAATCATGGCTGGCAGGACTAGTCGTCAGTCGTTTGGATTGTTATAATAGGCGCATAATGGTTAAGGGATGGCTAATTTAAATGAATGTTGATATCTTTATCGAAACGCGAAAGCGACTCCATCTGTCGCAGGACCAGCTGGCCCGGGGAATCTGTACGCAGGCGACCTTGAGCAAATTCGAACGAAACGGCAAGGTGCCGTCGTTAAAAATTTTACTGCAACTCTGTGACCGGTTGGAACTGACCTTAAACGATCTCTTCCCATTGAATCATGATGAGGATTCTGTACGCTCAAAAGCGCTGGAACAAGCAGAGTTTCAATTGTTACAGGGGGAGTACGACCAAGTTAAAGATAGCTTGCAACAGCTGGGGGACCCGACGAACGGGACCGTCAACTTTCAAATGCGCTTTTACTTTATCCGCGGTTATCTGACCGCGCTCAATGGTGGGACGATTGCGGATGCCCTCTATGATTTTTCACAAATTTTAAACCGTTTTGACGAAGGGCACCACTCGATGTATTCGACGCTGGCTTACACGGGGATGGGAATCGCCTATAGCAATCATGGCGATGATGACCGTGCAACGTTTTACTTCAACAAGGTGGCTGGTGAAGCACGGGAGCTGAGCTTTAAGAACCGGCATAACGTTTGGCGGGCTTTGAACGTCGTCTACTATACCGGGTGCTTCTATGGCAAGATCAATGACTTGGAAACCAGCAACGACCTGCTGACATACGGCGTTAAGGTCTGTGCGCAATACCATGTGACCTACTATCTAGCGCGCATTCTCTACCAACGAGCAACTAACCGACGAGATCAGCACGCTGATCCCGCCGCCATTCGGCAGGATCTACAGGATGCGGCGGCCTTTGCACGGTTAAATGATAACCAGAAATTATTGCGGCAAATTGAGGCCTTTTCTTTGGCCTAATGGCAACGCCCATGAACGGTTTGTGGAATGTTTGAATTGAAAAATAATATAAATTACAGACGGCTAGTGGGGGATACTTGCCATTAGATTAAATTGGTCGCACTACGGCTGCCAGGGATTCCGCCTGCTGTGAGGACGCTTCAGACTGGGAGAACACCAGTCTTCTCGCTCGCTTTTAAGCCGCGAAAAACGCGCGTCTTAAAAGTCGCCCATGGTCTAGGCTAGCAAGGACGCCAGCCTAGACCATTACCACGGCTGGCTGCATCCCTGACCTCCTCCGGCTCAGGTTGTGTTCTATTACAACAACTGCTGAGAATCTTGCGGACTCAATATCTTTGGTTCAACTGATAACGATTTTACGCTCATCTTCCTAGTCGACAGAAAGTCGCTGTGTAAGCCGAGAGGCCGCCAGATATGGGCTCAGGCGCGTCGTTCTGCTTAGTTGACGGTGATCTCCCGTCGACTTAGCAGAAGACCAAGCTTGAAGACTCGGCACTTGCGAGGCTTCAAGTTGTGTCCGCACCGTTCCAGCCCATATCTGGCGGCCGGTAAGGCGAAGGATGGACTAAGTTGCCTAATTTTCACGGTAACATCCTTGTTATATCGGGCTTAAACATTATTTGGATACTTTCAACCTTTAGTAACGTTAATCGAAAAGAACCAAAAAAGCTCGTGGCCATGGAAATGGTCCGAGCTTTTCTAGTTCTCTAGTGAATCGTCTAAGAGAAGGTTTTTAGATTACCATTCATAATCGGTTGGGTCTTGTAACCCATTCCCCGTCGCCTTGTCCAACATAATTCTTTGTTCGAAGTGGGCAACGTTACGCTTGGTTTCTTTGACCATGTCTGGGTTAACAGAGACGTAGTCGATCCCGCTTTGAATCAAGAAGTTAGTGAAGTCTGGGAATTCTGAAGGTGCTTGGCCACAGATGGAAACGGTCCGGCCATCCTTGTGGGCAGTCTTGATCAGGTGCCGGATAGCCCGTTTAACGGCAAGATTACGTTCGTCAAACAGTGGTGACACGGTATCGTTGTTCCGGTCACAGCCGAGCAGCAACATGGTTAAGTCATTGGAGCCAATGGAGTAACCATCGACGAATTCATTGAATTTGTCAGCCAAGATAATGTTTGAAGGAATTTCAGCCATCATGTAGACCTTGAAGTCGGCATTTCTAACTAATCCTTGTTCCTTCATGATCTCGGTGATCTTTTGGGCTTCCTCAACTTTACGAACGAACGGAATCATCACGTTCAAGTTCTTCAGGCCAAAGTCGTTGCGGACCTTCTTAACGGCTTCCAATTCGAGCTTGAAGGCTTCGATATATTTCGGATCGTAGTAACGAGAAGCTCCACGCCAACCTAATAAGTCGGCTGGTTCGTTCGGTTCATACTTTTCGCCACCCTTAAGGTTACGGTATTCGCTGGACTTGAAGTCGGAAAGACGAAGAACAACGGGGCGAGGGGCCATTGCCCGAGCAACCTTAGATACACCTTCGGCCAGCATGTCGACAACTTTTTCTGGATGACCTTGTTCGATCAAGTACAGTGGGTGTTCGTGAATAAATGAGGTCCAGATGAACTCTTCACGCATCAGCCCAATACCATCTGCTGGCAGGGTTGAATACTTGTCGGCCAGATCAGGGTCACCTAAGTTCATCATGACACCGGTTGCAGTTGGGGCAAAGGTTTCTGCCGCAACGACTTGTCCGCCAGCTTGGTTCTCGGCACCCGGCTTCTTAAGCAGCGCTTCAACTTTACCGTTGTAGACGATCCCGTTCTTAGCATCAACGGTGACGATATCGCCGTCTTTCATGGCATCGGTTGCGGCGTTACCCTTGCTCCCAGTCCCAACGATACATGGAATCTGCATTTCACGAGAGACAATGGCAGCGTGACAAGTCATCCCACCATTATTCGTCACAATGGCAGCGGCCTTCTTCATGGCTGGAACCCAGTCAGGAGAAGTCATTAACGTTACCAGGATTTCGCCCTTCTTAAATTGATCGATATCCTTAGGGTCGTCGATGACGTGAACAACACCACTAGCAACACCAGGGCTGGCTGGCAAACCACGAACAACAGCTTTAGCATCTGATTCTGCAACCACGTTATCATCTCCAGTATCAGTGTCGGTATCGGAACCATTTTCCTTTTTCTTTTGTGACCAGAAGGTTTCTGGACGAGCTTGCACGATCCAAAGGCGGTTGGTGTTAACGTCCAGCGCGTATTCCATATCCATGTAGCAGCCGTAGTGCTCTTCGATCTTCCTAGCATAGCCGGCCAACTCGGTGACTTGTTCATCCGTAATGACTTGTTTGTCCTGTAACTCTTCAGGAACCGCTTCTTCGACAGTCCCGCCGTCAGGACCACGCATTAACTGAATGGTTTGTTTAACCACGTTCCTGTCAACGATCTTCAAGGATTTCTTATCAATGACAAAGTGGTTAGGGGTGACTTTGCCTAAAACAATATATTCACCCAAACCACGAATCCCATCGATCACGATCTTGGAGTCATCACCGTTGGAAACATCGACTGAGAACATGATCCCTGAAGCCTTGGAGAAGACCATCATTTGAACAGCTGCCGACAAAGCTACTTTTTCATATGGGAATTGTTGCTTGTAACGGTAGTAGGTGGCACGGTCAGTAAATAGTGATGAGTAGCATCTTTGAACACGGTCAACTACATCATCTGCGCCTTTAATATTTAGATAGGATTCCTGTTGACCTGCGAATGAGGCATCCGGCAAGTCTTCGGCCGTGGCAGAAGAACGAATCGCCACGAAAGGATTTTCTTGACCCATTTTTTCTGATAAATCGGCGTAAGCTTTTTTAATATCAGCGGCCAAATCATCTGGCATCTTGGCGCCAACGATCAGATCACGAATCTGCGTACATGCTTGGTGCAGTTCGTCTGAGTTCTCGTAGTCCTTAATGCCATTAAGTAATGTGCTAACTTTGTCATTCAATCCAGTTGCTTGCATAAAGTATCGGTATGCACTTGCCGTAGTCGCGAACCCATAAGGGACTGGTAGATCCATTGAAGAAGTCATTTCTCCTAATGAAGAAGACTTACCACCAACTAGGCTAACATCCTCACGATGTAATTCATTGAACCACAAGACGTTTGCTATGTCACGTGTGCTCATAAAAATTGCCTCCTTTAAATGCGAAAGGGAAAGAAATAAATAGCTATGATAGCGCTTACAGCTACAGCTTTATTGTATGCTTCTTGTGAATAAAGTTCAATATACATCTGTAAAATAGGGGGCAGATATTTTTAATTATATTTTGTAAATGGGCATTGTGAATGAGTACGTGGAGGTAGTGGCAGGCTGATTGTCACGGTCTTCTGCGTCGAAGTAGGTGTGCTAGACCGGCCTTAAATTGTCATTAAAAAGAGTTCCCATCCCGCAACTGATGAGTTGCGGAGTGGGAACTCCTGCTATTTAGGATTTAATTAGTAAGGTTTGGTTCCAAAGTGGACGGCCGCTGCCCCGAGATTGAACTGGGTGTAGTGGACCTTGGCGAGACCAGCCTTGCGAAACATCGTGGCCAGTTCGTCGACCGATACGAAGCGGTGCGTGGACTGCTGCAGGTAGTTGTAGGCCTGGTAATGGTGCGCCACCACGCGGCCCATCAATGGAACCACATGACCAAAGTATAGCTGCCAGCCGGCATGCACAATCGGATTCGTCGGTTGCGATGTTTCCAAGCAGACCACCTGGCCGCCAGGCTTGACGACGCGCGCCATTTCCCGGAGAACCTGGTTGGCGTCCGGAACGTTGCGCAGGCCAAAGCCAATCGTCACCACGTTAAAGCTGTTGTCTGGGTAGGGCAGGTGCATGGCGTCTCCCTGACGCAGCGTGACGCGGTCTTCACGGTTTGCTACGCGGACCTTCGCTGTGGCCTGGGTCAACATGACCGGGCTAAAGTCCAGGCCGACCACGTGACCTGCGGGACCAACGGCGTCAGCCAAAGCCAACGTCCAGTCACCCGTGCCACAGCACAAGTCCAGGGCAAAGTCGCCCGGTTTGATGGTCATGGTCTGCATCACTTTTTTTCGCCAGATGCGGTGTGTGCCCAAGCTGATCACGCTGTTCATTTGGTCATATTGGGGGGCAATGTGGTCAAAAATCTGTTGGACCTTGTCCTCCGGGGTATGATTCGTCAGTGCCATGCGCAGACCCTCCTAGATTAGAGTAAGTATTTAGCGTCGATGTCGGGATCTTGTGACGTTAAGATCTTGGGACCATCGTCGGTGATGACCAAGGTGTGCTCGTATTGTGCGGACAGTGACCCGTCAGCCGTGACGTAGTATTCCCAAGACTTGTCGTCGGTTTCCCGTGAAGCGATTTCCCAAGTCCCCAGGTTGATCATGGGTTCGATGGTGATGGTCATGCCGGCACGCAAACGCAGGCCGCGACCCGCTTCACCGTAGTTCGGCACGTTTGGTTGTTCGTGCATGGTGGGTTGAATCCCATGGCCGATCAATTCACGGACATCGCCCATGTGTTCTTGGCCTTCAGTGTAGGCTTGGATGGCGTGACCAATGTCACCGATCCGGTTGCCAACAACGGCTTGATCGATTCCCAAGTAGAGGGACTTCTTGGTGACGTCCATCAAATGTTGGGCTTCTGGACTGATCTTACCAACGGCGTAAGTCCAGCAAGAGTCACTTTCAAAGCCGTCCAAGTTGACGGTCATGTCGACAGCGACAATGTCGCCTTCCTTTAATAACAATTCCTTACGAGGAATGGCGTGGGCCACTTCATCGTTAACACTGACACAAGTAGCGTATTTGTAGCCTTCGAATCCTTTTTCGGATGGGGTAGCGCCGTGTTCAGCAATGTATTTGTTGGCAAAGCGTTCGATTTCCCAAGTTGAGATACCGGGCTTGATGATGTCCCGTAAGCCAACGTGCACACCGGCCAGAACGGCACCGGATGCAGCCATTTTTTCAATTTCACGATCTGATTTAAGTGTAATCAACGTGTTGCCTCCTCTAAAATTATCGTACTCTTCTAATTTACACCAATTCTGCCATTTCGGCGACTCGTCCTCGGTAAAAATTGTTTGGTGGGGGGCGTCGGCGGCTGGTGGGTACTCCACCCGGTGAGGCAGACCTGAAGCCAAAGAGCGGTCTTCAGGGCAACCTTGAGCCTCATGGAGCGAGTCTCAAAGTTGGCCAGTTCTCTAAGGCCGGGAAAATCATCCGGTCTAAGAGAACTTCCACGGGGTTCCGTACCCACCAGCCGCCGACTTGGCCACATAACGTTTTTCACTGGCATGTCGCCAATGGCTTTGGTGTTAGTTGTGAATGTTAGATTTTTGCTTGGATATTGTGCTGACTGTGCCGCTTACAATCGGTAGTAGATCACGCCGACCATATCTGAACTAGGTCGTCACGGGGCTTGAACCAATTCAGACAGTGTCCGTCAGTTTGTGTGTCAAGACAGCTATTGCCAGTTGTAATAGAATAGGCCCCGCAGATTTGCTCCACAGCGCCCGAGTTGCTAAGCCTTTAGACTGGTGATCTTACCGTCGTTGACTTGGTCTAAGATTCGTTTGGCTTCGGTGATGCGTGCGTCACACAAGAAATGCATGGCGTTGTCCTTTTCTTCCTCGGCCCGTTCCATTTGTTCCTTTAGAAAATTGATTTCATCCGTTAAATATGCGACTAAATCCATGTTTTACCCTCAATTCCTTGCGTAGTCCGCTGGGTTGGTAAGGTTACCAACTGCCAATTAGTACCATTGTACCAGAGATTTACAGAGAAGTAACTTGATTGCATAAGGCGATAACGGCCCAATCATTTTACAGGACTTCCGAAAAGGACTAGAATAGGTTCCAGTTAATAATGTTTCTAAAGTAGGCATAAGGGAGTGGGAATTTCATGCAGGAAGCAATTGATTTAAACGGGCGGCCTTACAGTCACCTGGCCTTTATTTGGACGTTACTCGCCGGGACCTTTACCATGTCGATCAGCCAATCATCGCTGTCGACGGCGTACCCGACCTTGATGCATTACTTCAACATCCCCGCGTCGACCGTTCAGTGGTTGACGACGGGCTTCATGCTGGTCATGGTGGTCATGATGCCAGTCAGTCCGTGGCTGCTCAATAACATTCGCATTCCGGTATTATTTATTAGCGTGCTCGCGTTATTTGACGTCGGTACCTTCATTATTTACTTGGCGACCAGCTTTCCGTTGATGATGTTGGGGCGGGTCATGGAAGCCATGGCGGTCGGCATCATGTTTCCTTCGTATCAAACGGTCATGCTGCGGATCACGCCGGAAGCCCAGCGGGGAAGTGTGATGGGCTTTGCCGGTCTGGTCATGGGGTCGGCGTTAGCGGTCGGTCCAATTATTTCTGGAATTGTTCTAAAATACACCACGTGGCAGGGTCTGTTTGTAGTCTTCATGCTGATCATTACGGTCGTCTTCGTGATCTCACTGAAAACGATTAAAGACGTGATGCCCCAACACAAGGCACATTTGGACTACTGGTCCGTTCTCAGCAGTTTAGGCTTCATCGGCATTCTGTACGTGGTCAATCAAATTGGTAAGGCCGCGGTCAACTGGGGGGCCATGGGTGGCTTGTTGGTCGTTAGTCTGTTGGCGGTCGTGTTCTTCGTTTGGCGGCAGTTTCAGGTGGAAACGCCACTACTGGACTTACGGGTCCTAAAGACGTTTAATTTCGACCTGGCCGTTCTTTTGACCGGGACGTCTTACATCGCCTTGATCGTGGTCACCATTGTTTTCCCACTGTACTATCAAGAAGTGTTGGGCATCTCGCCGTTCGCTTCTGGGATGGCACTGGTTCCCGGCGCGGTGGTCTTGAGCTTGCTGAACCCGTTGACTGGTAAATTGGCCGACAAAATTGGGTTCAAGGCGACCATGTTGACCGGGATGTCGATGATTGTACTCGGCTGGTTATGGTTGACGCTGGTCAGTGGGAAGCAGTCTTTGATCGCCATGGTCCTGATTGCGGCCCTGATCGAAGGGGGCAATGCCTTCGTCATGATGCCAGCCGTCACGTTGGGGGCCAACTCGTTACCCGACCAACTGATCTCGCACGGGACGGCGGTGATCACGACCGTTCGGCAAATTCTGGGTTCGACCGGGGTTGCGGTCGCCACGCTGATTTTAGCCGCCGTTACGGCCAGTCACGTGAAGGTCGAGTCTGCGACCGTGGCCAATTTGGCCGGTTACCGCTCGGTCTTTGCGACGTTTTTGGCGGTGGCGGTTGTGGGGTGGATCTTTGCCGCCCTTCTCCGCGACGGCCGCAAGACCAAGGTTTAGTCGGTCGCGTTTCCGTGGTCGTCTTCGGCGGACGACCACGCCACCCTGTGGGGTAGACCTGAAGACAAAGTACGGTCTTCAGGGCGACTTTGAGCCTCCAAGAGCGAGTCTCAAAGCTCGACCCGTAGTCTAAGGCCGAGAAGTTCGCTCGGTCTTAGACTACCGACACAGGGTTCTGTGCCCGTCCGCCTGCGACTGGATAGCAGTACCGAAATCCTTGGGTGCTAAATCTGATTTTAACTAAATTTGTAACTCAAAGGGACTTGTTTAACCGTCATTAATTTGGCAGTTAAACAAGTCCCTTTTTAGTTAGTCAACGCGCTCAAAGACTTCACAGAGACAGGGAATCTGTTCGTTAAATTCGCGGTGGCATTGCTGATAAAATGAGCTGAAAACTTTGCGGTGCACGTCTCGCCAGTAAGCAAGAGTGCGGTCGCCTTCACCCTCGTGGTAGGCGTGCTCGGCGGAGACTTGGTCGAAGGGGATGGTCTCGACGACTTTGGTCTGGGTCACGCAGACTGGGTGATTGCTACCGTCGAGAATGACGTTGTATTCGCCAACAAATGGGAAAGCTTCCTCCGGTGTGTAGAGGTCTTTGGCCGAGGTCGTCGCCGTTTTCTGGCCCCTTTTGATGAGTAACGCTAATTGGTCGGCGAAAGCGTCCGTGCTCCCCATGCCGTAAGCGTCGTAGTGATCCGTGGTGACTTCGGGGTGGGTCGCCTTAAAATGTTGCCAAAATTCTTCAACTGTCATTATAATTCTCCTTAGTTAGTCAACGCGCTCAAAGACTTCACAGAGACAGGAAATCTGTTCGTTAAATTCGCGGTTGCATTGCTGATAAAATGAGCTGAAAACTCTGCGGTGCACGTCTCGCCAGTAGGCCAGGGTGCGGTCGCCTTCGCCTTCGTGGTAGGCGTGTTCGGCGGAGACTTGGTCGAACGGGATGGTCTCGACGACTTTGGTCTGGGTCACGCACACGGGCTGGTTCTGACTGTCTAAAATGATACTGTATTCGCCAACTTGGGGCCGAGCATCGTTTTCGTCGTAGAGGTCCAGAGCGGAAGTGGTGGCCGTCTTGCGACCGATTTTGACCAAATGGGCCAGCGCATCGGCGTCAACGAAAGCATAGGCGTCATAGTCGTTGGTCGTGACCTCTGGATGACTGTTTTTAAACTGTTGCCAAAATTCTTCAACTGTCATATGAATATCCTCCTGATACTGATTTAGCTTGAGATTAAGTCTATGCCAGTAGTTGGTGGAAAACAAGACACTAAAAATACCGACAACCTCTTAAATCGAGATGTCGGTATTTGATTTAGTTACGTACTAAAGGTTGAAAGTATTCAAATACTGTTTAAGCCCGGTATAACAAAGATATTACCGTAAAAATTAGGCAACTCAGTCCATCCTTCGCCTTACCG
>NZ_BOLP01000023.1 GCF_016861695.1 Levilactobacillus andaensis | reverse complement strand
ATGGGTTTGTGGTAAACACCATTTTAAAGGAAGCTGATCTTTTTTGTCCGAACAGCGTTCGGATTAATTTTACAATCTACCAATTACTAGATATGCCCAAAAGTTACTGGAATAGTCCCTCTAACGTCGATAAATTTGTTATAAAACCCATTAAAGAAGAATTAACTCCTTTGTTTAGAGGATTAACGGTTAGAAAAAAATATGGTAAAGGGCGTGGGAAACCAGTTATTGGCTATTCGTTTACCTGGAAACCCGAAAAGAAAGATGCCAATGATTTCTCACAAGGCCAATTACAAGATGAGCGTCAAAAGCTTTTTAATATTCAGCATAATGGTGAATTAACAGAGCAGGAAAAATGGCGCGCCATTGACAAGGTTAAAGGGTTAACTTTAGGCTCTACTGAGAAACAAGCATTGGCTGATAAACAGGCCGAGCACGATAAAAAAATAAGAGATCAAGCAAGACAAGAAGCACTTGCTGAACTCCGAAAGGGGTTTGGAAATAATGCCTAAAACAATTAGAGAACTTGCTGATGAATTGGGCGTTTCAAAGCAGGCTATATGGCAAAAGATAAAAAGAGATGCGTCAATCGATTTACGTCAATTTACATCAACAAAAGGTAATACTGTTTACGTTGATGTTGATGGGCAAAAAGCTATTAAAGCAATGTTCTCAAACAATTCGTCAACAAGATACCGTCAACAAAAAGATGATGTTGACGACAACAAAAAAGATGCGGTTGATGGACAAGATGAAGTGAAATTCCTTCGAAATTTAGTATCAGAAATTCAATCTGAAAAGAAAGAGTTACATAAGTTACTAGATCAGCAACAAAGATTGGCCTTACAGGACAAACAACTGCTCGAAGAATACAAAGCAGAAAACGACAGATTAAAAGTTCTCAAAATGCCCTCACAGGAAACAGAATTCAAACACTTAGACAATCAATATAAAGATGAAGTGAACGGGAACGCTCTTAAAGAGAAGTTGGAAAATTTGCAGGAACAAATCAAAGTTCAAAAAAGGATAGAAGAACAAGAAAAACCAAGAAAATGGTGGGGACTATGGCGAAAATAGATGATTCAGTTAAATTGACATCATTTAAAGGTAATTTATATGATGTGATGAAGTTAATCTTAGCTAAACGTGGGGTAAGTGTAGGACGAGCACGTAATCCTTTACCACATGTAGAAGATGATGAAATGGATCATGTTGAGGTAGTACGGCAACATATTGATGATGCAATTGCTGAATTTACTAAATAATAAAAAAACGCCGAGTCTCCTTAAAAGAGGCTCAGCGTTTTTTTAAATCTGTGACCAGACGTCCGCTCCCAAAGTAGGGAAGAGAGGTACGATGCGGCCTAGTTGTTCAGCTGTATATTGAAACTCAATTGCTGGTAATAAAACGTTAATTGCATCGGCAGCATGTTCACTAACTTCAGCTGCTCCTACAAGATGATGGTCTTGATCGTAAATCAAGGTGTTATCACCAATTGTTTCCTTATCAACTTGGCGGAACCATCCGTCAGGAAGATGATTAGTTTTAATGGTGTAATCAGGATTTTGCTGAGCTTCTTCGACGCTCATACCAACCTGTGCGATTTGTGGTGAGGTAAAGACAATGGTTGGGATGGGCGGATAGTTGATTGCGTCAGTAGTCTTTCCTGTGAAAAGTTGGGTTAAATAACTAGATTCAAAGATCGCAGTCGGGGTGAGCTTAGGCTGTTCTTTATCAAGCACATCACCAGAAGCATAGATGTTATCAATGTTAGTTTGAAGATGATCGTTAACTTCGATCCCGTTAGCATTGTAACTAACGCCTACTTCGTCTAATCCGATGTTTTCGATGTTAGGAATTCGTCCGGTAGCATCCAAAATCCAGTCGGTGGTGAGGGTTTCGTGATCGTTATAAGACACGGTAAAATGAGAACCGTCTTCCTCAAAACGATCCACCTGAGCGTTGTAAATGAACTTCACCCCTCGTTTTTCGAGGTCGGCAATGACTTGTTTTACGTAATCTTGATTAAATTTGCGCAACGCCCGATTATGGCGTAAAAGTACAGTGACGTTCGCGCCGGCAGCATTGGCAATCGTGGCAAATTCCATGCCGATATAGCCCGCGCCAATAATTACGATATTTTCAGGAAGCTGTTTGAGGTTCATAAAATCGGTACTGTCATGCGTAAGTTCTGAGCCCATAACATCTAGATGGTGGGGACGTAGCCCCGTTGCAATCACGATTTTGTCAGCGGTGTAGCGCTGTTGATCCACTTCGATGGTGTGAGCATCAACAAATTTTCCACGACCGTGAATAATTTCGATGTCAACAGAGTCGAGTAAACCAGTAATCATGTCCGGCAAGCCGTCGATGACTTCGTGTTCATGTTCTACATTGGCAGTCCAATCCAGCTTTAAGTCACCATTTACAATGCCATCAAGGCGTTCTTGGTGGCGTAAAAGTTGAACCGGGTTGTCCAGCGTAATTTTCGCGTTGCATCCACGGTTTGGACAAGTTCCCCCGATTTTGTCCGCTTCGATAATGGCGACTTTTTTACCACTATTAGCTAGTGGAACCGCCCCGTCGAAGGCACCATGCCCCGCGCCTAAGTACAAAACATCAAATTGATAACTTTCAGTCATTTAATTACCTCCATCCTAAATTTAGGTGAATAAATAATTACCATTGTTGGCACGAGCATAGCAGAGGATAGGTGCGAGTTGCAAGCGATTGCAACTGAAGAGAACAAAAAGCAATCCTTAACTTTAAATAAGGATTGCTAAAAAATATCTTACTAACGTTTTAATGATTTAATCGATAGCATTGAAATACCACCAATCAAGGAAAAAATAAATGAAACAATAAAAATTCCAGAATAACCAAAAAGACTTATGACGGCAGCGGCTAAAACGGGTGCGATAGCTTGTGTAATTGTATTACCTAAGTTGTAAACACCTAAGAAAAATGCAACACGATTTTGATCGGGGATAACTTTTAAGTTTAATAAATTATCAAGTGCGTTCCATAAGCCCATTCCTAAACCGGCAGCTAAGGCGTAAAGAATAATACCAGTATTATTTCTTAAGAAGAACAGGGAGAGACCTGCAATTGCTAATAAGATAGTTGAGAGACCTACTGGTAATTTCAGTATTTTAAATTTATTAGATAGTGGCCCAGCGACTAATCCCATCAAAATGCCAAAAATAAGCATAATCATGTTAACAAGTTGGATAGAAGATTGAGTTTGATTACCACGATGAAGAAAGTCGGTCATTATATATAAAATGTATCCTGTAATTGCAAAGTTTCCAACTCCCTGAAACATTTTTCCTATAAGAGCTAGGTAGTAGTCGCGCCAATTTGCCAAGAAGGAAAAATTAACTTTACATTTTTTAAAGAAAACTTTTCTTTCTTTTTAGTTGAGGTTTCATCTAAATTAGAAGGCTCATGGACAATCAAAGTTGCAATTAATACGCCAGCAAATGTGAATATACCAAAGACTATAAATCCTAGTCGAAACTGGCTAAGGAACAAAGCACCGATAACGTTAAATCCGTTATTACCTAAAGCCATGCCTAGACCACCATAAGCAGAAGAAGCAGTCCCCTTTCCATCTTCAGGTGCAAAGGATAATCCAGATTTAAAAAGCCAAGAGCTAAAAAAGCCCAACAAACTTTACAACAATAATCGTAAAAAGCGCCTAGAAATAGGCTTTTTTTCATGTTTCGACGTTTGAGAAACGCATTCTAAGTCCAGTTTTTATTAATAAATGGGTTAATGTCCGCTAAATGAATATATAAACTGCGTCATAACTTAACAGTTGTGGCCTCTTTTTTGATACTGTATAATTAAAGGGTTAGAACCGTGCCATTACTTAATGACATAAGTAAGGAGATAAAAAGATGAAATATGGCTATGCGCGGGTCAGTACCACTGATCAAAAATTAGCAAATCAAATTGAGTTACTAAAATTGGCAGGAGCAGAAAAAATCTTTCAAGAAAAGTTTACCGGCACAACTACTGAACGACCGGAGTTTCAAAAACTGTTGCGCGTTCTAAAAACAGGCGATACTTTGATTGTTACTAAGTTGGATCGGTTTGCACGGAACACGCGCGAGGCCTTAGCCATTATCCAAGAGTTGTTTAAAGAAAATGTCAAAGTCAACATTTTGAATATGGGCTTAATTGACAATACGCCGACTGGCCAATTAGTCTTTACAATATTTAGCGCCTTTGCGCAGTTTGAACGCGATATGATTGTCACGCGCACACAAGAAGGTAAATTGTATGCCAAGCAACATGATCCGTTGTTTCGGGAAGGGCGACCGAAAACGTATTCTGATGAACAGATCAGATTTGCTTATGAGTTGCGAAAACAAGGTATGACTTATAAGATGATTGAACGAAAGACGGGGATTAGTAAACGCACGCAACAGCGAAGGTTTAAGTCGATTTAAAAATAGGTGTTTTAAGAATTGAATGTTTAATTAATCACGTACGACGGGGATTGCCGCTTTATTAAACAGTTGTGAGAGAAATTTATTTAGGGATTTTAAGCACTATTTATACCTGTTGTGCTATTGAGGTTAGTTGTGATAAGGATTAATTTGTACTACAAAAGGCCTACTCAATTGTTAGTTGAGCAGGCCTTTTGCGGGTATTTTGATTAGAGCTATTAACCCTATGCTAATTATAAGGCTTAGCTTTCAAATGGAACATACTATTATCCAAATTATGATTTGTTAAGGTGGTGTTGTCATAGTTACTGAATTGAATCAATTGGGCAGAAACAAGAAAAATTTAACTAAGACCATGGACACCATTCAAAATTAAGGGAACGTCATCCTAAATCTATTGCCAATGGCGGGAATTGTTGATTTTTATTTATGCCAACTCGTGACCACATCTTATCATTGGATGGTATGAATGATGTTGACAGAAAAACTAGCATTAGAGGCCTCCTTATTATATATAGTAAAGGATACTAAACGAAATAGATTAAATATAGTATATAAAATCATTTTCTAAAGAAAATATGGCCTTTGATCCAACTGGGCATGATTTTCTTCATGCCCAAAGAGTGGCTAAGCTAGCTCAAAAAAAATATATAGAAGATTTTAAAAAAATGAAACTGATATTGGTCTGTATGTTGTGAAAGCAGCTAGCTATTTGCATGACACCATAGACTAAAAAGTCACTGCAGATAGAATAGACTGAGAGGAGTACGAATTATACTTAGCCATGAGAATATTACAACTCCGGCTAGAGAAGACATTTTAGATATTATCCAACATATGTCATATGCTGACAACATTGAACACCATTATCAGCTTTCTAACGAAGGTAAATGCGTTCAGGACGCTGATAGACTTGATGCACTAGGTGCAATCGGCATAGCACGTGCATTTGCTTACGGCGGGCACGCTGGACAGGAAATATATGATTCCAAAATATCAGTGAAGAAAATCAAAACACACGATGATTATCGCCATCACAAAAGTACAACCATCAATCACTTTTATGAAAAGCTGCTGAAATTAGCAAGTTCAATGAATACCAGAACGGGAAAGCAAGAAGCCAGTCGTCGAACAAAGTATATGCGTGATTTCTTATCTGAATTCCAAATGGAAACAGGTGTAAAAGATGAAACATAATGAGCATCTATTAGATAAATCGTATTTCGAAAAAGTCGCTGCACTTTTTAATAAAGGACAGTCTGATCCCCTGCTAGGTGAGGCCATGTGAACATATAATAATCTTCAGGAAGGTTTCACAGCCAATGAGCGCCTTCCAGACACGCTCGTTGATATTGCTGTTTGGCCCGTTTTTAATCGTGCTCCTCAGCTATATCGACAAGCACCCCAAATAAAAACCCGCCCTGCGTAACTTTGGTCGGTTACAAGGCGACAATGTATTTTGTAATCTAGACCACCGCCTTTAAAGCGGCTTGTCTGAGAAGCTCCGTTCACGCAGGGCTTCTTTTTCTTCCCCGCATTATAGCATGCCTTTAATTATCCTTCGACTATTTTAAATTAACTTTCTAATAGTTCTAGGGGACGCACGTTTTTTTGTACTAAAACAAAGGTAAAAACTAGTAGACATAATCAAAATATTTTTTGATCATGAACCGTACAGTGTGCTCTTCTCAATTGATAACAAGGCCTTTGGTGCAAACTGTGAGCTGGGTCCTGGGAGCTTGCTTCCACTCATTAAAAGTCCCGTTTATCGTCTCTTAGTGCAGCTTAAAATACCAACGGTGGGCCCATTTTAGCCACCTCGCATGAATCTTTATATTCAACACAATTTGTAGATCAATCAGATCGTCCACCAATTTGCATAGACACCACATATAGTGCTATTATAATTGCCTAACCACTATATATAGAAAAAGGACGATGATTAGTTACGGAAACCATAAATATTCTCTACATCAGTTTGAGTGGCAACACGAAATATTTTATTAGCAGACTGACAACATACTTTGAGAAAGAACGTCATGTTCGGGTTAGTTCAATTAATGTTAAAGAACACCCTGAATTCACCACTCTTGACCAGCCGTTTGTTACCTTCCTACCAGCCTTTCTTAAAGGTGGTAATGGGGTTAATAACGGTTATACTGAAATATTAACCACTATTTTGGGAGATTACCTCGCGTACGAAGGCAATTACCAGCATTGCTACGGTATTATCGGTAGCGGTAATCGTAATTTTAATAAGCAGTTTGCACTCACGGCTAAACAATATGCTAAACGCTTCGATTTTCCTTACATTACCGATTTTGAGCTACGTGGCACCGCACACGACATTCCTCGCATTGCCGATGCCATCTTAACCTATCGCAATCAATTTTGTTTTCAAACAACGAAGGAGTAATCCCTAATGGTAACTAGCACCCCAGAAATGGAAAATACCTATTTTTACTTAAATAACCTCGTAAATATCCCAAGCAACGGAGAAATTCCGCTACATTATGATCAAGAAGCCCTAAAGGCTTATTTCGAAGAGACAGTTAAACCGAAGACCAAGCAATTTGATTCGTTAAATGCCAAGTTAAATTACTTGGTTGACGAAGATTATATCGATCCAAGTATCCTGGAACAATACTCTCACAAGTTTGTGCAGTCCTTGTTCGACCAAATGAGAGACCATCACTTTCGTTTTCGCAGCTTTCTCGGTGCCTACAAGTTCTACACACAATATGCCATGAAAACTAATGATGGCCAGCAATTTTTGGAAGACTTTGTCGATCGCGTCGTCTTCAATGCCCTCTATCTCGCTAATGGTGATGAACAACTTGCCAATGACGTTGCCGATGAATTGATTTCACAACGTTATCAGCCTGCCACCCCCACGTTTCTCAACGCGGGTAAAAAACGGCGCGGTGAAATGGTATCATGTTTTTTAATCGATGTGGCCGACTCCATGCTCTCAATTGGACGCGGCGTTAATTCTGCCCTTCAACTATCTCGAATCGGTGGGGGCGTCGGCGTTAACCTGTCAAACTTGCGCGCCTCAGGTGATCCTATTAAGCAGATTTCTAACGCCTCGTCTGGCGTTGTACCAGTGATGAAGTTACTTGAAGACTCATTTAGCTACAGTAACCAACTTGGGCAACGGAACGGCGCCGGAGTGGTTTATCTCAACGTCTTCCATCCTGACATCTTACATTTTCTGGATACCAAAAAGGAAAATGCGGACGAAAAAATTCGGGTGAAGACCTTGTCCCTCGGTTTGATTGTTCCTGATAAATATTATGAATTACTCAAGACTAACGAACCAATGTATCTTTTTAGCCCCTATGATGTCGAACGTGAATATCGTACGCCATTTGCTTACATCGATATCACCAAAGAATATAACAACATGGTCGCTAACCCCAATATTAAGAAGTCAGTTTTTAACGCGCGGAAACTAGAACAAAAGATTTCTCAACTCCAACAAGAATCTGGTTATCCTTACATCTTGAACATTGATACGGCCAACCAAACTAACCCTGTCGATGGCAAAATTATTATGAGTAACCTTTGTAGTGAGATCTTACAGCCTCAAGAACCGTCAAAACTTGATGATGACCTATCGTACAAGACAATTGGCACCGATATTTCATGTAATCTCGGATCAACTAATATCATGAATATGATTGACTCGCCGGACTTCGGTCACTCAGTTGAGGTTGCTGTTCGTGCGCTCACCCTCGTAACTGACACAACCGACGTTAAGGAAGTACCGACTGTTAAACATGGTAACGAACTTTACCACACGATTGGATTAGGGGCTATGGGTCTGCATACTGCCCTTGCACGCCACCAAATTGAGTATGGCTCACCAGAGGCCCTTGAATTTACTGATGCCTACTTCCTAGCTTTAAACTACTATTCACTCGTTACGAGCAATCGAATTGCCCGTGAACGCCACGAAACCTTCGCTAAATTTGACCAATCAAAGTACGCTGATGGCAGTTACTTCGATCAATACTTGAACGCAGACTTTAAATTTAAGAGTACCAAAGTTGCAAAAATCTTCAAAAATATTAAATTACCATCTGTTACAGATTGGAAGGCACTCAAGCAAGCTGTGATTACTGGCGGCCTTTATCATCGTAATAGACTCGCTGTGGCACCGAACGGGTCAATTTCGTACGTCAATGAAACAAGTGCATCACTTCATCCAATCACACAATTAGTAGAACAACGTCAGGAAAATAAGGTAGGCTCAATCTTCTATCCAGCACCTTACCTGTCTAACGAAACTTTGCCTTACTACACACCCGCATATGATATTGATCAACGAAAAATTATTGACACCTATGCCGTAGCTCAAAAGCACATTGATCAAGGCATGAGTCTGACACTATTTATGCGTTCAGTTTTGAAACCTGACCTTTACGAGTGGAAGGACAATAACAATTTAAAGATGACAACCCGAGACCTTAACCGGTTACGGAATTACGCCTGGACAAAAGGCATTAAGTCACTTTATTACATTCGAACGTTTACAGAAGACGATGAAATTAAAACGGCAAATGAATGTGAATCATGCATGATCTAGGAAATTCACTTGGGGTCTTATTGTCCGTTTAACACACCGGCATACGTTATTGGGTCACAAGACCCATATACCCATGAATCCTAATTAAGGAGACGAACAAATAACGATGGACTACTTATACTACAAAGCAATTAACTGGGATGATATTAAAGATAATTTCGATAAATACATGTGGGAACGACTCACCACTAACTTTTGGTTGGACATTCGGATTCCCATCACGAATGATCAAACGGCTTGGCAACAGCTATCAGATACTCAACAACAGGCCATTACTCGTATGTTGGCAGGTACATCAATGTTAGCCGTCTACCAATCAGAAGTTGGCACCCCTGCTATTCGCCACGATCGGCGAACTCAACAAGAAGAATCCGTATTAAACACCATTACCTTTATGAAATCAGTCCATGCCAAAAGCTGTACGACCATTTTCCGGGCTCTGATTCCGGGTAACGGCGGTGAAAGTTTTACTTGGGCAGATGATAATGCCAATCTGCAAGCTGAAATTGACCAACTAGCCCAAATGAGCACTAGCGATATGGCCTTACAGAAAAAAGCCCTTTTTATTCTGACTGAAACTGGGCTCTCGTTTGGTAAATACTGGACAATACTTCAAACACAGGCTCTCGTCAATACTTACCAAATGTTGGCTAATATTCTCCGCGGTAGCGCTCTTTTTAGTGCTTATATTGGTTACAAATTTCGCCTCAGATTTGAAGAACTCACTGTAAGTGATCAAACCGAACTGCAGTATTGGATTAATACACAGTTTGATCAACTCATGCAAACTGAAAAAGACTTCTTAGAAGCTAACCTTGACGATGCCACCGAAGCCATCAATCTGGCCTCCTATGGTGCCAATCATGCATTAATGTCACTTGGCTTTAACGCTGTCTACGAAGTTCAACCGTCTTCACTAGTGGCGCAACTCAAAGAACTGATGATTGATCAAAATCAATTTTTGCAACAGGTAACGGCTGCAAACAATGAATCGGACACTGAAAAAATGACCGATGACGACTACGACTTTTAAGGAGTATTCAACTAATGAGCTATAAAACAATTAATTGGGACATCATCGAAGACGAACTTGACGAATATGTATGGGATAAAGCAACGGCACAATACTGGCTGGATACGCGAGTACCTGTTTCTAATGATTTACGGGACTGGCGGACACTCTCTGGCACCGAAAAATCGGTTATCAATCGGGTTGTGGGTGGATTAGCCTTGCTGGACACACTCCAATCTGAAGAAGGAGTCGACGTGATGCGGCCCGACGTTCGGACACGAAAAGAAGCAGCAGTCCTCAATGACTTTTTGATGATGGAGTCAATTCATGCCAAAAGCTACGGCACTATTTTGACATCTTTGAACGATCAAGCCACTGTTGACGAAGTATTCAAATGGATGAACAATAATCCCAGAATGCAATACAAAGCCAAACGGATCAATGATATTTATCAAACGGGAAACAACCTTGAAAAGAAAGTTGCAAGCGTCTTTCTTGAAGGAATTTTGTACTACACCAACTTTTTTACCCCACTTTGGTACCGTGGTAACAATAAGCTGGCAAATCTTTCTGAAGTTATCAAACTGGTGATCCGCGATGAATCTGTTCATGGTACCTACCTCGGCTACAAATTTCAATTGGGATATAACGAGCTATCGGCGACTGAACAAAAAACATTCAAAAAGTGGATGGATGAGTTGCTCGACGATCTCCTTGAGAACGAGTTTGCGTTCACCGAAGAAGTTTACGCGCCGATTGGGTTAGCGGAAGACGTTAAACAATTCGTTCACTACAACGCCAACAAGGCGCTCCAAAATATGGGCTTTGAATCCCGCTTCCCCAATGCTGAGATTAAAGATATCAACCCAATCGTAATGAACGGAATTTCAACCGAAACGGCCAATCATGATTTCTTTTCACAAGTTGGTGCTGGCTATCTAATGGGTAATGCTGAAGCTATGAGTAGCGGCGACTATGACTTCTAACATAGGCTTCTAGGCATAATTAAAATTAAAAAAGGCTAATATCTACAGGAAATATTAAAGTAAAGCCCCCTGAGTTGTACTAGTCCCTGTCAAGTTGTCATTTGAAATAATATAAGTTTTGCTTTGCTTAAACGGCCTCATTCCAGTATTCCTCTGGGGTGAGGTCGTTTCTTGCTGGTGAACGATCTAGTTGATTAAAATAGTTGATGCCTTCTTCGACCAAGGCCACTAATTTAATTAGACTTATTAAGTAAAGAAAATAGGGACCCTTTCAGTTAACATGTGCTAACCAAAAGGGGGGCCCTATTTTCTTTTAATACCGTATTTCACACGGTATCGAATAAAGGTCGTCCGTTTAATACCTGTATTACGGGCAACATCGACATCACTCATGCCTGCCTCGTAAAGCTTAAAAGCATGTTGCAAGCGGGGATCGTCTTGGGTGTATTGGGGTTTGCGCCCATGATATTTACCCTGCTGCTTAGCTAAGGCAATCCCTTGCTGCTGGCGCTCAATGATTCGCTTACGTTCACTTTCGGCCTGATACTTATAGAGTTCAATAATCAAGTTGGTCATCAGTTGACGTAAATTTGGGTCAGCAATCCCTGTCATGGACGGCAAATTTAACACATCTAGGGTGGCACCCTTATTTTGAATGGTGTTCATGATCTTAGTTAAATCCAGGTTGTTTCTGCCTAAGCGATCTAATTCAGTGACCATTACAATATCACCCTCACGAATATAGGCCAGCATTTTTTGCAGTTCTGGCCGATTAGTGTTAGCCCCACTTAATTTATCCGTAAATAATTTATCAACGTCTTTTAAAGCCGCTAACTGTCGATCTAAATGTTGCTCCTTGGAACTCACACGCGCATAACCGATTTTAGCCATTTCCAGTTCTCCTTTTGGACAGTTCTAATGAACATTTGTAATTCCTAGTATAGCGCAGAAATAAAAAAGACCAATAGGGTATACCCTAATGGCCTTTTCTAAAAGCTGTTTCAGATCTTTGTCTTCCAGACTTCTTTTTGAGGGCCTGTGGGCTTTATAGCGATAGTAATGCGCTCTTGAAACCCCGATGACTCGCCACATCTTAGTTACCTGGTAATTTTGGCTTTCTTGTTGGATATAATCAAAGATATCGGTTATCTCTGCGCAAGGAAGCCGAGGGCTTTTTTTAGGATTTCGTTCTCCTCAGACAGGGAAGCCAGCCGCTTTTCCATCGCTTTAATTTCGTCTGGCGATTTACCGGATTGAGTTTTGGCTTGGCCCTGGATCCACTTATGAACTGTTGAATAGCCAATGCCATATTCTCTGGCCAGTTGGGCGGCTGATTCGCCTTGTTTATATAGGTTGATGATGTTTTGTTTGAATTCTTTGTCGTAACGAGTTGGCATGTAAAAATTCCTTCCTTTTGAGAGACGATTTATTCATTATACGCTCTCTTAAAAGTTGTCTCAGGAATCAGCTTACATCCAACTTGAAAAGAGTACCTTACAACGGACAATTACCATTATTGTTATGGTGATGGGGATTATCACGCTGCTGGCGACCTTGGGGCTATTAATGTGGGTTATTGTACCGATGGTGCTGCACGGATCCGGCCTTAAGTCGATTTGGGACACTTGGCACCCTGAATTAACGGGTTGGGGCGCCGTTAGATGTATTGGGGCGATACTTACTAGCTTTTTGGTGATTTGTATCGAGCTGTTAGTGATCGGATTGCCAACCGTGATTGCGATTAAAATAATGGAATTTGTTGATAAATCGGATAGATAGGAAAACGCATAGCAAGACATTCAAATATTGGGTATTTTTTCAAAGCACGCAGGTAAACTTTAAAAGTTAACATAGTTCCAATGTAGACTTTTATCTTGCGGACAATGTAAAAGTCTACATTGGAACTTTTTTATAAATCATCTTTAATTTCTTGAAGTGTAGCATTAGAACTTGTAATTTATCTTTAGATAGGTTTTATTTATCAATGAGAATTACCTTTCTTAATTCGATATACAAGGATCCAGAAAGGTAATGCAATTAGAACAGTGCCAATTAACGGAATAAATGAATATAAAACAGCTGCGCATGTATAGTTATTTTGATAAATAACAAAATATAATAGAGCACCTGCAGAAACAATTATTCCCGAAATGGGTAAACTTTTAGTCGTGTAAAAGAGTAAATTTTTCTCATATTTTTTCATAAAAATTGCCTCTTATTAATGATTCATTGCACATGCACCTTCTGATGCAGCGCCACACACGACAGCGCAAGCTAAACCTGCGATGCCATTTACGGCAGCCCAAACTGCACAATAGGAACCACAAGCTAACACACCAGCCATACCGCATGAAAATTCTTTGCCATGAAATTTAAAATGCTTTGTCTTTTTTTTCGCCAGAATATTAATTTGATTCAGTTCATTGTTTGAGGCGGAAAATTCGGTTTTTGGTGATGTGCTCTTAGTAGTACCTTGCTCAGCAGAGAAGCTTACAACCTTATTATTGCTCTTATCAACAACCGTTTGAGTTAATATTGTAGTATTTTTGTCATTATTTTTGTAAACATTATAAACAACATCCGTTGATATAGAAGGATCTACTGAGGATGTTGCACGATAATTATATGGTGTGACTGCGTCTTGGTCATTGGTATAACCACGTTTTTTTATATTATTTAAATAGTTATTTATTTTCTCACTTTTATTTAAATTAGAAACATCTTGCTGTGCATTGCTTGAGCTCAAAGACGAAACCTTTGCACTCAAGTTTGAATATTTAAGCTCTGTATTTAAATTATGGTAATAAGATCCAACTCTAGTTTTAGCCGAACCATTAATTGGGAATAAGAACGAGCCAAGTAATACAGTAACTGAGCACATTAGTAGTCCGATAAATATTTTTTTAAAATGTTTTGCCTTACTCATAATCAACAACTCCTCTAATTTTTAAGGAACCCTTATTGTAAGAACTTGTCTACTACTGAAATTTTGGATTCTCCAACTAAACGTGTAACCTCATGGGTGCCATTGTATTTTATTAAAGTTGGTATAGCATTTACATGCAGTCCCTTTAATTTTTTATAGCTAGAATTAGGTTCGTTAGCTAAATCGACTTTAAAGATTTCCTTGTTAGGATGCTTAGCAATAGCTTGTCGGTAAATCTTTTTCATTTTTTGACAATGAATGCAGTATCTAGAAGCATAGAGGACATACGTTATCTTTCTTTTCTTTTGTTTGAGCAATTTTAATGCGGTGGTTAATTTTACATTCACCACTTTTCCTTCTGACTTTGCGAGCACTGTACTTGGAAGTAAAAACATGAGGCTGATTCCTATTACGAACAAGCAAAAACTGCTTAAAACTGTTATTTTTCGTTTTTTCATAAAAAGCCTCCTCAACACATAAAATCGATGTTAAAACAATCAATATATGCTACATGATCATAATATCACAATTAATTTTGTTTGCCATTTTAAATAAGCGAGTCTCTTGTTTTCCAGAAACGCTATTCTTACCAATAAATTTTATTTGTTCATTTCTGCCACTGTTAGTTAGCTCGTACGTGTAAACTTCACTAAACCCAGCCTCGGTTAGCGTTAGATTGCTTTTAGTAAACTTGGCAGTTGCGGCTAAACCATCACCTTTGCTAGAGTCAAACGTCCATTGATGACTCTGGAGATCTTGTGCAGTTGACTTTCCACAAGCAGTTAGGCCAACCGCAATCAGCAATACTGTCATTACAGCGATTATATATTTCCTATATGATTTCATAAGTTACTCTCCCTCTATAATCCTTATCCCAGCATTTTCTTATGTCTAGTCTCTAATTCTTGATCGATGTTGTCCTGCAATTTGTCTTCCTCATCATCAGTTGTCTGATCGGCTTTTTTGGCTTGGTGCTGTGCTTTAACTGTCTGATTCCACTTATCTACCTTGTTTTTAAAATTAGTTTCTTGACTGGCTTCTGGTTGGCCTTGATACTCGTTCTGTGACAAGTTAACCAAATGATCGGCGCCAGGAAATAGTTTAAATTGGAACGCTTTTGTAGCTTTGACCGGCCGCGCATTACTAAAGATTAATAAACTCCGATCTTCGGGCATACGCATGATTTCGTCGGGCGTCATGAGCGAACGGCTCGTATAGCTGTAACTATCGCTTTTGCTATGGCTCTCTTCGTTGCTATGACTGGTACTCTCACTTCCCGTTTCGACTTTAACGGTTGATTTACCTAACAAATCACTAAAGTATTTAGCGGTCACGTCGTTAGCCGCATTCAAGCAGATTTTAACGGCGTGATTCCCTAAGATACTTTCGGCTTTATCCTTGCCGTACAAGGCTTGCAGCTGGGTTAAGGTCTGGCAAATGGTCGTCACACCAATACCGTACCCCCGGCAAGTTGCCAGGAACTCTTCATACTTCGGAAACTTCCCTAAATTAACAAATTCATCAAGGATAAAATCGACTTGATGGGGTAATTTAGCGTGATGATCGGCAGCTAATTTGTATAATTCATCAAACAATTGTGAGAAAAACAGATTGATGAAGCTTTCGTAAGTGTTATCCATCACCGGAATAATCACGTATAGGACAACCTTAGTATTGCCAATCTCTTTTAAATCAAAATCTGAAAAGCTGGTAAAGTCGGCCACTTCTTGATCGACAAACTTCGAAATGGTTGCCAGCAAGCTCTCAATAATACTGGCTTTCATTTCCCCTTTCGCCTTTTTAAAACCTAATTCATAAGCACGTCTCGCTGGATCGGACATTTTCAAATCCAGGAACAAGGTATCTAACGGACTATCTGTGCCCTTTTCTTCGGCTTCCACATCATTTTCCTGTAAGACTTGGGTTACGCCCGCCAAGTTCCGTTGCTCTGGCGACCGGTGGTTCATGACAAACAGAATTAGTGCCTTCAAAAGTTGCCGTTGGGTACTGAACCACACGTCTTTCTTACCTTCCGCATTCTCACTTTGGACGATCTTAGTGGCGACGGTTTCGGCTTGAATATCCCGTTGAATATAATCAAAGGGATTATAGCGGTCACTGTGCGTCATGTTGGCAAAGTTGACGACATGCACTTGATAACCTTGGGCTAACTTAACCCCGGCCGTTTTTTCGTATAATTCACCTTTCGGATCGGTGACGACAATACTGTTCTCCGTTTCGTTAAACAGGTTGGTAATCACGACTGATTGGGTCTTATACGAACCGGGACCCCCGACCACAAAAATATTCCGGTTGGGTTTGGTTGAGTTGTTCTGATAAACAGCCTGCTTATCCACGATTCCTAAAATTGTGCCATTCATGTTAATCTGCCCCCTTCGATGATTTCTCACGGTCGACTAATGATTTGAGAACTGCTGCCTTGGTACTGTTGTTAAACGCTGTTGTCAGGTCTTTGGCATTGATACTAAAGTAATGGTTACTCAATTCTTTTAGATCACCCCAGGTCGCACTCCCGTGAGTTTCAGTGTCCGCAGTTTCCCACGCTTTATGTTTGCTGTTTCGTTTCAAAGCAAAATAGATGGTGTATAGGATCACGGCGACACTGACAATAATTAGTACCGGGTTCTTTTGGCCTAAATATAAGTTGTAATAGTGCCAAGGGTGTAAAGCTAATTGTTTTAATACGGTTGGCATATGATCCGCAAAGGTTAGCTTATAACGGGACAAGGCCATGACAGAGCCAGCTAAAATCTCCGCTAAATACAAGCCAATGATTAGCGTTAGTAAATACGGCCAGCTTGCTTTAATGGCATTTAAGAGTTTACTTTTCATCTAATCACCTACGATCTGTTTAATCTTTTGTTGGTTGGTTCCGGTGTACCGTTGCTTGCAATGGATCAAGGTTGGCACCGACGTTAGTTGATACTTCTGAATGTAATGGCGATTCTGCGGCTGATTCATGTTGATAAACACAATGTTATGACTAATTGCGTTGTGCCAATAGATTCGGTGAAAAATGGATTGACAATCCGGGCAATCATCGCGATAGAAGAACAACACTTTTTTAGGGTGCTTAGCTAACGTCACGATTGATCGCTGTTTTTCCACGTGATTCACGTATTGATGATTAGCAAAGCTACTAACGGCTAAAACCACCACGATTACCGCTAGGACTTTGCTAACCCGTTTAATTAAGGTCACTGGCTTTAAAGCTACTACCTAAATTTTGTACCGCGGTGATTCGATTCGTGGTGGTATCGAAGGTCACCTGGTAAAGTACCGTCGCCTTTTGCCAGTCGTTGTCGCCACTCTTACTTTGGTAACTAACAACCGCCAAGCCTTTCATGTTTTGCCCCTGCTTACTTTGTGTATACAGATTCAGTTGGTTTAACTTGGCTGAAACACTATTGCTATCGCCATAAGTCCCTTTATTGGAAAAGTATTGCTGATATAACTTGTCGGAAATCAAGTTTTTAACGCCATCTTTACGCTGACCGTAGGTCTTGGGCTTAAAGTTATTCATGACATCAAAGAACTTGGTGACCACCGTATTAAAGCTAAGTTCAGCCGAACTTTTGTCTTTATTATTTTGGTAGGTCTTATAACTGTCAATTTGGGTGCTCAATAACTGCTTTTGTTGGTTGGTTTTAGCCAATTGCTGACTAACTTGTCGCTTCTGTTGTTGTATGCGCGTGATCTGCTGTTGCGCCTGTTTAACTTGGCTATGTTGATAGGCATTCGCCCCTAATGACAGAACTAAGATCAAGCTACCAATCGCAACACTTAAAACCATGCTCCGCTTCATTTATTTATCCTCCTTACTTCTTGATCGGCCGGGCTAACGTCACATCACTACCACTTAGTAAGCTATAAAAGGCGGTGCCAAAGGTGCTTTCATTAATCTTGTCACCTGTCCCACCTTGCTCAATAATCTTGGTGGCTTTGCCTTGCCATTTGCCTAACAGAATGGCCGTATGGCCGTTGTTTCCCGCGCCGGCGCCTTGATTGACAATCACAATATCGCCGGCTTTCGCGTCATTTTCACTGATTTGTTTAAGATATTGATGACTGCCTTTGGCGTCACTGGCCATTGTGCCGGTAAACCAACCCATGTTGGCCGGTACCTTGTAACCAGCCTTATTCAAGGCTAACCAGACAAAGCCGGAACAATCCGTGCCACCAGTTTTATTGGGATTCTTTAAATCGCTACCTAGATCAAGACTGGGGTGCGTTTGCACATAGTAGAAGTCCCCCTTCATGCTTTCCGCGTTTTTGACGATACTACCGCCGGAGTAACTCGGATCACTGCTACAACCAAGTTGGTTAATGTCGCCGGTACTAGCATTATCGAGCGTATTACTAGATACTGGATCACTGGCACCAAACACTGAATACCAGTGATCGGCATAGCCGTATCTTTGGCTTAGATACCATTGTTCCGGGTTTTTGCTCATACCCTCGAAATCCATCAACCAGTCCTTGGTCGCTTTGTGCACGTCCGTGTATTTGAATATCTTCTTATTTGACGCATAGTAACTACTGTTCAATTCTTGGTCGAGATAATCTAATTGCACTCCGAGATTTGTGGCTGGTTTGTTTTCTTTGTGAGCTAAGTCTTCCAGTTTATCTTTTCGGCCATCTAACCATTGGGCTAAGCCCGTGGCACCGGAACTTGAATTAACAGATTGTGGATCAAGCCGACTTTCTAGTTGTAACACCCCCAAAATACCGGCGGCCGCTTGTGGGGTTGCGCCATACTTCTGTTTCCAATGCGCATAGATATTTTTAGCATTGGACGTCATGTCCTTGCTATCGAGCTGGGTCTGGGTTGCGGTAGTCGAATCATCGCAGCTGTTTTCTTGCAATTGACCAGTGACTGCCGCAATTAGCAAGATGATTAGCAGAATGGCGCCGCCCACAATATAAGCAATCAACTTCCACTTCTTTTTCTTATATTCAAACGACAGTACCTGCATTTAATCACCCACTTTTTGCTTGGCTTGATCGACCTGTTTTTGCGCTGCTGATTGATCGCTTTGCGCATTCTTTAAGTCCGACTTAGCCGAATCCACCTTCTTGTCTTTATCCTTATCTTTGCCGCCGTCAATCTTGTTGGCGTCGTCTAATTTCTTTTGCGCATCGCTAACTTCGTTCTTAGCGGAATTGAGGCTTAACAGCGCTTTTAAATACTTAGCTTTAGGACTGTTTACGCCGGCTAACTTGGTTTGGACGGTCTGGGCGTCTTGCGTATCGTTATGGGCTACAAAAGCTTGTCCGATTCTCAATAGCACGTCTCCATTAGTGGCAAAGGATAATTGGTTATTCAACGTATTGGTATCGTAGTTGACGATGGCCTTTTCTAGCGATAATTGGTCTTTTTGTTTACTTGTTGCACTGCTTGGTAACTGCCAATCGGCCACTTGGCTACTATCTTGGTTGGCATAAGCCGTGTTGACAACCTTGTTTAACTGACTTGGATCAACCTTTAAGGCTTGCTGGTATTGTTTATGCTTTAGGAATGTTTGGGCTTGCTTGTTTGAACTGTATCCGGCCTTTTTCATGGCTTTTTGGGCTTCTGACCACTTCTGATCATTTAAAGCCGTTTGAATTTTCCCGCTATATCTTAATCGCGTGACCTGGGCTTGATTCTGATTAGCTAGGCTCTGATACTTCCGTTCATCATTTTTGTGAACTAAACCGATAGCAACCACAGCCACAATCGCAATCCCAGTCACACTTAACCAAAAACGTTGCTTGTTTTTCTGCTGGTTCTGTTCAACTGCTTGCCATTCGTGGTAACTGACAAAATCCTCAATGCCGTTAACCACTTCTTTTAATTCGGCTAACGACGTGGCTTTAGCCACTTGTTGTAAATACTCGTCAGGGTGTTTGGCTAGGGCTTCTTTAGGGTTGCTCAATAGCCGTTCATATGGCGTCCCCGTTAAACAAAATAGGATTAAAGCCTTGTACTTAGCTAAGTTGCTGTGCTTATCATCATAAGGCATGAGTTCATTGGCGCGATAAGCGTACCAAACGTGTTGCATTGGGTAATACCATAGATTGGCTGGGTTCAACGCAATATGGTATTGACTATCCGTGACCACGTCCTGGCTCATGATTTCATTAGCAATCGCTGACCGGATCGCCTTATTTTCATGGGGTAATTCCTTTAGTGATTTGACCTTATCTGGCAAGGTATAAGTCAAAACGACCTTCTGGTCTTGCTCAACCACGTTAACCAACTGCAAGAAATTGGGATCAACTTGCTTTAATTCGTTTAGCTCACTTAATTGGTCGTATCGAAATTGATTGTGATTGAGTTCAAGGATTAACTTGTTCCCTTGTCGTTTGAACGTGCCAACCTCAATATTCAATAGCTGGTTTGCTTTACTCATTTAAAGTCCCTCCTTCCTCTTCGGTGGTAGTCAAGGCGTCAATTTCACTTGGTGTCAGGATCACACGCTTTTGATAATCCGGTTGTCCGGTGGTCTCACGGTTGTATTTTTCTTGGTAAGCTTCTGGGTCGATTAACCGCAATTCTTCTTCGGTTAGCTCCACCCGCATAAAAGCGCGTTGGCTACCATAGATCATCAGGGCTTCACCTTGTCTACGGCGTTCTAGTAACTTCTTTTCCTTATCCGAGAACGTCATGCGTAGTTTCGTAATCACATCATCAACGCCTTTACCGTCAAGGCCAAAGAACACTTTGGTATAGGAGTTCCCGATGATGGCTTCACCAATATTTTGACCGGTGTCCGTTGTGCCTTCGATCACATCTTGAATTTGCTGCGTTCCGGCAATCGCCCCGGCATTGTATTTTCTAAACCGTTTGTAGGCTTGATGGAAAAAGGTGGCAGCCGCTTTGTGTAAGGTTAAAAAGTGAAATTCATCAACAAACAATTTCTTGCGGCTATGCCGATCTTTGGTGATTTCGTCCCACAAATACTGGAAGGTATTCAGATAAGCCGCTGATTGGACTTCCTGTTCACTTTGTAGTGGTTTTAGATCAAAAGAAATGATCTTCCCCTTTAGGTTTACGTTGGTATGCCCGTCAAATAGGCTGTTAGAACCATGGGTATAACTGCCTAAGATGTAGTAAAAGTCTTTTACCCGACTAAATTTATCAGCGTCCTTATCAGCCAGTTTTTCCAACTCGTCATAGACATTCGACAAAGTCGGCCATTGATCGTCTTTAACCTCTTTTAAGCGGCTATATTTCAAAACGCCACTGTTGACGTAAGCTTGTTTAACGACATCATCAAGGATTGCCAGCTCAACTTGGGTAATCCCGGTTTTAAGGACTTCAAATAATCCCTTTAATCGCTGGATTTTATCTTTGACTAGTAAATCAAGGTTTGTGACCGTTTCATCGGCGCTTAAGATTTCCTCGGAAAAGATTTGTAGCGGGTTAATTTTGTACTTCGCATTAGAAGTTAAGTGCAAGACTGCCCCACCCAATGCTTCAACAATCTTGGTATATTCATTTTCCGGATCAATAATGTAGATTTGATAGTCTTGAATGGCATAGCGTAAGATTTTCTGGATCATATAGGTCGTCTTGCCGACCCCGGAAGTTCCGATAATCACTTGATTTTGGTTCAGGGTCTTGTTGCGGTCCAACATATCCACGGCAATTAAACTGTTAGTGTCTTTGTTAACTCCTTCAATATCGCTCCTGGGCTTTAAGTCCAAAATCTCGGCGTCATCAAAGGGAAACATACTGCTGGCTACTTCGGTATTACTTTCTTTATAGGTGTAATCCCCCATCAGGTTCTCGTTAATTGGCATGGTTGACCAAAAAGCTTGGAAGGTGGCCTTAACAGGCACGAGGGGCTTCATTTGTAGCTTAATCAGCGTATTTTTAACGTTTTCGGTTAAGTCATCTAATTCCGCTAAACTGTTGGCCCGCAGATAAATGAGCATATGTTGGTACACAAATGTGGTAGAATTATCGAGGTATTTATCTAGTTGCATGTTGGCTGAATCAATATAATTTTGCAGAATCTTCTTTTTATACGGGTCGAACGTATTGAGCTTCTGCGCTTCCTTATTTTGAATCGTCTTCTTGTAATAGGTAATCATTGAATTGTTACTGGCGCTGTCGATATATTGCACAATATCGATAACGCCTTTTTTGCGCTTCAATTCTGACAACCAGTTGCCGTACACTCGTTTGGGATAGTCAGCAATCGCTAACACTCGAATAAAGTTCTCACCCGATTGAACATAGGTGGGGTACTGTTCCCAGCTGAACGGGAATAGTGAATGCAAGCTATCGCGATCAATCAGCTTGGTAAAGTCTTCAACCTCCAGTTTGGGCTTACTACCCGTTTGGCCGCTGTTGCCTTGATTACTTTCTTTTTTAGTTGGCATAAATAAATCAATGACCTTATCACCAAAACTCATGCTGTTGCCTCCTATCCATTAAAATTGATCAAGTTCTTTAAAATCTCTTGGACTTCCTGACTAGTCAAAACTTTGGCCGTCACATCAAAGTCCGTTAACGCATTTTCAATATCCCGTTTAACCTGTTCGATCTTTTCGTCTAAATGAGTGACCGCTAGGTTTAAGCTCTTAACACTTTTGTCCTTAATTGGCACCTTAACGATTAGCAGATGTTGCTTCGTCGTCATGTTTTTGGATTCCTGGACTTTAGTAAAGTGGTCCAAATAACTGGCAATTAATTGAATTTTGAACTGTTGCTCGGGGTGATCTTTTTGTAGTGCGAGATACCGCCTTTTGAGACCATTGAGATAAGCCGTCATATTGACAGGTATTGTTGGTTCTAAGAACTGTAATGTGTCATCAACGCCTTCACCTAAGGTACTCATGAGAAACGCGCCATAGTCCTCAAAAACGTCCTGTTGTTCGGTTTCATTAAGTAGATCAAGGTTGATCCCACTAACTTCCAAAATGCCAACGAGATTACCCGTTTTGGTAACTTCGTAATTACCATACATACCCACCACCAAGCTCATGTCATCAATGGTCTCTTTGCCACCATTGATTTTAGGCGGTTGGTAATCCCAGTCGAGTTCCGCTGATTTATTGGCGATTTTGCTCTTCTTCAAACGCATTTAGTTCACCTCGCTTCTTCGGTTGTAAATAAAACAGTTTCTGACCATTGGCATAGCGACGTTTCAACTTAAAGTTATCCCGCACTTTAATATTCTTCCGCGCCGCAACTGGCCTAATTGTTAAAATAGCCATGACAATCGTCATGGCTAAGACAACAATCACTATTTTTATCAGGACTAAAATCAACCCATAGGGTGGGATCGCAATAAAAATTAAGCCCACTAGTCCTGCCAGTCCCGCTATGCCAAAATCCTTCAAGGTGTAGTCTTTCCAGATCCCGTAATCTTTATCAACGTTTTCTGGGAAGATAAATTCTTTTCCTTTCTTCATTTGGCAGGCTCCTTTTTAAATTAAGTGAATAGACTGTAAACCCAAGGTAATAGCCAGATAATTGCAGCTGCTAGGGCAACTAAGCCGGCAACTCGTCCAACCGCATGATAGACTTCGGACTTTTCTCGCGGATCGTCTGCGTCAGGCATTCTTTTGATAATAATAAATAGTGCGACACAAATCCCGACTAAAACGACCAACCCGGTTAAAATACCTTGAATCGTCTTCCCAGCGCTGGTTAGCTTACTTTTAACTTCGCCACCGTCTGCGGCAAAGACGACCTGAGCGTTCATCAATCCCAAGTAAATTGTGGTGGCTCCAGTAGTTGCTAACGCTTTTACTTTGTTGAACTTCATGTTATTCCTCCTTTCCGTCTTCCTGTGACCGTAATTGAACCGATTCTGCCTGCGTTTCTTCTGGCCCACGCTGATAGAATTTATCCAATTGTTCCTCGGCAATTTGCTGGCTTGGTAATGGGTCAGTAGCTAAATTAACGCGGCCATTTTCACTCGTGGCTAAGTAATACTCCTTTTCTGACTGACTTAGCTCTTGGGTCTCTAAGACATGCACATTATGTTCATAACGGCCTAAGGCGTTATCAACTTCTAAGCCATAGAAGCCTAAGAAACCTTCTAAGAAGCTCTCACCAAAAAAGGTCATTTCGTTTTTGATCTGCTTATATTGATGGGTCGGTTTATCACTTACCAACTTTTCGGTCTTTTTAGCATTTTGACTGTCTTGATGGCGATTAAACCAGCCCCTAAGTTTTAATGGCGGAGTTTTTAGCTGACGTTTAACCGTCTTCTTAATCATTGCTCGGCGAACTTCATCGATTGGCTGACCATCTTGATCTAAAATTGCTTGTAGCTGTTTTTGATCGGTTAATTTTTGATCATCATCGACTACAATCGCCTTTTGATCATCATGAACTAACTTGCCATTAATGCCTTGCCAGCTTTCTGCTTTCATTGGATCACCTCCTCAAAAAAAGCGCGTTAGGGACGCTAAACAACTAGCTTTCCCCTAACCCGCCCGGTAAAATGGATTGTTAGGAGGGTGACACCTAGAATCGTAACTTCCA
>NZ_BOLP01000022.1 GCF_016861695.1 Levilactobacillus andaensis | reverse complement strand
TTCAAGTTGTGTCCGCACCGTTCCAGCCCATATCTGGCGGCCGGTAAGGCGAAGGATGGACTGAGTTGCCTAATTTTTACGGTAATATCTTTGTTATACCGGGCTTAAACAGTATTTGGATACTTTCAACCTTTAGTCGTTCAATAAAAACCGCAAATTAGGAATCTGATAAATTCTCAGATTAATCTCTTTTGGTCACAGTATTTGATGATTAAGCACTTAGTTATTATGGAGACAGTTAATTTCCATAAGAGCTAAGTGCTTTTTTGTGGTTAAAGGAGTGAATCGGATGCAATTAATTTCTATCGTGGTGCCTTGCTATAACGAGCAAGAGAGCCTGCCGCTATTTTATAAACGCGTTGAACAAATTATGACGGAGTTTAACCGTCATCGTGATCAATTTCAATGGGAGTATTGGTTCGTCAATGACGGCTCCAGTGATGACTCCTTAAAGCAGATGCAATACCTCCATGCCGCCAATCCCGAGGCCGTTCATTACGTGAATTTCTCGCGGAATTTCGGCAAGGAAGCTGCCTTGTTGGCCGGCCTAAAAGTCGCCCAGGGAGATTTTGTTGCCGTCATGGATGTTGACTTGCAGGACCCACCAGAACTGCTGCCAACAATGATTGAGACCCTGATGGAAACGGACTACGACGTGGTTGCGACCAAGCGTTCTGACCGAACCGGTGAGCCCTGGTTACGGTCAAAACTGTCACAGGCCTTTTACCACGTGATCAATTACATCTCCCAAGTTCAAATCGTTCCGGGTGCCCGGGACTATCGGCTCATGCGTCGGCCCGTTGTGCAGGCAATTATCGACATGCCCGAGTACAACCGATTTTCCAAGGGAATCTTCAGCTGGGTTGGATTCAAGACTAAGTACCTGACCTTCCATCATCAGGATCGGGTGGCGGGGAAGACCCACTGGTCCATGCGGCAACTGCTGGATTATTCGCTTGAGGGCATCATGGACTATTCCGAAGTGCCCTTGGCCATCGCCTCTTGGCTGGGGGGCCTGTCATTTGTGGGGGCCATTCTAGGCATGCTGTGGATTGTCTTTCGCGCGCTGCTATTTGGCAATCCCACGGCTGGCTGGCCGTCATTAGTGGCCATCATCTTGATGCTCGGGGGCCTGCAGCTGCTATGTTTAGGCATTCTGGGCAAGTACGTTGGCCGGATCTACTTGGAGACCAAGCACCGGCCCCAGTATCTGATCAAGGATAAACGCTAGGAGGAGAACAATGACATTGACGGAAAGAAACCAGCAACTGGCCTTAGGGTGTTTCGGCTTGCTGGGGATTCTAGCAATTTTGGTCAAAATTCAGTTTGCGCCGCTGATGCAGTTGGACCACCAATGGTTAACGGCATTTAGTACGAGTGTGCTCGGTCAGCATGTCCGGGTGTGGGAATGGTTGACCCTAATAGGAAGTCCGCTAGTTACCAGTGGCTTAGGTGTAGTTTTAGCATTATTTCTGTGGCGGATTCGGCAGTACGGCTGGTCGTTGGCGACCCTGACGGCAATCGTGACCGGTGACGGGTTATTGTTGGTAATCAAGACGTTAGTGGGGCGGATGCGACCATTGCAGCAGGTCGTGCCCGACACGGGGTTTAGTTTTCCCAGCGGGCACGTCTTCAGCACAGCCCTGTTCGTGTTCATCGTCTGGACGCTCATGATGCAGTGGCTGGGACGGAGCTGGTTGAGCTGGAGTGTCATTACGATGACGGCAATCGTGCTTCTCGGGGTGTTATTCGCTCGTTTAGGGTTACGTGATCATTATCCTAGCGATGTGCTGGGAAGCTTGTTGTTGGCCAGTGGCTGGTGGTTACAGATTGTCAGCGTGCTAGAACGCGTCACTAAGCGGCGGCAACAACAGACGCAAGAATAAATTGTGGGGTGGAGAAGAATGCAGCAGTTGGAACGGAAGCGGTTATGGCAAAATGTGGGGTTAGCGTGGGTGCTGGCCTTACTGGTCGTTGTGAGCGTCTTCAGTTATTGGGGAATCAGTCCCCTGGGCAATCATAGCTTATTAATGAGTGACATGGGAACGCAGTACATCCCATTCTTAACGGCCATGCAACATGCGTTTAAGTACCAGGTCTTTCACCTCTACTCCTTCTCCCAGTCTTTGGGTGGTTCGGTGGTCCCCACGGTAGCCTATTACCTGTTGAGCCCATTTAACCTGATTGTCGTGTTCTTCAGTGCGGCCCAGGTTCCGGTGGCGGCCAGTTTGATCATCATGTTAAAAATTGCGACAATTGCCGCGACCATGAGCTGGTACTTACAGCGTCATTTTCACACGACGCAATGCTTAACGGTTGTCTTTGCACTGGCCTTTAGTTTCTGTGGCTTCGTGGCGCTGAACTACTTTGACTTCATGTGGTTGGACGCGTTGATTATTTTGCCGCTGGTGACAGATGGGATTGACCGTTTAGTCTGGGAACAACGACCCGGCCAATTCTTCGGTTGGCTGCTCGCTAGTATTTTGACAAATTACTACTTGGGGTACATGACGTGTCTGTTTGCGGTCCTTTATTTCGCCTATGTCTTTTACGGTTGGCTGACTGACAAGCAACCGGGCCAGACCAAAGCGTGGTGGGGGCGCCTGACTCAGTTCATGTTGAGTGGCTTACTGAGTGGCTTGAGTGCCGCCATCGTGCTGATTCCAACGGGATTAGGGATGCTGTTAACGGCAAAGCAGACGCCGGACCCGTTAAACTTCCGAATCGTTCCGGAGTTTGGGTTAGAATTCTTTACGCAATTTGGTGTGGGGGCGACCAACTATGCCCAGCGGCTGTGGCACGCACCGACCGTCTTTGCATCTAGTGCGGTGGTGCTGTTGGTCCTGGTCTACTTCGTTCATCCCCGAATCTCTCGCCGGGAAAAGTGGTCGGCGGGGGCTCTCCTGCTCACGTTGTTCTTGGCAATGTGGGTCCGGGTGTTCAATACTGTTTGGCATTTGATGCAGGCGCCGGCCGGTTTTCCTTTTCGGAACGTCTTCTTCTTTAGTTTCGTCATGGTCATGTTGGCCTTTGCGTCGTGGCAGAAGAATCCGCGGGCAATCCGCCGTGGGTGGCAATGGGGCTTGCCCGGTTTTCAGGTGGTCAGCATGGTTGTGGGCGCAAGGCTAGTTGTGATAATGGCTGACCTGGTGCGGGGACATTCTGCGAAACTGGCAAAGTACTACGACAACATTCAGCAGATTCACTGGCAGAGTCTGACCATCGCCGCAATTTACGTCATCTTCACGGCACTGGTCATCTTTGCGACACAGGGGATGTGGCGCAAATGGTTACTCGGTGGGCTGATATTAACGGAGGTCGGCGGCAACTTTGTCCTGACCATGGGAACCACTAATTTTGGCAACCAAGCGGCCTATATCAAGGCTTACCAGAACGAAAACCAGCAGATGGGCCGGGTAAATGACCCGGATGGCCAACTTTACCGGGTTCAAAATGACAATACATTGATCAATCGAGCCTATCAGGGAACCTACAACAATTACAATGACAGCCTGCTCTTTAACTTTCACGGGGTGGCGTCGTACAGTTCGACGTTAACGGAACAGACACGGCGGACGCTGAAACAACTGGGATTAGTCAGTGACAACGTTCGGCGGATCGGTTCGGCGGGGTTGACGCCTTTGACGGAACTGTTGTTGGGCGTTAAGGATACGGTTCATTTGACGACGAACAGTGCGCAGACGACAGCAACTAGTAGTTACAGTGGCATGGGATTTGCTGTGTCATCGGCGCTGGCAACCGTTAAGTTAGGCACCAACGCACTACGCAATCAAGAAGCCGTGATGCAGGCACTGGCCCCTAGCAGGCAGGCGTACTTCACGCAAGCCAAGCTGGGTACCGATGCAGTCAAACACGTCACAGAGATCAAGGGCGTGCCGACCACCTATAGGTATCATCACGTTTTGAAATTAACGGCCACAACTAATGGGTCGACCTACATGTGGGCGACCGGGGCTACCAAGTTTTCGACCATGAAGGTTGACGGTAAGCTAGTTGGGTTAACGCCAAGTGTCGATGGTCACGAATTGCTCGCCAAGCTAGGTGACTTCAAGCGGGGCCAAACGATTACCGTTAAGTTTGCGGCTAAATATCCGGATGCGGTCTATAAAATGCAGGTCATGAGCCTCAGGACCACATCCTTTGATCGGTTGGTCCAAACGGTTCGGCAACAACCGCTGGCGTTACACACGGTCGCAAGTCATTTTAAGACCGAACTGGTTGGAACCGTGACTGGTTCCAAACGGCGGCAGGAGCTTTTCCTCAGTATTCCGTATGATACGGGCTGGCAGGCCACAGTTAACGGGCGCCGGGTGACCCCTCATCGACTCTTGAATGGTCTCATGGGAATTTCTTTGCGGCCAGGGACCAATGATGTGCGGCTAAGTTATCACGTTCCGGGGGCGCATATTGGTGTCAGCGCTTCGGTGCTAGGTATCGCAGCGTTTGGACTATTGGATTGGCGTTGGCGCCGGGGACAGCGCCGCCAACGGGATTAATTGAGAGTAGACAAGACTAGCGTTGGCATGGCAGATGCCCGCTGAAGGAGAAAAGTATGGGAACCCTTATCGACTTTGTTTTACACATTGATAGCCATTTAGTGACTATCGTCAATACGTTTGGTGGGTCCACCTACCTCATCTTGTTTGCCATCATCTTCGTTGAAACGGGAGCGGTGATTCTCCCGTTTTTACCAGGTGATTCGTTACTGTTTGCGGCAGCGGCGTTGGCAGCGAATCCCAAGTATGGTCTGAACATCTGGTTGTTTATGGGCCTATTCTTGGCCGCGGCGGTGGCCGGTGACTCGCTCAATTATTATTTGGGACGGACGTTGGCCAAGGGGTCGTGGTTCGGTCGCCTGATCAATCAGAAACGGTTGGCTCAAGCGGCACACTTCTTTCGTAAGCACGGGCCGGCTGCCATTTTCTTAGGTCGTTTCATGCCAATTGTTCGGACCTTCGTGCCGTTCACAGCCGCCGGGTCGCAGTTTCCTTACCGGCGGTTTCTCAAGTTCAATGTGAGTGGGGCCATCGCGTGGGTCTTGCTCTGCAGTGGTGGCGGCTATTTCTTTGGCAACATTGCTTTTGTCAAAGCTCATTTTTCGGCGGTTATTTTAGGCATCATCGTCATCTCACTGATTCCGGCCGTGATTGGTTGGCTAAAGGGCCGTCATCCGTCGACACCGGTGGATGACTAAATCATGGTGTCAAAAGAAGTCACACCGTTAAATTAGTGTCAGTTTGCCGCACTACGGCTGACAGGGATTCCTGTCCTCCTCCGGCTCAGGCTGGGTTCTATCACAACAATAATCGGAAAACGTGGAGATTTAGCGTTTTCGGTCCAATCGATAACGACTGTTTCAGTCATTATCTCCGTCGTCTAAGAATACTGTGTAAGCTGAGAGGTCGGCAGATATGGGCTCAGGCGCGTCGTTCGCACCGTTCCAGCCCATATCTACCGGCCGGTAAGGCGAAGGGACCACCAGGTTGCCTAATTTTAGTCCCACTGTTGTTGCTAGAACAGGCAAGGGTGGTGCTTTGGAACTTTTAACCTTTAATATTAACCAGTAATCGGCCAGCTCCCCATGGTATAATGAGCTTATCAGATTGGTTAGGACTAATACAGAATGTTTTAGTCAGTCACAAAAGGGCATGACCGCTGAAGGTAGTGGGCATGTCCTTTTGTTTAGCGTGTCAGTCGAGGTAATGGTCAGGTGACGGGTAAAGATAGTTAACTGTCGCAACAGTCGGTTAGCTTTGCCCCTTGATTGTTTTTTCAAAACGCTATTGGGATAATGAAGGTCTACGGGGGAGGTAGCATCATGGGGAAAGGATTGTGGGGTCGGATTCAGCGCCATTTAACGTTGATCAAGGGCCTCTTCATGTTTTCGATTTTAATATTCATCATTCAAGCGGTTGGCCGCGTTGCTAAGGAAGTGAACGGTCAGGATCTACGGGCCGAGTTGGCAACGCTAAATACGGGGACACTGCTCTTGCTGCTGGTCTGCGGGTTCATTGCGGTCTTGCCGATGCTGGTCTACGATTTTACGATCGTTGAGTTTTTACCGGGTAAATTTTCGCGCGGGTACATCGTGCGCAGTGGCTGGACCACGAACACCTTTACCAACTTAGCGGGCATGGGGGGCCTGCTGGGTGCCAGTCTGCGGGCCAACTTTTATGCGAAGGCCGCGACCAAGAAACAAGTCGTTTATGCCATTTCCAAGATTGCCCTGTTCCTATTGGCGGGACTTTCCTTGTCCTGTTGGGTCGCGCTAATTATGTTATTTGGCTTTGATATCGGTCAGCCGTTCCGTGGTTACTGGGTCTGGTTACTGGGCGGGGGACTCTACTTTCCCGGCGTCTTTGTCTTCACGCGCCTGAGTAACGGCGAGTTCTTTCATGATTTAACCTTGAAACGCGAAATGAAATTGATCATCGGTTCCAGTTTAGAATGGGGAAGTTGTGCGCTATTTTTCCTGCTGATTGGCTGGGCCTTGGGTTTGCCGATCTCACTGGCGGCGGTTTTCCCAATGTTTGTCGTGGCTTCCGTGGCGGGGGTCGTGTCTATGATTCCCGGAGGACTGGGGTCATTTGACGTCTTCATGATCATTGGACTGGGATTTCTCGGCGTCAGTCGGGCCGACGCAACGGGCTGGCTGTTACTCTACCGGCTGTTCTACTACCTATTGCCATTCGCCGTGGGGGTCGGGTTCTTTATCCATGACGTGGGGCACCGGGTCAATGAATTTTTAAATGGTCTACCCGTAACGATCATGCGGCGGGGGGCCCACCTTTTTGTGACAACGTTTATGTATTTCTCAGGGGTCATGATGCTCCTGTTTGCGACGATTCCAGACGTGGTGCTGGCGAACCGGCTGTACATGCGTTTGATACCGTACATGTTTTATTTCTTAAGTCAGATGAGTAATATTATTATGGCCTTTCTGCTGATTGGTCTGGCTCGTGGCGTGGGGGCCCGGGTCAAACGGGCATTCTGGCCCACGCTGGTCGTGTTAGTCGTCGCAATCGTCATCACGCTGTGGCGGGAAAACTTCCCGGTCGGCTTGGCGATCTTGCTGGGACTGGTCTTAGCCTGTCTCCTATTTGCCCGACCGGAGCTGTACCGGACGAGTCTGAATTATTCTTGGGGTGGTTTGCTGGTGGATGGCAGTATTTACGTGGGGACCTTCATCCTCTATACCATCCTCGGCATCTCCAGCATGCAGATTGGCACGCACCATCACCACTCGTTCCTGCCGAACGCTTGGCTGTTGCCTTCAACGCAGGTGTGGTTGAACGGTCTAGGTGGCTTGCTAGTCGCGCTGCTGATTCTAATTGGAATTTACCGGTACTTATCCAGCGGCCGGCCCAAGTGGCTCCAGGAGCCGTATGATGCGCCGAGAATGCGGGCGATCATTGCCAAATTTGGCGGTAATGAGGTCAGTCACTTGGCATTTTTACGGGATAAACAGGCCTACTTCTACCAGGTGGATGGTGCGGACCAACTCTTCTTGCTGTACCGCCAAGAGGCAGATAAGCTGATGGTCATGGGGGAGCCAATTGGGAACCAGGCCGTCTTGGAACCGGCACTAAAGGCGTTCATGCACGATGCTGACCAGGCGGGCTTGCGGCCGGTCTTCTATGAGATCAGTGAAACGCTGACGCTGCGGCTCCACGAAATGGGCTTTGATTTTATCAAGGTCGGTGAAGAGGGCCACGTTGACCTGCAGACGTTTAAGCTGAGCGGGAAGGCGCGCCGCGGCGAACGAGCGCTGATCAATAAGTTCCAGCGGGAAGGCTACCAGTTCGACCTCTTACAGCCGCCGTTGAGTGATGAGCAGTTCAATGAACTCCAAGCAATCTCGGCGTCGTGGTTGAACGATGAAACGGAAAAGGGCTTCTCCATGGGCTTCTTTGACCGCGACTACCTGAATGAGGCGCCGGTCGCGGTGATGCATGATGCGCAGGGGAAAATTGTGGCCTTTGCTAATCTCATGCCGACCGGCGAACGGAACATGACGTCGATCGATTTGATGCGGGCCAGTCACGATGCGCCGTCAGGAATCATGGACGGACTATTCGTCTACTTGTTTGAGACCTGTCGCGACCAGGGCTACCAGAGCTTCAATCTGGGGATGGCTCCGTTAGCCAACGTAGGGATGTCGGAGTTTAGCTTCATTGAGGAACGGGCAGCCCATCTCATTTATGAGTATGGCTATAACTTCTACAGTTTCCAAGGCCTGCGCGCGTACAAGGAAAAATACGTGACGGAATGGCAGCCGAAGTATCTGGCCTATCGGAAGCGGCAGTCGTTGATCTTTAGCATGTTACAATTGCTCCTGATCATCAACCGTCGCCCAAACGTGACGCCGCAATTCGTCCCCAAATGGCTCAATGGCTGGTTGGTCGACGAAGTCCGGTGGCAGAACCGGGAATAATCCACTAATTATAAAAGAGTTCAATGTAAAAGAGCAGCTAGCGATGAGGTTTCCATTCGCTAGCTGCTCTTTTTAAATTGGCTTTTAAGGATTGAAAGCTGAACTTGCAGGTTTATTCTAGGATTGTGGCAAGCACCGGTACTGCTAAAATAGTCGTACTGCGGCTGTTAGGAATTCCGGCCACCATTGAGAACGCCTCCAGCCTGAGAAAAGGATTTCTGAATCGGCGGGCTGCCTCTCTGGCCGGTTCCGGTTACGTTTGGACACTACCATGAAAACTCTGGTCCACTCTATATTTTGTTGACTAATCAATAACGATTTTTCTGGTCATCTTCTCAGCCGACAAAAAGCCACCGTGTAAGCCGAGAGGTCGTCAGATATGGGCTCAGGCGCGTCGTTCTGCTTAGTCAGTGGGTGGGCTTTCCCACTGGCTTAGCAGAAGACCAAGCTTGTAGAATCGGTCTTTTCGAGGCTTCAAGTTGTGTCCGCACCGTTCCAGCCCATATCTGGCGGCCGGTAAGGCGAAAGAAACACTAATTTGCCTAATTCTTATGCAAATTCAGTTTTAGTTTGTGTACTTGAATGGCAGTTGGTGGCGGAAGTTAGCGAAGCCCTCGAAGATGCCGTCGATGCTGTCCGCGTCGATGAAGAGGTCGAGGTTCTCTTGCGGGGCAAACCCTTCATCACAACACTTGTGCATCATCGCAACCAGTTCATCAAAATAGTGATCGATGTTAAAGAGTGCGATGGGTTTTTGGTGGACGTTGATTTGACTCCAAGATAGCATGGTCGTGAACTCTTCAAAGGTCCCGAAACCACCGGGAAGGACGATAAAGGCGTCGGATTGCCGCAGCATTTCGTCCTTCCGTTCATCCATGGTTGCCGTTTCGATGAAGGTGGTGACGTCTTCCTTGGCTAGGCCCATTTCACGGAGAAAGGTAGGAATGATACCGATGACTTCACCGCCGGCCGCCATAGTCGAGGTGGCAATGGCGCCCATCAACCCCTCTTTACCCCCGCCGTAGACGACCGGGTGGTTATTTTCAGCGAGATACTTGCCCAGGGCGTTCGTTTGAATTAGGAATTGTGGATCGTAGCCGTGGTTCGAGCCACAGAAGACACAGACATTTTTAATGGTTGACATGTAAAGACCCCCAGAAATTAGATTTGGCATTATTATACCGCAATCCTCATGGAAAAGTCTGGCGAACCGGTCGCGGTGACGTTGGATAAGTGACTTAGTAAATGTTGGGACGCAACAATCGCATTCAGATTGTGAAAAATTTTAGCCGATTCTAAAATAAAGATGTTTTTAATGAAGGGGTCTGTGGCCATATAACGGAACGAATGACACAAGCCAACTCCGGCCGAAGATCCCAGTATGTCTGACTGTTTCACGCAAGGAGGAAGAGGACTATGACGATTGAAAAGGTAACCGTTGCCGGTGGTGGCACGTTAGGGAGTCAAATTGCTTATCAAACGGCGTACAGTGGGTTGGATGTCACCGTCTACGATGTGAACGCTGCGGCGATTGCGGCTGCTAAACGGCGGATGGCGACTTGGGACCAGGCCTATGCACGGGAAATGAATGCAACGCCGGCGGTCTTATTTGACACGAACGAGCGGCTACATTTCGCAACGGATCTCGCGACAGCTGTCGAGGACGCCGACCTGGTGATTGAAGCCATTCCGGAAGTGTTGACCATCAAGAGTGCTTTTTATGGTGAGTTAGCAAAAGTGGCACCAGCAAAAACGATTTTTGCCACCAACTCATCAACATTAGTGCCCAGCCAGTTTGCGGCCATGACTGGGCGACCGGAAAAGTTCTTAGCGCTACACTTTGCCAACCACATCTGGGCCAATAACATGACCGAGGTCATGGGACACGCCGGCACGGACCCGGCAATCTATGAAGCGGGGGTCGACTTTGCCCGGCAGATTGGCATGGTCCCAATTCAGTTAAAGAAGGAACAACCGGCCTACGTTCTCAACACACTGCTGATTCCATTTGTGGACGCTGCTCTGGTGCTATGGGCCAAGGGCGTGGCGGATATCGAGACCATTGATCGCGCCTGGATGATTGCGACGGGCGCACCGATGGGGCCATTTGGAATTCTTGATGAGATTGGCTTGCGCACCGCCTACAACATTATTTTGGCGGCTAGTGGCCAGCCGGGTAAGGAATTCCTAGTGGACGTGGCCCACACGGTCAAGACGGATATGATCGAGCAGAACCATTTGGGCCAAGAGAGTGGGGCTGGCTTCTATCGGTACCCCGACCCAGCATACGCTCAGCCAGCTTTTCTAAAAGGATAAATTAAAAAGAGTCCCATCACCGCCACCCTGTGCTCTGGGGTGGCGGTGATGGGACTTTATTTGTTGCCTTATTTACTAGGATCTTCCGGATCAGTGGGCGCGCCGATGTTGTAATCGTCGTTGCTCATGGCCTCAACGTTCCCTAACAAGTAGCCGTTACCCACCTGAGAGAAGAAGTCGTGATTGGCAGTTGAGGTGGAGATTCCGTTCATGACCACGGGACTCACGTCATCGGCCGTATCTGGAAACAGGGGGTCTTGGCCCAAGTTCATCAGAGCCTTGTTGGCGTTGTAGCGAATGAACGTCAGAACTTGTTCTGACCAACCAACTTGATCGTACAGCGTGTGCGTGTACTTTTCCTCATTATCGTAAAGCTTGTAGAGGAAATCGTACATCCAGTCCTTCATGGCTTGCTGTTCGTTGTCAGTCAATTCCTTCATCCCCAACTGGAACTTGTAGCCAATGTAGGTTCCATGCACGGATTCATCCCGCAAAATTAGTTTGATGATCTCCGCCACGTTGTTGAGCTTGTTGTGGCCCAGATAGTAGAGCGGGGTGAAGAAACCAGAATAGAACAGGAACGTTTCCAAGAAGACACTGGAGATTTTCTTCTTCAGGGGATGCTCGTCATCGTGATAGAGGTCATAAATGCGCTTTGTCTTATTCTGTAGAAACTCCTCGGAGTCACTCCATTTGAAAATTTCGTCGATTTCATCTGGCGTGTTCAACGTGGAGAAAATAGTGGAGTAACTCTTCGCATGAACGGATTCCATGAATTGAATGTTGTTCAGAACGGCCGTTTCGTGAGGTGTCCGCACATCGCGTCGTAGTGCCGCCATGCCGTCTTGTGATTGGAGGGTGTCCAGTAAGGTCAGCCCACCAAAGACATGACCCACGACCCATTTATGGTCCGTGTCCAGTGTCCGCCAGTCGTCGAGGTCATTGGACACGGGAATCCGGGTGTCCAACCAAAATTGTTCGGTTAATTTTTCCCAGGTGGCCTTGTCGATTTCGTCGGAGACCTGGTTCCAGTTGATTGCTTGATAATTTTCTATTCTTGCCATGCTACCACTCCTTTGATTGTTCATGAGTGTTGCTTTGATATTGTGTTAACTTGATTGCACTGCGGCTGCCAGGGATTCCGCCCGCCATGGGGAACGCCTCCAGCCTGAGAAGCGGGCTTCCGGCTCGCTTTGAAGCCACGAAAGCCACGTGTCTCCAAAGTCGTCCGACAATGTAAGCCGGGAAGAGTCCCCCCGACTTACATTGTCGACACGGCGGGCTACATCCCTGGCTGCCTCCGGCTCTGATTGATGTTTGCCATGATAAGTCTTGTAAATTGTCAATTCGTAATCATTCAAGGTTGGAGCTTAGTTGCTAACAACTCTAGCAGTCGTTATCCATATTGTCTTAGAAACACCAACGTCAGCCGAGAGGTCGGCAGATATGGGCTCAGGCGCGTCGTTCTGCTTGGTCGGCGTTTTTGGCCGGCCTAGCAGAAGGCCAAGCTTTAAGACTCGGGTTTTTTCGAGGTGCCCGCACCGTTCCAGCCCATATCTGCCGGCCGGTAAGGCGCAGGTCACACTAGGTTGCCAAACGCTAGATAACGCAGCTTTCACATTGGTTGGCACCGACTTCGTTATTGTCGTCGGTGAAGGTGCGGACGTAGTAGAGCGACTTGATGCCCTTGTTGTGCGCGTAGTTTCGCAGAATGCTGAGGTCCCGCGTGGTCATCTTGTCGGTCCGGTCATTCTTCCACTCGTACAGGCCAGCTGGAATTGTGGAACGCATGAACAGCGTCAGGCTCATCCCTTGGTCCACGTGTTTTTGCGCGGCGGCGTAAACATCGATCACACGGCGCATGTCGGTGTCGTAAGCGGACTTGTAGTAGGGCATGGTCTCATTGCTCAGGTAAGGGGCTGGGTAGTAAATCTTCCCAATCGTCTTTTCCTGACGTTCCTCGATTCGGTTGATGATCGGGTGCAGGCTAGCCGTGGTGTCGTTGATGTAGGAAATGGAGCCGTTTGGCGCAACGGCCATCCGGTTTTGATGATACAGTCCATCAGCCATCACTTCGGCCTTTAAAGCAGCCCAGTCTTCTGGTGAAGGTAGCCAAACGTTGGCGAAGAGACCTTGAACTTTTTCAGACGTTGGTCGCCAGTCCTTTTCGGTGTAACGATCGAAGTAGGTCCCAGAAGCGTACGTACTCTTTTCAAAGTTGTGGAACGTTTCGTGGCGTTCCTTGGCAATCTGATTTGAAGCCTTCAGCGTCCAGTAGTTAAGTAGCATAAAGTAAACGCTGGTGAAGGCGATGCTATCCTTGGAGCCATACATCATTTGGTTCTTGGCAAAGTAGCTGTGTAGGCCCATGGCGCCTAAGCCAATCGTGTGGGCGAGTTGGTTTCCCTTTTGAATGGAAGGGACCACGTCGATGTCGGAGTGGTCGGTGACAAACGTCAAGGCCCGAACCATGGTTTCCACGGAGTGACCGAAGTCGGGGGACGTCATGAGGTTGACGATGTTAGTGGAACCGAGGTTACAAGAGATGTCGGTTCCCTTTTGAATGTATTCTTGCTTGTTGTTGACGGTCGATGGCGTTTGGACCTGCATGATTTCGGAACACAGATTGCTCATTACGATACGACCGTCGATGGGACTTTCACGGTTGGCCGTGTCGATGTTGACGATGTAAGGGTAGCCCGATTCCTGTTGCAGCTTACCGATGTCGGTCTCCAGATCCCGCGCCTTGAGTTTCTTCTTGCGGATGTCGGGGTTAGCGACCATGTTGTCGTATTCCGCGGTGATGTCCACGTAGGAGAAGGGCTTGCCGTAGATACGTTCGACATCGTAGGGGCTAAATAAGTACATGTCGGCGTCGGCTTCACAGAGTTCATAGAATTTGTCGGGAACCGTGACGCCGAGGGATAACGTCTTCAAACGAATCTTTTCGTCGGCGTTTTCCTTCTTAGCACCCAAAAAGGCCACGATGTCGGGATGGAACACGCTCAAATAAACGACTCCGGCTCCTTGACGCTGGCCAAGTTGGTTAGAGTAGGAGAAACTGTCTTCCAGTAATTTCATCACGGGAACCACCCCAGAAGCAGCACCTTCGATATGCTTGATGGGATCCCCGGCGCCGCGGAGGTTAGAGAGGCTGATCCCGACCCCACCACCGATTCGGGACAATTGCAGGGCGGAGTTGATGGTCCGGCCAATCGTGTTCATGTCGTCGGTCGACTGAATCAAAAAGCAGGAGACTAATTCGCCCCGGCGTGACCGACCAGCGTTCAGAAAGCTTGGCGTTGCGGGTTGGTAGCGCTGATGGATGATCTCATCGGCTAAGTCGTGGGCCAATTGTTGGTCCCCATCGGCGAAGTCTAAGGCGTTCATGGCGACGCGGTCGATGAAGTTTTCTAAGTAGTAGTCGTTGTCATCGGTTTTAAGCGCGTATTGGGCGTAAAACTTGTAGGCAGCCATGAAGGACTTGAAATGGAAGTTCTGAGCCTTTAGGTAGGCGTAGAGGTCTTCGATGAAACTCAGTGGATAGGCGTCGATTACCTTTTTTTCCACGTAGTTATTGGCAATCAAATAGTCGAATCGGTCGCGGAGTGAATCAAATTTCTTCGTATTAGGGACGACGTTTTCCTTTAGGAAGGCTTGGAGGGCTTCTTGGTCCTTATTTAACGGAATCTGCCCGTTTACCGGGATGTTGATCTCGTTGTTCAAGTCGTAGTACGTCACATCTTTTAAGTCTTTTAAGCTCATACTGGTCGTCTCTTCCTCTCTGATGGGTCAAAGTGTGTAAACACGTTAAATCAAATAAAAATGGCGACACCGTGAACAAACACGACGTCGCCAAGACGGGTTTGTGCCAGGCTAGTTAGCCCGCAATCTTAGTTAATTGGTCGGGTCGGAACCCATAAAATGCGGGAAGACCGGGTGCTTCAACTACGGGAACGGCTTGAAAGCCTTGTTCCTTGAGATATGACACATATTCTGGGTTCTGATTGATGTTGCGTTCTTCAAAGTCCACGTTGTGTTCGCTGAGAAAACGCTTCGTCATCTTGCATTGCATACAGTTGTTTTTTGAGTAGACCGTTACTTTCATTGTTGCCACATCCTCTAATTTCAATATCAATGAACTTAGTGTACACCAGATATAGAAAATTTCAATCAAAAAAGACACCATATTTTGTAGTTGAAACATACAATAACTACTAAATATAGTGTCTAGCACGATAATCTTTTTTTATTAGCCACGGTGCCCTATCTACGGTAAAATAAGAGGTAAAGGTGGCGGAGAATTTGACTAATCACTATTATACACAAAATCCAGACGTTTTACACGAAGAACAACACTGGCCATTTACCCTCTTAGGTAACGAATTGTTGTTTACCACCGACAACGGGGTCTTCTCGAAGAACCGGGTGGACTACGGGTCACGGGTGTTGTTGGACGCATTCAACGCGGATAAGACCCCGGCAGGTCCTTGGTTGGATCTCGGGACGGGCTATGGCCCAATCGGCTTGGCACTAGCGAAAAAGTGGCCAGAACGACAGGTCACCATGGTCGATGTAAACGAATTAGCGTTGGCTTTAGCACGGCAAAATGCGGTGGCTAACCAGATCGAAAACGTTGAGATCAAGTCGTCAGACATTTATGCGAACGTCACACAGCGTTACGCGGCCATCATTACCAACCCGCCAGTGCGGGCCGGAAAACAGGTTGTCACGACGATGCTGGAAGAGGCGGCCCAACACTTATTGCCAGGCGGCACGCTGACGGTGGTCTTGCAGAAAAAGCAGGGGGCACCATCGGCCAAGAAGCATATGACCGAAACTTTTGGTAACTGCCAAATCTTGAAAAAAGATAAAGGCTACTATATTTTGGAAAGCACACTGAACTAACTAGCGGTGAAAGGAGGGGGCCGATGTGCGCGAACGAACGTACACGACGCAACAACGTCATTATATGGAAGAAGCTTTATTCGAAGCTGACCAGGCGGCCATCATTGGTGAGGTCCCCATTGGCGCGGTCATCGTTCGTGACGGCCAAATTGTTGGTCGGGGGCACAACCTCCGTGAACATGGCAACGACGCGACCCTTCATGCGGAAGTTCGGGCAATTGAAGAGGCTTGTGCGACCCTAAAGAGTTGGCGGTTGAATGACTGCCAACTCTACGTGACGATTGAACCATGCCTCATGTGTAGCGGGGCCATCGTCAACGCACGGATTCCCGAGGTCTTTTACGGTGCCCGGGACCCGAAGGCAGGCGCAGTGGACAGTCTGTACCAAACGCTCACGGACGACCGATTAAATCACGTGGTCAACGTCCACGAGGGTCTAATGGCCAAAGATGCCGGCGAGCGCATGGTCAGTTTCTTCAAGGCGGCCCGCAAGCGGCAAAAGGCTGCCAAGAAAGCCCGCAAGGCGGCACAGCGGGCTGGTGAGTAGTTGATTTGAGTCGGGTGAGACTGACCTATCTCTGTCCAGTGTGGGGGCAAGGCTAAGCTACATTAACTGTCAGAATGATAGCTAGAATAAGGTAACGGTCGACCGATATGACAGGTTTACCTGACTCTGTGATTGGATATCCGTTGTGGGTGAACACTAACTTAGCCGGAGGGGGTCAGGGATGTAGCCAGCTGTGTCGATGGTGTTAGCTGACGTTTCTCAGGCAGCTTACACCATGGGGCGACCTTTGAGACACGTGGTCTTCGTGGCTTAAAGTCGAGCTGGAACCCGGGCCTCAGGGTGGAAGCGACCCCATAGTAGGCGGAATCCCTGGCAACCGCAGTGCGGACAAATACGTCAGTCTGTCACTAACGCTAACTGACAATTGAGTAGACAGAGTTGGGGAATCATGATACACTAGTACTTGCCGTTAAGGCCTTGAAGCAAGGGCGGGCCTACGAATCGTGTCAGGTCCGGAAGGAAGCAGCACTAAGTTCGTTTCGCTTTGTGCTTCAAGTTTATGAGCTAATTAATAACTCCTAGTCATTGACTGGGAGTTTTTTCATATCTATAAAAAGTTTTTGACTCCTTAAGAATAAGGTCAGCCGTTAAGTTGAGCACCTTAATTTCCCTTAAATACTTGCCGTCAATCCGTGACAGCTACCGGGCAAAAAGGCTATAATTATACTCAGCGAATTTGAAGTAAAGCTCCATTAGATTCTGGAAACTTTCTTGTAAATTTTAGGAAAAAGCATTGGTACAATGTGACTTGTGTTTATGGTGTTTAGTAGTTATGTCTTAAACAAGTTAGTGCTGTTTTAAGGCAATGTCTGCCGCTGAACCGGGAGATAACAACTCGTTTGCTTCAGAAAGTGGAAGTATTTATGGCTTTTGACAGGTATCCATGGAAAGATGTTATCGTAGCCGAAGGAGGCCAGGGATGTAGCCAGCCGTGAAAATGGCGTTGGCTGGCGTCCTCTGCTAGCCTAGGCCATGGGCGATTTGAAGACGTGTGTTCTTCACAGCTTCAAATCGAGCGAGAAGCCCGGTTCTCAGGCTGAAGCGTCCCCACAGCAGGCGGAATCCCTGGCAGCCGTAGTGCGGCCAGCGACACTAATTTTAACCATTGGAGAAAGGAACAGATTGCATGGCTTATCAAGCACTCTACCGGGTCTGGCGGCCCCAGCGTTTTGACGATATGATCGGGCAAGAAGTCATTACCCGGACGTTAAAGAACGCCATTACGACCAATCAAATCAGTCATGCGTACTTGTTTGCCGGCCCCCGGGGAACCGGGAAGACGTCGGCGGCCAAGATTTTTGCGAAGGCCATCAACTGTCATCACCAGCAAGACGGCGAGCCCTGCAACGAATGTGAGACCTGTAAGGCCATCACGGATGGCACGTTAAATGACGTCATCGAAATTGATGCGGCCTCCAACAACGGGGTCGAAGAAATTCGGGATATCCGGGACAAGGTGAAGTATGCGCCGACCGTGGCCGATTACAAGGTCTACATCATCGATGAAGTCCACATGCTGTCGACGGGGGCGTTCAACGCCTTACTGAAGACCCTTGAGGAGCCACCGGCTAACGTGATCTTTATCCTGGCCACCACGGAACCCCACAAGATTCCGGCCACGATTATTTCACGGACGCAGCGGTTTGATTTTAAACGAATCGCGGCCAATGATAGCTACCAGCGGATGATCTATATTCTGGATCAGAAGAAAGTCACTTACGACGAACAGGCCATCAAGGTCATTGCTAAGGCGGCCGAGGGTGGTATGCGGGATGCCTTGAGTATCTTGGATCAGGCCCTGTCCTTTGGTGATAATGAAATTACGTTGGATAATGCCTTGCTGGTCACCGGGAGTGTTACTCACGAACTGCTGGCGACCTATGTTCAACAGGTCCTGAGCGGTGACACTAAGGCAGCACTGGCGACCCTCCAATCGGTTCTAGAAGCCGGTAAGGACGCCGAACGGTTTACCGAAGATGTCATCAGCTATGCCAGAGACCTCTTGCTTTATCAGCAGGCACCACAGTTGGTAGAAGAGGCTGAGATGGGCAGTGTGAGCGAGGACTTCCAAGCCTTGGCAAAGAAGACGCCCGCGCAGACCATGTACGCCATGATCAACGAGCTAAACGCCATTCAACAGCAGATGCGTTTCACGACGCATCCCGATGTCTACTTGGAGATTTTGACCATCAAGTTGGCTGAAATCGGTCATCAAAATGGGGCGACACCAGTTGAAATGCCCACTGCGGCGACACCTGATGCTGAGGCACCGCGGGCGCCCCAGCAGGCGGCAGCATCGAGCGACGTGACGGAATTGCAACATGAGATCGACCAGTTGCGGTCGGCCGTAAAGCATTTGGAACAGGCACCTAATACCGCTAAGGCGGCTGCGGCCCCTGCGAAACCACGGATGACCAAGTCGGCACCGGCCAAGGAAGTTAACTTGGCGAAGATCTATCCGGTGCTGGGTTCGGCGACACGCGAAAAGCTCAACCAATTGCAGGAGGTCTGGCCTGACCTGCTGAATAGCCTGTCGATTACGCAACGGGCGGTCATGAAGGTCTCACAACCGGTCGCGGCGGCAAATTCCGGTGTGATCGTGGCCTTTGACTACTCCTTCCTGTACCAACGGGCGACGACCGACCATGAGTTGACCGACGCCTTGGAAAATGGGTTGGATCGGATGATTGGGACGGCTCTACCGGTGGTCTTTGTGCCTAAAGAAGACTGGCCAACAATCCGGAAGAACTATCTGACGGCGCACAAGGCGGAGCTTCAAGCCAACTCGGATACACCAGCCGAACCAGAGAAGCCGGCGGAAAATCCGGTGGTTACTAAGGCCGAAGAACTCTTCGGCAAGGATATCGTTAACGTAAAAGCAGATTAAAATTTGAAAGGATGATTACAATGCGGAACATGGGAAATATGGGGAACATGATGAAACAAATGCGGCAAATGCAAAAGAAAATGGAAGAGGACCAAAACAATCTGAACGCCCAAAGCTTTACCGGAACGTCACCAGATAACATGGTCCAAGCAACCTTTACGGGTGACCGGAAGATGACTGACTTGTCCATCAAGCCAGAAGCCATTGACCCCGATGATCCCGACATGTTGGCCGATTTGGTCTTGGCTGCTGTGAACGATGCCCTGGGCCAAATCGAATCAACCACGCAACAAACGTTAGGTAAGTACACCCAAGGGATGAACATTCCCGGGATGTAAGTTTAGAAAGGACGTTGTGACCTATGCAGTATCCAGAACCCATCGCCCAATTGATCGACAGCTACATGAAGTTGCCGGGCATTGGTCAAAAGTCGGCAACCCGGCTGGCGTTCTTTACCATTGATATGGCAGAGGACGACGTCACGGCGTTTTCTAAAGCGCTGGTCTCCGCCAAACGAGACCTCCATTTTTGTTCGATCTGTGGCAATATTACTGAAAGTGACCCATGTTCCATCTGTGCGGACAAGACGCGGGATCAATCCCACGTGCTGGTCGTTGAACAGGCCAAGGACATTATGGTCATGGAAAAGATGAAGGAATATCATGGCCTGTATCACGTGTTACAGGGGGTCATGTCGCCCATCGAAGGTAAGGGACCGGAAGACCTGAACATTGCGAGTCTGATCAACCGGCTCCAGAAGAATCCAGCCATTCGAGAAGTCATCATTGCTACCAACGCCACGCCAGAGGGTGAAGCCACGGCGATGTACCTGTCACGGCTGATCAAGCCAGCGGGTATCAAGGTGACCCGGTTGGCCCATGGTTTGTCCGTTGGGAGCGATATTGAATACGCCGATGAAATGACGCTATTCAAGGCGGTTGAAGGCCGGACCGAAATGTAAGGAGGAATCGCGGATGTTTGGGAAAAAGAAACGGCAACTTCCTCGGTTGAAGGCAGCATATGATGAGCAACTCTTGTTGAGCATTGATGCGGCCAAAGATCGTTGGGACCACGCCAAACAAACCGAAGAAGCCATTGCAGACGCCGACAACGAAATGACGGCGAACACGGCATTGGCACGGCAAACGTATCTTTTCTTGTACCGCGAAGCACGGCGCCGTCAGGTCAAAGGACAACACATCTCGGCAACGGTGTTCCGCGATTAGATTATTTGAAGCGAATTTTAGAAGTCATCCTTTTGGGGATGGCTTTTTATTTTGGTAACGATGGTAAATAAAGTCTAAGGGCATTAGGCCCAAAAGGTGTTTGTCGCCCCCCTAATTTAGGGAATAATTCATCATTTTGCTAAATTTCACCCTACAAACATGGTAAGATGAAACCGTAATCATTTTAAACCGTTTTATACATTATTAGTATAAAATGATTACACGATAAGCCACTGACGGAGCTTGAACTTCTCCAGCTTGAGAATGCGCTAAAGCGCTGACACAACAGGCAAAAGTTGAGCTATCTATTTCTAAATACACTAAGAAGCAATGAAATGGTCTTGATAGTTTTGGGGACTGAATAACGGCTTAAAAATCTGTTTATTCATAAAATCTTCCGTTATAAAAAGTAGCTAATTTATAAAATATTACTTACGCCCCGATTGAGCTGTTGGCTTTGTTTGAGGGCAGCGTCTAATTAGAATCGAATTCGTGAGGAAGGGAAAAGCATGCGATTTAAGTGGCAATTTGGAATAGTACTCCTGAGTATTGGCCTGCTACTGGGTGGTTGCCAGTCGAAGGCGGTTACGGGAACGCCGCCCAAGACGAAACCAACGACGTTTGTTCGGTCAACAAGCATACATACGGCAACTGACCGTCAAAATCAACGACGACTCGCCGCGTTCATCTCGACCAAGCTAACGACGAAGCAGGGAATCTACACAAACTATGTGGACACGTCTCAACGAACGACCAGCGCAGCAACTGGACATGAGCTATTGAGCGAATCGGCCGGCATGTGGCTCGAGTATTTAGCCACGCAACACGATTATCAGAAATTTCGAACGTTTTATCAGGCTACAGTTAAGACGTTTGGGAGTCACGGCCAATTTAGTTATCGTTACGATCCGCGTAGTCAGAAACGGTTTGCCGTCAACGCCACGTTGGATGATTTGCGGATCATTCGGGCGCTCAATCTCTACGATGCCTTAACCAAGACGTCACATTACCGGCAGACGGCGGCGAATCATTTTGCAACACTCCAAGCCGGTGCCTTGAAAAATGGTCGTTTATATGATTACTACGATCCACAGACGAAACAAACGGCGAAGACCAGTAGTTTAGCTTACTTCGATTTTAAAACGCTCAACTACTATGAGCAGGAGAGTCAGGCCGGTAGAAAGGCGTATAAAGAACAGTTGAAGGTGGTCCATGGTGGCTATCTGGGGAACGTCTTCCCCCTGTATGCCGCGAGCTTCAATTGGAAACAATTAACGTATTCGACGAAAGATTTGAACACATCGGAGGCTTTAGAGACGTTACTACATCTGGCGGAAATCGGTGAGCTAAGGTCAACGAGTCGAACTTGGCTGGCCCAACAGGTTAAGGGGCACAAGTTATATAACGGATATTCAACGGCCGGCAGCGTTACGGATAACGGCCAGTCTACGGCGAACTATGCACTAGCCGCAATGGTCTTTGCTACGGCGGGTGATCAAGCCAATTACCGCCAGGCTATGCAATTAGTTTGGCAAGGGCAGGTGACGGCACAGTCATCCCCAATTATTGGTGGAATTGGCAATGCGAAAACCAAGCAGAGTTATTCGTATAGTAACCTGACCGCCTTAAATGCAGCCGGGTACTAACGACAAAGGAGGAGTTGCCAGATGAAACGACTTAAACAGCTAAGTTTAATGACCTGGCAGACCTTCACGCGCCATATATCGCCCGCAGCGTTGGCAACTATTTTAGCCGCCTTGGTAGTTAGTTTCCTGCTATTTGTACCGCCCTTACGTGGTTTAGCGGATAATGGGACCCTTCCACAGATCTTAGCCAATAATGGTCTCTATCGCTTGAGCGGGTATCAGACAACATCTTACGTCAATCCCCAGCTTGGCATCATGCAGTACTTTAATGAATTGCGGGGGACGAGTTTTACGTCGCAAACACTCTTTGTTCAATTTGCGATTCTCTTGAATAAACTGGTTCACAGCCAAACTGTTTTTGACGTGCGCTTCTTGGGTCTGACCTATATGATCCCCTATCTTGGGGGCATCTACTTGCTGACCAAGGCAATGACTCAGCCGTTTCGGCGAATTCGCAGTTATTTTTTGGCGGTAGTCATCGTGTTTGTCTTTGCCGATGCATCGTTCATTTTGAGTTTTAATTCGTTTTATGCAACGCCGGTAATGGTTATTGGCATGTTATACGTCGTGGCGACGACCTTGATTGTGGCCCGCCAACGTCAAATTAACTGGCAATTGGTCGTCGGGTTCTTTGTGGGGGTGGCCTTGCTTGTGACGGCGACGCCACAAAATGGTCCACTAGTCCTGTGCTGCTTGATTGCTAGCGGGGGGTTCTTCTTGGTGGTGACTCGTGGCCCACGATGGTTGTGGCTATTGACAGGAATCCTGTTGGTGCTGGTCTTGGGTGGCCTGAGCTACACCTCATTATCTAGTGAACAACGGGCAGTGAACCGTTACCAGTCGTTTACACATGGCGTATTGACTCAGGACACGGATGCCAGTCAGGCAATCGCACACAGTGGCATCAGCCGTCAATATGGACTGATGAAGGGCGAAGACTACTATCCAACGGCCTTCACTGCCAAACGGCCAAGCAGTCACTCGGTGAACCGTCAGTTACTTCAACGCTACACTTTAGGGTGGGTCAGTCGCTATTATATTCAACATCCGCGACAGTTCATGACGCTACTGAATTTAGCTGCCAGTGACATGATGATCACGCAGAATAAATCGGTGGGGGATTACCAGCAAGGGGCCGGTAAGGGTCCGGGCGCACAGGTGACGATCTTTACTGGTTTTAGTGCGGCTGCGGGCAGCTTCTTCCCTCGCCGGTTTGCGTTCAATCTACTTTTAGCCGTGGCACTACTTATGGTATTTGTCGTGGGGGTCTATAACGACTTACAGGCACAACGAGTGGCTAGTGTTGTGCGGTTCTTTCTAGTGTGCGGACTACTCTTGATCTTTATCAGTGTTCCGGTCATGGCGATTATCGGCGGTGGGACAACGGAACTGGCACAGCGGCTGCTGATGGTGCCATTGAGTATCGACATGGTTTTACTTATCTTTGTAGCGGACCTACTGAATCATCGACTCTGGCATGCAGACGATGCGGAAACGGAGGTGTAGGTCATGCGAAAATGGTGGCAAGGACTGCTAGTTATTTTGAGCCTGATCTGTGGCCTATGGGGAGGAGAACAATCCGTCCAAGCTGCAACTCGGCGGGTCCTTATCGTGTACGATGCGTTGAATCCCAAGCAACAGGGGCAGACAAAGTTAGTTGCCGTGCAGCGGCTGCTAGCAAGTGCTGGAATGCAAACGCGAACGGAACAGTTGACTGCGTATCGGGCCGGTCAGCTAACATCACGGCGTTATCAAGGAGTGGTGACCTTGAATAATTGGTCGGCGGGTCATTTGAAAAATACCGCATTTATTCGGGATCGCGATGCATTTACCGGCAAGCAGCTTCACATTGGAGCGGGGCTTGATGCAACTGAGGCAAGCCGACTACGGTCGAAACGGGTGACTGTTCGGCACCAGCAATTCCTATTGAAACACCAACACAATTGGCAATTGTTGCCGTTCAGCGAGAACGTCACGTTACTTAAGCCGGCTAAGGGTGTCCCTAATTTCGGCACACTTACAACGCAACAAACCAGCCTGCCAGATCATCCGTACGGTACGGTGGTCGGTAACCGCGGGTATCTGCCCTATTTAGAGCCAAAGGGGTTAAGTCTGTTGGTGGCGATGCAGATGATTGCCAGGCTCTTTGGAAATCAGCAGTCACGAGCACCGTTGCTGACGATTACGGGGGTGACGCCTTACAGTGACCTCAACCGGGTGCGGCAGTTGGCGCAGCGTTTGTCTGCGGCTGGCATTCCGTTTGCGTTGAGTACGACGTCAGTGGCCAACAACACGTCGATGCAAGCATTTACGCGGTTTACCAAAACCTTACGATTCGTTGAACAGCACCAGGGCGTGATCTTTCTGCAAGCACCGGTGGTCGGCGCGGTAAACGCCCAGAGCGGTAACTCACTTGAACAGCTGATGGTGGCTGAACTGAATCAACTGGGACAGCGACAGGTTATTCCAGTGGGAATTAGCGCGCCAGCCTACTGGAATCAGGATCAGATTTTACGGCGGTATGGGTTGCAACGCGCCAGTGATGTCTTGCTCCTGCCCAACCCGACGACAACAACATTTGCGAAACAGGATAATTTGGGTGGGACGACCAGCACAACCTGGTATGGAATGACATGGCGTTCATTACAAACCGTGCGCAACGGGCAGATTCAGCAGGTAAGGCCCGCGTTACCCACGGCAGTTACGGTCCAGTTACCGACTTCCACTAAGCAGGAGTCGGCACTATTACGGCAACTGCGTCAGGCAAAGGTGACCTGGTATGCACCTACCAAGCAGATGAAGACCCGTTTGGTCAGTGCGTCGGCGACATTTGGCTACCGGAAGGGGACGTATTACCTCAATGGAAGTCCCGTCAAAGTGCGGAATCGGGCGACCGGCGTGCCTAATTATCACTTTGAGCGTAAAAATTTTGTTGCGTTGAGCGGTTATTTTAAGGTTCAGGGCTGGATTCTGATGACATTCTTCGTGATAACGACGATTGTCTTAGGAGTATTCCTCTTCTTAGGCCGCCGAATTTACCGGCGAATGTTTATGCGAAAATAGTGAGTGTGAGTCATCAACGTTTAAACGAAGGAGGTTAGGCTTGTCATGAGTGTGTTGGATTACTTTGTGTTCGTTGCCATTATTGCCATCTGGGGAATCTTGGTCGTCAATCTTATTTTGACCATGGCTGGCTACTTACAATATTTAAAAATTGTGCGGACACCAGATCCCCAGCTACCAAAGGATGTTCCCTTTGTGACGATCATGGTACCAGCACATAACGAGGGTATCGTGATCGTCAAGACCGTGTTGTCGCTATTGAATTTTGATTATCCCCACGACCGCTACGAAATCATCGTGATCAATGATAATTCCAGTGACAACTCGGCTGAGCTCTTACAGGGCATTCAAAATACTTATCCGGAGCGTAATCTAGAAGTGATCAACACGGATAAGAAGACCGGTGGGAAGGGCAAATCAAACGCCCTCAACATTGCATTGAAGCAGGCCAAGGGAAGTATTATTTCGGTTTATGACGCTGATAATACGCCGGAACGACCGGCTTTGCGGCTGTTAGTGGCCGAGCTCTTGCAAGATGACGGCTACGGTGCAGTTATTGGGAAGTTTCGGACGCGGAATAAAAATGCGTCCCTGTTGACGCGATTTATTAACGTTGAAACCCTGTCCTTTCAGTGGATGGCCCAGGCAGGGCGCTTACGGTTGTTCAAGCTTTGCACGATTCCCGGAACGAATTACGTGATTCGGCGGTCACTACTAGAGAAAATCGGTGGTTGGGATACCAAGGCTTTAGCCGAAGATACTGAAATTAGCTTTCGCATCTATCGCTTAGGTTATCGCATTAACTTTCAACCGCGCGCGGTCACTTGGGAGCAGGAACCGCAAACTCTGGATGTCTGGTTTCATCAACGGACGCGGTGGGTCAAGGGAAACATTTACGTGATTTTGAAGAACTTGCCGCTGGTCTTTCGCAAGACCGGTCGACCAATTCGGTTTGACCTCTTGTATTTCTTATCGATCTACTTTTTGTTAATGACATCGTTGTTGCTGTCCGATTCGGTCTTTGTTCTGTCCGTCGCTGGGGTCGCACATTCTAGCTTGCGAGGGTTCAATAACACGCTGTGGCTCTTCGCTATCGTGCTCTTCGTTATCAGTACCTTCGTGACGATTACGACCGAAAAGGGAGAAATGACGCTGAGTAATTTGATGATCATAATCTTTATGTATGTCGTCTACAGTCAAATGTGGCTCGCTGTGGCGGCCTATGGAATGGTGGGGTATATCCGTGAACAAGTCTTTCATCAACAAGCTAAGTGGTATAAAACAAAACGTTATCAGTAGGGTCGTCCTGTGCTTAATGGGTGGATTGCTCGGCCTGGTTGGTATGAGCAGTGCGCAGGCCGCGTCATGGTCGACGTACACGCAACCATTTCAAAACAGCACGACCAGTTTATCCGGCCAAGCCGTCCAGACCAGCACGTATTTTGTAAAAATGGACTACTGGCGAATGCACCGGGCAACGTTGAATTTGAATTTTCAAATTTCACAGCTGTCTAACCGACAATTGTCGGATCTGACGGTGTCTTTAAACGGGGTCAAGTTCTACTCGTTTCGGCCGAAGAAGCAAAAGGGCTTGCAGACCAAGTCCATTAAGATTCCGCTACGACTGTTACAGGGAGAAAATGAACTGCAGGTGAGTGGCCAGATCTTGACGACGAAGAGTCGAAAGACGACGCAGGACTATCGACTAGCGCAGACACCGGCTAACTGGCTGACTATTGATAGTCGGTCGTCAGTGAATTGTCAGTATCGACTAAAACAGCCGACCAGAAATATTGATTCGTTCTATGATCATTTTTCCGGACCGGATACCATCGTTAATCGCCAAGCGGTTATTCGGGTACCTAACCAGGCATCGAATGCCGAGCTTGCGGCCAGCATGTATGCACTGACTGGTGAGGCGCGCGTCATTACGACGAACAACCAACAGATTCCGGTGACTACCTTTGACGACAAAGCTGGTCAAGCAGCGGACTACCAACTGATCGTTGCCACCTATGATCATTTACCGGCGCAATTTAAACAATTATTTAACCGCGCGACGCTACAGAACCGGGGCATGTTACGGCGAGTAGATCGGCATGGCAAGCATTACTTAGTGGTGACGGCGTTAACTGGAAAGCTACTAGCCAAGGCGGCGCGCTTCGTTGCTAATTCGGAATTGATGACGGAGACGACGCATCCCGATGCCGATGTGACAACGGCGACCAAGACATTTACATCGTCACTGAATTACAGTGGCCGCTACCAGTTGACCACGACTAGCGATAAACTGACGGGGGCTGGGCACCAGGAGCAGAGCTACTTTGTGAGTCTTCCCGTTGACCGCAACAATGCCGATGGGTCGACGATTACGGTTCATCTTCGTTATGCACGGAATTTGGATTTTAAGGCGGCCCTAGCGACGGTCTATATCAATGGTACGGCGATCGGTAGCCATCATTTGGCGGCCAAACGCGCAGATAATGACCAATTCACCGTCACCTTACCGAAGGGGATGGCTTTGGGAAATAGCTTTACGGTCAGAATCGGACTGGATTTGCCAGTTACTCAGAGCTCATCAACGACTGAATCTCCGTGGGCCAGTATCGAACCGACTTCGGTGGCTAAGGTCAAGTCGGCACCCGGAAATGATCTGCTCTTCAGCAATTATCCGAACCTATTCTTACGGCACTCGACCTATGATCAACTAGCAGTCGTGCGGCCACGGACGATGACGGCGGCGGACTACCGGACGTTGACTAATATTTTTAATTTAATTGGCAACTATGCCGAGAGTAATCGGGGCACCATTACCTTTTACGATCAACAACCCAAGCAAGCTATCTTGAAGCGAAGTAATGTGATTGCTTTTGGGACGCCAACGCAAAATTCCTTGATAGCCAAACTGAACTCAAAGCTCTATTTTAAATTTAATCGGGCCCAGACTGGGTTTATTTCTAATGAGAAGTTGAGTATCGAGCAGCGTTACGGACAGACCTTGGGAACGGCCCAATTATTACGGTCGCCATTTAATACCAAACGGGGATTACTGGTCGTGACGGGGGTGCAACCCAATCAAGCTTACTTGGCATCGACCCAGTTGAACACCCAGAAAAATATTGCACAGTACGCTGGAGATGCCATTGTGGTCGATCAAAACAACCAGCATCTTGGCTACCGGTTTAAGAAAAATAAATTGATTGATACTCGGGTGAACCGGCAACAACAGATTGACCGCCACGCCCAACTCTTAATTTATTTAGGAATTGCACTGGGTGTTGTGGTGATTGTGTTAGTCGCGGTATTGTTGCTCTTACGGCATTACCATCTTCTAGGAAAGGGGCCGCGTCATGATTAGACATGCAGGTCGAGATAGTTGGCTGACGGATATCTACTTGATTTTGTTCCTGGCCTTGCTAGGGGGATTAGGAATCGGCATGGCCGCCACCCATACACACTTCTTGTTGGTTAACGTGCTTTTCTTGGGTGTGACTTTTTGCCTGATTTTACTCACGTATTTTTGGGGGATGGTTACCGGATTGCTGGTTAATTTGGCGTTTATTTTTGCGCAGATTGTCTTTGCAATTTATGAGGAGCAGTTGAACCCCCAGGACTTTATTTGGAGCCTGACGTATTGGTTAGTTTTGCCGTTGCTGTTGTCGGTGACGTTTTATGGCATGACGGTCCATGCAAGGCGACTGCAAACGGAGAATGCGAAGTTGCGTAGTGATCTGGTTGAACGGGGCGCCTTTGACGAGGCCACAAATCTGCGAACAACGGTCTCTTATATTGAAGATACTGCGGTCTTTACCGAAACGAATCGCCGCTTTGATCTGCCCGTTACGACCATGATCGTCCGTATTCGATACTTCCAAGAGATGCGTAGTATGGTCAGTGACACGCAGATGACGGCGCTATTGAAACTAGTCTCGGCAACCATCAAAGATGCTATGCGGACCAATGATATTACCTATCTCATTGACCGGAATAACCCAACGTGGGCGGTGTTGCTCTTCACTAATGCTGATGGGGCCAACATTGCTGCCAAACGCATCAAGGATAAATTTACGGAAGCGCTGCCGAAGGATACAGAGTTGGCCAACTTAGAAGTTCGGCTGGTAGTCGGCGTTGCTAGTTGGGATCCAGAAAAGATGAAGAATCCGTATGACTTGATGAATGCGGGGATTAAGGAAACGGAGTATGACGTATAGGTAGGCTAGCTAGTAGTCCTTTCAGCGCGTACGTTGTGAGGCAGTGCGGTGGCCTCGATTTAAGTAACCGTTATTGAAAAACTCAGTTTGAGCCGCAGGTGGTCAGTACAAACTGGTTAGAAATGAGTCAAATTCCTCAGGAAAACTGGTTGAAAGCTGGCGTTGCAAATAGACATCAATTCTGAATTCAAGTACAATATACCTATCAATCAAAAATGGGGTCGAGTATTTTGTCAGGAACGTTTATTAGCTTTGAAGGACCAGACGGCGCCGGGAAAACCAGTGCTTTGAACACGATTACGGCGCAGATTCAGCCCTTATTAGGTGACCAGTTGACGATTACTAGAGAGCCCGGGGGTAACCCGATTTCGGAAAGTATTCGGGCGATTATTTTAGATCGTGCCAATACGGATATGGATTATCGGACCGAAGCCCTGCTATATGCGGCAGCGCGGCGGCAACATTTGGCACAGACGATTCTACCGGCCTTGACGGCGGACAAGCTTGTCTTGTGTGACCGATATGTGGACAGCTCGGTGGCCTATCAAGGGGCCGGCCGGCAGATCGGTGAAGCCGAGGTTGCCCGCATGAATGAATTCGCGACCGATGGTTTGTTGCCTGACCTGACGATCTATTTCGACGTACCGGCCGAAGTTGGGCTGAAACGCATTCAGGCCCACCGAGATCCCAACAAGGTCGATCGTCTCGATGTTGAACAGGAGACCTTCCATGACCGGGTCCGTGCCGCTTACTTACGGCTACAGGCCGCCCATCCAGACCGGATTAAATTGATCGATGCCACCCAGGCGCCAGACCAAGTTGTGGCCCAAGCGTTGACATTGATTAGGCAAACGGCACAGCGTTACTTTTAAAACCGGCATTTGAGGGAGGAATTTAAATGAAATTATTGATTGCAATCGTCCAAGACAAGGACGCTAATCGACTCAGCAACCAGTTTATCGACAACGATATTCGCGCAACGCGACTGTCCACGACCGGTGGTTTTTTGAAGTCAGGGAACACGACGTTTATGATTGGACTGGAAGACGAGCGGGTCGATGAGGTCTTGGACATGATCAAGGCTGCCAGTCATACCCGACAACAGTTTATGACACCACCAGTCAATTTGGATGCACAGCTTGACAGTACATCTTCGTACCCAGTCGAGGTTCAGGTCGGTGGGGCGACGGTCTTCGTCTTACCCGTTGACCAGTTCCACCGCTTTTAGGAGGCACCATGACGGAAGAAGCCGTAGTCGCCACGATTCAGCGCCTACAACCAGAGCTGACAACACATTTCATGCACTTGGTACAGACCAACCATTTGGCGCACGCGTATTTATTTAATGGTGCCGATGGGACCGGTCGTCAGGAACTCGCTACGGTCATTGCCATGCGGTTATTTTGTCAGCATGTGACTGCCGCGGGCTTGCCCTGTGGTCAGTGTCCCGAATGTCGGCGAATCTTGGCCGGTGACCATCCTGATGTGGTCAGTGTCATTCCAGACGGGCAACGGATCAAGGTCGATCAGGTGCGTTACCTAAAATCAGAGTTTACCAAGAGTGCCGTGGAAGGTAATCAGAAAATCTTTATCATTGATCAGGTCGACCGGATGACGACGGGGGCAGCGAATAGTCTGCTGAAATTTATTGAAGAACCCGTCGGTAACACGGTCGCGCTTCTGTTAACGGCGAATAAGAACTTGATTCTACCAACGATTTTATCGCGGACACAAGTGGTCGATTTCTTACAAGTTGCCCCGCAAGCCTTTGCCCAAGCCTTGGAAAAGGCCGGGGTGGCACCTAGTCAACGCTATCTGCTGGCAACACTGACGGAAAGTGTCAGCGCGGCCCAGGAGCTGACGACGGATGACTGGTTAAAAGACGCCCAAGCCAAGGTTGGCCAATGGTTCAGCGCCTGTACGCAGGGTGACGAAAGGGCCTTTGTGCGGGTTCAAACGGAGCTCTTGCCATTGGCATTGAACCGTGACCGCCAAGGCGTGCTACTCGATATGCTCGTTCAGGTCTGGCATGATGCGCTCCGGCAACAAACGGGGCGGGTCGCTAGCGATGATCTGGCCTTTCCCCAGGTAGCCACTGCCAGTCAGCAGGTGGGCCAACAGTTGAGCATCGACCAGTTGGTGAACGTGATGACCTTGACACTGGGCACCCGGGGTCAATTGGCCGGTAACATGAACTTTCAGACGATTTTAGAGGCATTAACACTTCAGATTTTGGCGCAAGTCACGCGCTAGCTTAGTTTAGCAGGGAGGGGTGGCAATTGGATAAACAAGAAGTTTACGAGCAATTTAAAAGCTTAGAGGATCAGCTACAGCAAATGTCCGCCCAGTTCGGTGACTTACAGACTGAAATGACGCAGGTGTTTGAGCACAATGCCGAGTTGGAAATTGAAAATCAGCGGTTGCGTGATCTGGTACGGGAGCTGCAAAAGACCTTGCCAGAAGACCCGGAGACCCCCCAAGGACTCTCCAAGTCGCGACAGATTTTGGAAAAGCTCTATGAAGAGGGCTTTCACGTCTGCCGTGAATTTTACGGGACGCGCCGTAAACAAGACGAAGAGTGCGCCTTTTGCTTAGAAGTTATTTATCGTGATCAGTAGGAGGTCAGCACCACATGGAACGACGACGAAGTTTTCAAGCCGAAGCGATTGGCCATCTTTATTTAGTGCCCACGCCCATCGGTAACCTCGACGATATGACCTTTCGGGCGGTTAAGACCCTGAAGGATGCGGATTTGATTGCCGCCGAGGATACGCGTAACACCCAGAAATTATTAAATCATTTTGAAATTGAAACTAAACAAATCAGTTTTCACGAGCACAACACGCAGGAACGGATTCCCCAACTGGTGGCCAAGTTACAGGCGGGGATGCAGATCGCCCAGGTCAGTGACGCGGGGATGCCATCCATTTCGGATCCCGGCCACGAACTGGTCAATGCTTGTATCGACGCGCACATTCCAGTCGTGCCGTTACCCGGTGCAAATGCCGGTTTGACCGCGTTGATTGCGTCCGGGCTAGCCCCCCAACCGTTTTATTTCTACGGTTTCTTGGACCGCAAGCCAAAGGACCAGCGTTCGGAGATCGACAGCTTGTCCCAACGGCCGGAAACGTTGATTTTCTATGAAGCACCGCACCGGTTGAAAAAGACCTTACAGAACTTGGCCGCTGGTTTTGGCGATGATCGACCGGCCGTCCTTTGCCGCGAGTTAACAAAGCGCTACGAGGAATTTCTCCGGGGGAGCTTGGCCGAACTTGCCGAATGGGCAGCTACGGACACGGTTCGGGGTGAGTTCGTTGTCTTAGTTGGGGGGAACCCCGCGCCGACGACCACCGCTACAACGGCGGTTGACCTGAGTGAACCCGTTGAGGTACAAGTCGATCGGTTGATTGCTGCCGGCGACAAGCCGAATGCGGCCATCAAAGAGGTCGCCAATTTACGTGGCTTGAAGAAACAAGAGGTCTACCGGACCTATCATCATTTAGACGAGGAGTGACCCAGGTGGCAGCAAACGAATTTTCCGAAAAACACCGTATCGTATATTATGAGGCCGATGACACCGACCAGTTAACGTTGGCGAAGCTCATTGACCTCTTTGTCTTGGTCTCCGAAGACCAGAACGCCGACCTGGGCATCACGACCGAAAAGATCCAAAGCTTGGGCGTGGGCTGGGTCGTCACGCAGTATCATGTTCAAATTGACCGACTGCCCCGAACGGGTGAGACCGTTACTGTCAAAACGCGGGCGACGGCCTACAACCGTTACTTCGCGTACCGTGAATACTGGTTGCTTGATGCGACTGGCAAACAGTTGGCGTACGGTGAAGGCATCTGGGTCACGATGAGCTACGAAACGCGCAAGATTGCGACGATTCCGGCTGAAATCATGGCGCCATATCATAGTGAGCCCGTGACACGGTTACCGCGGTTGCCCCGACCGGATAAGGATGACGCCACGGCAACGAGTCGGGTGAAGCCCTACACGGTCCGTTACTTCGATATCGATCACAATGGTCACGTGAATAACGCGCACTACTTTGACTGGATGCTGGACACCTTGCCCGCCGAATTCTTGCGGCAGCATCATGCGACAGATGTCCGTATTCGTTTTGAAAATGAAGTTAAGTACGGTCAGCAGGTCACTAGCACGGTGACGCAACCGGAGCTCACAACGACGCAGCACACGGTCAGTTTCGGTGAGACAACTGCCGTTCGCGCAACGGTTCAATGGACGGACTAAAGAAATTGTGGTAGCTGGTCGCACTGCGGCTGTCAGGGATTCCATCTGTTGTGGGGGAACGTCTCCAGCCAGAGAACGGGCTTCCGCCTTAGACTGATTATGGTTGCGGCAGACGTTGAGGGCAAATGATGTCCGTGAATTTTCAGGGTAATGTCCATTATAAGCAGTTGAGTCATAATAGTTAGGGCTGTCATGTGCCATAGATCGACAGTGTAAGCCGAGAGGTCGTCAGCTTAGCAGAAGACCAACCTTGAAGACTCGCGGTTTTCGAGGCTTCAAGTTGTGTCCGCACCGTTCCAGCCCATAGCTGGCGACCGGTAAGGCGACCGGAAAACAGTCAATCTTTAGCTTTTTGGAAAAGTAAGCAGGGAAGGTGTTGTTCACCCCGCTTTGTGGTAGTATAGTAAACTGATAAAGTCAGTAAACGGAAAAAGTAACCGGACCTTAACAAAGCGGTGGAGTGTCATGGCCGCCGCTTTTCACATTTAATGGTTGGCAGCAGGTCAAGCTGTGGCGGCGAAACAAATTAAAGGGGACCCCAAGTAATCATGAAGATTTTAGCAATTGATACATCGAATCGACCACTGAGTGTCGCCGTATTAGACGACGCAACGGTGCTCGCGGCAATTACCGTGACGGTTCATCAGAAACACGCGGAATATTTATTACCAGAGATCGAACGCTTGTTGGCAATGGCTGATCTGAAGCCCACTGACCTAAATCGCGTCGTTGTAGCTGCTGGTCCCGGGTCATATACCGGTATCCGTATCGCAGTCACCACGGCCAAGACATTGGCGGCGACGTTAAACATCGACTTAGTGGCGGTTTCCAGTCTGGCGACCTTGGCCGCCAACGTGCCAGTTGAGGGCGCATTAGTGGCACCACTGTTTGATGCCCGCAACCAAAACGTCTTTGCGGGGTTGTACCGCATTCAAAAGGGCCGTCCCGTTGCCGTCATCGACGATGCACACACGAATGTGACCGACTTTCTGACCGAGGTCAAGGAGTACGCGGAACCCGTCTGGTTCTTGGGCGACGCTGACCACTTTACCGACCTGATCAGTACGACGATTTCTGCAGCGACACCAGCCGTGAGTTCGTGGTTAAACCTGCCCCAGGTGGCAACAATTGGCCTGTTGGGTCGCGACTTACCACCAGTGACCGATGTTGACCGTTTCGTGCCTAATTATCTTCGTTTGACACAGGCTGAAGCAGAATGGCGAGCTAAGAATCCAGAAAAGGAACCCGAATCCTATGTTGAAAAAATTTAAAATCTGGTATAAAAATGTATTCGGCAGCCGGCGGGAACTGGTGCGCGAAGAAACGATGGACGTTAAGAATCACCGTGTGGAGATTCATGACGTCACTTACTTTGTCGCCAAAGCGCTGTTTACCGATATCCCCGAAATGATTGAAATCGAGCGGGCCGTTTACGCCGGTCAGGCACCGTGGGATTCCACGGCATTTGCCAACGAATTGCGGCGGGAGAAAGACCGCCTCTATCTGGTTATTCGGAAGAACGACAAGCTGCTGGCGTTCATCGGCAGTACGTTTGACGAGCGGACACGCGATGCCCATATTACAAATATTGCCGTTTTGCCCGAATTTCAGGGTCGTGGCTTAGGCCGTTTTCTGATGGGAATTATGATCAAAAAGGCCAAGCAACTCAATTACAAGTCCGTTAGCTTAGAGGTGCGTGTGTCAAATCATAACGCCCAAAAGCTGTACCGCGACTTGGATTTTGAACAGACCGGCATCAAGCGGGGGTACTATTTTGGTGACCACGAAGATGCGGCCGACATGGTCTTGTACTTAAAAGAAGAACCGGAAGAAACCGACTAGCAAAGACGAGTTGGCGTTAGGCCACTCGTTTTTTTCGTGGGTAGCTGGCGCATTAGTGAGGAAGAGGAGTGAGTCCAACGGAAAAGCGAAATTTAATCTTAGCGTTTGAATCAAGTTGTGACGAGACGAGTGTGGCGGTCATTGAAGACGGCAAAAAGATTCTGTCGAACATCGTCGCAACTCAGATCAAGAGTCATCAGCGGTTTGGCGGCGTTGTGCCGGAAGTTGCCAGTCGCCACCACATTGAAGAGGTCACGCTATGCATCAAGGATGCCTTAACGGAAGCCGAAGTGGGGTACGATGACCTTGATGCTGTGGCAGTCACGTACGGTCCTGGTCTGGTTGGCGCCCTGTTGATTGGGGTTACCGCGGCCAAGACGGTGGCGTTTGCCCACAATTTGCCATTGATTCCCGTGAACCATATGGCGGGGCACATTTATGCGGCGCGTTACGTGGAACCCATCGAATTTCCAGCGATGGCCTTGCTGGTCTCCGGCGGGCACACGGAACTGGTCTACATGCCAGCCGAGAACCAATTTGAAATTATTGGTGAGACGCGTGACGATGCGGCCGGTGAAGCTTACGACAAGGTCGGCCGGGTCATGGGCGTCAACTACCCAGCCGGTAAGACGGTCGATGAATGGGCGCATCAAGGTCACGATACGTTCAAGTTCCCGCGGGCGATGGAAAAGGACGACAACTTCGACTTTAGTTTCAGTGGGTTGAAGAGCGCCTTCATCAACACCACCCACCATGCCGACCAAATTGGCGAGACGCTCAGCAAGCAGGACTTAGCCGCCAGTTTCCAACAGGCGGTCGTCGACGTGCTGGCTGAAAAGACACAAAAGGCGTTGGCCGATTACCCGGTCCACCAGCTGATCCTGGCCGGTGGGGTCGCCGCTAACCTGGGCTTGCGCGAACGGTTGGAACGTGACCTGTCCAGTAACCCGACGACTCACTTGGTCAAAGCACCGTTGAAGCTATGTGGCGACAACGCCGCTATGATTGGGGCATTCGCCGAAGTGGCTTACCGTCACGGTGTCTTCGCCGATGCGACATTGAATGCGGACCCAAGTTTGGAATTCGACTGGGTCGCTGATCCGGTAAAATAAGCTGATTTAAATAGGCGCTGAGACCACCTTCTGATTGGAGATGATTTCGGCGCTTTTAGTGGCTCTTTGTCAACGGGTGTTGATGAGGGGAATTTGAGAGGTTCAATTCATTTTCGAATTGGGCCTCTTTTTTGAA
>NZ_BOLP01000021.1 GCF_016861695.1 Levilactobacillus andaensis | reverse complement strand
AAAACGTAAAATCCCCATCAAGCACTTGAATCATGTGTTTGATGGGGATTTTGGAGTTTCTGGTGAATAATTCAGGTCTTAGTTTGCAAGATATTTAGTAATCTCATAAATGTGTTATCCGAACTAGACAAGGTTTCAACACCAACTATTTCAAATTCAATAGATATTCCCCACTTATGAATTTCATTGAGAAGATTATACTTTGTCTGAAATGGACAAACGAATAGAACGAAATCAGTATCCGCGCTATTGATGATATTTAAAGCGACCCTAGTCTTACCCGTTCCTGGCTCCATAAAGAGTGCCCCAACTTTAAGCCAATTTAGTTTGGCTATTGCATCTGACTGATCATCGTTTAAATTCATCATCAACACTCCTTTTAACGGGCATAATTTTTGAGGGAACATGCCAAACTGATTTCGGGGCCTTCTCTGGCAAGTCCTTGTTCTCTATTAAATCATTCAATTCATGGGGACTAACAATGTAAGAAGGAGTTTTCATTTTTCCTGCATATAGTTTTATCTTCATCTCATCAGGAAGATACATCGTTAGCTCCCATGATTCTTCGTCTGAATAAACCAGAGATCTTGGAATCCAAAATTTGTATGCAGTACCTTGTATTTTAATAAGCCATGCTTTCTTCGTACTAAAAGCAATTGCATTTTTTGAAAATTTTAATTTCATATTTATCTTCCCTTTATGATAAACTGGAAGAGGTTTAGCGACCGGGCCTGCACATAATTGTGTAGGCCTTTTTCTCTTTGTCAGTTTATTTTTTTGTACCTGGTCCTCTAAAGTACGATCGACGAACATCTACGACTGGCTCATCGATTGCATGGCTCAGCTCGATGATCCCTAAATCCAATCGTTGGTGATCAAGTGAATATTTTTGCGTCGTTTCCTTGTCGACAAATGCCAAAATCGGTTGAAAAGTGTTGTCGGGCTTGACGTATCTAGCCTGTCCAACAACCTTGCCATCTGCCGTGATAAGCGCAATTTTGTCGTCATCAGCATCCTGTGCCCATGCTGCCAATGACATAGGGTCTGCATCCGGTACCGACACGCGTTTGAGCACTTTCCTAGCCTTATCTACGTAGTAAGGATGAACTTTTACTGTCATAATATTTGCCTCCTAGCTCAGTGGTGAGAATACTTGTTGAATTACAAAACCAGGCTTGTGGTCTGAACGCCGCATGAAGAACCAGTGTCCACGTTGAAGCTGAACCGTTTCGCCATCTTCATTTAGCTCAATCACTAGGCCCTGTGGCGCGTACACGCTAGTAAGCAGCTCTTGTGCGATTGAAGATTCTTCGTGAGTCATCTCACTCATGAAGATGTCTACTTCGAAGTCGAATTCACTGCCAGCACCGTCCATCACAACATCAGGGCTCTCAATCCCGATCACATTCTGGCCAAGTTTGATGGTGGCGCCGGTATCTTCAGTCTCATAGCTCAAGCGGTAGTGCCCGTCGCCTAGGTCCTCGCTCTCGCCAAGCACTAGGTTAAACTCGATGGGCTTTACGATCCCACCCAGACTATCATAGTAGTCAGCCAATGCCACGGCGGTATCTAATCGAATATTTTCAATTTTCCGCTTACCATTCTTATTTTCGGCAATGGTGGTGATGGGTACTCCCGTGTCTTTAGAGATTTGGTAAGGCGTGATGTCACTATCTAGTAACGCTTTAATTTTTTCTGGCATGCTTAAATTCTTCATTTCTAATATCTCCTTTATGCTGCAATTTTGGCGATGCTCTTGGCAACCCAAGTGGTGTGATGGTCAACGTAGCCATTTTCGTCTGGGTTTACCGTGTCAAACTTAACTTGGAAAGCCTTCTCAGTTTCTTGAAGTACTTCGAAGTTGACGGTGTAGAAGAGAATGTCATCGGCACCACACTGGGAAAAGTCCTTCCGGATTGCCCAAGCAGGAACCCCATTGACTGATTCTGGAGTGAATTCTTCATGTGCCGCAGAAGTAAGACTCTTGAAGCGATACATCGCTACTCTGTCGCCAGTGGCTTTAACCGCCGCACGCTTAGCACGGTAGGCGTAGACAAATTTTAACGCAAAACTCATGGCTACTTGGTAGTTGCCACACAAGTTAGCAATCATCTTAGCGACGATATGTGCGTCCTGCATGATGTGCTTACGTTGAACGCGGTTGTGACGAACCTTACGAGCTGCTTTTTCTTCTACACTTAACATTTTGAATTCCTCCTCTTCTTGACTACAAATACAGTATAACACAATTGAGGCATAACACAAGCATGTTATAACACAATTGTGTTATAAAAATATTTATTTTTGGAGCACACAAAAAGGGCCACCCCGCCGCGATGGCAGAGTGACCCTAGTTTGCTTCTATTCTACTTGACGAAACTATTAATTAACTTATTTCCGCTGATGTACATGCCATTGCTTAACTTGATTCGTGTAGCATTACCATCCTTTACAACTTTTTGAACATCAAAAGTCGTTCCTGCTGGCCACCAGTCAACTACATGATGTAATGACTTGTCTTTATACCGATGTGTGCCGCTAACGGACTTAACTCGCTTCGTTTTACCACCGGCAACATAATAAAGACGATTTACATATGCTTCATTAGCTGTGATATAAAGACCGTTGGCAAGCTTAAAACGTGTCACCTTCCCATACTTAACCAGCGACATAACTTCAAATACTGTATGAGCTGGCCAAGAGTCTACCGGATGTTTAAATTCCTTATCCTTATACCGCTTAATTTCGGTACGAGCATAAACCACCTTAGGATTGTAGTCATAATAGACAGTTTTCTTTGGCTTAGCCACTTTTGCGGCTGATCCATAGTAATAATCTGAATACATTTGGCTAACATCAATTCCGCCATAGACTCCGGGGAACTTGTGTGTAGAACTCCACTGCCAGCCATTATAGGACTTAAACAGATTCATGCCATTGGGGTTACCAGGATATGACGCAATCCAACCGCCTCTGCCAGAATTATTTAGTGGCACTGAATTCGTCCAGCTTCCCATCGTATAAACATCGGTCTTCGGATAGCCCATTCGCTTAACCTCTTTTACCCATGCATGAATAATGGCTGAGTTAGTTGCCCAACCCTTGTTATTGGATTCAAAATCCAACACGATTACGCTATCCTTCCCTAGTCCTGCCGCCAAGGCACAACGAGTTGCCATTTGAGCCTCTGCCCGTGCACCCGCTACTGTCGTAAACCGAGCAAAATGGTACCCGTTTACGTGTAGTCCAGCCTTAACAGCATTTGCAACGTTGGTCTTCGCAGTTTTATCTGTAAAATAGGTCCCTTCAGAAGTTTTCTGAACGATTGCCTTCACACCATATTTCATCATTGACTTGTAGTTAGCTACAGTCATATACCCGTTGTTATTGGAAATGTCGACCATATCAAGACGTGGCATTAAACGTTACCTCCCTCCACTGGAGTAGTCGTATTCGGAACATCAAGAGGTGCTGGATTATCGCCCTTCTCAGATTCATTTGCGGCCAACTGTACCTGCTTTTGGGCGAACACTTCTTCTGTGGACGCCAGAGCATCATCATATTTAGCCTGTTTTTCTTGTGCGACGGTATTTTTAGTGCTTAACAGCTGGTAAGCTTTTTCAATTCCAGCTGAAACTAAATTTGAATCAATGTCATGACCAAACACTTCTAGCTGACCAGTCACTTGTGAAATAGCTCGTTGACGCTTTTCGTCATTGGGTAACTCATACTTCGTTGACAATTCTGACACTGCATTCATAGCCAGCTGATCAAGCAAAAGTAATGCTTCACGTTGGTGAGACGTTTTTTGCAGTTCAGCCTTATGTTTCAGCACAGGATTGATTCGAGTGAACCACCCAACGAAAGCCACAATGATAATTCCCAGCATACCAGTGTCATTCAATAAATTAAAAATCTTAACCCAATTATTCATGTTATCCTCCTATAATCGGCCATACCGTTTTCGATAAGCCTCATTTTCTTTCTCCAATGCTGCATTCCACTGATTGAGTTGCTCGTTCTGTTGTTTGAGCTGTTCGTTCTCACGAACCTTAAGGGCAATCTGCTGATTAAGTTCTTGCTCCATGGCGTCTTTTTTCGCTCCAAGCACTGCAAGGTCATCACTGAACTTTTTCCGGTCGGCTTCCCGATCACTACGAAGTTGCTCGTTGTCTTGCTTAACTTGTTCCATGATGTAGGTTTCAAGTTGCTGCTGAGTTTTGCCAGCCTCTCGATTGTCTACCCGTTGCCCATGAATAGCAGAAAATACTGCCACAATCAGAGCACCGATTGCACCTAAAAATCCGACCCAGTTACTAGCGCTCACGATGGTCACCTCGCATCAGGGTGCTGAACAGAAGTACCAAAGTTAAAAGCGCGAAAATCCAGGTCAAGTTGAACCGTGAGTCAAACAATCCACGAACTGAGAACGCCACCGTAATAGCTCCGAATGCAGGGGAAAGAGCCACCATACCCCAGTCTCGCAGTTTACGGTGGCAGAACATCGTGCCGTAAAGGATGATGACCCCGCAACCAATCAACCACAAAGCAAACCACCAGTCGTCTGCAAAACCAAAAATGACTTGCTCCAGATGTGGTGGTGGAGGTGGAGGCGTCACTCTCGGATCATCAAGATAACCTTGGTGAAACCAAACATATAGCCCACCGATGAGTGAAAATAGCCCAAAGAAGAAATGGTTCCAGTGTCTCGTTATTTCTTGCCAAGGATTACTATCACCAGGAAATTTCAGCATCTTATCACCCCTTTCAGTCCAAATTAAAAGCACCTAGCTACTTGGCATCTGCCGTAGTAGTTGGTGCTTCGTAATCCTTACCAGTAATTTCTTTGTACTGATCATCAGTTAAAAAATTATTTTCACGATACCAATCAACTTTAGGGTCTAAAACTCCCCAGCCATAAAACATTTGAATTGTAGCAAAATCCATGTAAATCTCCTCCTATTCTGCGGTAGCCTGACTAGCGACCTGTAGCTTAGCGACCATTCCGCCTATCTTCCCAGCAACAGCCTGTAAGCTAGAAATGGTTTCGTTGGCCGTTGCCAGCTCAACACTTGTCTTTGCAGCCTGACCACCAATTTTTCCAGCGACTTGTTGAAGGCTTGCAATCGTGGTGTTAGCGGTACTGATATCAGTACCCTGCGCCTTGATAGTCTTATCCTGCCCATCGATAGTGTCTTGCTGGTCCTTGATGGTGCTAGCTTGGTCGGTTACCTTCATGCGTAGGACAGCCTCAGAATGGCTTGGTAGGCCTTCCGGTGCCGTGAAGTTACCGCTGGCGTCCCAATAGTACTTCTTCCAGTTTTCTAGCAGATACCCAGCCTCATAGCCATAGAGTGTAACAGCGACTAGGCCATCTGCCGTCTCTGTGGCTGGTTGCCCGGCAACGAAACTATCGTCACCCTTTTTGAGATAGTAAGTGTAGCGTGTATAAGTTTCCATGTAATCCCTCCTTTAAAATTGTTTCAACATCACAGTGCTCCCATAGTTGTCAGTGTAAACCAGCCCCTGCTCGCCAAGGACAGCGATGCTGTTAATGATTCCCTGCGTTGCTAAGGTGCTAGTGGCAACGGCCCAGATAAGATTTCCAGATTTGTCAAATTTATACAGTTTTTTGGCATCAGAACCTGCATAGACGTTGCCATTGTAGTCCACTGCAACAGCGCGCACCGCGGCAGCGAAAGTTGATGTAGCAGCCTGCCCCATATTGTACTTCCACCGCATGGATCCGTCTGGATTGTAGACCGCAAGTACTCCTTGACTGCTGCCGACGACCATGTCTCCAAGTCGGCTGACAGCTAAGGATATCCCATAGTAGGACAGCGACTTCACTGAGCCGACAAGATTGCCGTTGGAATCGTGCCAAGACATTTTACCGACGCTGTTGGTGGAATAAATTTTGTCATCATAGCCGTACATGCTAGCAGCATCGTAGTTGTCCGGCTTTACCGTCCAAACAGTGTTTCCGTTGGTGTCTAGCTTGGTGAGTGTTGAAATTGCCCCTACATAGAGATACCCGTCCATCATGACTAGGTTCTTGCCCTGATTGTAGGGTGAAGAACCTATGTTTTTATCCCAGACAAGGGCGCCGGTCTGCAAATTCAGCTTAAAAGCGTACAGCGTCCGTGTGCCGTAGACAAAACCATCATCGCTAATCTTTAAAGCGAAGATAGGCTTCTGACTCTCATCAATGAATTCATGCTGCCAGAGTTTCTTGCCGGTGTTGTCATAGCAAAACACCGTGTTCTTTTGATTGCCGGCTACCACGATTCCTCTCGAATTTATATCCGTAGAAATCATATCGCTAGGCACATCTTCGGCACTCCATGATACTTGTAGCTTTCTCAGCATTAGCTCATACATATGGTCGCCATTACCAAAAATAGACAGCTTTCGCTTACCGTTCCCAGCAACGCTGGCCATTTTACCACCATGATAGATAGCCATTACCGACCACCTACCTTGACGATTTTAGCCCGGCGGTTTAGGTGGGCGTTTTGCCCCCCCCCATCGTAAATAGGGTTAATCATTTTCATTCCTCCTAGTATGCCTCAATCCGGTCAATGCATAGATACGTGTAAGACAGGGTTACATACGCGCTAAGTCCCGTGTCGCTGAATCCCAGCTGTGTGTTCCCCGACTTGCCAGACATGATCCCAGATGAGTTAGAAAACACATTTAGAACCCCGTTGACTACTTCCCCATAAATCGATTGTTTTGTGATTTCCTTGATATTTCCTGCATCAGCAATCAAAAAGGACTTTCCAGATAGCAATGTTGACTTGCTGATTGCCACCGGCATAGTCCCTGTGCTTGGAGTATATGCACTAGTCGTGACTAGCGGCGTAGTGAGCGAGTTGGTATCGCGATAGACACTAAAAACGCAGTTCACCGTATTGGCCGCGTAAATCTTGATTCCGGTGTTGATTCGATTCATAGGCAGTGAGAACGTGTTTCCTAAAAACTGATTGGAATAAGTGGGAAAATAGCTTAAAAGCCCATTATCCGTAGCCTCAATTGGTTTGCCCAGCGTGGCAATCGTCGTCCCCGACAATAGATTTCCAGTGAACATCTTGTCCGACTTACCGTAAGCTGTTGCCCAACTCTTACTCTTCGAAAACACATAGCCAAATTCACCGCTACTCTTATAGATTGCCATCAGATCAGCTCTCTTCCGTGTAGTAGTAGTGAAGTTTATCGTTGGCTGAGCTCGTCTTAGCTGTAGCTTCGTCAGCAGCCTTGATGAGAAGCGGCTTACCATCAATCGTGAGTCCGTCCGTTGCCGAGACGTTCAAGACGTGGCCGCCTGCCAGAGTGATACCACCCGGCGCATACAGCTTTTCGACTACCTCACCAGTAGCGGGATTTCGATGAAAGACTTGAGAGTCATTGGCTTTTTGGTTTAAAGAATCCTGTTCGGGAATTTTCCAGGTACTCCACGTTGCTGGATTTCCCGAATAGGTTGCTTCACGGCTGTGATAAAAAACATCATGAAAATACGCAAACTTGGCTCCCAACTCAGTTTGTACAATTTTAACGTATCCCCAATTATTGCCATTACCATCTGTTAATGCCGGCGCATTTTTTGGCATGACGCCATGGATATAATACGTACCTGGTTCTAGAGTGAAAATATCGTCTGTAGCTGTAAGGTCCTTACCCATGAAGACGCTAGAATCAAAGTCAGCCTTAGCAGTAGTTTCTCTCCAAGCAGTCCAGTTAATAACTCCACCGTTATAGTTCCAAGCACGAGTGAACATTTGACCCGTGTTAGTTGTAAATAGTTCTTGACACCCGTTCGCACCATTTAAATTGTGGACCCTAATCATTGACCACTTATTAACTCCATCAGGCCCGTTGACAATTGCCCCTGATGTAGCTTGATATAGTCCTTCCTGAGTTAAAGTGTCACAGTCAGCACCATCAGCAAGCTGTGTGGCATACAGCCCAGTTGCCAGTGCATTTACAGGGTTAGTAAATGTTTTAGTTCCATCGATTGTCTCATCACCACCGGTGTGAACAACATCTTTTGTTGCCTGTGACCACGGGCTAGAAGCTGATTCCATAGCTACCTTAACTTCGGTAAAAATAATTTGGGTGTATTTTAAGCTTCCATCAGAAGAAGGAGTAGCCCCATTATTATCAACGCGAACGAAGCAACGCTTAGCAGTATCAGGAGCCGTTACAGTTCCTGAGTATAGTTGCATAGCATTGGGATTAGGCTTTTGACCAGAGATGACTGCATCTCCCTGTATCATACTTGGTGAACTCCCATCATCAAACATGAGATACACATCAAAACTGGATACGTTTGCACCACCGGCCACCAAAATACTCCATGAAACATTTTGGCCAGGAGTTACCCAAAATCTGTCGCTTCCCAGACTAACTTCTAAACTGCCACCACTGCCTATGTTGGCGTTATCAATTGAAAAAACATGCCCACCAACACCGTTTTTGTAGAAAGCGTGAGTAACTGACCCAACTGAAAACTTACTAGAATTCGACGTTCCTGAACCCTGTAGTCCCCAATGCTCCAATCCGGTATCCGCACGTGAGTTTAGAATTAGGTTCTCAGCCCCATACCCGCTTTTAGAATCTATTACTCGCTTCCAACCGGTATCTGACGTTTGATTCCATCGCCGAAAAAGCATTTGACCATTCATTGAGATGCCTTCGGCATAATACCAGCCACTGCCTTCGCTAATGACTTGAGTATCCATAGCTTGAATCAGAACACCGTTCTCGTCCTTATCCACGTTGTTTTGAAGCCGGATATAGCGAACGCCGGCGGTTGAGAAGTTAGCCTCCACATACGTGCGGTAATCGCCGCTAGCCGAGCCAAGATTGTAACTCCCAGCATTGAAGAGTGCTTGTTTCTGCCAGTTAGCGGTGTCGGCCGTCTTGACCAGTGGTGCCGTCTTCACATCGGTGTTCTTGTTCGCCGCCACAAGTTCCGCCGCCGCTACCGAGCTGGCATACGTCTTTGCCCCAGCTTCCGCCGAGTTGGCTTTGCCGGTTGCGTCTACTGCCGCCGCACTGGCCGCGCTGTTGGCTGCCGAGATACCCGTCGCCTTTGCCCCGTTGGCCTTGACTGTGGCATCACTTGCGGCCTTGGTGACTCCTGCGTTCACCAGTCCCTGCGCTGTGGCCTTGGCGTCCGGCGCCGTGACGTATGAGTTCCCGTTGCCGTCTACCGCGCCGGCGCTGAGTGTCTGCTGCTTGGTGAAGGTGTTGGCAACCGAAGTCTTGGCGACATCTTTCAGCTTGTCGCTGATGATGATATCCACATCAGACCGTAGTTTATCTAAGTCCGAAGCCAGAGCATACGCGATGTTGCCTAGCTTGAAGCTGATATCAGAAGCATTGGCATAAATCTGCGTCACCCCAAAAGTCAGGCTATACTCGGTGTCCTTGAAGGCCGTCAGCACCGCCGGGTCTTCCCCAACAGCAACCGAAATAAGTTGAGAATCATCGCTCCCGTCGATATGAGCCGTGACCCCAACCAAAGCAATCTTGAAATCCTGTTTGACGGGATCGGCGGCCTTGGGTTCATTGGTGACAACCGCCTTGACTGTGAAACTGTTCTCCACGTTGCTCTTAGAGCTGATCGGATATGTTAGTGCGTTGGTGAAATCAGCAGCCGTTAGCTTAGTCACATCGGTTGCCGTGGTAAGCACGCGTTCGGAAACAATCATGCTATCGAAAATGACAGCCTTAGCGTCCGTTTTGGCCTGAGCAAGCATGGTTAAGCCAGCTTGCGTCATTGATTTTGTTCCATAGTTCACTAGTAATCGTCTCCTTTCTAGATATTAATTTCTTCCATAACTTGAACATCAGTACCAACGAAAATGCTTGATTCGATAGGCACTGACAAGTTGACAAAGTTAATCTTGGTCCCGGCCGCAGCCGACCGCTCCAACTCACTTGCCAAACGGTCCAATAGAAACAGGTTTTTGACTTTGCTATAGGCGATATCCACGATGTTTAGGGTTCGCGGTTTTCCGACTAATTGACCGGTGCTGTCATAGTGTCGGTCTGGTTTCAAAACGATATCCGTGGGATCACAACCGATCATACGGGCCGCAATTCGTAGCAAATCGTTATGCGTGCCCTTAGAGTTCCGAGCCAAGTTGTGGCTGTATAGCAAGAACCGGTACACATCATCATCGTAGCCATCGCGGGTAACCCCTAGCACATCGCCGATATCATCTAGTTCTAGACCATGGGCATAAGCTATTTCGCGAGCTTTAGCCACTTCTTCCATGCGCCCCATCCGTGAAAAATGCACGTCATCAATGTAGCTGATAAATTTATCAAAGTTGGTTCCTTTATATTTGGGCTCAAATCCGGTGTACTGGGCCAGTTGGTCACGATGGTACTCGTCAAAGGTGATGCCATCATCTAAAGTATCTTCAAGCTTACGCATGAACCGTCACCTCGATTAAATCATCTGTCGTATGGGCCAACTGATAATCGTTCACCGCGATATTATCGGCTGCCAGTGTATCGCCAGTGCCAGCAATGATGGACTCAACGTAATCCACACCGTTGATCTGATACAGATAGCTGTAAAGCTGGTTCAAAATAACCGAATCACCCATCGTAAGGTTCGTAAAGTAGTCCAAAACAGATTGGCGGATAGCGTCCTCATCAGGAGCGCCGCTTGATTGAATCGACAAGCTGACTTTGACATCAACCAATTCTTCTTGATCAAAGCGAACCTCCTGCTGGTTTCCACTATCATCTGTGGCTTCAATCACGGTCTTACCCACAAAAGTGACACCGGCCCCAGCAATATCGAGAATCTTTTGTCCTACATCTTGCGGTAAACCGCCCATTACATAGATGTGAACTGTTTGCGGCGGGTTACCATACTTGTCAGCGGTATCACTCTTGTTTTCGATTACCTTGGCATCGGTAACGCCGACTACGTTTAGCATGCCAACTTTAAGACCATCTCGCGTCGGGCCCTCTTGAGCAGATTCGTTTGGTATGATTCGATGCCGAAAGTCATAATCGGTTTCGAGGTCAGCCCCACCGGTCGCTGGTTTGGGATTTGTTACCGTGTAGATACTCTCAACGGGTTCGGCTTGGTCGGTGATTGTGTTGGCATCAACGTTGACATACGCCGCCTGATCATCTGAATGGACTTCCACAGTACCGTTACCGTCACTATCAAGCTGGACATCTCGTGCACTGGCAAATTCAGTACCATCATCGCTAAGAAAACCAGTGTCTGCTGCAATTAAGTACCCTGGTTCACCAGTTACTGTCAGGTAGGCCACCGCGCTTTGTGACATATTACGTTGAAGGCCCAAATTTGAACCTTTGCGATCGAGATTTACTCCATTTGCTTGCAAATCGGAGCCACCGTCATACACATCTTCAAGCTTTTGGTCCTCGGTCACATCTTGATGGGCCTCTTTAATGGCCAGCTTTCCCCAAAATCCTTCCGGTGAAAGGTCAATATCGGGGCCAAGCCAGCGTTTAAACATCTGCTGCTCATTTTCCAGAGCATCATCAAAAGTCAGTTCAACCCAACCGGCATCAGTTAGCGGCATCGAAAGGCACCTCCTGCCCAAAGTTAATTTCGCCCACGGTGGACGATAGAGAAATCTGAAAAACCGCTACGCCATTATCTTCGTCAGGCATCGCGGTTATACTGTGAATCACAGTTACTCTTCTATCCTGCATGATCGCATCATGAGCGGCATCAATCGCCATTTGCTCATCAAAACCACCGATGATAAAAGACATATCAATGCCGAAATCATCAAGACCCATGAAGCTGCCAATTGGCGTTGTTAGCAAGGTTCGCAAGGATTGGGCCAACTCCTGCACACCAGTAATTGCGGTCGGATTGCCATTACTGTCAAGCTCTAAGTCGCCTGTCTCCTCGTTAAATTCCAGATCACTCGCCATCGAAATCGCCTCGGTCTGCAACTCTACCTATAAAGAACGCATTGCTGACTTGGTGTGGCGTTTTTATCAATTGCCGATAAAATCCTTTACTGGAATAATGGCTGATGTCATGGTCAAAAACGCCACACGCAACGCGATCACCAACTTTAAGTTTTACCTTCCCACCGGTAGCCGGCACAAGCACCATTACATGCTCAACTATGGCTTGCTTCTTGTTGCCTTTGGCGGTGAGCGCCTTGGGCTGCACGCTAATGGTCGGCGGTGTGATAGCAGTAATTTCGCCTTCAAACGCAACGTTTACGCCTGCTGAGATGCCATTCCAAAGCCGCTTTAAAATCTCAATTTGATAATTCTCACCATTGCTATCACTACTGTACTTCGTCATTTTTTACCACCTGATTTCTTTCTGCGGGACTTGGACTTGTTTTTGGCAGCCTTCTTTTCTTTAGCATCGAGCTTGGATTTGGCGGTCCGGTCGGCTTTCTTCTTGGCGTTAATTTTCTTGGTGACGGTCTTCTTATAGCTAGAGTAAAGCTGCACAACAACTTGTGTCGTTGGCGAACTTCCTGACTGATAAGAACTGTTGCCGCTAAGAATGATTACCCAGCCAGTTGGCCCGCTTGAATCCGGAGACTTAAGATGAAAAACGTCCCCAACCGAAACTGATCGATATAGGAACGTCACTTGCCATTTATCACCACCATCGTCTGCTTGATACTCGGGACGTTGGAGCAATCCCGTGGTGTCTTGAATATAAAGGTTTATTTTACGATTTGTGTCTAGCTTCTCAATATGGATTCCATCATATCGATAAATAATTCCAGTCTCACAATCAGCCGCAATCTGCTCAATGCATTTAATCGGCTTGGCCTTAGCCGTATAGCCCTTAGGATAAGAACGGTCATACGCAAGCTTTACTGATTTGAGCTTAATGCCAGCCATCTTTGCAATCTTCTTGATAATCGTCGAACCCTTGGTACCTGCCTTAAAGGATAGATACTCGTAGGTCGTCTTGACTTGATACTTCTTAGAATTGTCCAGTGATTTGCGCTTCTTGTTATAAGCAGAGCGTGCATTGGTGGCATAATTTTTCTTAAGCGTTGAAAAATGATTATTCTTGGCAGTGACTTCCTTTTTTGAAGCACGAGGATGTTCATCAATCCATGTTCTCCGTTGCTTGTTTATTTTGGAATTATAAGTAGATATGGCTTTGTCTAAATCCTTTTGAGAGGCACGAACCCGCACCCGCTTAGACTTCTTGACCTTAATTGCCTTTGCACTGTCATACTCCTTGTTGGCAGTAAGCGAAAATTGCAACGCAACATCTCCATCCGCAGCGACAGGCGGGGTCACCGTAGTAATCGGCCCCTCAATCACTTTATGAATTATCTTTGCGGTGGCGTCTGCGTTAGTCCAACCATCAACAAAAGAGATTTCTGCACCTTTTTTGAAATACTTCTCGTGGGACTTACGAAGATTATGCAGCGTAAATTCCACGGTTCCGGGAGTACCACTTGATGCAAAGGTGTTCGTGTGCTCAATCAGCAGATGATATGGGGCTTTGTCAGTTGAAATTATTGAAAACTTGCCACCACTTGGAGTCTTGACTGTAATTTTCTGATAAAAATGTACTAATTTCATAAGCCGTCCACCGTTTCATCAGTTCCGTAGAGACTCGAATCATCTTCATCGCCTAGATCATCGTCAACGTTCTCCTCGGTCTCATCATCATCCAAATCATCACCGAATTGGTCTGCCGCTTCATCGGTCTCGTCTTCATCGTCCTCTGGTGCATAGATAAAGACTGTTTTTTGAAGGTTTCCACCAGTGACCGTTGATTCACTACCATCTTCAGAGTATGGAATCCAGTTGATCAGGGGAAGCCGTGGGTCATTAACGGAACCAAAAATCGGTTCACCATACTCTAGCTTTTCACCCAACACGATTGGCACGAAATCTTCATCCCAGCAATCTAGGTAAAGCCCATCGTTATAGTCATTATGACGCAAGCGAAAGTTATAGTTGATTCCACCGATAACCATGTTAAAACGCTGCGGTAGGTTCGACATATCGACATCAATTCTAGTTTCCTCTGCCATACTCTCTCACCTCACTAGTAGTAAATTTTTGCGCCAATCGGAATTTTACCGGCTGTATATTTGTTTTTCTTTTCAATCGTGGCAAGCGACTCACCGGTCTTTTGGTGCACGTACCAGTATGTGTAGCCTGCCTTTGCGACGATGTACCGTTTTTTCTTTTTAGACGAAGCTGGATTCTTTGGCTTGGTCGGATTTTTCTTCCCAGTGTCAGTACCTTTAGTAGACTTCTGCTTAACATCACTGTCGGCGTACTCAGCCTCTTGCATCGTCAACGTAACCCCAATAATATTTTCACCACCGGTTCCAACTTCGTGGCTGAAATCAGGCGTAAAAGCAGTGATAGTCATTGAAGACATCGTTGTTTCTCCATGCCAAGTAAGTTGCGTCGAATTATCAGACCATCGAGCCAAGCGTTTCATTTGTGTTTTCAAGCCTGACATGTGGGAATTTGCCCCATCACCCCCCAAACTTCCCTGTAAAGAAATGGAAGTTGGCTGCTTGGAAGATCCTGCATAGGTAGTGTGTCCCTTTTCCAGCGAGTTAGTAGCTGGGGTGTTAGCGTAGTTTGGGGCCTCGTCATTGATATAGATGAAACAGTAAGATGTGTCTGTCCAAGGGTATTTAGGCATGATGTAGCCGCGTTTTCCCCAATATTTACTGGTCTTCATTTTTGCTAAAATTTTAGCCCGATAAATATCAGAAGCTTCACGACTCTTTTTATATCGGGAGAGATTGGACTTAGTTTTCTCCATATTTGATTTCTTTTTATTCATCGACTTCTTCAATTTTTTAGCATGTTTGGTGTTCTTGTTTTTGACCTTGTCATATTTCTTCTTTGCGCTCTTGAACGCATCGTTTGCTTTGGTGTAATCATTTTTATACTTCTTCTTGACCGCCGTAAGCGTGGTGTATTTTGCCAAAATTGTCACCTCCAAATATTAAGATTTAAAATTTTATGTATGAAAAAAGAGGGCTCTCGTCCCTCTTTTAAAAATCAAACTCATTGAGTGTCTTCTGCTGTTGCTTGTTGATGACTTCAAGAGCGATTTGACGCATCTTTTTAACAAGCTGGTCTGAGACGGCATCGGCCCCCTCTTTAGTGACTGGACCAGTGAAGTTAATCGTTGGACTAATCACTATTTGGGGAGTAGCCGGTTTAGCTGCACGATTACCAGTAGTTATCAGCTGACGCATGGATGAAACTGCCTGTTTAAAGAGCGATTGGTTATCTACTCTCTGTGCTTTAGCAGTCATAACACGGTTCATCTGACCCGCTAGACCTTTACTGTCAACCTTAGACCGCTCCTTAATGGCACTACCGATAAGTCCATCGGCACTAGGCTTCTTGGGATTGATAGCAACCTCAGAGTCCTTTTCGCCAAAGATATTGAGTTTGCCTCTCTTAGACCAGCCACCGTTGTTATGCAACGTGGCTTCAATCTTCCGAGCACCCTCGACATGTTGCGCGTTATAGCCCCCTCGTTCCCACTGACTCGAAAACTTGTTAGCCAGTGAAGCAACAGATTCATGACCACGCAAGACACTCTTAAGAACTGAACTATCAGAACCGTCACCGTTTAAAGCGAAGCCAAGTTGAACCCCGGCATTCTTCCAGCTCTTACCCTTTCTCTTGGCATAGGCAATCAGGCTAGACTTACGGCCGCCTAGCCATTGTCCTAGCCCGGATGCACCGCCACCGGAGTTAACGGCACCTGGATTTAAGCCGGATTCAAACTCCCAGTTGCCTAAAACAGCAGCAATCCCGGCATTAGTGGCAGAACCGTACATGTCCTTGATGGCTGCAGCCAAAGTCTTAGCACGATGAGCCATGCTCCCTGACAGGCTATCAACGTTTGCGTCTGGATCCTGCAAATTCTTCTTAATCCAGTTCAGTGCTGTCTTACCAAGCTGACGTTTAGCCAACTTTTCTAATGCGGAACCAGCTTTTTTCTTCTTAGGGCTACCGCTATAACTGCCATGCATTTTAGTGACATCGTACCAACCTCTTGTGCTGGTACCACCGTGATTCCATAGGGAACCATGGGACACACCAATGTGCACGTGGGGACCAGTACTGGAACCGATAATTCCACCTTGAGTTGCAACGGTATCACCAGTCTTGATGACTTGACCAACGTGTGCTTTGATGTGACTGGCATCACCAAATTCTTGGTAGATTTCTTGCCAGCCATCATCGGATTTGACCGTGACAACATAACCTAAATCCTTGAAGTCCCAGACTGGCTTACCGGCCCGGGTGACAATCCCACCATGAACGGCCTTGATTGCTGAACCCTTTGGCCCCGTGAAGTCAACACCATCATGAGAACCAAAAGAACGTTTTGCACCAAAACCATTACTCTTGGTCATGCCAGGATTATGCAGCCAGTTCCCACCAGCAGCACTACCACCACTCATGGCATCAGTGATTACTGACCACATCGCATCGGACCACTTTGGCCCAACTGATTTAGCTGCTGACTTTCCGGAGTCCCCAATACCTTTTTGCAACGGGTTCCCGCCAAGCTTAACATTGGTCGTAAATTCGTTGTTGTACGCGCGTGTTGGCTTTGCGGCGTTAGCCTTGGCCAGCTTACGCAGCTTGGACTTAGAGACACCGGTACCCTTAGCGAAGTGTGGCAGGTATGGCTTTATCTGCTCAACTTGTGAACCATTGAGAATCTCATCGCCTCTTCGTAAAGGCGTGAGGACATCGTGTCCTTGTGGCTTTAGCAAACGGTCGTGGCGAACAACCAGCTCTTGTCGTGGTCCTGATGGGGCATCATTCAGCACTGCCATCCGATCACTTGCGATGGGGCCATTAGAACCCTTAGCATAGTGGATTGGCTTTAGCACCGACTTGTTGCCACCAAACTGAGCCAGAGCGGAGTTGATACCAGAAAATCCACCGTTCAATGATGAAATGGCCCCAGCCATCCCTTTGTGAGCGTACGGCTTTAACTTACCAAAAATATCACCAAAATAGTCAACCATGCTACGCCAATCGTGGCGCCATGACTTACTAATTGAGCCGGTGGTATCTCCTAACTTATCCTGGAGCTTGCGGTACGACTTAGATACCTTGCTCGAAGTTGAAGATACCTTAGAGACAGTGTCAGACTTGATTTTTCCAAAGTCTGACTTGCTGGATTTTTTGAACGACGAAACGGCACGGCCAGAACCTTTCAGCTCTTTGTCGTACTTTTTCTTAGTTCCTTCAATTCCAGTTTTGACCTTCTTACCGTTGATTCCTGGTGCCGGTGATAGATTAATCGTCCCCGTTGCTAAATGAACACCACCAGTAGCACGTTTGGTATCACGGCCGTTTAGTACGTGAGTTCCTTTACGCAGCCAAACCTTTTGATTCATTCGCTTAGTGATAAAGGCACGGCCTGCAGGCGGAATAATCAGTTCCTTGGCCCCGCCATCGTTGACTGTTGCCCACATCGACTTAGGAAGCCCATGTGGATAGCGGTCAACTGAACCGGAAGCAAACGCTGAAGCAAGTCCAAATCCATTTTTCTTAGCCTTAGGGGCTGGACGTTTAGTGCTACTTTTACCACTGCTCCCTTTGGTTCCCTTGGCGCCGGCAGCCGGCAATGCCTTGGGTAAGTCATTCAGGTTATAGTAGTCCTTGAGTGCTTTCTTGTTCGACTTGGGCTTTTGGTAATGACCACCAAACAGCCCGGCATTCTGTTCAAGCAAAGCTGGAACACTCTTTGCAACATTAGCAGCCGCCGTGCTAAATGCATCAGCGGCTTCGCCAGCTTCTTTCTTAGCAGCAGCTACAACGTCCTTACGCTGCTTCTCAGCCCATTTGACGGTACTCTTGTACTGGTCATGAGCCTTACCAATTGACTGGTCATGTTGCTTCTCGGCTTGAGAAATGATCCCCTTACGCTGCTTTTCTGAGAGGCCCGGCAAAGTCCTAGCTAAGTTCTTAGCCTTAGACAAGCGCTTATCAGCTGACTTAACCTCAGCAGTGTAAGTTTTCTGGGCACTAGCAACCGTCTTCTTCTCGTTTTTACGACTGGCCGTAAGAATTTTTGCATATCCTTCTGTAGTCAGATGCGTGTTTGAGTGCATCATCTTAGACATAATGGCTTTTTGCTTAAGAGAACCATTATCAGTCAGAGATAGAATTTGACGGTTAACCTTGTCAATCGCTTTAGCACGTTTCGACCCGCTCATCTTATCGTTATTCAGGATTTGATTCAATCCTGAACGTAGAGAACCAACGCGTTTCTGAATACTATTCTTCTCATGAGAATATGCGCTATCGGCGGCACTTACGTTTAGTAGTCCCGCCTTTTTTAAATAGGAATACCCCTTCTGATCATTAGAAAGCTGTCCATCAGCGCGTTTCTTAGCAAGACTGTAGAGAGAGTCATAGGTACCCCGGAGCTTCTTAGTGGTCTTACCGGCGGAGTTAGCCCATTCAACATTACCTTGCTGTTCTAGCTTGGTAGCCTGCTGAATGTACTTTAGGTTCTTAGAACTGAGATTTTTTTCATCCCATTTCTTAGATCCTAGTACGACACCAGTCTTTTTCGGCTTGGGCTTCATCGAAATTGCTGGTTGGGTGCCGTAGACATCGCCTACTCCGGCAACGTACATGCTGTTTCGCTTGGATTGATGAGTAACTGCATGCTGGATGGACCTTCCGGCCTTAGATCCTAAAAATCCACCTCCTGCAGCACCAGCCGCACCACCAATTAGAGTTCCAACTGGTCCCAGAAGACTACCTAAAGCAGCTCCACCTTCCATGCCAGCAAGGGTTCCACCGGCATTTCCAATCTTAGATCCTGCATTCTTCTTGTTAATCCCAATCAGGGACGTACCGGCTAATGCAACATCTAGCCATGGAATCTTGGAACCAACGGCTTTGACGCCGCCGAGAACCTTAGCAGCAGTTCCTCGATTAGCAAGACGTAAGGCTTCACGCTCACCAACTTCAGCAGTTTTGGTTCCACCACCGAGCATGGTTAGCCCGCCAAGCTTGCTGCTAAGCCGACCTAGTCGTGAGCTAGAGCGTGTAGCAGCTAATCTGCCGGTTCGTGTCTTGGCACCTCTGCCACCAGTCAACGCTAAATCATCAACTGCGGTTTCAGCTACCGAAGCCACGCCTCGTGCTTTGCTACCACTGCCCTTTCCAAACAGCAATCCACCAAACTTACCCATCAGCTTAACTGATGCCGCAGCAGCAGCTAAGCTAGTCGCGATTGCAACCGTATAGCCAGCTGCTTTCTTGACTGGATCAGGCATCTTAATCAAATAATTCAGAATGCCGTTACCATATTTCAACGCCTTTGTGAATCCGGGCAAGACATCTTTAGCGAACCCTTGCCCCATCACGTTTAGGTATTGCTTGGTACGGTTAATCTGGTTCTGCCAGGACTTCATGTTCTTACGAGACAGGTTGGCAATGTAGCCGCCACCCTTTTGCCCCTGAGCATGGTTGACCTGCTTAGTCAGATTACGAATCTGCCCGGTATTAGCCATCAAGAAGTTACCGGCTTCTTGTCCGGTGGCCCCAAAGAACTTGTTTTGGAACTTTAGTTTCTGGGAGTCAGATAAGTTACTGGTTTTCTTGTTCAGATAGTCCAGCAAGCTAGGCAATGACTTTAAGTTATGGTCTTTGCCATAAAACTTGTTGGTATCAATGCCATATTCTTTGATGGCTTGGCCTTGGCGAGACTTTAGTGAAGTGTACGGGGACGCGAAGGAGTTCAACACCTTACGCAACCCAGTCCCGCTCAAGGTCCCATCAAGCCCATTATTAGACAGAACACCTAACGCGGATACGGTACTTGCAAGCGATTGTCCCGTAGAATGAGACGTGCCACCAGCCATGTTTAATGCGTTACCAATACCGGTAAAGTCGGTGGCTGTGAGGTCCGCAGCATATGACATTTGGTTCAAAACCTTGTCGGTGTATTTCCGCATCTTTTTGATGGAGTCGCCGGCTTTGGTCTTGTAACCAAATTTTTCAAGCGCTGAGGCCCCGTAATTAACAACTGACTTGTAGTCATCCCCAGAAGCACGTGCGGCCTGTAAGAATGACTTGTGGGACGCCAGTTCCTGCTTACCAGAGTAACCACGCCGGATAAGCTCTTCACCACCAGAAGCCATGTCGGACGGATCCACACCATACTGTAGCGCGAACCCGTTGTTTTCCTTCTGCATAGCCTTAGTTTCGGCTTTGGAAGCGCCTAAAGATTCACCACCGGTGTTCAGCAAGTTCCGAATCGTCGTGTACTTGTTCTGAAGTTCGGTGGCTTGATCAGCAGCATGCTTAAACGCGGCCCCAACAGGCAGCAGGGCCATAGCAACCATGCTTGCCATGTTAGTCAGACGACTCCCCGACGTGTACAGTCGGTCAAAACTGCCGCGGGTTCTAGTCGCACTACTACGTGTCTTTGCAAGTGCTCGGTCGCTCTTCTCACCCATACGGGTGGCAGAAGATCCAACTTGCTCATGAGTCCGTGATAGCGCAGCCCCCAGCTTGTTCGTGGCTACCCGAGACTTGTCTTGTGACCTAGTGACACCATCCCATGACTTGGCTACTTCCTTAGCGGTTCGCCTAGCCTGGTAGCCGTATAACTTTTGGCCGTCCTTGGCGTTGTCAATCGACTCCCGAGCCCGGTTAGACGACTTGTAAATCTTGTCGAAACCATTAGCCGCTTCGTTGAACGCCCGTTGTGGGATCATCCCCGACATCGCACGCTTTACGCGGTCCGCTTGCTTAGGGAACCGGTCCATCAGCTTATTGGCTCGCTCCAGCTTAGTAAGGTCGCCAGAAACGCTAAAACCAATGGTTCCGTGACGAATCATCTTACTAGCCATTTACAGCTCGCCCCGCTTCCACCTGTGCCTGGTATTTAATACGCTCGTTCGTGCAGTAGACCATCACTGATAGTTCGGGCATGGTTAGCTTATCGATGTCGTCAAACGTCAAATTAATCGTGCCATTCATATAGGCGTACCATTTCAAGACATCTGGTTCGTTTGAATTCAAATAGGCTTTAACAGCCCGCTGGTTCAAACTAGTTGAGCATGCCCGTAAGAAACGATTCCCCATTGTCCATCAGAAAGTTAAAGGTCTTGTTACGATCCGACTGATTAGCTTCGTTTTCAAAGAACTTCATATCAAGTGGTTCATGAACCTTACCGCCAACTAAAGGTGTTCCAAAAAGCGAAAGCATTGATTCGTGATAAGTCCCTGGTGTGTCACGTAACGTGCCATCTTGGAAGTACTCGTATTGAGTTGCATCTAGGTTTTCTGCAACCGTTCGGCCTGGCCAATTCATTGGGACCTTGATTTCAGTACCATCAGATTCGGTGATGGTAAAGGCCCGTTGATGATTGGTGACATCTTCAAACTTACCTTGCCATTCTGGCTCCTTTTTAGCATCTTTCGTCGCTACTGCAGTCTTTTCTGGTGTTACATCTTTAGCATTTTCAGTCATAAATAATTCCTCCTAAATGAATTTGTGCAAAATAAAAACCGCTACTAAGCGGCAACCGGTTCGGCCAAAGCGTATGGCGTATTAAATTCAAGCTGCCGGGTTGGTGCGTCACTACCTACACCAATTGGTGGGAGCTTAGGCAAGTAAGCTGAATCGATGTGAATGTGTTCAACTGGCGTCATAACGTCGATGACGTGAACATCTTCTGGCTTGTAATCCTTCAAAATGTTCAGATAAACTTCTTCCATCGCGATTAGGTTCAGTTGGAAGGTCGCAGAACCATCGTGATGAATGATAGTGATCCCATGACCGAAGATATCCATACTGATAGTGACCAAGTCATTAGTGAACGTCAGCGTAAAAATATCCCCAGTTGCGTAAAGCATTGGTTGGACTGAATCGACAGTTACAACCGTATCCGCAGCGTCCCAGTGACTGTCAGTAAAGTTATTAATTGAAGCCATATAGAAGTCCCCTCTCTATTGCCCGTCGTAAACGACTAAGGTTTGTGCAAATTCAGCGTCATCAATGGTTGGGACTGATTCCCAAGTCCATGCAAAGATATCAAGAATGCCAGTAGCCTTCTTTTCTTCAGTGATGGCGTCTGGATCAGGGTCGTTAAGCGTATAGCTCTTGATCAGACCGGCCGTTTGATAACTGCCTAGAATACCCATCAGTAATCCCCGAACTGCCTTAATCCCTGTTGACGCGTATGGCACTCGACGGTTTTTATACAAGTAGTCACTTACGGTACTGGTAATGTCCTTAGCCATAGAATCTTTGATGACCATCGTTGACAGTGCCATCCCCGAAAGTGTCCGACCATTCGTGATGATGTCCTGATTATTCTCATTAGCATAAGTGCCGACGTTGTACTTTTCATAAACAGCCATATCGTCGTTTGTCAATTCGTACTTATCCTGTGGTGTCACGCTTAAACCGCTAACGAACTTAAAATTGGCACCGGCAGCATCACCAACATAGTGGCCTAAAGCATCGGCACCAATTGAGTTAGTAGCATCTTTGTCGGCTGGTAGAGAGACCAGCTTAGTAGCTCGGTTAGCCTTGATTTGTTCTAAGAACGTAAAGTCATCAGCAACCGCGATACGTCCAGCCTCAGTAGTCATGGACAGCATTAAAATCCCACGGTCTTGTGCTTCAACGAAGTTAGATAGCGTGAGCGCCATAGCCTTATCGTCTTCGCTGGCGATTGGGAACAGATGATACTCAGCACCAGCGTAGTAGTACTTGCTGAGAGCGTGGATTAACCCGCTTTCGGCAGCTGGCGTACCTGACAAAGCCACGCTTGCAGAATCATCAGTCGTGGTAACTCCATCCAGTGTTGGCTTTTGATTTGCGACATAGTCCTTGTCGTATGTCATGACAAAGAAGGCCCCGTCTGGTGTGCCCTTGAAGTACGCATTGGCCTGATTCCAGACTGGTGTATCGATGTCGTAGTCGTCTTGCAAATCGGCCAGACTGCGGTAGTTCTTAATACCTTCCTTGGTACCCGCGACACTCATTTGAACGCCACGCATTCCAATGTCGCTAACAACTTGTGCATAACTTGTTGTCACATGGACCGAAGATACTTCGATCACTCGGCCATTAATCGTTTGAGTCATTATTTGAACCCCCATATTTTGTGATATTCGGGTACTCACTCGTGTAGTTACGAACCAGCTGCACGACCATATCGAACCCGTAGTAAGAAGCCTGCAAAAAAGGGGCCAAAACATCGCTGCTATGGTCCCTTTCGACTACCTTCTCAAAAATAATTCCATAAGATTTAAGCTGCTCCCGGTACTTGAAGTCATAAAGCAGTGTCTGTAGATCGTCACAGATGGCATTAGCCTCACCGTCCGTCTCCGCCCAACACTGAACCGAAATCACTCGGTCAAAAATTTCATGGGTCTTTTCGACTGATTGGACGATTTCTGGATGCTGACGCAGGTCAAAAACGATAAACGGATAGCCCTTATGGTCTGCTGACCGGGAGCGGCTATAGATTGGAACTTGATTGCCGGTGATGTCACGCATGACTGCAACCAATCCTTCGATCATTCGATTCCAATCATAAGTTTTTGCCTTATAAGTCACTGTGATCACTTCTGTTCTGCAAGTAGTAGATGGCGAACCCCCCCTGTTCCCAGTACGGCTCCCGTTCAACTACCTCAAGAACGATTCCTGCGTAGAGAACGAGTGTGCCTTTGGGATAGTCAGTCAGTGAGAACCATTGATAGACATAGTTTGTAAATCCACCGCCTGCCCCCATCTGCATGGACTGAGCTTTAGATTCAGGGATTAATGGTTCGCAAATCTGTTTGATAGGCGTAAGGTCCGTCGCATCATCATCCGGTGCTGAAAACCCACCAGTCGAATCGTCAGGCGTACTTTCACCTACTTGTAGCAATTCAAAGTTGACCGCCAGCAGTGGGAAAATGTCTCTAACTTGCGCTAGCATTAGATTATCCATACACATCCTCCGTCCAACTGATTGACCGATACAAAGCCCCGGTATCAATCAACGGGTTATCCTTACCCTTACGTTCAATGGTTGCCGGTGCGTTAGCCGGTGACTTCATTGCAGAAATGGTAGCTTGCACATCGCGTGCCATTCGACGTCCCATGCTTGCCATCACTTCACGGGCCGTCATTTCACCAACACTAAGCTTAGAGATTTCCACCTTAGCTAACTCGAACCACGAAGTTTCGAACTTACGGATAAATGTACCGCTTAAAAACGGACGTTTAGGCACCGTGATTTCCTTTTTCAGAATGAAATAGATGTCTAATCCGCCGTTTCCGTTAGCCTTGACCAGCACATTTTTACCGTGTGGTTTAAAAAGTCCGTCAATCTCCCTGGCGCTATGATCACCAGCCAACTTGGTTGGAATTGTCAGCCATTGACCATGGACCGGCCGGATGTGTGGTACCCCATTTTCGTTAGCCATGGCAATCATTTCCATATGCTGTTCAGAGTGCCCATCAGTAGCCTTTAAGGCCCCAACACGCACAGTAAGATTGTTCAGCTTGCGGAATTCCCTAAGAATCCCGTCAGCGTCGTTAAAATCTTGTGTCAAAATCCAATCACCCGCGCTTTCCCAAGCCCTAAAGCGTTAAGTAAGGACCAGAACTGATCAAACCATTGGTTACCAGACGCACTTTCACGCTCAATCCAAACACTATTGATTTTTACCGTCCCCAGATTGGCTATTTTAGCCGCTAAGAGGTGTGCAACCCATAGTGCGGTTAATTGGTCAGCCACCGCTTCAGGTGGCTTAAACGTGCCGACATAGGCCCGTGCAATGTCGATGAATTTTTCAAGTTGCTCATCACTAACGCCAGCGGCATCCGCCCCAGCAAGTAGTTTGATTGAATTCATCAGCTTCGTATGGCCCTCATCTTCGACTGCCATGATATGGCCTCCTCACTATTTTTCGAGTGGCAAGTAAATTTTGCGACCCGGCTTCAGGTAGTTGCCAGCACTGCGGGAATTGACCTCTCGTAAAGCACCAACGCTAACCTTAAAATGCTCGGCAATAGAAAACTCGCTATCACCTTTTACTACGGTGTAGCGAGTCAATTTTGCGTATTCAATTTTTTCAGCCATCAGCTATTTTCCTCCTAGCTTAGATTGATTGTGGCACTATTATCAGTGGTTGAGATGTCCCCTAGCTTGGGTTTACTCGCCGCCGGTGTCACCGTTACCGTGTCGGAAACTGTAGAACTGCCATCTGAGTTGTTTGTGACAGCCTTGAAAGTGTAGTCTGTCCCGTTAGTCAGCCCCATCACTTCACCAGTTGTTTCAGTGCCGGTGGCGTTGGTAAACGTTTTGCCATCAGCAGAGTAGCTGACCGTGTAGGTGCGTGGCGTATCACCGTCCCCAGTTGCTGGAGTGACCGTGTAAGTAGCCTTACCATCGTCACCTGTAACTGCTAATGATGGTTTGCCGGGCTTAGTGATCATGTCAGGTAGCGCTAGCTTGGCATCTTTTCCAGCGTAAGCTGCTGTATAGCCCTTGAGAGTCGTGTTACTGTTCAAACTTGAGAGCACATCGGGAGACGGTTTCCCATCAAGCACTTTGGTACCCTTATCATCAAAAATATCAAATGTTACTGTATCTGCCATAAGATAATCCTCCTAGCTCAAATTGATTCTGACTGTCGTCGGTGTAGTATTGATTCCATTTAGTGTGGGCTTACTCGCACCGCTACTTACTCGCTCCGGTATCAGTCGTAGTCGTGGTTCCACTAGCTGCCGGCTTGGAAGTCGTCATCCGTACAATCGTTCGTCCACCTTCAAGCGTTGGCAAGCAGTTCATAGAGATAATGGTCTGGAATTGTGACAAGGCGTTATCGAAGTACTCGTGGTAAGCGACCGCAGTATCATAAAATTGAATGTCCTTGTTTGGAATGTTGCCAAGCTGATTCTGCAGTTCTTCTGGAGTTGGTGCAAACGCCATATGACCGATTGGTTGTCCGTTTGAGACACCAGTTGAGGAATTCCCCCCCGTCTTAGCAAAGGCTTGTGGGATTGGTGCGTTCATGATGACTACCTTGCCATCTGGAACGTATGGATGGAAGGTGCCACTTTCGTCTTCAAACCCTTGGTCATAGACGACCGGAACAATATGCAGTTCATCCAAAATTGCATTGATTACTGTAGTTTCTGGCAGCCAAGCGTTCTTGGTGTTGATATTGTTGGTAAACAGCGTTGCTTTGAGTTTTTCGTTATGACGGAAAATTCGCAGCGTGTTCGTGTTCATCAAGATTTGGTTCGGCACAATACCATGAGTGTGTTTCAGATTGTCGACCGCATCGGTAATGTCTTTGAACGGATCAGAGTTTTCTGTGTCTGTCCAGTCAGTCGCAGCTTCCATGTCCAAGCGCTCGTCAGTTTCATAGATCAGGGTTGGTTCTGCAGGGTTCAGTGAGATTTGACCGGTAACCAGTGCTTGCATGTCAAGCCATTCACGACGGGCCCGCATGTCTAGCAGTGGTTGTACTTTATTGTCAAACAACTTTTTGATTGCCGTTTTAATCAATCCATCATTCTGGTCAGCCAATGCCTGGTTAAGCTCGACCAGGTCCTTTTCATTCATCGCCATAGCGGAACGGAAGAACTTGGTGTGCAGTACCTTTTGCTCGAACTTATCCCGGTTCATTGGTACTGGTCGAGAATCATAAGAACTTTGTGCGGTCAACATTGGCGCACGCTGGCTCTGCATGAGGTAAGAGAGCAAGTCGGTTTGAACTTTGATTGATGGGAAGTACAATTCACCGATATATGGTGGCAAAGTTAAAATCTTTTTCTCGTACCACGTCAGCATATTCTTTGGCGTATTGATTTCCGCGATGTTTTCCATTGCTGTCATGAGTTAGCCTCCCTAGACTAAAGTGATTTGTGGTGATAATGCCTTTTCCATTTCGTCCGTAAACAGCGCCTGAACGTCCGTGTCCATGTTGCTGTAAACGACATCCCCACGAAAAATAACTGTGTCACGCGCTACGCCATCGCTTACGTTGATGTCGTGCATGGCAATTCCTACTGCTTGGCTGGCGTCAGTCGCTGGGGACAGAACTGTCTTTTCACGGTCACGAATCTTAAATCCGGTAGCACCTAATGGCGTCCCAGCCTTAATGAATTTGACCCCGTTATCATCTGCGGTGGCGTTAGTGTCCTGCACCATGCAGGATAATGGCAATGCGTGACTAAAATTGGTCAGAATCTCTCGACCTGTGCCAAAAACACGTGTCTTAATAAATGGCATTTTGAGCCCTCCTATTCCTTTTCTTTGTTGTTCTCGCCAAAACTGGCAGTCAGTGCCTCATTGAATGCACCCTTTGACGTGTGATTACTATCTGGATTAAATCCAGGGTCAGGGTTTGGCTGTTCTGACGTTTTCAGTCCGGCAAGCGATTTGATGTTTGTGGCAATATCTTCTGGCGTCTTGCTGGAGTTCAGAATCATTGCTGATAAGCTGTCGTCCAGTGTAATACCATTTTCCTTAGCAGCTGATTCCAATGCTGTTTGCCGTGATTTTTCAGCATTGGCTTTATTTTCAGCGGCCATTGCTTGAATTTGGTCCAAAGTAAAACCGCCTAACTCCGTTGGTTCTTTGGGAGTAGGCGGTTCTGGGTCTTGCTTAGGTGCTGGTGGGGTCGGTTGGCTAGTAGCTGTCAATCCCTTAATCGTGTCGGTCAGCCCTTTAAGTTGTTCGGGTAGCCCAGCGAGACTGTCAACCTTTTGCGATAGAGCATTGAATTGCTCTGCGCTCACATTTTTAGGTGCTGGATCTTGATTTGATTCTCCCATGGTAATTTCCTCCTAAATTTTGTAGTAGACGATAAAGCAACGGCACCCGCCATGCGGGGCGCCAGGGATAGAGTGTGATGGGTAGGGACTGCCATTGGTCAGCTGAATGCATTGGTCGCAAACGTGGCCGTCCTCGACGTTGTACCAGTAGGCAACATTTAACTCGTTCTTCTCGGCAACGATCGCCCCAGCCAGCGCCGTAGCTTCCGCTTTCTTATCCCGCAGAACGTGGTTGGCTAGCGAGCCCTTAGCTGACTTGAACGCCTTAGAAACTGAGTTCTTGCTGTTGCTATCCTCCCTAAAGAGGTAGCTCTGGTAGTAGATATCGTCCAGTCCGACTTGAAGTGATCGGTCAATTGCAGAGGTGACCTGGCCGCTTAGAACATCCGTTCTCAACCACACCCGATCCTCCATCGTCAATCCCTTAGTCTCCTTGTTGATTAGCTTAATGGCTCCGGATTCGACCTGTTCAGCTGTGTCTAAAGGTTCATCTCCGCGGGTACGCATAAAGCGGTTCTGAAACTGCATAGATTTGTTAGCCTCAGCAATTAGCGTGTCGTTGTTGTACTGGTTAATCCCCGCAGCAGCATAAGTCACGGAAATGGCGACCATCGAACTCAGTAAGTGCTCACGGTCAAGGCCAGCTTGGCTCTTAGCGCTATCTAGGCGGTACTTGGCAGCCTTATCCTTTACCAGACGTGGCCCGTACTGCTGGATAAAGTCTTGCCACATGGTAAAATCGCTGTCGTTCACGTTTGACCGCATTTCCGATACTGAAAGTACTCCATTGACCGCGTACCGGTCCCTAAAGTACTTGAGTGTCTCGGCGACTTTCCCCTTGGCCCCAGCCATCAGAGAATCGATGTAGATGTCATCCCCACGATCAGTAGCTTTAATCTGCTGCTCACGCTGCTTGATGAGTTGCAACCCAGTGAGTGCCATTAGCTATCATCGCCTTCGTTTTCATCGTCATCTTGAGAATCGCTTTCGTTCTCGGGGCCAACTGGCCCGTTACCTGACGACACACCAGCGAATTTGCTCTGATTAGCGGCCTGTTGCTTCTTGATTCGAGCAATCTCATCAGGAATGCTCTTGATACTGGACAAGTAGCTAAGCAACTGGTCAAGTGACACGATGCCATTCAAGTTCTTCACGATTTGCGACTCCTGCAGCGTGTCATGCGGCACGTTCGGTGTGAACTGAATGGCCGTATCACGTACCATCTCATCAGCGTCTTCATAGGAACGAGCCGCCCCGCCATCGTTGTACGAATAAATCAAGAAAAGCAGGTCCTGCATTGCGGCCTCCATCTTGCGAAACTTGATGGCAGCCATCATTTGCATTGGCTGCATTTTCTTATCAAGACTCACACCACTTGCAGTTGAATTGGCAAAGTCAGGGTCAGACATGTTAGTGACCTGTGCCGTGTCATAAACTTGGTGAGTTAGGTGCTTGATGGAATTCTCCTGAATGTTATCCCCATCGGGTTTCTCCAGATAGTGGACATCGAACTTTTGCGTTGCGTTCTCAGTCATCATGACGGTATCAGGAATCTGGAAGATATGCCACTTGCGAATGGTCTCTTTTTGCTCCTGGGTAAGTGGTGCGACCCCGGCGATGTAGAGAATCGCCGCGCGAAAGTAATCGACATCGTCAATCTTGGCCGACATGGTGTTATCCATCGCGTCAATCAAACTTATCACGTCATCAAACACGCCTTCACGCTCATCGTTCTGGGCCATTTCAATCAGTGGAATCATCCCAAATGGGTTAGGTATCTTCCCTTGGTGGCCAATCACACTATTCTCAAATCCAACAGATGATTTTGCTTTGTTGACATCCCCATTAGTGAACTGATAGTCATAAGCTACCGTGTGTACCGTGCCATAGTAGGCGCCCTGAATTCGGTTAAAATCAACGCCAAACATTGGCGTGCTGTCATTGCTGTTGCTGTACACAACAAACGCGTTCTCAGGACTCTTAAACGTCAGTTTCAGTTGCTGGCGGCTATTCAGATAGGCTAGGCAGTAGCTTCGTCCGTGAATGGCAGCCTGCTTCGACCACTCAAACATCACATCGTTAAAACGGCTGCGGCTAAAGAGTACGGCCAAATCATCATTGACCGCCTTAGACGCCTGGTCAGGCTCGCCATCAGCTGTTGGATTGTCAGAGTAAGTAATCTTGGGGGCGATTCCGTTCGTGTAACCAGTAAAGGTATTCACTAGGTTTTTAGGCATGTTCACCACAACTCGGTTACGATCGTCATTCGCGTTGGCCCCCGTTGGGTCGGTATACGTTCGTGTCCGGATACTGCTATGGTCGCCTTTGTAGTACCGCATCTTCTCGTGGTAAATATCGCGTAGATTATCGTAGTTGTTCAGCAGCGTGTAAATCTGGCCGAAGTTTTGTGCGATGTCAAAATCCGGTGCGCACCGCAGTACATCGTTCTCGTCCACGTAGACATCCTTGCTTAGGAACTGTGAGTGGTCTTGGTTCCAATCCCCGTAGCCACTAATGAAGCGGTTAAGGGCGTTCTGCCTAACGTGGTAGTGATCAATTCCAATTGCCAATTAGTTCACCTCTTTTCCTAGTGCAAAATACCGCCATACAAGCTGTGTTCGTAAACAGTAGCCTGTGGCATCTTAGAAGCCATGTTCTGACTAAGTGCCTGAGTCATTGAGTCAACTTCATCATCATGTTCCATGTTCGGGAACCCGGTCCACTCATCAAGCATTTCGCGGACCCACGGTTGCCAGCGTGGATGTGGCAGGTAAATGTTCCCAGCCTCAAAGAATGGGACGACTACGCTAGCCCGCTCCGTCTTATCACCCTTAGGGACAACACCAATCACGCCAGAAATGTAGTTACGAATCTGGGTGATAACCGCGGACCCGTTGGCTTTGTCTTCAACGAACACCCCACTAGAATCTGGGTGTCGCTGGCTCATCGACTTAATGGCCGCAATTTGCTGTGGGAAACTCATACGTGCGTGTACGCGGTCCAATAGATAGAAGTTAGCCCCCTGCTTGCCCCAAGTCTGCCCGGCCACAAAGTCGGACGTGTCCTTGTCGGTAAACGTGAGGTCCCAACTGCTCCAGACCTTATCAAGCTTAGGCTGGATAGCCACAGTCTCATCATGGTCAAGTCCCAGCTTGGTGGCAGTAGCTGTATCAGGTAGGTAGTAGTGAATCTGGGATTCTTTGAAGATGTTCCCGCCTTCGATTACCGGCCGTTGCTGGTACAGTGCTGCCCAAACCTTGCTACCAGATACCACGCGCTTCTCTTCGGCCCACTTCTTATCCTTAAAGAGTGGTTTACCAGGGGCCAGCGTTTCACCAGGCTTACGTCCCAGTAAGTCATGGTCTTCGGCAATCAGTGGCAGCCTGAGTTCTTGCCATGGCAGAGCCTTCTCAGCCAGCAAATAGCCAGCCAAGTCGGATACGTGCCAACGCGTCATGATCACGATAATCGAAGCGTCAGCTGATAGCCGCGAGTTAAGGCTCCCTTGCCACTCCTCAAGAATCTTCTTGCGGATAGTCGGGCTATTAGCCTGTTGCATGTCCTTCAGGGGGTCATCGACAATCAGTAAGTCAGCGTGCTTCCCAGTCGCGGCCCCTAAGATAGTCGTACTGTGCATGGCCCCGCGGTGTCCCGCAATCTGCCATTCGTTGGCGGTATGTTTGCGCTCAGAGACTTCGAGTCCGTACATACGACCGGCAAATTGCCCGAATTTCTCTAGGTTTCGCGTACCGAACCGCTGTGCTAAGTCGTCAGCATAGCTGGTCACCATGACTTCCTTGTCAGGGTTCTTCATCAAGAAGGCTGAGGGGAACGTTTCAGTGATAGTCGTCGACTTACCATGTTGTGGCGGCATTTCAACAATCAAAAAACGCCGCTCCCCATCAAGAATAGGTTGCAGCGCATTACAGATAAGCTGTGTGTACGGGTACATGACCGTTCGCTTAGCGTCGTCCTCATCACGGCCCCAATTCTGGGTCATCATGAAGTACTCCGCGTAATTCCGGCGCGATAGCTCAAATTCCGCCTCTTCGGCAAGATATTCTTGCTGTTCTGGTGGCAAATCAGCTAAAATCATGGTCATCTTCCTTTCCTCAAAGCTTTCAATTCTTCAACAGACAATTGACCCATCTGCTTACGCAAGTTGAGTTCGCCAGTCTTTTCTTTCACGCTCAGCAACTCGTTTTGAGCCAGTTCGATCTGGATATTCAGCAAGCTACGGCGCTCATCACTGAGAGAACTGATAATCTGTTGCTTCTGCTTGACTGCCCGCATAAGCGCAATATTGACTGCGTTAAGTGCCGAATCCAGACGGCCTAAATCATCAATCTTCCGGTTTTGGACAGCTTTACCCGTATCAAGATATACTTTGTTGTGAGTGTCAAAAATCACGTTAACTGAGCGGTCCACTGCGTCAGCATCTTCCATCTCCTGGCGAGCCTTGATTCGCTCCATGATGCGATGTTGCCGAATTTTAAGTGTCCGAATCTGGGTGTTGATGGTCAACAACGGATCATCGGTCACTCCCTCGAAAAGGGTGCGCTCTTTATCCGACATCGTGTCAAAGTCAATGGTCTCGTACTCACCCGTCACCAAGGCATTGCGATTACCCTTAGGTGCAGCACCGCCAACATTCCCGACAGCATTTTTATTGCCGGGTGGTGCCCCACCATCATTGCCGGCGGCATTCTGATTATGGTGCGATGAATGGTAACGCTCCTTTTCGGTGTCGCCATCATTGGTAACGTTACCTTTGAGTTCGTCGCTCCACTTATCAAGTGACTTCCACTTGCGAATCTGGCTTGGTGATACGCCTAACTCTTCAGCAATATCCTTCAAATGCCGTTTACCATCGGACTCAAGCCACATTTGCTTTGCTTTATCTCGTTTAGGATTCCGTGCCCGTGCCAATCAAGTTCACCACCTCCGGTCATCAAATTTGTGTTGAGTTTGTTTCAGAAAAATTCGCTAAAATCGAAGTTCTCCGGAATCGACGCAAGCCTGTAGTTCGCGCTGAATACCTTCAAGCAATAAATCCGGATAGTGACCATTCATAGGAATGTGCAGCCCTTTCACTCCATTTTGGAGGATGATTGCACACTGTTTGCCCGTACTGTCGTTAAGCCCAAGCTGGTCAATAGTTGTTTTAGCGGCCTTCTTCAAGCTTTCACTTACTGCCTTAGAAATACTGTCAGCAATCTTTTCCGTAAGATGGTCAGTATCCACATTCACGGTGATTTTGGGACTAACGTGCATCTTATTACCCGTGCCTAGCAAGTATTCGTCTGCGGAAAAGCGGTTTAAATACTGGCTATCGGCTACTTCCCAATCATTCGCTAACATGTCAGTTTGACTAGCCAGCCATGGGACACGGTCCTTAGGGGCTCCCTGGTTATCCGTCTGTAAGCCAGTCGTGTCAATGTAGATAAAATCGTGTGACATATCCGAATTGGCAGTGGCCGTTCTCAATTTGATAAAAATCCCCTTACCGTTCCATCCTTTACGTCGTAGCCGTTTTCCTTGCTTTAATAGTTTTAACGCCTTACTAAAATCCATGGTTTTGACATCTTCCTTCTTAGAATGACGAACAGCCGGTTTGACCGGACTGTAATCTACTAAATACCGTTCATTTCCAACAGCTGAAATGCTGACAATTATGCAATCCATTCCGTCAACATCAACTACTGTCGCTGAGCACTGCTGATGGATTGCTTTCTGCAACTGTTCATCGTTCATGACCATATACTTTCTCATCATGCCGTCCCCGATTCTAAACGTTCATATCCATACGGAACAGTGGGTGAGACCCGGCAAATTCAACCACCGCTACCCCTAATTCAGTTGGAAATGGTGAGTCATTCCACGATTGGAGCACAAACACGCCCGTGTGATCATCGGAAATCTGCGCGTGAACTACACCACGCTCATCAGTAACCGTGATTAGCTTTTTCTTTTTATCGTGTACTATGTGGCCATTAAATTTTGTGGCAATCTTGCCTAATTGACTTAGCTTCATTCCTTACATTCCCTTCACATAATCAATGTGTGGCCGACTTCCGATTCGTAGTGTGACCCATGGAACCTCGATTTTCTTAACTTCAAGACTAGGCAAAATTGCTACCGAATCAATAGAAGCTGTCACGACCATACGCCCATAAACTGCTTTAAACTCGTGTCCCTTAAAGAACTGCTCCAGATTGTCATCAATGATAAATGTACTGATCAACAAACTGGATGAGGTTACTTTAAAAAGCATATCTTTAGGAATCCAATTCACCAATTGACCATCAACGAAGAATTGCCATCGCGCCATATTATAGCAAGCTACATGAAACCCAGCTAATGGGTTCGATTCTGATGCCATTTTCAACACCCCTTACTAATCCACTCTTTCCGCACTGTATTCGATATTTTCGAACTTCTTGTAGGCATCAAAATAGATTTCCCCTTTGTCACCGTTATAAGTAAGCTCGTAGTACATGCCGTCACTTACAGTCGTACTCAACAGTGCCTTTGAATTTTGTAACGTCTTGGCCATCCAAACGACATAAACGTTGCTTGGAAAAATTCGGGGATCAGGTAATGGACTATAGGATAAGCCTGACATATCCATATGCGTATTTGTATAGTCAGCGACTAATTGCTTTGCCTTTTCGATAAATTCTTTATTTGTCATGTTTATCTTTCCTTTCAGTAATCTCACCAACAGAAAAAGCACCACTCTTCTGTGAGTGATGCTTGATATACTCTCGTTCCGACCATGGCATTAAATCTCGTTCCGTAATATGGTCGATTTTGCTACCATATGAGCCGTTTTGCCAGTACATGGGTGTTTGCTTACGTCTTACCATACGCTCGCCATCCACGCGATAAGGATACCCACGACGAACGCCGTGAGCCCTGCAATCAGCTCTTCAACATTTTGACGCCGCATTGGGCATCCCTCCTTCTAACTAATCCACGGTCGAATCTGGTCCTTACGATAAAACTTGGCATGATCACGGGGATTGCGTTCCTTAGAACGGCGCCATGCACGGTTCCCACCTAAATAAATTGGCATTCTTGGAAGCCTACCTATCTTGCCGAGATCTTTGCCATTGATGAATACGTGGACATCATCAAAATCAAAGTCTTCCAATCCTTCAGGCATCATGGATCATCAACTCCTTTTCTGCCACATACAACCGGATTTTTCCGAGCAAACTATTTGCTTTGAGCTCTCCTGTTGACCGGTGCTTTAGCTTTAAGCGCTCTTGCCCCGCTGATAGTCTCAAATGCACGTTCCCCCAGATTCCGCCATACATAACGCCATTTACGACAGTTGGATAAATTACATGGTACATAGCTGTCACTCCTCCTGTGCACACTTAATCCGTTGTTGAGCCACTTCAAAGTAATTCTGGTCTAGTTCCATGCCACCGAAGCTACGACCTGTCTTAACACACGCAACACCCGTTGACCCGCTACCCATGCAGTTGTCCAGTACCAAATCCCCCGGATCCGTGTACGTCTTAATCAGGTAGTCCAGCAGACGTGTTGGCTTTTGCGTTGGGTGCGCCGTCTTACCGCTGATGCTGCTGAAACGAATTACGTCACGCGGGTAACGGCGACCGTCGCTTTGACTAACTACGTTGACGTCTTTAGCAACGTGATAATTACTCGTCTGCGTCCCACTCTTAACCGACCGATACGGCTTGCCAGCAGTGAACTGCGGGTTATACGTCGGTAAATGCTTGTAAAATACCAGGATGTTCTCATGAGCTTTTAACGGCAAATGATGTGCCCATAGGAATCCGGTTGCCCGCGACTTTTCCCAAATCCACTCGTGTCAAAATGGGAGGCTCTTGGGCGCTGAATCGATTAGTTTGGCGCCGAACGGCAGCTGACTAAACAGCACGATAGCTCCGTGGTCCTTAATCACGCGGCTGTACTGCTCCCACAGTGGTTCAAACGGGATAACCGAATCCCAAGCATTTGCAGTCGTCCCGTACGGCAAGTCACAGCAGATCATATCCACCGACTTATCTCCCAAATCCTTCATCAATTCCAAGCAGTTACCCTGACGCAAATCCACACAAACCATCTGACAGACCTCCAACATTTTTATGTACGCAAAAGAGCCGCTCTACCACAGACGGCCCTCGACTAATTTAAACTAGCTTTGAGAGGAGTTTTCGCCTCTTTTCGCTAGATTATTTTGGGTGCTTGCATTCTCATGGCAGGAGAGTCCATCTCCTTTTTATGATTTACACCCAATGGACCATGTAGGACTCGAACCTACGACCGGACGGTTATGATCCGCCTGCTCTAACCAATTGAGCTAAAGGTCCAGGAACCCGGCTGTTTGGGGACCGGGCAAGTTTGTATGCCTATTTACTTAGGCAATGTGGTGTCCGGGTAGCGAGCCCGGTATGGCCTTTGTGCCACCACACCACTACTAGAATTTGGTCCTACCTTAGAGTGCTGATCAGGCTACTCATGTATCGTGGCGTAGGAGCTTTTGTCGGTTTTAGACGCCGACTCACTAGCAATGCTCCAGAACTTCACGGCGGTACCAATGCGCGCAGCGGGAGTCGAACCCGCGTCAGTAGTTTAGGAAACCGCCGCTCTTCCAGCTAAGCTATACGCGTTTTTTGATTCTTTCGATGGTACTAATTTACACCCATAATCCGGGTAAAAAGTACGATGCTTTTGAAGTGTTTTTGAGCTAAAAGTCCGATTTCTTTCGATACAGGTATTCGTCAAACTTCAAGTCATCGCGTTGCAGTCCCCGTCGTGCCAGCCTCCCAGTGAATGCATAGTAGAATTCAATAATGGCCGCCTTCTTACGATCACTAAACCGGCTATGTTCATAGTGGACGATATCTTCAACATGCTTGTTTGATTCATGCATGACCAAAGAATGCCACACAATCCCAGAACTTATACCAGCCATGTTCTGAAACGCCTCCAACACGCACTCAACGACTTCCTGATAGTCTGCAGCTTCTACAAGTTCCCTGTCACGGTCTGAACTAACCCCCGGTGCCTTTGGCATACCATCGTATTTCGGTGACTGCAAAGAAGCTAGACTTTTCCCTGACTTCAACACTAATCGCATAAAGTAGTGGTTAAAGAACCGCTTCACACACTTGATGACTTCCTTATCGTTCGACTTCTCAAAAAGTTCCGTTTGCTCTAATGCCATCATCAGTCCAACCCCCATCAAATAAGCGTTTGTGGTACAATAAGTTTGTTAGTTTAATTTGGTGAGGGCTGCTGCCGGGCGGCCCTTTTTTGCTACCTAAATTCGTCTAAACTGACATCTAGTGCTTTGGCAATTCTACACATCAAATCGAAACTTGGTCGCTTAATTTTGCCATTCTTCAACGCATAAATATTTGAATCATTAGGATCACCCATCAACTTTGATAAGCGATGCGGTGTGATTCCTTTTTTCTTTAGAATTGCATCTACCTTATTCCACATACACATTCCTCCAAATTGATATCCACAACTTATTGCGGGCTTATATAATTTGTGATACTATTGACACACAACATGTTGTGGGAACTCTAGTTCTCTATCGCATGTTGATACCACTATAAAGGTGGTGAGATACATGGCAAAACGTGGTTCACGTGGCGGTCGTACTTCAAAACCTGTTGCTCGGAAAGCCTCTAAGATTTTACGTGACGGCCGATACGGTAAAGCTGCTAAATCGGTAGCTGCCAGTGCTTTATCACAAGCTAAGAAGTAATTTATCAAGCAATAAATTCTTCTTTACAACTTGAGTGCATCGGGAATCCTCCAATTCTCGATGTTTTTTTGTGCCTACCTGGCCACCATCACCATACCAGCAATTGCACCGAGCATGACGACCGCCCAGAGTATGAACGATCCTAGCCTACCGTTGTACCATGACCAGTTGGCCTTGTTCTTCGCACCAACTACCACTACAAACAGCGCTAGAAGCTCCCAAAACAGACGCCACGTCATTGCCGTTCCTCCAGTTCATCCAGTGGTACCCGAATCGCGGTTGAGTGTCCCTCTTCCAGAAAGAAGGCTTGCCCCCGCATCAGAAACCCATCACTGGTTTGATACTCCTCCTGAACTATGCTGAGGCACTTGCCCCAGTAGTCCTCTGCCACATGATGTTCCCTAACCATAAGGGTCTTACCGCTATCGCTACGCATGACCACGCCACTCCGATACTTACGGGTGGTCAGACTTTCAAACGACGGCCGGTGCCATACCACCGATGTTCCCGTGCATGTTCCGCCATCCGGCGCTTCTTCTTGCGCATGGTGGACTTTTTCGTGTGCTTCCGTTGCTTACTCATACTTCCTCCCAATCAGTTGCCATGATGTCATCTGAGTCTAAGGAAATTCCTTCGTCTCGATGTTCGTCTAAAACAGCATCAATATCAGGATCATGTAGTTCCTCAAAAGTAATGTTGGCGATTGTGTCGTTCAATTTTGCAAGGCAGAAGTTTTCCCATCCGACTCGCTTAATAGGTTCCCCATGCTTTAACAGCTTGAACGCTTTTTCAAATTTCATCATCATTCTCCTTATCATCAAAGTAGTTGCATACCTTTTGAAACGCCGCTGTAGCCTGTCTCAACTCATCTGAATTGCTACCGTCACGGTACTCGTCGTCTAGGACTAGTGCGTCTGCGATGGTCTGCAACGCGTTTTCAACGTTCATTTCTTGATTACCTCCACCCGCCAGCCATTAATGACCGGCCTCTTCTGTTGCCAAAGTGCAGCTTTTATCTTCCATGTCGCTACGTGGTCCAAGTAGTGTGTCCGTGCGTATGACAGCTGACACTCATGGCAGTCGTTCTCGTTCGTCAATCTAACTAACATCGGTCACCGTGACCTCTATCCGCGGATCGTCTGAGTAGTACTTGTCGGCCGTCAGACTCACAATCAGGTTGTCATCCTTCCAGATAACGTCTGTCAGCGCGTCTTCAATCAATTTGACATAGTTAGACGTGTCCGGCTTTACGATGGGTCTGTGCTCTCCTGTGGCCCGTCTATCGTGTTCCTTGTGGCTGACTGACTTCTGGATTGAGCGATAGATGGCAATCTTGACAGCAATCGCTTTGCCTTCGATGAGCGGGCCGTTGTACTGCAAGTCTGCCGCCCCACTGACCATCTCTTTGTACACACGGCTCTTTCTAGGGTCGTGTGCTGTATGAGTGTAACTGTTGAAGCGTGGGCGCCCGGCTTGTACCGGTTCGCCGTGAACCACGATGTGGGCTAACACACGTTTGCTCTGAGGAACACTGTGCCTCTGATACTCAATCATCTCTGATAGCATGGAACGCTCAGGTACACCGCCGTTCAGGTAGTCTGGTTTGTAGACAATCGCACCGATCAGAGGCTCGCCAAATGGCTTACCGCTCTCGTAATCTAGACTTCTTTTGGAGACGATGTCGCCTTCACAGATTTCTTTGCCACCTTCGTCTTTAAGTCCGGTGTACTGCTCCAGCACCATGCCGACCTTGACTACAGGGCGAGTTACGGGACTGTCTACAGGCCCGTCGTTCTGACTATCATCTTTGCCTGCCTCAATCCAGTAGGCATTTCCATCGATGAATTCAAGGTAGCTCGGCTTCAGCATCTTGTGCTGGACGGGGTCCCACGCCCGAAACTTAATCTCTCTCATCGTTCAGCGCCCTCCTCAACAAGTGTTGGATTGACAATTAAGTGATCGTAATCAGAGCACCAATGATCAGCCAACTTTTGTAGACTTGAATATGGCTGAGACAGTGCAATTCCTTCACCCAAGTCAACTAAGAAATAGATTTTAGCGATATCATCATCGTCATGGCCCTGCACTACCATAGAATAAGAGTCATACATAGAATTCCAGATAACATTTCCCGGCTTATAAATACCGGGATCTGCAGTTTCCTTTAGCTTAAACTTCATTTCTACGCCTCCAGTGGCAATTCCATTTGCTGAATCAACATCTTGGTAGCCGTGTTCGGCTGCCAGTCGTCAATGAACTTCAACGCGGTGTCGTAATCCTTGGCCCGAATCTGGGTACGTGTGTGGACCCCGACGACTTTGTTGAGCCCGTTGCTGATGTCCTTGTACAGCTCACTGCGTTGATCTCGTGTCAGCTTTAAGCGATGATCATCGACATACCGATTGACCGCCCGCGTGACGCCATGGCTGATAGCCGAGTACTCGCTTGGGTCCAACTTCTGGTTTGCTTCGAAGTCGTCCATGCGCTCCTCAACGGTATCGATACGTTTGTTGGCCTCACCGCTGTTTTCTAGCAGCAACTGAATCTTTTCGTCTGGGGTCCGTGGAAGCCGTAGCTTGGAAACTTCCTGATCACGTAGCTTGTTCTCGGCGGCGATGAAGTACCGACGTGCCTGCTTACCCTTGTCGGTACGTTGGAGCATCGCAAGCTCCTTAGCCATGTCCAACGTCATGGCATATTCGATGCGGGGCCTGCCACCACGGCTTTTCGCCGAAATCGGCGTAAAGTCCTGGCCCTCAGAAAATCCATATTCAGTCATATCCTTGAACCAATTCGAGAAGTCCTTACCGACCTCCAAAAAGTCATGCAGCCCTCGTGCATCGACTGCAACATCCTTACTCGTTCTTCCTGTAATTAAATCTCTTAAGTTTGTCATGATGTAGCCTCCTGTTCTCGTTGTTCGTGCTGTTCCTTAAGCCTAGCCATCCGTGCATCCAACTCGGCCTGTTTCTCCGCTGAGAGGGGCTTAGGCTTGTCCTGCTGTGCGTTATCCCGTTGTGCCCAGTCAGGCATGGTCTCCTTGATGTGCGATTGCTTGGCGGCTGGCTTGCGATTGTTGGCCATGCGCTGGTCATGCTCCTCAGCAGCCTTTTTAGCTTGAGCAAGCGTAGTAATCTTGCGTTCCTGCCACCCCTCGATGACGGCACGCAGATACTTAAGTGCTCCCCTAGCCTGAACATCGTGCTCTCCAGCAATCTGGATGGCATAGTCGATGATGTCGGGTGACAGCTGCTGAAGCCATTCGTTAAGTTCAGGCATAGCGATACCGTTGGGGAATCCCCATAGACTTGTCCACTTGTCGATTACGTCTGAGCGGGTGACCGCGTCGTCATCTTCATCTCTTTGTTTAGTTTTGTTTAGTTTAGTTAATGCTCTACTACTGCCTATAGAGGTGTCTATACTACTGTCTCCCCAATTGTCTATATGACTGTCTACACTATTTGTAGGCAGTTGTTCGTACAGCTTAGGGAGATGGTAAATTGCAGCTTGATTACCCGTTCGAGACTTCCAATTGATGTACCCCTTCTGTTGAAGAAGGTTCCGTGCTTTATAGAAGTTGGCTTCTTTAATTCCAGATTTCTGGCATATCACTGATGAGGCTACCGTGAACGTTTCAGACCATGCAGTCTTATTGTTTATGGACATTAGCGCGTACCATAAAGCAATTTCCGATGATTTGAGGGGTTCGACTTCGAGCCGATCATAGAATGCCTTTATCTGAACCAAATAATTCAATTTGCCACCTCCTTACGCCGCCCACCCACCACAATTTATATCTAGTCGAACGGCAATTGGATGTCATCGACGTTCTGAGCATCGTCTTTCTTAGGGAATGGATCGTTATCTTGCTCATACTGTCCTACAAGCCCCTCTTGGAGCTTCTGCAAGCTATTGCAAGCGGTAGTAGCGTCTTTTTCCGTAAGCTTGCTCCAATCGTCTTGTGTACCCTTCCATCCATCAATGATTGTAGCTAAGACTTCGTTGGCAGGTTCCTGTTCAGACACGTTCGTCTGCCCAGCAATCTTCTTTGAGAAGATACTGATAAGGTCCAGCTTGTTCTTAGTCGCCAGCTTAGGGGGCTTAGGTGACATCTTATCGGTAACGTCTTGGGCCGCGTCATCTATGGCCTTAGCCTTCTTAGGATTGAGCGCCATCTCTGCGGCATGCTTGTATTTTGCGTTATCAGAGTTCTTAGCAATCCACTCAATGTAACTACGATCTGTTTTCAGGATTTGACCAATGGTCTCGCCCTTGTGCTTCTTGAACGGAATTTTGACATTTAACGCATCTTCATCGCCCATTGTTTCAGTCTCTTCTCGCTGATTGAATTTCTGCATATCTTCAATATCTTGCGTAAAGACGTTAGACAGGCTAGCAATCGTAAGCGTTGCATCGACTTGCGCCCGTTTCTTAGCCATTTTGAGCACCGTATTGACGATCATGAAGACATCTTGATTGCGGTAGCGCTTCTCTTTGGTGTTCGCAGACCCAAGTCCCTCTGTAATTTTTGTACCGCCTTTAGACAGCGTGCAGCGGATGGTGTAGGCAAAGAATCCCTTCTCGTAGTCTTCAATTTTGTTGGTCACCTCATACTCACTAGTGACACCCATCAGCATTTGAATCTTTTCAGCACCCGGCTTGAGAAGCGTAGGCTTACCAGTACCCGGGATAACCCCGAAGTCTTGACCACTATTTAAATTCTTTTCAACCATTACCTGAAAATTAGAGATGGCTTGGAGTTGTGAAGCCATCTTATTCATATCTGCATTAGCAATCAGTGACATGCCACTGTCTTCTTTAGGTACCGCAACAGCGGTATTAGATTCATTACTCATTATTTTGCCTCCTTAAAATCGTCTGGCTTAAGCTCTGCACTAATGAACTCATCAAGAATTTGACCATCACTATCTGTGACGTGCCCGTTACCCGCAATCAGTTCGCCGTCCGCCAGCATTTGTTTGACCAGTGATTCATTAAATTCACGCTTAGTCTTGATGGCGTCTTGCAGAATTGAATCATCAGGCAAGGACGCCATGAGCTTAGCTGGGGTTAAGTTTTTCGTCAGCACCCAATTATTTTTCTTCGCCGGATCCTTACGAACTCGATCGATACCATCTAGTGACTCATAGCCTGCCATCGCGGCAGTAAAGTCACCGTAAGCTTGCTTGGCTTCATCTTTAAGACGGGCCTCGTAATCAGTCACCAGCGTCTTCTTTTGAACGAATGCCGCCTCGGCATTTTTGTAGCCAATCTCCTCTTTGAACTTGGTCACTTTGTAGCCGATTGAATCTTTGAGAAGTTCCTGACGCTCGAACAGTTCTTTGACACTCGGCGTGCTCTTTACTGCATCCATGCTGATACCCCCTTAAAGCGATTGTGTCCGCAGTAGACGACCAGTGCCGCCTCTGGGCAATACTTGTGAAGTGCCTTCTTGGCATTGTCGAAGTCGTCATATCCACTATCTTTGAAGTTCTCAAGGTAGTTATCGATGTCGTTGCGGTCGTTGTAGATGAGCACGTCATCCCCACCACCGTTGACGACCCAGTAGCGGCTGTTCACCAGCAAAGGATCGTTATTTGTATCCAACATCTCGGGTTCAGCCACGCTGACAGCCTTCTGTAAAGCGTAAAGTTGATGGTACTCAACTGATAGTTCATCTAAAGCCATTGCCAACGCCCCGCTTTCAGAGTAGAATTAGAGCTGAATAATTTTGAGATTTGCAACTTATCTTCGAGCTCTGACGGCCAGGTCAGGGCTCCTTTTTTATGCCGTAAAATCATTTGTAGTCCTCCGTTCCAAACCAATCGCGCTTCCAAGCCTTCCAGCCACCTTTTGACTGAACGTCTTGGTTGAGCTTGTAGCCTAAGTAGACAAGCCCTGCAATTCCTCCTAGCCAGATAAAGGCCATGCCAGCGTAGTAATACAGGAACTGTGCCATTGTGTTGATAACCATGCTTACGCCTCCTTGTGTGCTTCTAAGTAGTCAATCATCGGCCCCACCGGAATTCGCCAACCGTTATGCGTAGCGTTGTAGTCAATGAATCCACCACTCGCTAGGCTGAGATCGTCATGATGCCGGAAGAGGTATCGTGATGCGCGTTGCGTGTTCTGAGTACCATAACGGTACTGAGCAAATTCTCGAAGATTCCATGTCCGGATACGTTGCTGAGATGACTTCCAGTTCTGAAACTTCTCAAACTCAGAATTTGGAATCATCACAAACCCTTCTGGTGCGGTGTGCTTTACGATCACTTCTGATGTACCCATTGCTTTCACCCCCCGTAGTTTGCGTTAGCTTTGTCGAAAACATCTTGTACGTTAATGCCAGCGTACTCAGCCTTCTTCGCGATATCCGTGTGCTCAGCCATGATTTCTTCTGCATACTCACGGAAATAATCATTGATGAGTAGGATTTGCTGTGGGGATCGAAGCTCCTTCTTAGTCGTCATCGCCTCATCAAACGATTCTTCTAATGCCCGACGGTCGTTTTCTTCTTTCTTCTGTCGGAAGAGTGAAGTAATCACGTCATCATGTTTCGTGGTGTCCTTCAAGAAAGAAAGCAAGCCATAATCGTTACGCGCTCCTGAAAACGCCAAGAAAACATCATGCAGAACATGAGCAAGACCAACTCTTATAGATTTGTCTGTAGCCCTGGTCGCATTTTTGATGCGGCTCAGTTGACCTGCGGACATGAAAAGAAGTTGTGCAATTGCTTCCTGACTAGCCGATTTAGGATCATCAAGCGCAAGCGTTAATTGTTCTGCAAATTTATTATCAATCTTCATCTTTTCAACTCCTTATCGACTATCTGGAAAGGATATATCAGCGTTTTCCAATGAGTAGCCGTATATTAGAACCATGAGGACGCGGCGTTAGCAGCTTGGAAGCCGAAGCGTTGTCCTAGGTCTACAATCATCTTTTCCAACTGATCACTATCAGTTTCAGCAATCAGCTTGACGGTTGCGACAGACAAGCCAGACATGCCGGCCACAATTTCAATCTTTTGTTCGCGTATCATCGAATCACCTTCTATATACTAAATTTTCTCTTTAACTTTTTGACAAAAAAACGTAATTGGAACGTTTAGTGCATCAGCAGCAAGAAACGCATATTCCAAAGTTAAACGATTTTTTCCATTTTCAATGTTCCAATAGTGTTGTGTGGTCTTCAGTCCCATTCTCCTTGAGACTTCAGCTCCAGAAAGTCCTAATTCTTTCCTTCGCTCTTGAAGCAGTTCAAGTGCATTAGATTTAACAAACATCAAGTCACCCCCCTTTTTTTATAAATGAATCATTTAACCTATGAATTCAGTATACTTAAACGAATCATTTAAGTCAATAGCAAAGGTAAATTTATTGTTTAAAAACATAAACATATTGTTTAAACATTATATAATACGTTTAACAGGAGGTTAAATCTATGCCAGAAAAGAAGCAAAATGACTTCACTAAGCGGTTAATCAATCTCCGCGAAAACAATAATTGGTCAAAGACAGAGGTTGCTCGACGTTTGGGTCTAAGTAGTATGCAACGCTATGCTAATTATGAATACGGAACTAATGAACCAGATTCAAGCATGTTAAAGCAGATTGCTTCCCTGTATGGAGTAACCACTGATTACTTACTTGGAAAAAACAGTACCCCTGCTTGGGCAACTAAACAGGATACAAATGATTTAAAAAAATTTCTCGAAGCAAACGCAGGATCCATGACATTCGGCGGTGTCAACTTAACGGAGATACAAGATGCACAAGTTCAAGCTGCAATGGCAGCGATATTCTGGAAAGAAAAGAAAAAAGAGAAAAAGTAGGTGTCCTTTTGAAGATAAGTAACGTCGTGAAGACAGTGACTAACCGTTACCACACCGCCAATCCGTTTATTATTGCTGAAAAACTAAATATTCAAGTCGAATGGTGCTACTTCGATGAGTTGCCCCTCGGGAAAACAATTTACTTTGGGAAACGTCCCATTATTATGCTCAACGAAGACATTAAGCATAGACCATATCAGTACTTTGTCATGGGGCATGAACTCGGCCATGTAATCCTACAGGAAGGATTAGTCGGATACTACACCAGCAGTACACGCGCCCATGGTCAATTGGAAACAGAGGCTGATGAGTTTTCAGCGGCTCTCATGGGACTACTCTACATTGAAGACAATGATTGCCTTCCAAGTTCATATGAAGATTTAGCTAGGCAGTATGGTCTACCCTATGACATCATCAAGTACTAGCCTTTGGTTACGCTTGAATATCGCAAAAATTCACTAGGAGGATTAAATTGAACAAAAATATTGTATTAACAAGCGCAATCGCTCTGACACTCCTGCTGACTGGTTGTGGGAATTCATCTCCCAAATTCACTATAAATGGAATGGAAAAGGGCAACTTAAAAACTGACTCTAAGGGGAATTATCACTTATCAGGTAAAGCTGGTGCTAACTCTATCATCAACTACAAATACAAGAATAACTCTGTTCAAAAACACGGTAGCGTTAGTACAAACAAGAATGGAACTTTTAATTTCAATGTTTCTTTAGGCACGTATCAAAAAGAAGCTGATGTTTCAATAACTTCTACACTGAATCATAAAAAATATTCTGACACCGTAGCAATCATAAATGCTTCCAGTGCTTATGAGAGACGTGATGATCTTGATAGCATACAAGAATCTGTCTACAACCTATTCTCTAATTCCAAACACACTGAGCTCAACGAAGAGATGGATTCTAAGTCAGTTAGCGACGTATGGGAAGAAGTAGACACTCTTCCTTCTTCACCTCAAAAAGATAAGCTACTGGTCCTTGTAAAAAGAGCCCAAAAATTAGCTGATAAAGAGCTTGAAGAAGATACTAAAAATACAAAAGCAAGTTCATCAGACCAAATTGGAAAAGCTGAATCTGATAAAAATAGCACTTCCCAAGATAAGTACCAATCCAAATATAAGCGTGTAAGCCTTGAAGATTTCACCGGAAATCCCGACAAATACGACCAGAAACTCATCAAGGTTACCGGAAACGTTACATATATCCAACGTGAATCTGATAATGACACTATGGATTACGTTGTCTTAAGCAATGCCGATAATTCGGTTGCTACCGTTACGGAGATTGAAGTTGAGGATATGCACTCGCACCATATCTCTGAAGGCAGTAATATTACCGTTCTTGGCGGCGGTCTCACTAAGACCGTTAAGCTAAATGACCACACGCTAGAGTCAGATATTATCGTTGATTTTATACAGTAGCTTAAGACCAACCGATTACTTTAATTTCTCTTCAAAGGATATGAGTTTATTGACTATGAAGGATTGGATACAGCTAATAACTAGTATCATCACTGCAATAACTTCTATTGTTGCAATAATCATTTCTATTCGCTCTTTAAATACAACAAAAAGATCGATTGAAAGTGCTAATCGACCTAGTGTTGCAGCTTACTTAAACTGGGAATGGCTTGATTCAAACTTACGGGAATATCTTGTAGTCAAAAATTTTGGCAAATCTGGTGCCATAATCACTAGCATCGTTTTTTCTGAAACGTGGAAAAATTCTCAAAATCAACAACCCATATTCAACGATATGAACGGATATTTTATTGCTCCAAGTCAAAAGTTCATTTCGTTAGCAGAAGTTAATGCGAATGGCACTGGGCCTGAGCGTGCTCGCAAAGTACCTATTACCATGACTATCAACTACACTTGGGATAAGGGAAACAAATCTGATAGCTTTACACACACCTTCAGTGCTGATGCTTACAAAAACTTTGAAGTAAGCCGTCGAGATTCCGGATTTAACGGTAGTCCAATAAATATTGAAACGTTAATCTATCGTATCGCTCATGAGTTCTTTAGGACTCACATGTAGCAGTAACACTTTATTCCATAATGTTCCTACGTCGGCAATTAGCTTCAGTCTGGTGACTCCCCTCGGTCCGATTCCGGGGTGAAGCATTCTAACACGGATTTAAGTATTGGAGGATAGAAAATGGACCCTGATAAACTAACTGACAGTGAAGTGAGCCAGCTTATAAGCGAGATTAAAGAGTTCCTAGATCACCCTGCGTTTAATGCACCTGCCTTTGGTAAATACAAGCAGGAAGAGAATTTGTCAGATAATATAAATGGTATTACCTACAAGCTACATATTTATCGAGGATCACTTGAGTCAAAATACAGTATGCACATTCGCTTTTTATCAAATAACATCCATTTAGTGCGTCTATGTATCCATGGATCTGTTCACCACAATTATGATGGAAATGTAAGCGGCAACCATATCCATATCTATAAACTGCATAATGGAGAAGTACTTGACTATGCTTACCCGCTTGATCAAACCCCATTTAATAAAAGTGATGATCTGGCTAAATCTATGGACAAGTTTTTTAAATACGTTAATATAAAGAGCTAATGATGTAAAATGAAACTATGAAGGAGGTGGATGTCAATGATAGACGGAAAAGCTTTGAGCGATCAGTATTACAAATGGATTCAGGAAAATACTTCATTTAAAGATATTAACTCTAAAATAACAAGAATAGATGAGCCTTTTTTGGATAATGATTCGGACGAAATCACAATGTATGTTGTCCAAAAAGGCAATGGGAAAATCACTCTCACAGATGATGGGTGGACTACAGACAACTTAGAAGGCAAGGGTGTTTCTATTTCCCGATCTGCAAAGCGAAAAAAAATACTCGATCAGCAGATTAAAGCCTACGGCGTCAGCTACGGTGATGATGAGCTATATATAAACACCACAATTGATAAATTCCCCGAAAGTAAGCACCGCTTACTGCAAGCTATTCTTTTTGTTAATGACATGTTCATATTGGCATCCACAAGTGTAGGTGGCATCTTTTTCGAGGATGTATCAGCCTTCTTCTCGTCCCATAACATTCGTGCAAATAAAAATATGGCATATATAGGAGCCAGTGGTCTCACTCACAAATATGAATTTTCTATACCTGGTATAAATAAAATACCGATGAAGCTGGTAAAAACCCTCTCTGCTCCTAATAATCCAATGTTTGCTAAATCAATTTTGGCTGATGTGGAGCAAACAAAGCCAGTTTTGGAAGATCCAAGTGATTTTTACGTATTTATAAACGATTACAATCAGAAAAAAGATACAATTCGTAAAGTTAATCCGGATATTATCAATCTATTTGAAAACAACGGTATCAGGCCGGTTCTCTACTCCAATCGTGAAAATTATGTAGAAGAACTTGGACGTTAATTGCATCATGTATTCCCAAATTGCCCCTTACCGGGCTTTTCTTTAGGCCACAGGCAGAACGTATGTTTGTAAAATGCAAGCATTGATGTTGCCAAAATTAATTGAAAGAAGGAACTCCTATGAGCATCAACAAGCGAGAAAACGGTAAGTGGGAAGCCCGCGTATCGTACAAAGACCCTACTAGTAAGACTGGATATCGTCAGAAAGTTAAAAACTTTGCACGTAAAACTGAGGCTCGTGACTGGGAAGCAGAAACCCTAGACTCACTTAACAAGGGAAGCGACCTCTCAAAGTCCAATACTACGCTCTCACGCTACTTTGAAGACTGGATTAGGACTTACAAGACCGACGGTGTTAAACGCCACACACACGACATTTATATGGGTAATTTAAATCATGTGAAGGAATGGTTCGACGACACCAAAATCGTGAGCATCAAACGCGCTGACTATCAGAAATTTTTAAATGATTTTGGAAAGTCCCACTCCCTAGCTACAGGTCAAAAATTGCACCGGCAAGTTCACTCTGCTATTCGTGACGCCGTTGCTGATGGAATTATCCATCGCGACTTCGCTTATAAGGCTAAAGTTACGGGATCGGACCCTAAGCCTGAATCTGAAAAAGTATTGAGCTACGAAGAGTATACGAAGTTCCGGGGCTATCTCATTAAAAATGCTACCTACCATCGAATGACACAGGAAATGATGCTGTTTCAATTGGAAACTGGCACCCGCTTCGAAGAATGTGCTGGCATGACCTGGAACAACATCAATTTAAAAAGAGGCATTGTCCACATCAATCAGCAGTGGGACGCTGCTAACCAGAACTTCACCAAAACTAAGGGCGGCGGCAAGGCTGATGGTGATATCACGATTGGGCAGAAATACTGTCAGTTCCTTAGAGGCTATCATCAGCAACAAAAAGAGTGGCTTGAGGACCACCGCATACCCAATCCGCTTAACTTAGTGTTCTGGTCCGATCATGGAACCATCATCCAAAACGGAACGGCCAACGAGCAACTCAAAATCATTTGCCGACGATTAGGGATTAAAGAAGTGACCTCCCACGCAATGCGCCACACCCACGCCAGCGTTTTAATTCTGGAAAAAGTATCGCTTCCCTACATTCAGCATCGTCTACGTCATTTAAAATTGGAGACAACCATAAATACCTACGTGCATTTCATCGAAAAGGCTAATGGAATTAGCAACCAAGACGCTCTGGCCTTCTTAGACAAGGGATTTTACGACGATGAGTAGTCAAATTCTTCGCAATTCTTCGCATGTTTTTACCGAATCCGAGTTTTGCGAAGAACTTGCGAAGAATGATTTGCATTTGAATGCTTTTGAGGCAAAAAGAAAAGAGCCAGGAACGCCGGATTATCAGCATTTTTAGCTCTTTTAGTATTTCAGTGATTCTCTATTTATCACCCGCACGGAATATGTATCCAATGGGGACAGACCCCGCAAACCCTGTAGCACCGGAGTTTGTACTTAATGGG
>NZ_BOLP01000020.1 GCF_016861695.1 Levilactobacillus andaensis | reverse complement strand
GCGAGAAGACTGGTGTTCTTCCAGGCTGAAGCGTCCCCACAGCAGGCGGAATCCCTGGCAGCCGCAGTGCGGCCAATGTACATTAATTTAGCGGTATCAACTCGTGCCAATACTGGAATGAAGCAGACAAGTCATCTTTCAACCTTTAGTGAACGCGTCAAGATCAGCCTTGCTGAATTTGGCCGCACTGCGACTGCCAAGACCAGGTTCTAATAGACTGTCAGTCGCGTTCGCCATCAACCGCCGTTTGCTCCTCGAAGGTCAGCACAAACTGACTCCCCTGTGGCTGGTTATCGACCACCTTGATTGTGGCGTGATTAAGCTTAACGAGCTGGGCGACAATGGCCAGGCCCAGGCCTGTACCCCCAATTTGGCGGGTGCGAGCAGAGTCTACGCGGTAGAACCGTTCAAAGATGTGCGGTTTGTCTGCGTCCGCCACACCTAATCCCAGGTCCTGAACCCGGAGTTCAACACGCTCATGGGTTACCTTCAAGGCCACCGTGATGGGTTGGTCTGCTGGTGCATATTTGCCCGCATTGTCGATCAGGGCCGTCAGTATCTGCTGGACACTTTCGGCATTTCCAAAGACGATGGCCGAATCTACACCAGTAACCCGAATTGGCTGCTGCAAAACGGCGCGTTCTTCCTCAACCGTTTCGTTAATCGCTTCTGCCACGTCGAAATAATCAAGCGTTAGCGTTCCCCGGTCGGCTCGTGACAGCGTCAGCAGGCTGTTGACTAGCTTTTGCATCCGCGTCGATTCCTCGTCAATGAACTGCACGGACTTGGGGATGATTTCAGGGTGTTCGGCCCCCCGCCGCTCAATCAACCGCACGTGGCCCCGAATGGCCGCAATCGGCGTCCGCAATTCGTGAGCGGCATTGGAAATGAACTCTCGCTCCTGAACAGCGTGCTCGTTGATTGCCGCCAGCAGGTCGTTGAAACTCTTAGCTAGTTCTGTGACCTCACTCGGCTGATTGGGCACGGGCAGCGCCGCCTTAATCGTCTGTGTCTGGGACTGCTCACGGGCCGCCACGTTGAGGCTTGCTAATGGTTCCGTAATATGTTTAGCCGTGAGCCGCACGTACGCCCAGCCCAAAATAATCGTCAGTAGCATAATCACGAGGACTACGCCAACCACCGATAGCAAGACCGTTGTGATTGGCGATAGGCTCAGCCAGATCTCTGATTGAATTCCTAACCGTTCCCCGGACCGATAATAGGTAAACCCATACCTAGGCGTATAGGCGACTGCCGAGAAAATCGGCATCCGATAATGTCTGGCTTTGATAAATTGACTCGTATTCGGTGAGTAAAAAGTTGCCGGAGCCTCACCGATCTTACTGTTGTAGACCCGCACGAAGGTATTCTTGGTATTGATTGAACTATTCTTTCGCCAACGCTGCCAATCTGGCTTGTCGTCAATGATCGACCGTTTCAAGCTCGCCATCAATTCGACTGAAGATTGCTCGCTCTGCTTCACCAGCTGATAACCGACCGTGCTAACAATTGCCATGCCCATGACCAGGGTCACGATGACCAGCATCCACACAAAGCGCCGCTGAATCTCCTGGGCGGTCGTGATTTGCCGTTTACTTTTCACCATGCGCATCACCCACTGTATTCGGCGGAAAGAACGTAACCAACACCACGAACGGTATGAATCAGGTGCGGCGCCTGTTCTTCGTTCAGTTTATGACGCAAGTAGCGAATATAGACGTCCACCACGTTCGGTTGTCCTTCGAAGTCAACGCCCCAGACTGCATCCAATAGTTCATCCCGGGTCATCGTTTGGCCAGCATTTTTCATCAAGCAGAGTAAGAGCTCATACTCGCGCTGCGTGAGCTGAACCAGCTTGCCGTTGCGCAGAACCTGGCGTGCCCGGGTGTCCAACGTCACATCTGCCACGTGCAACTGACTGTCCACGATGGCCTGGCGGTTCTGATGCCGTAAAATGACGCGAATCCGCGCTAGGAGTTCTTCGATTTCAAATGGTTTCGTAATATAGTCGTCCGCCCCAGTGTCGAGACCAGCTACTTTGTCACCAACATAATCGCGGGCAGTCATCATGATGACGGGTAAGTCGTCATGCTTACGAATCCGCCGTAAAACGCCCAGACCGTCAAGTTCCGGTAACATCCAATCTAACAGCACCAGGTCGAGCTGTCCGCGATTCGACTCGTAAATTTCCAGCGCCGTTTTCCCATCCATAGCGTTCAATACGGTGTAGTCCTCAAATTGTAGCTCCGTTGTCAGCGAAGACAGCAACGCTTCGTCGTCTTCAACAATTAAAATTGTTCCGGCCATTTCTTCACTCCGTTCGTGATTAACTTCTCACCTAGCTTAATCATTTTTCGGCTAAATTACTATCCATTCGTGCTAGATTAAGACGAAAATTTAAAGAATACCCGTTTTTTCGCCTAACAGTCCGTGGTGTGGCACCCCGAGCTGAATTTTGTCGCACAAAAAAACCGTCACCCACAGGCAACGGTTTTTCATTTCGTAAGTGAAGGTGACTACTTAAGCGTAACCACACCACCAACGGCTTCAAGCTTTTCCTTGATGTCGTTAGCTTCGTCTTCAGAAACGCCTTCCTTGATGACAGATGGTACGTTGTCAACAAGACCCTTAGCGTCCTTCAAACCTAAACCAGTGATTTCACGGACAGCCTTGATGGCCTTAACCTTGGCGTCACCAGATTCAGTTAATTCAACGTCGAATGAATCCTTGGCAGCAGCGTCGCCACCAGCAGCACCGGCTGCAGCAACTGGGGCAGCAGCGGATACGCCGAATTCGTCTTCGATACCCTTAACTAAGTCGTTAAGGTCAGTAATGGATGCTTCTTTAAGAGAAGCGATGATAGCATCTTTATCAAAAGCCATGTTATTTTCCTCCAATAATTGGGTTTTATATTTTATGTTTCAAATTTGAATCAGGAACTTAGGCTGCGTCGCCTTCGTCACCCTTTTCAGCAATAGCCTTAACCGCGTAAGCCACGTTCCGTACTGGTGCTTGTAATACATTAGCCAGCATAGAAAGAAGATCTTCACGACTTGGCAAGCTTGCATAAGCATTGATTTCGTCAACGGAGACAATCTTGTCTTCGATGAAACCACCCTTGATTTCAAGGTCATCAACACCGTCAGCAAACTTCTTCAAAACTTTAGCTGGGGCAATTGCATCCTCGTCAGAGAAAGCAACAGCAGTAGGGCCTGCAAAGAGATCGTTAAGATCACTGTAACCAGCCTTTTCAGCAGCCCGAACCAAAATCTTGTTCTTGATAACGCTCATATGAACGCCGGCTTCACGTAATTGCTTCCGTAATTCAGTTGCTTCTTCAACAGTTAAACCACGGTAGTCAACAACGATAGCACTGGTGGCGTTGTTGAATTTTTCAACAACCTCATCAACCTTTTTTGCCTTAATTGCGATAGCTTGTTCACTCAAATTAATTCACCTCCCGGAGTAGTTTGGTGGGATAAAAAAATCCCTATGCCACCAAGACATAAGGAGTCCAAAGTTTAAGTAAACTTCTTCCTCGGCAGGAAATTAAGACCATTAGGCCACCTGAGTCTTAGGTAGATCTATTAAATACAACTTCAATAGCATACAATACTTCGACATCACTGTCAACGTATTGCAAGGGATTTTTTTAAATCACATTTTACTTAGGCTAATAAAGAAGCCAAGTCAACGTCGACACTAGGGCCGAACGTTGATGCGATTGAAACGTGTTGAACGTAAGTCCCACGCACAGCGGCTGGGCGGATACGAACAATCGTTTCGGCAATGGTCTTCAAGTTGCCGGCAAGCTTGTCAGCATCAAAGGAAACCTTACCAAATGGAACAGCAACGTTACCGTCCCGGTCAGTCCGGTAAGTAACTTGCCCGTTCTTAGCATCGGAAACAGCCTTTTCGACGTTCATCGTAACAGTCCCCGTCTTAGGGTTAGGCATTAAGCCCTTAGGTCCTAAGACACGGCCTAAACGACCAACTTGGGCCATCATGTCTGGCGTTGCAATAGCAACGTCAAAGTCCAACCAGCCGTCTTGGATGCGTTCTACTAAGTCTTGTTCGCCAACAACGTCAGCACCGGCAGCTTGTGCAGCCTTAGCTTGGTCACCCTTAGCGAATACGATTACCGTGGTTTCCTTACCGGTACCATTTGGTAATACTAATGCGCCACGGAGTTGTTGGTCCGCTTGCTTTGTGTCAACGTTAAGCTTGAAAGCAACTTCAACAGTTGCGTCGAACTTAGCGAAATCCATCTTCTTAACTAAATCAATCGCGTCGCCCATGCCGTAGACCTTGTCAGCCTCGACCATTTTGGCAGCGTCTTGATAATTCTTACCTCGTTTGTGAGCCATTTTTGTGTATTCCTCCTTGCAAATGTGGTTGTAACGGATAAACCTCCCACTTGACACATTTCATTTTCGTGAAGTGTCCGACTATCCGAAAACTGAGCTTAACCTTCGACCGTGAAGCCCATGCTCCGGGCAGTACCTTCAATCATGCGCATAGCTGCTTCAACATCAGCTGCGTTTAGATCTTGCATTTTAGTTTCAGCGATTTGCTTAACTTGATCCTTGGTTACCGTAGCAACCTTTTTCGTGTTAGGTTCGCCAGAACCACTTTCAACACCAGCGGCCTTCTTCAACAGAACAGCTGCTGGAGGGGTCTTGGTGATGAAATCAAAGGAACGATCTTCATAGACACTGATCACAACAGGAATGATCATACCAGCTTGGTCAGCGGTACGAGCGTTGAATTCCTTAGTGAAGCCCATGATGTTGATACCTGCTTGACCTAAAGCTGGTCCAACTGGGGGAGCTGGGGTTGCTTTACCCGCAGGAATCTGTAATTTAACGACATTAGCTACTTTTTTAGCCACGAGACAATACCTCCTTGAGTCCGTGTGTGGTAAGTGGGGCTGTTAGTTTGCCCCTCCCACTTTGTACATATGCATCACGCATACCTGAGAATCATACCACACTTTACTAACTGCAACAAGTTCTTTTCAAATTAACCTAAAATTGGGTCGACTTGGTCGAAGTTCAGTTCAGTACTGGTTTCCCGACCGAACATGTCAATGTTGACCTTCAACTTCATCTTTTCGTCGTCGACTTCCGTAATCTTACCAACTAAGCCACTGAAGGCACCATCGACGATCGTGACGGAATCGCCAGGAGCGACATCCAGGTCGGCATGCCGAGCAGAAATCCCGACCCGCCGTAAGATGCGTTCAACTTCATCAGGTAACAATGGTGTTGGCTTACTCCCTTGACCATGAGAACCCAAGAACCCAGTAACACCAGGTGTGTTCCGCACAATGTACCAAGCTTGGTCACTCATGACCATTTCAACCAAGACGTAGCCAGGGAAAGTCTTTTCCATCGTGACCTTATCTTTACCGTTCTTAACTTCGTGTTCCTCTTCTTCGGGAACGACGACCCGGAAGATGTTGTCTTGCATCCCCATTGATTCGGCCCGGGAATCCAAGTTTGCCATAACCTTGTTCTCGTAACCTGCGTAGGTGTGAAGAACGTACCATTGCTTTTCAGCTGACTCAACCATTTTGGTGCACTCCTTTAATTTCATTGACTTTTCGAGCAAAATAAAAAAACTCCGCGTACACGAAGTTCCCTGTTACCTACTAATATAGCATATTTAGTCACATTTGACTACCGACAATTCCACTAAGCGAGGAACTTCAGGCCAAACTGAACCACCCAGTCCACAACCGCAAAGAAGATTGCGAACAGAACTGAGATACCGACGACAGTCCCAGTATCGTGCCGGGTCTGCTTAGGGCCTGGCCAAGAAACTTGTTTCATTTCCTGTCCGACTGACTTAAAAAAACGGAATAAACGCATGGTGTTGCCTCCCTAAAATTAGTGTTTGTCGTTGTGATTAGTCAAATTAACGGGTTTCGCGGTGTAACGTGTGCTTACCGCAGTACTTACAAAACTTCATAACCTCTAGCCTTTTCGTGCGGGTTGCACTTGCTGTGATGGTGTAATTCCGTGACCCGCAAACCGAACAAGCCAGGGCAATTTTCCGTTGAGCCATTTTGCCACCACCTTTGATCAAATCGTTTTCAACTCATACTGCAATAGCTTACCATCGTTTGCCCCGCCCGTCAATCATTCGGCTAATAGTCGACGCAGCTTGATCTGACTTCTGTGCGCCGCGGAAATCACCTGGTTTAACGGTAAGGTCTGTTGCTGACTGATGGCCCCTAAACTACTGCCCTGGACCAGTCCCGTAAACACGATGCGCTCGATTGCTGACAGCTCACCTTGCAATTGTAGCAAGGTTTCCTTGACCTCCAGTTGTTCCCGTACGAGCCAATGCTCATCGACTAAAGTATCGGCGAAGTAGGCACCGTGTTCTTCGATCGAAAGTGGAAGTTGCCCCGCTTGACGCTTTAACGCATGACTTTTGCGAATCAAATCGTAGACGCGGTGGGCTAAATTCAACCGGTAAAAGGCACCAAAGCTTAAGGAACGACTAAATTTAAAATTTTCAATGACGGTACAGAAAACCAATAGCGCCTCTTGTTCCCAATCGTCGGCATCGTGACCGGGAATAAAATAGCGGTGCTGCATCCGGTACAGGACCGGGCGATAACGTTCAAACAAAACGCCCAACGCGGGTGAATCCGTCCCTTGGTGAATCAACTCTAATAGTGCGGTATCGCTTAACTCAGTCAATGAAAAAGCCTCCCCTTCGTCTGGTAATTTCCAGTCTACGGGAAGGCCGCCCTTTCGCCGAGCGAACGAACGTTCATTTTAAAATTTATATTTTGCTTCAATGATTGGCAACGTTGTGCTGACCTGCGCCTTACCGGCCGACAGATATGGACTGGAACGGTGCGGACACAACTTGAAGCCTCGAAAAACCCGAGTCTACAAGGTTGGTCTTCTGCTAAGTCGCCGGAAGACCACCGCCGACTAAGCAGAACGACGCGCCTGAGCCCATATCTGTCGACCTCTCGGCTCACATTGCAGTCAACCGCGACATTAAAAGTAACAAAATACGTTCACCACGGTTTGACCCCCGCACGATAAACAAGTACTGCCCAGCGGTCTACCGTGAATATTCAAAAACTACCTGGTCATAAAGTTAATCACTCGCTTGTCCACATTTGATAACGCTGTTAGCTACTTTTTCTTCTTCGCTGGTTTCGCCATCATTTGGTCGCGCAACTTCTCTAGCTTATAGAGCTGCTGATCATTCCATGGTGATTTACGCACCATGCCCTTGTCCGCGAACTCGCGGGCCGTCTGTTTGACCTCGTTTTGGGCCCGTTCGATGTCTCTGAGGAGTTCACCTGCTGGGATTCGGAGGGCACCTTCGGAGAAGATGGTCCACTGTTCAGCCTGGTCACTAGTGGCGACCGTGACTTGAGTGAACCGGGTCTGCCGCTCCTTGGCCAATTTTTCAATGTAGCTATCCGCCGTTTCGTCGCGGTTCGTCCAAACGACCTCTAAGTCGAATTGCTTATAGCTCTTCGAAATGCCAGGAACGTACATGGCATCAAACACCACGGTGATCGATGCATCGCGAAGCTTACGATAGTTGGCCAACATACTCAGCAGCTCATCCCGTGCTTCTGGTAACCGGTCTGCTAATTTCAACCGATTGAGTTTGGGCCAGTTGCCGATCATGTTATAGGCATCGACAATTAAAATGTCTTCTTTCATTATCCCTCGCTCATTTCTTTTTGACTTAGTGTTGCACGGGGTGACGAGAACTGAAGCCTTGGTACATCAACAATCCGGCCGCAACGCTGGCGTTTAGGCTTTGCACGTGACCAACCATTGGAATCGTCAACGTCACGTCGACCGTTTCCTTCAGCAGGCGCGAAATGCCCTTGCCTTCGTTACCGATGATCAGTGCGCTGGCGCCCTTAGCGTCCCAGTCGCGGTAGTCGGTCCCGTCCATGTCGGTCCCAAAGATCCACAAGCCGCGGTCCTTCAGCTCCTTGACCGTGTTGACCATGTTCGTGACCCGAGCAACCGGCACCGTTTCGATGGCCCCAGTCGACGTCTTAGCAACCACGGAGGTCAGACCAACTGCGCGCCGCTTGGGAATGATGATCCCGTGAACACCACTGGCATCGGCCGTCCGTAAGATCGACCCCAGGTTATGGGGATCTTCAACGCCATCCAAAATTAAGAAGAATGGTGCTTCGCCGGCAGCTTCGGCTTTGGCGAATAAGTCATCAATAGTGGCGTACTCAAAGGCCGCAACCCCTAAGGCCACTCCTTGATGATTTTGGTGATCCGTTAAGAGGTCCAGCTTTTGCTTAGGAACTTCGGAAATGACCAAATGGCGTTTCTTTGCCAACTGACGAATCTCGTCGAGTGCTTCGGCCTTTAACCCGCTCTGTAAGAACACCTTGTTGATGGTCTGTTGGCTCCGTAAAGCCGCTACGGCTGGGTGCCGGCCAATGACAAAGTCACTGCTGATATCTTTTTCTGATTGTTCTGGTTTCATTATTCAGTTCGCCCCGCTTCCACTTGTTGAATGCACCATTGTCCCAATTCGTCTACTCGGTCTTGCTTGCCACTCAGGGCCAAGTAGCCCATGAGTGCTTCAAACCCGGTTGAGATTCGGTAAGTCACGACGTCCGTGTTCTTGGCGTGGGTATAGCTCTTGGCATTCCGCCCGCGTTTGAACATCGTCCATTCGTCCTCACTCAGGAGCTTGTCCTGTTCCATCAAGTTAATCAACGCCGCTTGGGCCTTGGCCGAAACGTAGTGCGTTGCCGTCTTTTGTAAATGGTTGGGCTTGGCCAGGCCTTCTGCGATCAAATGCCGGCGAATGATGACCTCGTATGCCGCGTCACCCATGTAGGCCAGTGCGACCCCGTTCAATTGTCGATAATCTGCTACTTCAGTTGTCATTAATTTCCCTTTCTCCAACGCGTCCCTTGGGGCGTATCTTCCAAAATGATTCCTTGGTTTTTAAGTTGTTCGCGAATTTCATCGCTGCGTTCAAAGTTCCGGTTGTTCCGGGCTTCGATTCGTTCTTGAATCAACGCCTCAATGTGGTCGTCGTCCAATTCACCGGCGGCCGCTAACTTGATACCAAAGACGCTCAGTAAGTCCGTCAACGTTTTCCGCATGAATTCCAGTGTGCCCTTGAAGACCACTGGGCGTTCAGCATAAACGTTGCCTAACCGCGCCAGGTCGTAGACTTCAGAGGCCCCGTTTTGAACGTTGAAATCGTCATCCATGGCATCAATATAATCAGCCACGATTTGCCGCGTTTCCTGTTCCGTCTTCGGGTCGTTACCCTCTTCGGCGTCCTTTAAGCGGTAGCCCATGTTGTCATAGGCCGTCTGTAGCCGCTCGAGGTTCCGGGCAGCCGTGTCCAAGTTTCGTTGGCTGTATTGAATTGGTCGCCGATACTGGGTCGTTGCCATGAAGAAGCGTAGCGTTTGGGCGTCAACGGTCTTTAAAATGTCATGGACCGTCACAAAGTTGCCCAGTGACTTGCTCATCTTTTCATTGTCATCGCCGATGGTCACAAAACCATTGTGTAACCAGTAGTGAACAAAGGTTTTCCCCGTCTTAGCTTCACTCTGAGCGATTTCATTTTGATGATGCGGGAAGATCAGGTCTTCGCCGCCCCCATGAATGTCAAAGGTATCGCCGAGGTAATGGGTCGACATGACGGAACACTCGATGTGCCACCCGGGGCGACCGGCACCCCAAGGAGATGGCCAGGAGATTTCACCGGGCTTAGCGCCCTTCCAGAGCGCAAAGTCGACGGGATCTTCCTTGCGAGCGGTCTCCTCGTCATTGGTATGCTGTGAAGCGCCCTCTTCCAAGTCATCTAGGTTCATGTGCGCCAATTCACCATAGTGGGCAAACTTATGAGCCCGGTAATAGACGTCCCCATCAACCGGATAGGCGTACCCCTTGTCAATCAAATCTTGCACAAAGGAAATAATCTCATTGATGTGGTCCGTTGCCCGTGGATTGACCGTAGCTGGCTCAATGTTTAACGCCGCCGTATCCTCCTTGAAGGCCGCAATAAAGCGGTCCCCCAATTCAGGCACCGTAATCCCTAACCGGTGCGCCTCATTAATCATCTTATCGTCGACATCAGTAAAGTTAGAAACATATTTGACTTGGTAACCGCGGTATTCGAAGTAGCGACGAATCGTGTCAAACGCAATGGCACTCCGCGCGTTACCAATGTGAATGTAATTATAAACGGTTGGGCCACACACGTACATGTTGACCACACCGGGGGTAATTGGCTCGAAAGTCTCTTTTTGCCGAGTCAGTGTGTTAAATACTTTGAGCATCCCAAGGCTCCTTTCGCGTCACTTTTTTATTTTGATTCTGTAGCGGTTAGCCTGCGCCTTACCGGTCGGCAGATATGGGCTGGATTGGTGCGGACACAACTTGAAGCCTCAAAAGTGCCGAGTCTCCAAGGTTGGTCTTCTGCTAAGCCGGCCAAAAACGCCGACTAAGCAGAACGACGCGCCTGAGCCCATATCTGCCGACCTCTCGGCTCACACTGTCGTTCAATGGTAGCAGACCTGAAACCGGCAGAACAGCAATGCCAAAAATCGGCAGCTACACTATCTGATTATCAACATCTGCCGCATGAACGAACAGTCATAGCCGGAGGCAGTCAGGGATGTAGCCAGCCGTGATAATGGCGTTAGTCGGGAGAATTTTCCCGACTTACACCATGGGCGACTTTGAAGCCACACGATTTTTGTGTGGCTTCAAAGCGAGTGAGAAGACTGGTGGTCTTCCAGGCTGAAACGTCCCCACAGCAGGCGGAATCCCTGGCAGCCGCAGTGCGACCAATTTCCACCAAGCCACAGAACCAAATGAGTTAGCTCCATTGTAGCATATCCCGGAGAAAACAAAGAAGCCGAATGAGCAGCTTATCCGCTCATATTCGGCTTCTTTACCAAAACACTAGCCTTCGAGTTGGGCTAACGTCTGGTGAATGTGTTGTAAGGCCGTCTTGCGACCAACTAATTCAATGGATTCTGGTAATTCTGGACCGTGCATTTCGTGGGTTACGGCAATTCGGATTGGCATCCAAAGTTGACGACCCTTGATACCGGTCTTGGCTTGAACGGCCTTGATCACGTGGAAGATTTCTACGGAGTCAAAGAGGTCCAGCTTTTCAATCTGTTCAGCGAATTCCTTCAACACGATTGGTGCCGTGTCATTGCTGATTTCAGCTAAGGCATCACCAGAAACCTGTTCTGGTTCCTGGAAGAAGACGGAAGCCATGTCATTGATTTGGGCCATGTAACTCATTTGCCGCTTGTAAAGGTTGATGAGTTGACGTGACCATTCAATCGTTGACGTGTCAGGGTTAGCAGGAATGTTCCCCGCCTTGATCAATTGCTTCAAGGCCAAGTCCATGATGGTACTGTCGTCGGCATCCTTGACGTAACGGTTGTTCAACCATTCCAACTTATCGCTGTCAAACGTTGCAGGTGAAGAACTCAGGCGCGTTTCGTCGTACATCTTGATGAATTGCTTCCGGTTGAAGATTTCGTCTTCGCCCACTGGTGACCAGCCCAACAACAGAATGAAGTTGAACATGGCTTCTGGCAGGTAACCCAAGTCACGATATTGTTCGATGAATTGTAAGACGGATTCGTCACGCTTGGACAGCTTCTTACCGGTGTCCTTGCTGATGATCAAGCTCATGTGGCCGAACTTTGGTGCTTCCCAGCCGAATGCTTGGTAGATCATCAATTGCTTTGGCGTGTTGGCAACGTGGTCATCCCCACGGAAGACGTGGCTGATTGCCATCTTGTGGTCGTCAACCACAACGGCAAAGTTGTAGGTTGGCATGCCATCGCGCTTGGCGATAACGAAGTCCCCACCAATGGTATCGGAGTTGAAGGACACGTGTCCCTTAACCATGTCGTCCCATTCGAAGATTTCGTCCTTGGGTACGCGGAAACGAATAACCGGCTTCAAGCCCTTAGCCTTAGCGGCGTCAATGGCAGCTTGTTTTTCTTCTTCGTCCATACCAGCGTATTCATATTCGTAGTGTGGCATTTCCTTACGAGCTTTTTGCGCTTCCCGGTCGGCAGTTAATTCGTCTTCCGTCCGGTATGATTCGTAAGCCTTGCCTTCATCTAACAGTTGTTGGATGAGTGGCGTGTAAATGTCGCGCCGTTCGGACTGACGGTAAGGACCGTAATCCCCACCGACATCGGGACCTTCATCCCAGTCCAAGCCGAGCCACTTTAAGTTTTCTAATTGGCTCCGTTCACCGTCAGCGATGTTCCGCTTCGTATCAGTATCCTCGATCCGAATGATGAACTTACCCTTGTTGTGACGGGCAAATAAATAGTTGAAAATGGCCGTCCGGGCATTACCAATGTGTAAATGACCGGTTGGGCTCGGTGCGTACCGAACCCGAATTGAATTTTTCGCCAAAACGTTTGCGCCTCTTTCTAGATTTATTTCACGTTTTATTTAAATACTGCCATGTTTTCATGACACAGTGCCTTAAGTGTACAATGCCATCGCGGAAAAATAAAGGTGTGGGCCTCAATCCTTCCCAGAAAACGGAAATTGGCGCCGTAACTTCCCGCTACGGTACCAATTTTTGACTCTTACCGAGAACGTTTGGTGTTCTTGGAGCCAGTGCTTGTTTTGCCTGTGCCAGATTTCCCGGCATCGGCCTGTTCTTCGATGTTCTTGCTGGAGTGCAAGGGCTTAGCGAAGATCATTCGCCCAGCATCCGTTTGAATTGCGCTGGTAACCACAACATCGAGCTGCTTGTTGATGAAGTAGCGGCCATCTTCAACGACGACCATCGTTCCATCATCCAAGTAAGCCACCCCTTGTTGCCGTTCGGTCCCGTTCTTAACCACCATGACGTGGAGGTTTTCACCCGGGATAACTCGTGGTTTCAAGGCGTTGGCTAACGAGTTAATGTTCAACACCTGCACATTTTGGAACTGAATCACTTTATTCAGGTTATAGTCGTTAGTCACGATGACCCCGCCGTTTTGTTTGGCGAGCGCAATCAACTTGCTATCGACCTCGGGAATATCCTCGAAGTCCCCCTCATACATTTCGATTGGCATGATGTGTTCGTTTTGGAGTTTGTTTAGAATATCCAAGCCCCGCCGGCCCCGCACCCGTTTGATGGAATCGCTGGAGTCTGCAATATACTGCAGTTCGTACAGCACAAAGTTAGGAACTAACAATGTCCCTTCCAGGAACCCGGTCTTCGCCAGATCATAGATCCGCCCATCGATTAAAATGTTCGTATCCAAAATCTTATAGTGATGGAAATTCGGTTCCGTTTGCTTATCCAGAACCTTTTTATCGGCCTCTTCCTCGGTCTTCTTCGCCCGGGGTTGGAACAGCTTTCGCCACTCCTCAGCCCGAATCTTGCTGAGTCGTGTCCCACTGCGGAACCCAAAGTACCCAAACAGGATCATCAGGATCAGTGGAATCACGTTACTGATGAAGAATGAAGGCACGCGGAAAAGAAATTGCGAAATCAAAAGGGCCAACGCTAAGCCGACAATCGTAAGTAAACTGCCAAAAATCAAAGTCATTGGGTTCTGCTTGTTCAAGTAAGCCTCGACCTGATTAATCAATCGAATCAAGACTCCCGCAAAGAGCATACCCAAAATAAGGAAAATAATAGCACCAAGCAAGACATTGACAATTAGGTTGTTGACGAGATGATTGGAGATTCCCATCACGAGCCAGAGACGCGTGAGGTACACGGCACCCATGATTCCACCTAAGATGGCAAATATGACTAAAATAACTGTCCGTTTACGCATAAATTCACCTCCCTTCAAAGTGCCCGACTTAAACGTCCAGCGCTAATTTTAAAGTCTGCCGTAACGTGGAGACGCCGATGACTTCAATGCCCTTCGGTGGCGTCCACCCCTGCAGGTTATTCTTAGGAACAAAAATTCGTTTAAACCCAAGCTTCTTAGCTTCACCGACCCGTTGTTCGACCCGACTGACCCGGCGAATTTCACCGGTCAAGCCGACTTCACCCACGAAGCAGTCCGTAGCATTCGTCGCGGTGTCGCGGTAGCTAGAAGCAATACTCATAGCGATGGCCAAATCAATGGCCGGCTCGTCGAGTTTGACCCCACCAGCCGCCTTTAAAAAGGCATCCTGATTTTGTAGCATCAAATTGGCCCGCTTTTCCAGCACGGCCATCAGCAGGGAGACCCGGTTGCGATCCAACCCACTCGACGTCCGTTGCGCGTTACCAAAGACCGATGGCGTGATCAACGCTTGCACTTCTACTAAAATTGGCCGCGTCCCTTCCATTGAAACCACAATGGATGATCCGGTAGCGTCCTTGAGCCGTTCTTCGAGGAACATTTCAGATGGGTTGGCTACCTCATAAAGGCCGCCATCGCGCATCTCAAAGATCCCCAATTCATTAGTTGAGCCAAACCGGTTCTTCACTGCCCGCAAGATTCGGTAACTGTAGTGCATGTCGCCTTCGAAGTACAAGACCGTATCCACCATGTGCTCCAGGATCTTAGGGCCAGCGATGGCTCCACCCTTGGTCACATGACCCACGACAAAAATCGTGATGCCGTTGGTCTTCGCAATCTGCATCAGTTCGCCGGTGACCGCCCGAATCTGAGAAACCGAGCCAATGGCGGATTCAATGCCAGGTGCCTGCATGGTTTGAACGGAGTCAATGACCACGTAATCCGGCTGCATCTCTTCAATATTTTCCCGAATGCTGGCCATGTCAGTCTCTGGATAGAGATAAAGATGATCACTGTTAACCACTAAGCGGTCCGCCCGCATCTTGATCTGTGACGCACTTTCTTCACCAGAAACATACAAGACCTTGCCACCAGTCTGGCTGAGTTGCCCAGACACTTGCAGCAACAGCGTGGATTTCCCGATTCCGGGGTCCCCACCAATCAGGATCAGTGAGCCGGGGACGATTCCCCCACCTAAGACCCGGTTGAGTTCTTCCATCTGCGTCTTCACACGAGATTCGGTTGAGTGCTTGATCTCACTCATCAGCTGTGGCTTAGAGTGCTCACCAGAAGGCTTGATTCGCGTTGATTGTGGCTTGGCCGACTCCGGAACGACAACCTCTTCGACCATCGTATTCCACTCGCCACAGTTTGGGCAACGGCCCAAGTAACGTGGCGAACTATAATCACAATTTTGACAAACAAAGTTCGTTTTCTGTTTAGCCACGTGCATTCCCCTTATCTCTTAATTTCAGTACCCCTATTTTAGCATACCACGGGTGGTTTCCCCCACTAGTCTGTTGGGATATTCTAAAAAAATTAGTTTCTGTCGGATGAGCCAAATCCACCGGTCCGCCGCTGTTCTGGAATCTGTTCACCGTCGGCTAACAGGTAAGGCATGAACAAGCCTTGGGCAATTCGCTGGCCCTTTTTGATGACCACATCTTGGAGACCAACGTTGACCAGTTGGACGAAAATTTCGCCTTCGTTTTTTTCATTGTTGTAGTAGTCAGCGTCGATAATCCCGACCCCATTGGGCAAAATCAAGTTATGTTTCAACGGATTGCTTGACCGGTTAGCCAACATCAGAACTTCTCCGGGCCGCATGTATGCCTTGATTCCGGTTGGAACCAGCCACGGCTTGAGGTCGTGGTTGCCGGCGGTCAATTCGGCCGTCGTTAACTGTTCTCTATGCCGCAAAGGCTTGAACGCGTGTAGCAAGCCATGCCGCCAAATAGACGGTAATGTAAAGTCCTCAGCACATTCAAAGTCATATCCCGCCGCCTGTTGAGTGGTCCGGTAAGGCAATTTGATTCCTTTATCCGCATATTTACTAACAATTTCAAATCCCCGTTGCATAATTAAACACTCCCTCATCGATTTTTACGTCGCAACTTACTCTGTTACTAGGATAAGCAAGATACGACTAGATTACCAGCAAAAGCGTGTTCCCCAGACGAAGTTTCTTTGAATCGCGTGAAAATTTCCGCACTACGGCTGCCAGGGATTCCGCCTGCTGTGGGGACGCTTCAGCCAAAGAACGGGCTTCTCGCTCGTTTTGAAGCCACGAAAAAAGCGTGGCTTCAAAATCGCCCATTGTGTAGGCTAGCAAGGAACGCTAACCAACACAATTCTCACAGCTGGCTCCGTCCCTGTCCTCCTCCGGCTTAGCTTGGACTCATCAACTACAAATAAATCCATAAATATCTTACGCTATCAGTTTAATCGGAAACAATGCTTTAGTTCTTAACTTTTATCGCCATTACATCATTAGATAGCTATGTAAGCCGAGAGACCGGCAGATATGGTCTCAGGCGCATCGATCTACTTAGTCAGTTGGTGCTTTTCCTGCTGTCTTAGTGGGAGACCGAGCTTGAAGACTCGTGTTCTTCGAGGCTTCAAACTTGGTCCGCACCATTTCCGGCCTAAATCTGCCGACCGATAAGGCGTTCGAGAAAAGGAGTTGACAAGCGCCGCGTGATAGACCAGAATCTAAGGTGTAACTGGTCACGAAAGGAGTAACCGCCATGACGATCACGGAAGAACCCGGCCAACTGACCATTACTCAAGATGAGCAGTTGCTGGCAAGCCTACATTACTTACGTTTAAGCACAACGAGTTGGGTCCTTGAACAGATTTTCGTTCGCCCCTCTCAGCCCGCAACCGAACGTGCCGCAGACTTGATAAAACGTTTTACGGAATTGGCTACTGCCGCGAACGTTACCGTTAAGGTTCTTGATCCGTACGCCAAACGGTACTTCACGCAACACCCGGCCCCCGACCTCTTAGCTGCACATCAATTGCCAGTTAGTGGCGCGGCGGCCGTTCAGCCAGTTGCCTTACACATCAACCATTCAGAAGAGGAGTAGTGATAATGGATCAAAACGCATTAAAGGCCCTTGTTGGCCAAGAAGCCGTCAAGTACGTTGAAGACGGGATGATTTTAGGAATCGGTACTGGGTCGACCGTTCGTTACATGATCGACGCACTCGGAGAACGGGTCAAGAACGAAGGCCTCAGCATCGTGGGGGTCGCTACCTCTGACCGTTCTGCCAAACAAGCCCGCGACTTGGGCATTACCATTAAGCAATTAGACGAAGTTGACCACCTCGACTTAACTATCGACGGTGCCGATGAAGTCGACGACAACTTCCAAGGCATCAAGGGTGGCGGTGGCGCTCACCTCTGGGAAAAGATCGTTGCCATCAACTCCAAGAAGAACCTCTGGATCGTTGACGAAAGCAAGCTGGTTCACCATTTAGGTAAGTTCCCCTTGCCACTGGAAGTCATTCCTTTTGGCTCCTCACACGTCTTAGAAAAATTAGACAAGATGGGCTTCAAACCGGCCTTTCGGATGAAGGAAGACGGCACGCACGTCTTGACCGACTCTAAAAACTACATCATCGACCTGCACCTAGGTCGCATCGACCATCCCCACGAATTAGCTGACACCTTAAACGGCATCGTGGGTGTTGTGGAACACGGTCTGTTCTTGGACACCGTCAACACGGTCATCGTTGGTCGTCAAAATGGTCCCGAAGTGTTGAACGCTCGCGACTAATTGTAAAATTTAGCTAACAAAAAGCATTATCTCACCGACCCTAATTTTTAGATCATGAGATAATGCTTTTTTATTACGGTGAGGATTAATCGCCTTCACCTTTACCAGTATTTTTATTTAACAGCTGATCGCTTAAGCGGCATGATTCGGAAGACAAGGTTGCGGACCACCGGCATCACAAAAATTTCCCGGATAAAGTAAGCCATGGTCAACGTGCCAAAGAAGCTGAGCACGAACTGACTCACCGTCATGTGGAAGAGCGTTCCGTTCATCAACAATGCCCGGGTGCTCATGGTAAAGCACATCGTCAGCAGCATCGTCCAACCCCGAATGGCATTAGCCTTTAAGCGAATCGCCGCTTCATCGGCCATCCGCCGCGTCCGCAATTTAATCAATAAGTTTGCTAGATTACCAACGACCACAAAGTTAAGGACAAAAGCGAAGGCAATTGTCGGCAGAACTGACACCAGGAATAACCGCCACATCGTACTCGTGAGGCCGAGATTCTTGGCCATCCCCAACCAACTCATACTAGTGGCCATCCCAGTACACATTAATAAACTAAAAAGTAACCGTTGTTTTAAATTCATTTAAAATCCTCCATATAGTTGCTAAAGCAACTATTACAGAATAGTCGATTTTAGTTTATTTGTCAACCATATGGTATGCTATACTAAACCCTAAAAGGAGGCCGTTGCCTTGGACATCGTAAAAATCGGAAAATTCATTGGCGCCCTGCACCGTCGCTTTCAGACGGCTATGAATCATCAACTGACTCTCCCAGAAATCAATGCTAGTAATGCTAACTTTCTCCTCTTCATCAGCGACCATGACCGGGTGACGGCCAAACAGATCACGACCGAACTCGCCATCAACAAAGGCCTGGTGAGTCGCGAAATGACTCGGCTCGAGAACGCCGGCTACACGACAAGGACCCCCGACGACGCTGACCATCGCAATACCTGGATCAGTATCACCCCCAAGGGAATGGCCGCCTGCAAGACGATTCGGCAGGTCAAACAGGGGCTCTGGGACCAGGTTCTCGGTGACACCCCTGCCGCCGACATCGAACTCGTCTTTACGCAGCTGGAGGCGTGGAGTGAACAGGCCAAGAAATTCAAATAAACTGAGCGTCGGACAAAATGCAATTAGTCAATGAGCCTTAACGTCGATAGACGACTAATCCTGATTTTGGATTGTTTGTCTATCGGGATTAAGCGGCGTTGATTGCCTTTTGTCGCCCGTTTCGACCATATACGTTTGGAACACAAAAAGGGCCAGAGACTTTTATCCCAGGCCATTTGCTATCTCCAAATTCATCCCAAACAAAAAAATCTTACCGACCGCTTTTACGCAGTCAGTAAGATTTTTGTCGTTATTAAGCTAAGGCACCCATTGGATCCCAAGGGGCCAAAACAGTTGGTTCTTCGGTTTCTTGGATCTGCTTTAAGTCGTCAGGCAAAAATTGCTTGTTCACAACAACTTGGTAGCAGTATTCGTCCATCCAAGCGTCGCTCATCACGAAGTAACCCTTCGTGCCGACCTTTTCACCCCAAGAGTTTTCAACTTTCCACTTGGTAGGTTGACCGTCGACTAAATCGACACCGGTCAAGACCATGGCGTGGGTCATCATACTTTCCCCGTAGTCCAGGCGTTCTGCCTTGGTCGTGGAGAAGTCGATGTTGAAGAGGGCATCCTTGTCATAGAACTTGGTGTCCATGATCCCCTTTTGCCGTTCTGAGGATTGACCAACATCACAACCGAACCAAACGGATTGGCCAGCTTGTAATTGCTTGATGGCTAATTGCTTGAAGTCGGCCATTGTGACGTTCAAGTGCTTCACTTGACGGCCGTTGACCACGTTACCCAGCATTTCGACCGTGTAGGTGTGGTTGTATGGCTTGTCAGCAGTTGGCGCGTTGATGATGGAAACGTAGTCGGTCAAGTCCCAGTCGACGTACTTGTCGAAGAATGACTTTGGCGTTAAGCCCTTGTCGATGTGGTAGTTCTTGTCATCGTCGCGGTATTCAAAGTCAAATTCACTGACGGGTTGGCCTAATGAGAAGCTCAGTAAGCGGTAAACTTCGCCGAGCATCTTGTCCTTGGCAGCCGCGATATCAGCATCACTAGCCTTGTCCGCAACCAATTTCCGTAAAGTAACGGCGTCCTTACGTAGCTTCAAGTTCAACGTACTGTTCAGTTCGCTAGACTTTGAGCTGTTGTAAGTTTCAGGCATAACGGACTTAGGAACGATCCCGTACTTCTGGATGATGGCACACAACATGTCCCATTGACCACCGTCTTGTTGCGGGGTGGCCATTAAGAAGGCAACCTTCCGGCTAGACGTTGGTTGGTCAGCGGTGGCCAGCACGTTTTCGTAGAAGTAGTTGGCTTTTTCAAATTTGTCCCAGAAGTTAGTATAGTTTTGAGACAATTCAAAGTCACTTAAATTAAAGAGGTCTGCTAAGTGATGACGCATCGTGTTCAATGCGGCAAACATCCAGCAACGACCACTTTGTTTTTGGTTCGCAACTTTCCCGGTGTCCAAATCAATGGAGAAGACGGGAGTCATGTCGGTTTCAGAAGCGTAATCGGCAGAGGTTGCTAAGATTCCTTGATGGCTGACGGCGCGTTCTAAGACCTTCGCGGTGGGGTCAGTAGCTAATGCTTGTTGATAACGGGCGGTTTGATCCGCCGTGATTTCTTTACTCAATGACGTCACTCTCCTAACTATTCTCTCATTGTACCCCAATTTTCTCATTTTTTGTATAGGTTTCAGAAAACTGGCGTAATTTTCATGCTGTTTAGTCATTTTTCTTAGGAACGTTTGATCAAACGTTGGCGCAAAAAAGCGGTCAGAGCCATCACATCCCTAACCGCCACTTTATCTAATTTAATTTTGGTGCTGCTAAAACGTGTTTAAATGTGGAAATGGCTAAATCTTCCGTCGACCAATCCGGCCACATCGACTTCTTGTAGAAGTTGTTCGATAGGAAGACAACGCCGGTCTTGCCATCACGGCTCATGACGAAGGTGCCCTCGTAGAAATCGCCGACCCCGTGGCCGTAATAACCGATGCGATCGAGATGGTACATCCCGCCAGCATAGTAGGCGTTCTTGTTGGTGGCCTCATGTAAGACGTTGGCCCCGGCCTTCGACGTGAGTAACTTGCCCTGAATGATGGCCCGTTCAGCACGGAACATATCGCCAGTACTCATCGTGACATTTCCGGTCGCAATTTGGGCTTCCATGTCACGCATCGACGGCAACTTCGGCGTTGAAAAATCGCCTGGCGTCGTGCCACTATAGCCGACCGTCATCCCCTTGGTCTGTGACCTCAGTTGGGCAAAACTCGTATGATTCAAGTTCAGCGGCGTCACTAAGTGTTGATAAAACAGCTTGTAATACGACTCGTGCGTCACCTGATGTAAGATGCCCGCTAACAGGACATAGCTAATGGGTTGATAGTCAAATGTGTTGATGCGTTTCGGATTGATCTTTGCCGTTTGCTCGGCATACTTATAAACCCCAGCTTCATTTAACGTGGTTGTCGGCGCCATCTCACCGGTCAGCCCAGCCTCCATGTTCAACATCTGCCGTAATGTGATCCGGCCGCTGTGCCGAATGCTAGGATAATATTGACTCAGCCGGTCCGTCAGCTGTAATTTTCCCTCTTGAACGGCCTGCATGACCAGCATCCCAGTCAATGACTTCTGTAACGAGTTGATCAAGAACTGTGACGTGACCTTGTTGGCACGCTTCTTCTTGGCGTTAGCCTTCCCAAACGACCGTTGATAGACCACGTGATCGTTCTTAACGACCAAGGCCGATCCGGAGAACTTCTTCGCTTTTAATTCCTGGGTTAACTTCGCCGTAAATTGTGGTGCTACCGTCACTTGTTTCTTATCAAAACTAGTTTTCAGATGTGTCCGTTGTTGCCGACTCTTTAATGCATCATAAGCAATCTCTTGTTTCGTTTGCTTGGCGTTGGCTTTATTGGCCTTGGTAACCTCTTGCTCATCCTTAGAATCGATTGAATGCATGCCATAGACCACACCGCCAATCCCCAAGATGACGGCCAATAGCACGGCCCAGTGCCCCAAATTTCTAGTATTCAATTTTCTCGCTCCCCCATAGTGTTTCCCACTAGCTTTACCCTGATTATACAAAAAGGCCGGTTAAAAACAATCTTTTATCCCCAATTGTCCTAACCGACCTAAATATCTTATTATTTTGTTAACCTCTGGTGCGTGAAATTTCGAATTCTTTAGCCATTATGACCAGTTATCAACTCATTTAGTCCGAAAATAGATGACGTTTTGTCCCTTACAGGACTGTCTTCTTTAACACGTTCAACCGATCATCGAAATCATACTGAATCGGCTCACCATTTGCCACCTCAACCTGACTGATATCGGCATCCGCGACCTGGTCGAGGTACTTGATCAGTGCCCGCAACGTGCTCCCGTGAGCAACAATTAACTGGTTATCCCCATTCAATAATCGGGGGGCAACCTGGTCTTCCCAGTAAGGCATCAACCGGTGGTACGCCATTTCTAGGCTCTCCCCGCGGGGCTCAACGTGTGGGCCAAATTGATCATAACGGCGGTCCTGCGTCACGTGGTCCAATAACGGCGGCACGGTCTCAAAGCTCCGTCGCCAAATTTTGACTTGGCGCTCGCCCACTTCCGCTTGGACCGCTGCTTTATTTTTCCCGCGCAGGGCACCGTAATGCCGCTCGTTTAGCCGCCAAGACTTGTACTCCGGAATGTATAGCTGATCGATGGCCTCCAAAACAATGTCTGACGTTACGATGGCCCGCTGCAGCATCGACGTGTGAAGCGCTGCAAACTGAATTCCAGTCTCTGCGACCAACTTTCCAGCGGCGACCGCCTGCTCACGACCCTTGGCCGTCAGGGGAACATCACTCCACCCTGTAAAAATATTATCCCGGTTGGCGACACTCTCTCCGTGCCGTAAAATGACCAGCGTTGCCATTGACCATGCTCCCTTTCTCTCATCAATTCTCACCCACAATGATACCATACGTTTTGTGTGCGGCCTTGAAATTTGTGTGCTCTTTCACTAGATTATTACTGTGGTATCAGCATACCGCACTGCGGCTGCCAGGGATTCCGCCTGCTGTGGGGACGCTTCGGACTGAGAAACGGTCCTCTCGCTCGCTTTTAAGCCGTGAAGACCACACGTCTTAAAAGTCGCCCATAGTGGTAGCTGCAAGCTACCACTATTTCCACGGCTGGCTACATTCCTGGCCGCCTCCGGCTCTGATTGATCATTGCCATTCCAATGTTATCTGCACATAGACTTGCAACGTTTACTGCTCAACATATAATCGACTGCTATAGTTGTTATCTTCGTTGCTGCCAACGTCCGCCAAGTTTCACCCTAATATGTTGGAATATTAGTAATCCATCTAAACGCTGCACGCCAGTCATCGTTAAAACCAGCCTACCCAAACAAAAAGCGTCATCGACCACAGCTTTCGCCTCAGTCCACAACGCTTGCTTAATTTATTCGTTTAATCCGTCGATGACGATTCCGTGTGGCGGGCCGCTAATTTAGCAGCAGCCTGTTCCGCAACGGAAACTGGTGCATCGTCGTCTTGAAAGTCGCTGGCATCTTCCTCTGCCAATGCAGATTCCCGTGCCTTGACCCGGTTCCCCATGAAGGTGATGACCGACCCAATCAGGATGATAACGATCCCGATAATGGTCGTTGTCAAAATCCGTTCGTGAATCAACACGGCGGCTAAGATGGGCGCTAACCCTGGCTTAATGAAGAACACCAGTGAGGCCGTAGAAACGTCGGAACGTTCCATGGCCAAGAAGTAAAAGGCAAACCCACCACCGGTCACACAGACCCCGATGAAGAAGAGAATCCAGAAGTACTGTAGGCTCACATTTTTCAGAATTGGCATTGCCGCAAACTGTTGCATCCAGCTCACCTGACGCATCCCACCGGCAATGGCTGGCACGTGCGTCAACAACATGATGACCAACAGCTCAAATGACCCGGCCAAGAAGGTAAAGCAGGTCATGACAATCCCGTTAAAGTGATGACGCACAGACCCCCACCGCGACACGATGCTGTACAGGCCAAACGTCAAGGCAGACCCAATGGCTAACACTAAGCCGACTGGATTGGTTAAGTGGGCGGGGTTCACAATGACCACCAGCCCAATGATCGACACGATAACGGCGATCAAGTTCGCTCGACCTAACCGTTCGTGTAAGATGAAGTAAGAAAAGATCAGTGCAAAGACGGGGTTACAGCTGAACAACACGGCCACCGTTGAAGCTTCATCGACGGTAATCGCCAGTTGATACAACGTCATACTGATAATGACACACACCAACCCGGTCAGGAAGAACAACGCCCAATCGGAACGCGTTAACCGGTGGCTTTGCTTATGTAAGGCTCGGAGCGCGATTGGGAGCAAGATAACGCCCCCAATAAAGAAACGGATCAAGTTCAGCTGAATCGGGTTAAACGCCCCACCAGCGGACTTTAATGCAATTTCCATAGAACTAAACATTAACGTTGAAAACGCGATATACAGCATTGTTTTTCTCAAAACGAAAAAATGTTCCTCCTTATAAGTAAACGATCATAGTTAGGCAACGTGCTGGACGATGACCATCAAAATCGGAATCACCACTAAACTTAGGAGGGTCGTTTCGGTTACCATGATGGCCGCGTAATCCGCATCGGCGTGGTAAAGTTTCGCCACAACTGGTGCGTTAGTCATTACGGGCATCGCTGCTTGCAAAATAAAGACTTGTTTCATAATCAACGGCATCCCCGTTGGAATCACCAGTAGCCCCATCAACACGGGGGCCACGATAAAGCGGCCCAAGAGGATTCCCAGACTGTCACGGTTAAAGCGGACATTTTGCAGTCCGGCCCCGGCAATCGCCGTCCCAATAAAGATCATCGACAGTGGAATCGTCAGCCCGCCGACATACTGAAAGTCCTTCATGATCCAACTTGGCAGTTGAATATTCAGAAGTACCAGGAGCACCCCAACGATAAACCCCAACAACGGCGGTGAGAAAATCTTCTTCAACGTCTCTTTCAGGTCGAACTTTGCGGTTCCCTGACCGTCACGTTGAATCAGATAAACCCCTAACGTCCAGAAAAAGGTCGTGTTGGCCATGTAATAGACCAGTACGAATGGTAGGCTCTTCGGTCCAAACAAGGCTTCGTTGACGGGTAGGCCGACAAAGACCGTGTTGGAATTTAGAAACATGGACTCAAATAAACCACGGTGCCCCGGTTTGATCCGGAAAAGGTGAAAGGCCACAATCGACAACCCAAACATAATTAGCATGGAGACCACTGGGAACCGGAGATCTGGTAACGTCTGCTTCAGCGTTGCCGCCGAAAATTTGGAAGTAATCGTATCGATCATGTACGCGGGTAAGGCAATCTGCGTCACCAAACGCGCAATTAACTTTGGCGCTTGGTCGTCAAACCAGCCGCGACGGGACAACACGTAGCCCAGTGCAATCATAACTAAGATAATTAAAACACCGGACACACTTCGAATAAATATGGCCATCCGCGACCCTCCCCACGAATCGTAACAAAAAATTAGAGTTTCTTAAGCAACTCTTCGTATTATAGCATAGGACGGCGGCTAGGCCCTTTAGCAAGCGGTTACAGTTACCGAATTAACACCGTTTAAGTTGACTTGACAACTTAATATTTCTAAGGAAATCTGGTATAATTCTCGCTAGTTGGGGCCTGAACCGCCCGGGCGTCCGTTTACGTACGCCGAATTTTATGGTCTAATTAGTAAATTGAATCAACAGATAGGATTCCAGGGGAATTTAAAATCTGGTAAAGGTCACTTGGTCGTCACCCAGAATAGTCACCTCCGTGGCTTATAATGGGTTAAAGATTTTAACGAGGATGAGGAATAATATGCCAAAAGATAATGGAAGTAAACGGCAACGGTCTCCTGAGGACTTTGAACAAGTCTTCGATCGTCGCGCCGATCAACACTCACACTACAAAGCACCCACCGTTCACCCCCACCGGCCCATCATGTGGACGATCATCATCGCCCTCATGATTCTCCTGACCGGGGGACTTGCATACGGCCATCAAGCTTGGACGTCTGCCAAGAAGACGTTTAGCGCTACTTATCAATCTTCAAACATTGCGAAGAGCCGAAACGTCTCCTCCGTGCTTAAGAAGAACAAACCGTTCTCAATTCTCCTTTTGGGAACTGATACCGGTGCGTTGGGTCGTTCCGATGTCGGCCGAACGGATACCATCATGGTTGCCACCATCAATCCGCAGAAGAAGACGGCTTACCTGACTAGTATTCCGCGGGATACGCGGGTGACCGTGGGTTCCGGTGCGAACTCGTCGATTCAAAAGATCAACGCGGCCTACACGATTGGTGGTGCCAGCACAGCGGTTAAAACCGTTGAAAATCTGTTGGACATCCCCATCGACTTCTACGCCATTATCAACATGGGTGGCCTAGAGAAGATGGTCGACTCGGTCGGCGGGGTCGATGTCGTCCCACCATTAACGTTCACGTACAAGTCAGCCAATGTTAAAAAAGGCGTTAAGACCCATTTGAACGGGAATCAGGCACTTTCTTACTCCCGGATGCGTTACGACGATCCTAAGGGCGATTACGGCCGGCAAAAACGGCAACGTCAAGTTCTTCAAAAATTGGTCGTGAAGGCGGCTGGTCTGTCATCGATCACCCGTTACCAGACGATTCTAAAGTCATTGAATGGTAACCTAAAGACCGACCTGACCTTTGATGACCTGATGCAGATCCGGGCCAAGTACGGCGACGCCTCTCACCACATCAGTTCCGAAACGCTTCAGGGACAAGATGCGATGATCGACGGTCTCTCCTATCAAGTGCCAACCACGACCGAACTCAAGAAAGTCTCCAATCACATTCGTAAGACGCTGGACTTAACCGACACGACGAAGTTCACGACGGATGCTGATACGTCCACGACCGGCGCAACCGACAATGGTAATGGGACAACTGATAACAATAATAATGGTGGCTACGGCTACTAACCTTAATTCATGAAGGTACGCTATCGACTGATGGCGTGCCTTTTTTGATTGCCAGCTGCTGGCGAAACGCCTATCTTCAAGACATGTCCAAGTTAATAAGAAAGAATCTCTTACTATGGCACCCCTACTTTCCCAAGTGACCGCTGCAGAACAGTCGCAGCTTCAAGCCCTGTACACCAAAATCAAGCCGTACTTTGCGACCATCGAAGGCCGGAATCCCCTGTCCTCATTTGACGACATCACCTCTAAGATTCCTGGCATTCCGGTTGAAAAGACACACTGCCTCAGCATCCACGCCGCTAATCAAGTAGTCGGCCATGTCTGGGTCTTGAAGAAACACCAACCAATCTGTACATCTTACATCTATCTATTGGCCAACAATTTCAGCGGCAACACCTGGGCCAAGCCACTATTGACGCTCTAGCCAGCCGTTATCCTCAGATGGCGACCTTCACGTTGATGGTCGCCACCAAAAATTATGCCGGGCTCAAATTCTGGTTATCCACTGGTTTTGATCACTTATGCTATGTTGAAGCCCCGATGAGAATGCTGTAACCAGTACGGTTGAGCTGGAACTCAAGAAGCTGCTGGGAACGCGTCCCACTGCAAACTAGTTGGCGAGCTGGATTTCTGGTCACCATCATGTGGCTCTTATCCAAAAGCGGCTTCAAAATACACCGTTGGTTTCCCGGACGATGCATTTTTTGATTGACAAGACTAGTGCTGGCCTGGTAATATCAGGTCCGCGCTCATTGCTTATCGTTAACTTTTAGTAAGTTCGTTAAAATGACGAACAATTCAAACAGTCTCCACCCTAATTTAGTTGCAGCCTGACTAGCTGACCACATTAAACGATATATGACGTTGCGCTTTCAAAGTTTTGCGCTAAAATAGTAGGTAATCAGATGATTAACAAAATTTTTAAGGAGTCGACCGGTATGTATCGTTTCTTTGTTCAGCCACAAATCAACCAAGATGATCATCAAGTTTTTGGCTACGAAGTACTTCTGCGTAAGCAACAGAATGATACCTGGGTCTTGCCTAAAAACTTTACCGAGATTTCGGTCGAGGAACAGGCAAAGCTCCTAGAACAGACGGCGGCCTCGTTACACACGGCGGTCACCAACCAAGTTTTGGCTTTTAACTTGAATAATCAACAGCTACGCGATCCCCTCACCTTGGGAACTATCATCGCCTTAAAGAAGCGGATAAATCCGGCGGCCCTAACCATTGAGCTCACCGAAGCGCCTACTCTTGAAGAGGTGAAAGGTTTTAGCATCGCCCTGCACCAGTATGGGATTGGCCTAGTTCTCGATGACGTCGGCACGGGATCGAACACGTACAACAACATTGTTCACCTCTTGCCGTTCGTCGATCAGATTAAGTTCGCCATGCAAAATCTCCGGATGAACGGTGACGCCGACAAAATTCCAACGAGTCTGGCATTTTGGGCGAAAATTGCTCATGAGTATCGTCTACAGCTCATTCTTGAGGGTGTCGAAGATAGTCATGATCAAGCTCTCGCCAAGCAATTTGGCATTACGTTGCATCAGGGGTATTTGTACGGCAAACCTAGCTTAGTGTAAAGTAGCAAGAGTGGGGAAAAAGGCGGTTAGTCAATGAGCATTAACGTCGATAGACGAATAATCCCGGTTTTGGATTGTTCGTCTATCGGGGTTAAGCGGAGTTGACTGCCTTTTGTCGCACGTTTCCGCCGTATACGTTCGGAGCGCGCAACGGGTCTGGGACTTTTGTCCCAGACCCCCTATTTTTCTAAACTTACTAAGATTTAATGACTTTTTCTCATCTTATGAGTTAACATGTAATTGTGATATTAATTAATATAATTTACTTACTCGGAGTGCAATTTTGTCTCGCCGTCGTTTGACGTCTCATCATATTAGTTCACCCCATAAGTAATTAGATTGGAAGGCGTTAAACAATGACTTGGTCTCACTGGTTTGTTACCCCTGCTTTCACGAGCCTGTTCTTTCTTCTCGGCGTTTTAACGCTCTACTGGTTCGTCACGAATCAGCTCATCCACGCGCTGAAGAAACGGGGAAAGCACCCCAATATTGAAAAGCTTCGTGCAAATGTCGGGGTCATCTACATGATTCTAATGGTGGTCGCTGTCCAAATCAGCGTTCACGGGACCCACAATAGTTGGGTCTTCTCGAACTTCTTGATTTTTGCGATGGTTTTTGTCAGTTACTTTTTGATGCTGGAGATTCGTTTCTGGCAACTGTTATTAGGTATTCTGATCTTCATGACCGTTAACGGCACCATCTTCTTCTCCCTCTCGTGGGCCTATGCCGCTATCTACCTCGGGTTCTTTTACACGATGAAGCTCGTGCGGCAGCATCGCAATGCCGGCTGGCTAGCCTACATCGATTACACCCTCGCCACACTGCTCTTTTCCACGGCATTGTGGATCTTAGTTGGCTTTCGTTTCGATCTCCCCGCGTGGACATTGGTTTGGGAAATTCTCTTCAGTTACTTCTTATTGACCATCATGTACATCTACGTCAACTCGCTCATGTCTGGCGCCAACACGTTGGCCGAGCTGACCTACACCACGAATTATGATGAGTTGACCCACGTTAAAAATTACTTCGCCTTTAAAAATGAATTCAGTAGTACCTTTGATCATGCAAAGGTTAAGGGCCAACCGTTAACCCTGATGTTATTTGACATTGACCACTTTAAGCACGTCAATGACACGTATGGTCACTTGACGGGTGACTACGTCTTGAGTCACGTTGCCCAGCTAATTGCCGCCCAGCTCAAGACGATTGACCCCGCCCTGGTGCTTTACCGAACCGGGGGCGAAGAGTTCACGATTCTCTTCAACAACTACACGGCAGATCAAGCCCGTGAGCACGTTGCAGCGATTGCCGACAACGTGCGGGATGCCGAATTCCATCACAATGACAACGATATCGACATCAGTATTTCAGTTGGCGTCACCCAGATGAAGGGTAACGATGAAGGGCAGGTCGATATCTATAAGCGTGCCGACCAGAACCTGTACTATTCCAAACGTCACGGCCGTGATCAGGTCACGTTTGGTTAATCTCATCCCCTTGTCCGCAAAAGCCGCGGCAACCGGTAATGTGACCGGTTGCCGCGGTATTCGTTTATTCTCAAACTTGCACATTTTTACCAAATATTTAGTACCCACTTTTCTTTTTAAGCGTTAATATATAATTAATGAACTAATTAATACGTTTTACTTACTAAAACAAAACAACTAAATTGCTCATGGCTCATCAGCACCAAAAAATATTCCCAACAGATAGGATGGCGTTATTACAATGACTTGGTCACAATGGTTTGTTACCCCGACTTTAACGAGTCTGTTTTTTCTTCTCGGCGTCTTAACGCTCTACTGGTTCATCACGAATCAGATCATCTCTCTGCTCAAACGTCAGGGCCGCCGACCGGATGTCGATAAGATTCGCTCGAACGTCGGGATTATTTATATGGTGATTTTTCTAATCGTCGTCCAGCTACGAGTTGGCGCCACGACCAATAGCTGGGTGTTTACGAACTTTCAGATCTTTTCAATCGTCTTCGTCAGTTACTTTCTGATGCTAGAGATTCACGTCTGGAAAATGCTACTCGCCATTCTCTTCTTCATGGTACTCAACCAGACCCTGGACATTGGATTGGCGTGGATTTTCGCGGTCTTCTACATGTCTTTCTTCTATTCCATGAAGGTCGTCCGGCGCCACAAAAAGAATCGGTGGTTAAATTATGCGTCATACACCATCAGTACTTTTATTTATTCGGCCGTCCTATGGGGCATCGTTGGTATGCGCTTTAATCTCGAGCGCAGTACAATTCTCTGGGAACTGCTCTCCAGTCTGGTCATTCTCGCCGTCATGTACGTCTACGTCGATTCTCTAATGGCTAGTGCCAACACGTTAGCCCAACTCACGTACACGACTAATTACGATGAGCTGACCCACGTCAAGAACTACTTTGCCTTTAAAAATGAACTCAATGATGTCTTCGACAAGAGTCGAACGCACAACCAACCGTTGACACTTATGTTGTTTGACATCGACCACTTTAAGCACGTCAACGACACGTATGGTCATCTGACTGGCGACTATGTGTTGAGCCATGCCGCCCAGCTCATCTCCGAGCAGCTCCAAAAGATCGACCCAGACCTAGTCCTCTATCGGACTGGTGGCGAAGAATTTACGATCGTCTTTGCGGGCTATACGGCTGACGAGGCGCGGGAAGCCATCACGGGTATTGCAAAAACGGTTCGGGAATCCCGCTTCCATCACAACGACAATGACATCGACATCAGCATTTCCGTCGGCGTTACCCAGATGCTAGGCTCCGACGACAGTCAGGTTGCCGTGTACAAGCGGGCCGATGACAACCTCTACTATTCCAAACAACATGGCCGCGACCAGGTCACGTTTGGCTAAAACGAACACCATTTAAAAATGCTATCCGGCAGAATTGCTGGGTAGCATTTTTTGATGATGCTATTTTAAATACGATTATTCTCCGCACCTTACCGGAGTAACCCCAGCCAATAACCACCGAGACCCAAGATAAACACCCCTAGTAATAACCAGAGGGGCTTCACATGGTGCCGCAGTAACCAGACGCACACTAGCGTCAAGACCAGCGGTAATAGGCCCGGCAGCAGTTGATCAAGCATGGCTTGTAAGGATAGGCTAGCATGTTGACTGGACGCAATGATCGGTGCGAATTTAAACCGCGTCCACCGTGGGACGATGGCACCCATGACAAACATCCCGACGATGGAAGCGCCAAGCGTTAATTTCTGCAGAACGCCGCTACTCAGGAACGTCACGACCTTTAATCCCTGCAAATATCCCCAGCGTTGTGTGGCCCAGCGAAAGCTTAGCCGCGCCACATTCCAACCGATGAAAAACACTAAGGGACCCACGATGCCAAAGCCACTCAATGCCAAACTAGCAGCAAAAGCACTCAAAATCGGCCGCAATGTCCCCCACCAAACGGGATCAGCCACACCAGCGAGTGACCCCATCATGCTGACCTTGAGCGCCCGAATGTCGTTATCACTGACCCCTTTACCGTTGGCATGGTCTTCCTCTAGGGACAAGGTGACCCCGGTAATTAAGGACTGCATGTATGGCATGGTGTTAAAAAGTTCCAGATGCCGTTGTGCCGCTTGAATTCGCGCTGCTTTTTCCGGATAGAGTCGGCGAATGGCCGGCACCATCAGGTAGCAAAAACCCAAATTCTGTAGTCGCGGATAGTTCCAGGCCGCCTGTTCCAAACCGGAATGGCTGAAGACCAGCAACTGATCACTCAGGGTCAGCGTTCGCAATTTTTGTTCATTTTCCACTTCACTGACCCCCTTCTTATAAGTCATCTAACTCTCGGTCCAACTCATCCTCAGCAGCCGATGATGGACCCGAACCGCCGTTGCGCGGCGTGTCCTTGGACTGAAGCTTAATGTACAAAATAGCTAATCCTACACCGATCATGCCCAGCGCGACGAGGCTGAGGTGACCGTCCGTGGCCAACGCAAAACCGATGAAGAAGAATGGCCACAACTGGCGCGTTGCCATCATGTTAATGACGATGGCGAAACTGACCACGACCAGCAAACCGGCAGAAACCCGCAGACCACCACGCAAGACTTCTGGTATAGCGTAGTAGCCCTGCTGAATCCAAGCTGCCGGTAGCAGCATGAACAGCGCCGTGGGAATCATGACCCGCAAGCCTTGCAGGGCCACACTGCTCCAGTGTAGCCAGGTAATGCGATGTAAATTTCCCTGAGCCGCGGCCACGTCGGCCTGTGCCACAAGTGGAATAATCAGTTTACGTAAGCCTCTGGTCAGGCCTTGACCGACCAATGCCAAGGGAATGGCTAAAATAACGCCTGCGGCTGCGGGTAAATGTGCGGGACCACTGACCCACCAGGCCGCAACGACCGCCGCTAACGCCGGATCAGGCGCCACAGCCGCGCCAATGTTCATCCAGCCTAGCGTCACCAACTGCAACGCGGCCCCCAGCGCAATCCCGCTGACCAAGTTACCGGTCGCCAAACCGACTAGCGTACAGGCCACGATGGGCTGATGAAATTCCCATTCATCCACAACGCCTTCGACACCGGCTAAAAAGGCCACAATTAAAACGCCCCAAATACTGCTCACGTTGCCATCTCCTCTCTTTTGAATTATTTATTAAAGGTTGAAAGCATCCAAATACTGTTTAAGCCCAGTATAACAAAGATATTATCGTTAAAATTAGGCAACTCAGTCCATCCTTCGCCTTACCGGCCGCCAGATATGGGCTGGAACGGTGCGGACACAACTTGAAGCCTCGAAAACCGCGAGTCTACAAGGTTGGTCTTCTGCTAAGCCGGTGGAAAATCGCCACCACCTAAGCAGAACGACGCGCCTGAGCCCATATCTGACGACCTCTCGGCTTACACAGCGACTTTTTGTCAACTAGGAAGATGAGCGTAAAATCGTTATCAGTTGCACCAAAGATGTTGAGTCCGCAATCCTTTTAATAGTTGTTCTGATAGAACACAACCTGAGCCGGAGGAGGACAGGGATGTAGCCGGCCGTGATAATGGAGTAGGCTGGCATTCTTTGCTAGCCTACTCCATGGGCGACTTTTAAGACGCGTGTTTTTCGCGACTTAAAAGCGAGCGAAAAGACTGGTGTTCTTCCAGGCTGAAGCGTCCCCACAGCAGGCGGAATCCCTGGCAGCCGCAGTGCGGCAAATTTAGTTCTGTCAGTTATGTAAGTGAGCTTACAATCATCACTAGATTTATCCGCCTCACACGCCGCAAAAACACCCCGCTCGAGTGGGGGTGACCACCGAGTGAGGTGTTACGACAAACCCTTTTTACTTGCTAATGTTAAGAATGACTGTTGTCGGTCGTTAGGCACCGTCTGCGTGTAGACGTGCACGCCAGCGGCTTCAAGCTGCTTAGCGGCGGCAATATCTTCCTTGCCGGCAGCCACACTGTCCGTTAACATGGTCTTCTTCACCGTGTAAGCGACGTTTCCCACGTTAACGCCAACGCCCTTCAGATCAACGCCCTCGGCGACTAATTCGGCCATTTCGGGTAACGTTTCGGTCAAAATTAATGGCCGGAACCCGTCAAACCGGGCATCGCGATAAATCTGAACCATTTTCGCTAGTGTAATCACATTAGCCTTGGCCTCCGCCGGCGCAGCCTGTGTAATCAACATTTTCCGAATCTTATCTTGGGCAACACTGTCTGAGACGACCAAGATCCGGTTTGGCCGCACATTTTTAGTCCAAACCGTCGCAACCTGACCGTGGAGCAACCGACTGTCCACGCGTGCGAGTTGAATTGCCATTGTCATAGTAAATCATCATCTCCCGTATCTGCCCGTAAATCCAAGTGACGAACCCCGCCCCGGGCCGTGCGTTCCAGATGTGGAATCACATCAGCTAACGGCTGGTTTTGAATCGATAACGCTTCGATCAGCATCGGCAAATTAAGTCCAGCAACCAATCCATAATTATCTGGGTTCTGGGCAACGAGACGACTGGCCGCATTAAAAGGTGAGCCGCCCCACAAGTCGACTAAGAAAAGTAATTCTGTAATTGGTTCCATACTTTCAATGGCCGCTTGATAGTGATTGGCCAGATCTTCGACGCTCTCGTTTGCCGCCAATGTAACGGCGAGTACGCGTTGCGCCTTTCCAAATATCATTTCGGCACTCTGTAAAATTCCACGGGCAAATTCCCCGTGACTTGTAACGATTATGGCAAGCATGCTGCCACCCCTTCGTTGACCGCTCCATGGCGGCCTTTCGTAAAATTTAGTCCGCTTTAAATATAGCATAAAAAAGCGTTTCCAGCTACCCCAGTCCGGGATACTTTAGGGGGAACGCTTCTCATTTTTCCTGTCAGATTACGCTTTTAGCAGTGTCAACATCGCTTGTGGCGTCATGAACGAGACATCGGCCGTGAAATCCGTGGGCCGTTTGCCATTCCAACCAGCAAACCCAAAGGTCACGTGGGCGGCCTTAGAGGCATCCGCGTCATAGACCGTATCGCCGACGTAGACGGTCGTCTCTGGCGTTGCATTTAGCCGTTTCATCGCCAGTAAAATCCCATCCGGTGCTGGCTTCCCATGAGCAATGTCCTCAGCAACAATGGACTGGCTAAAGTAAGGTGCGAGGCCGTGGCCCACAACATCCCGGTCAAATTCAAACTGGCGCTTAGACGTCATGACCGCCAAATTGGCCCCAGCATCCCGCAACTTGCCCAGAGCGTCCTTGACCCCGGCGTAGACCGCAACGGTGTCCTGATACGGTTTCTCTTCAGTCTTGGGCGTCCATTCGGCCAAGACGCCGTCAATATCTTTGATGCCTAACCGAATCAATGCGTCACGGCTGGGAATCCCAAAGGTTTTGGCCAATTCTGGATAGGGCCAGTTCATCCCCCGTTCGTGCAAAACTTCCTGTAACGCCTTAATGTACATGGCTTCCGTGTCCAATAACGTGCCATCAATATCAAAAATAAAATTTTTAATTGTCATCGCTTAAAGCACTCCTCGATTCAGGTTATGGTGCCGGCCCAAAGAAAAAAGGCATGGTCATTTCTGACCACACCTTAGTTTAGCACGCTTGACGATAAGACTCTAATTTTGCGCAGGAACTGGTTGTTTTGCGGACGTAACTGGTACAGATTCCACCACTTTTTTTTCCGTCTTACCTGCCGCAACGTCTTCGGAACGCTGCAAGTTCTTCAATTGCCGCACAGCTGATAACCATGATGGCACCAGAATCGCGCAGGAACCCAACCAAGCTAAGGGTTCAGCGGAAACGGCTCCGGCATACCCGAAGGCCCCCACCATAAACAGTGCCGCGAAGACCCGCATGGTCAACTCACCCACTCCAGCTAACGTTGGCAACACTCGCCGGCCTAACCCTTGGAGGGTGTTCCGAATGATGAACAGGACGCTCAACAACAGGTAAGTGCTCCCGACAATGTTAAAGTACGTTTGGGAAAGCTGGATGACGTGTTCGTCGGCATCCCCAATGATCAGGGTGACGATTGGCCGCCCCAAGAAGATGACCAGTGCGCCAGCGGAAACGGCAAACGTTCCGGACAACCACAGCGTCTTTTTGACCCCTTCTAAGATTCGGGAGTACTTACCGGCACCAAAGTTTTGGGCGGCAAAAGTGGCCATGGTGACCCCGAAGGATGACATTGGCAGTGAACACAGTTGATCGACCTTGGAAGCGGCCGTTGATGCGGCCACGGAATCGGTCCCTAAGGAGTTCAAAGCGGCCTGCATGACCATCGTCCCAATGGCAATGATCGACAACTGAAAGCCCATGGGCATCCCGGTTGAGAAATGAGCCCACAATTCCTTGGTGTCAATCTTAAAGTCTTCCCGTGAGATGTGAAGTAACGGAATTGAACGAACAATGTAGATCACACAGAGTAATGAAGCGACAACTTGAGAAATTACGGTTGCCCAACCGGCACCGGCAACTCCCATGTGAAAGACGAGGATGAAGAGCAGTTCCAAGAAGACGTTCACGATGGTCCCAATGATCAAGAAAATCAGTGGTGTCCGTGAGTCGCCGAGTGCCCGGATGATGTTAGATAACAGGTTAAATGCCATTGAGGCGAAGATCCCGGCAAAAATGGTCCGGATGAAGATTCGCGCGTTAGGATAAATGGACGCTGGGGTTTGCATTAATTTTAAGATGGGATCAACGAAGGTCAAGGACAGTGCCGTCAAGACAATTGTCATGATAATGGCAATGACAATGCTCGCGGCGAATGACCGCCGGACGCCCCGGTAATCACGCGCCCCAAAACGGGTGGCCGTGATGATGGCTAACCCGGCAGTTAGCCCTTGGGCAAAACCAATGATTAGGAAGTTTATGGAGCCGGTTGCACCAACGGACGCAAGCGCCTTAACACCAAGGGTTTGTCCCACAACAACGGTATCGGATACGTTGTATAATTGCTGGAATAAATTACCAATTAATAATGGAATCGTGAAGAAGAAAATAAGTTTGAGGGAATTACCCTTGGTTAAGTCGCTCATGCGCCGACCTCCTTTAAAATTTTTGCCAATTAATTTGACACAAGATAACTACTTTAACACCTGGGACGACAAAAGTCAGTAATTTTGCTGGAAAAGTTTTAGCTAAAAAAGTTGACCGTCCCGGCTTTAAGAAACAATCTTACTCTCTTCCTAAAGCTTTTTGAAGACCCATTTTGCCTGAAAACGATTGCTAGACGAAATTGTTATCTGTTTGTCATTTAAGCGAAAATTAGTTGGCAAGATTGTTTAATTTAGGTGGTAATCATTTTCAGAAAGACGGGTGATTTTACAAATGAAGTACCATGGGTGACTAATGCTGCCCCTTACCAATTAACTAAGTCTGTATTAATACTTCGCGGTTTACGTTACAATGACTGCAAGTCACACATATTAGGAGGTAACACGATTGTTAAAGTTGAAGCGTAAAGGTATTGCCAGTCTCATGCTGCTTGGGGCAATTTCAGGGATTGGATTTACCACAACTAAGGCGTCCGCACTGAGTTCAAGCGCTACAAAATATCTAACTGCTACGCAAAAGACAGATAATAAACCCACAACCACGAGTAAAAAGGTGGACAGAGAGTTTGATAAAGTTGGCATGTCTAACCTTACAGCACTCACTCTAGACGGTCAGAACGATACGTTGCCTAACGCACCAGCAACGGACGTGTTTTACACGACTAGCGCAGTAAAGGCCTCGAATGGTGCCAGTAAAACTGTGACACTTGGTAAAGGGTCAGTTGTTTCAGGCACTGTGTTTCAAAAGGGAACATTTACCGTCTACAATTCACGCTTAAGTAAAAAGAATCAAAGTAAAGTGTTTAAAGGACTTGGTACCAAGCTCCCAGGAAGTGCCATTTCAACGACCAATGGTACGCCACTCACCAAGTACACTAAAAACACAGCATTTGCAAATAATGGTGTTCGTAATTTGATTGACTTACAGGAAAAGGGTCTTCAATCTTATTTTGACACGGATTGCGCAAATAATCCGTTTATTACTGTAACGTCAGACAACTACTTGAATTACTACACGACTAGCTACAAGTCTGGCAGTAATGCAAATTACAGTAAAATTTCTCAGTCGGTAAAAATCAAGAAATTTACGCGTGGCACCTCTAACTATACCTATTATTTGTCCAAGCCATTAGCCGGATTTGGCACAACTAAGACACGAGTAGGTAAAACTTATCTTTACAAACTAAAAGTCTCTCTGGGCCATGTATTTATGACTCATGACAATTTTAACCATGACGCCGATGGTTTCAGAATTACCGTTAACGTTGGTAGCAAAAAGTTCTATGCCCCACTTGGAAATGTCGCAGAATCTTATGCATATACGCTTCAAGGTAAAACCTTTGCTAAGTTCGACAGTGCCAAAGCTAAAAGTTATATTCAAGGTTTACAATCATAAAAAAGCAAGTCAGCCCATCGGCCGATTTGCTTTTTTTGATTCTTGGACCAACGTCTTGTCAAACAGACATTTCGTAGCGACCACGTAATTCAGAGACAAATAATCCGCGATACTTTTCATGATACTGTTATCTCCTTAATTTCACTATTCCTAAAAGCTGCTAGTAATCAATAGTAAGCGATAATCAAAACCACAGTTAACCTATCATGATTCCATCAGAATAGCACGTCTACTTGCTCCCCAGTATTTTCTGCAAATAGAAAAAGCACTGATCAACAATTCTGATCAGTGCTTACGGTAAATTCTGATGCGGCCAAGAAGATTCGAACTTCCACCCGGATTACCCGGACAAGATCCTTAATCTTGCGCGTCTGCCAATTCCGCCATGGCCGCATTAACTCACAAGAAATAGTATAACAAATGATTCGTCACCTGACAATATTTTTTGCAAGTTAATTCAAAATAATTTAAATTTATGCATCTGTAAGGACAGTCGCACCGTCCTGATCAAGCTCCAAAATCCGCAAACTGCCCGGTAAATCAGCATTTGCTAGCTTGGCCCGTAATAAGGTCAGTTGCGCAGAAGTTCCAAACGTCACGACGGTTGGACCGGCACCACTCAAATAGGTGCCGGTAATACCTAGCTCATGCGCCGCATCCCGAATCAGATTCAGTTCAGGAACCAGCTGTGACCGCGCTTGTTCATGAAATTCATCACGTTCGATCATTTGCGAAGCCAAGTCCCAATCCTTAGTCATCAACGCTGCGACCAAAACATTGGCCACGCTGCTGGCATGAACCGCCGTTGCCAATGAAACCTTCTTGGGCAGTGCTTCACGACTCTTTTGCGCCAACAATGTCTGTCCCGGAATGAAGACGAGCACCCGCAGGTCGGGCAAAGGTAACTTGATGGCATTCGCTTGGTCACCATCGACTGTGGCGACGGCTGCCTGCCCCATCAATGCGGGGGCAACGTTGTCCAGCTCACCGCCTAATTTCACAGCCCAGTTTAGCTGCTCTGGAATGCTTAGATTCAGCTCACCTAATTCGTTAGCAATCTTGATACCGGCGATCACGGCACTCGTGGAGCTCCCTAGCCCCCGAGACACTGGAATATCCGACATGACCGTCAATTGGTGCGGCTTCAAGTCCGGCTTGATCTTCAATGCCGTTTGCACCATCAGGTTGTTCTCATCACGGGGAATTTCGGTGCCTAAAGCGTGGTTGACCCGCCATTCTTCCGTCTTTTCTTCGATGATCACGGTCAAATATAGATGTAACGCCGCCCCAATCGAATCGATACCTGGTCCCAAGTTTGCTGAGGTCGCTGGGACCCGAATGATTGTTTTACCCATCCTATTTACCTCCTAGTCGTTGCTGGTCGCGTCGTTGCGATCACGGTCTTCTGCCATTGCAGGCGACCGTGACAACGACCACACACCATTTTAGAAACGTCGATTCGCCGCGCCCGGTAATACTGCTGATGGCAATGTGTACAGACGTAGAGTTGCCACTGGTGGACCCGGGACTTGGCTTTCACCGGTGCCGGCGCATACCGCAAACCGCCAACACGTTTTAGTAACCTTTTAAATGCCGCCGTTTTGTGCTGACCGGACTGGCCCGCCATGTGTAAGTGGTAGTGACACAGTTCATGTTTAATGACCCCCACTAATGTTGCCAGATCGTGTTCCGTCAACATTTTCGGGTTGATATCGATATTGTGATCCGTGAGTCGATACCGGCCACCCGTGGTCCGGAGTCGCGCGTTAAATGTAGCTTGGTGGCGAAATGGCACGCCGAAACTCTCCTGCGAGATTTTTTCAACGAGCCGCTGCAACTCTTGATCAGTCATGGTGGTCAGCTCGCATCGTCAGTTGAATGCGTTGCCGATTCTCGTCGACACTCAGCACCCAAACCGTCACGACATCACCGATGGTCACGACCGTGCTGGGGTCACTAACGTAATGGTCGGCCAATTGCGAAATGTGGACCAGGCCATCCTGTTTCACGCCAATATCCACAAAGGCCCCGAAGTCGACCACGTTACGGACGGTTCCTTGTAGTTCCATCCCCGGCTTCACGTCGGCCATGGTCAAGACATCCTGCCGTAATAACGGCGCTGGCATGGTCTCTCGTAGGTCACGACCAGGTTTCTTCAGACCATCCAGAATATCAGCCAAAGTTGCGGTCCCCACCTGTAGCCGTTCCGCCCACTGTTGCTGGTTGAGTTGAGCGAGTTGTTGCTGTAATTTCGGCGTTCCGATGCCCTGCTGCTCATCCAACGTCTTTAAGAGCTGCCGGGCCGCTGGATAACTTTCCGGATGAATGTCCGTATTATCCAATGGCTCGGTCCCACCAATGATGCGTAAGAAACCCACGGCCTGTTGATACGCTTTGGGCCCTAAGCGCGGCACCTGCTGCAAGTCTTTGCGGCTATTGAACGCCCCATTTTCATTCCGATAGGTCACGATATTCTGAGCGGTCGTCGCCGTCAAACCAGAAATATGTGTGAGCAACTCTGGACTGGCCGTGTTCACATTGACCCCAACTTGATTGACCGCCGTCTCAACAACGCGGTCTAGTTGCTCGTCCAGTGCCTTTTCGGGGACGTCGTGTTGGTATTGCCCGACACCCACGGCTTTGGGGTCGATCTTGATCAACTCAGCGAGAGGGTCCTGCAACCGCCGACCAATGCTGACGGCGGACCGTTCTTCAACGTGAAAATCGGCAAACTCGGCACGGGCATTCGCACTGGCCGAATAGACCGAGGCACCGGCTTCATTGACCAGTACGTAATAGACGGGATGATCCAGCGTCTTCAAAATATCACTGACAAACTCCTCGGATTCCCGACTAGCGGTCCCGTTGCCGATTGCAATCATTTCAACGTGGTATTTTTCGAGCAATTGTTTAAATTCTGGCGCCGCCGCGGCCCGTTTCTGGGCATTGGCTGGCTTGTGCGGGTAGATGACCTGCTTGGCCAGGAAACGACCATTCGGGTCCATAATAGCCAGCTTACAACCCGTTCGGTAGGCGGGATCAAAGCCCATCACGACTTTGCCCTTCAAGGGTGCCTGCATCAGCAGATGATACAGGTTATTCCCGAAGACCTGAATGGCGTGGTCACTGGCCTTATCCGTCAGTTGCCGCCGCAATTCTCGTTCAATTGCTGGACCCAGGAATCGTTTGTAAGCATCGGCAAAGGCGGCTTCAATCTTGGCAACAGCTGGGCCCTTGTGCTGACCCACTAGTCGAAAATGCCCATATTGTAGGATCGATGCCGTATCAACGGTCAGGCTAACGGTCAAGATTTTTTCACGTTCACCACGGTTCAATGCCAAGACGCGGTAAGGTGGCAATTGCTTCAACGCCTGCTGAAAATCATAGTAGGTCGCATAGACTTGCTGCTCATCGTTATCAGCCGCACCCCGCTTTAGCTTACTAGTCAGCTCACCGTGTTGCCACGTGTAATGCCGAATCCACTCACGAAAGGCCGCCTGCTCACTGAACGTTTCGGCAAGAATTTCGTGAACACCGTCCCAAACAGCCGCCACATCGGGCAACTCCTTGGCTGGGTCGACAAAGGTCTGTGCCTTAGCCGTCAAACCGGTCGCTGGAAAATGGAGCAACCAATTAGCGAGCGGTGCCAGACCCTTTTCCCGGGCAATTGTGGCCTTGGTCCGTCGCTTCTGCTTATAGGGTAAGTAAAGGTCCTCCACCTGCTGTAGCACCGTGGCGTGCGCCAAGTTTTGCTGGAGTGCTGGTGTCAATTTGCCTTGTTCCTGAATGATTTTGAGGACCTCTGCTCGCCGCTGATTCAGCTTCGTTAGGCGATGGGCTTCATCCTCGATATCTCGAATGGCAACTTCATCTAGTGACCCGGTACGTTCCTTACGATACCGGGCAATAAATGGCACCGTATTTCCTTCATCCAACAGGGTCAACACGGCCTGAATCTGCTGAACACGGTACTGGCTTAGGCTTTGATGAACTGGTTGTGCTAAGTCACTCATTTTCGTTTCGCTCTGTGTTGCCATGCAACCCCTCCATTATCAAATTTATTGCTGGTGATTGATTCGTAATGACCGACTAAACGATGATTTTAACTACTGGTTCTAACGCCCACCTTGTCAGCACGTTTAGCCAGTCTCACCAACCAATTAGGTTTAACTCATACGTGCATTATACCATGATAGGTACCGCAACCGTTGGCGGTACGCTGAGGTCTGGTCTGATTTTTTCACAGCCCATCTAGGGGCAAAAGAAGCTGCGCGACCAGTACCAATGGGGACTAGTTGCACAGCTTCTTATTGGAACGATGATCACGATTACATCGGACTGTTCATAATCCGCTGCGTGTTAGCGGTCACTTTTTCCATTGCGTTTTCTTGCGTCTTTTCCGCCGTATCGAATACCGTTTGGTCAACGGCTTGGTGTTCAACATCGATGCTGTCGGTCATGGATTGACAAGCTTCGACGTAAGTCCGGTAAGCAGCCACTAATGACTTGTGCTTACCCAGGACACGAACCGGTGCATCGGCTTGTTCGAGCTTATTTAAATTAGCTTCATAAGCATCCGTGCCCCGTTGGAAGTTGTCCGCAATCTTTTGTAAGTCGACTTGAGAAAGTTCGCTGACTTTTTCATCGTCGATAGCCTGCCGTAACGTTTCAAAGTCGGCATTCATTTGACCAGCACCCTCTTCTGTTCCCTGTAAGACGCCAGAGAGAATCTGGATGTAACCGGTCATATTATTCTTTTGTGTTTTATTCTTTCGTACATGATTTTTCTGCATAGTTGCTTCCTCCAAAACTTATTCGCGCCAGAAAGTATCGTAAACGTTGACCGGTAAGTGCCGCTTGTGCGCGGTCTTACGGTACCAACCTTCAATGACTTCCGCAGCGTGATCACTAACTGTTTTACCCTCTAAGTAGTCATCGATGTCATCGTAACGGACACCTAAGGCCGCCTCATCGGGCAAAGCTGGCCGGTCATCTTCTAGATCAGCCGTTGGGACCTTCTTGTATAGGTGTTCTGGCGCACCCAGTAGGGACAGCATTGCCGCACCTTGACGCTTATCTAACCGCCAAATTGGGCAAATATCCGTGGCGCCATCCCCATATTTGGTATAGAAACCAGTAACTGCTTCAGCCGCATGGTCAGTGCCCACAACGGCCCCGTTACGGGCACCCGCAATGGCGTACTGCGCAATCATGCGCTGACGAGCCTTGATATTACCTTTGTTGAAATCACTCACGGTCTCATCGTTGGCGCTCACAGCTGCCATCATGGCATCCGTTGCGGGTTGAATGTTGACGCGTTCGACCTCGTCAGCGCCCATGAAGTCAATCGCCATCATAGCATCGTCTTCATCGGCCTGTTCACCGTAAGGCAAGCGAACGGCGATGAACCGGTACTCACTGTCGCCAGTCTCCTGTCGCAGCTCGGTCACGGCCTTTTCACACAGAATCCCACTCAACGTGGAATCCTGGCCACCAGAAATCCCTAATACTAACGTCTTCATAAAGTCATAGTGCTTTAAATAATCCTTGAGAAAGTCGACGCTGCGCCGAACTTCAGTCGCGGGATCAATGGATGGTTGCACCCTTAAAGCTTCAATAATCTCTTTTTGCATCGCACGCATGTTACCTGCCCCCTAATATTTTTGCTCGACTATTCGGGCATCTTTTGCACGTAAGCGTGAATATCCTTGATGATGGCCATCTTGTGGTCCCAGCAATCTTGTGACAGATCGACCGGATACTTCTGTGGATTCAAGTCCCGCTTGTATTCTGGCCACAGATTGGCTAACGCCCCCCGCGCACGATCCCGTACGGCGGAGAGAGTTGGCAGCTTGTAGACTAGCTGACCCTCTTCAAAGATAGATTGTAAGATTGGTCGGGCATTAAAGTCATTGACCGTCTTATTGATGTAAGTATAGCTCGGATGGAACATGAAGATGGACTCCTCATTGCGGGGATCTTCATCGATCAACGTCACGTAGTCCCCTTCGGTCTTGCCATCCGCCTTCTTAGTAATCCGCCAAACTTGTTTCTTGCCTGGTGTCGTCACCTTTTCGGCATTGTTCGACAGCTTAATCGTGCCTTGCATCTTACCCGCATTATTTTCAATGGCGACCATCTTGTAGACGGCCCCCAAAGCGGGTTGGTCAAAGGCCGTGATCAGCTTAGTCCCGATTCCCCAAACATCGATCTTGGCGTCCTGCATCTTCAGACTTTGAATCGTCTTTTCATCCAAGTCGTTTGACGCATAAATCTTAGCGTTCGGGAAGCCAGCTTCATCCAGCTTTTGCCGTACCCGTTTGGACAGGTAGGCCATATCACCAGAATCGATGCGGACCCCTTGGAAGTTGATCTTATCGCCAAGTTCCTTGGCCACCTTAATGGCATTCGGCACCCCACTACGCAAGGTATCGTAGGTATCAACTAGGAACACACAATCGTGGTGAGTTTCCGCGTAAGCCTTGAAGGCTTGGTAATCATCGCCATAGGCCTGAACCAGCGCATGGGCATGGGTCCCACTGATAGGAATCCCAAAGACCTTTCCGGCACGGACATTCGAGGTGGCATCGAACCCACCGATGTAAGCAGCTCTGGTTCCCCAGATAGCGGCATCAAATTCCTGTGCCCGCCGTGTTCCAAATTCCATGAGAGCGTCATCCCCGGCAACGGAGCGAATCCGAGCGGCCTTGGTGGCAATCAACGTTTGATAGTTAATAATGTTTAAAATGGCCGTTTCAACCAGTTGACAGTCGGCTAACGGACCTTCAACCTGTAAGAGGGGTTCGTGCGCGTAGACCAGTTCCCCTTCAACCGCGGAACGAATCGAGCCCCGGAATTTAAAATTGGCTAAGTAATCTAAGAAATCTTCCGAATAATCTTCAGCTTCTCGTAAATATTCAATATCGGTTTGGGAAAAATGAAGATTTTGGATATAATGAACAATGTGCTCCAAGCCAGCAAAAACGGCATAACCGTTGTGAAACGGCATGTCCCGGAAAAACACTTCAAATACGGCGTGCTTGTCCGCAATTTTTTCTTCAAAATAGGTTTGAATCATATTGATCTGGTACGCATCCGTGTGCAGAGTGAAACTGTCATCAGGATACAAATTAGTCATAATGAGTTACTCCCTTAGCTGGTTTTCAAATATGTTCTAAAAAAGTTAGTATTTCCAATCAGTTACTAAACGTTTGGTGTCCTTATAACGGGGCTATTGCTAGCCGCTATCGTTGGTTTAATCAACCGTGAAATGGATACCAATAGACTTATTTTAGCATGAAACGCGTAGAGCGTCATAGATTATTCACACAGTCGCGCTGGCTTAATTAGTCTGCGTGACTATCTCGAAAGGAGTCACCTATGCAATCCACATTTCCGACCGTTACGGTCCTGGGCATCCCCTTCGTTAAGACAACGGCGGCCAAATTCACGACCGTCTTGCAGGAACGAATCACACAAGGCCACTCAACATTCGTTGTCACCGCTAACCCCGAGATCGTCATGTACGCGCACAGCCATGAGGACTACCACGCCTTGCTACAGGACGCCGACTTCATCACGCCCGATGGCATTGGTATTCTCGACGGCGCTAAAATCTTAAAACAACCACTCCCCGAACGAATCACAGGATTTGATACCTTACAGGCCCTCCTCAAATGGGGAAGTGACCAACACCGTTCTGCCTATTTCGTCGGTGCCAAGCCAGCCGTGATCGACCAGTTACGGACATTGCTCCCGCAGCAGTATCCCGGGCTCAACATCGTTGGTCTCCATGACGGCTACTTCCAAGACGACATTGAAGTCGTCCGTGATATCCAACGGACCCAACCAGACATGGTCTTCGCCGCGTTGGGCTTTCCCAAACAAGAAGAATTCATTCGGGCTCATCGTCACGTCACGAAGGGCTTGTGGATGGGTGTCGGCGGTAGTTTCGACGTCCTCGCTGGCGCCGTCGATCGGGCACCCCAATTTTGGCAAGACCACCATTTAGAATGGTTCTACCGGACTGTGAAGGAGCCCAAGCGCCTCAAACGCATCGCGGTTATTCCCCACTACCTGCGGCTCGTCCGTCAGCAGGCCAAACGTACGCGATCTCGTGGATGATTCCCTGTGTCTTTCGAATCGTTGTTTCCCGGAACCCCAGCCGCTGATAAAACTGCTGAGCCGGCGTATTTTCGGCCAAGACCCACAGCATGACTTTGTGAAACCCTGTCTGCTGTAACGTGGCTCGCGCCTGCGTGACCAAATCACGTCCCAGACCCTGATGCTGAACACTGGCTAAGAGGTAGATCGACCTGAGCTCACCCCACCCGGTGAAATTTGTGTCACGGGCGGGACCAAAGGCGCACACGCCAACAAGTTGTTCACCTTCAAACGCTAGTAGTGTCTGGCGCCAATTCCGTTCAGGATGCCAGGCCGCCGTTGTCATTTTGGCTAACCAGGTAGCCGGCAACCATGGCCGATACGTTTCTCGCCAAGTTGTTAAGTAAAGCTGGGCAACGGCCGCAAAGTCATCACCCGGTTGTGCAAATCGAATATGAAACATCTTTATCACCACGTTTACAAGAAGTGCCCCACAGCTGGAATCCTTGATTCCACGTGTGAGGCACTTTTTAGCTATTTTTCCAGATAGAACTCAAAACGTTCCCCAACGTATTGGGTCCGGACGTATTCAAACGGCGTCCCATCCTGTAACGCTGTCACCTGCCGCAACCGTAAAATGGCATCGCCCCGCTTAATATTTAAGTATTCGGCGATCCGTTCGGAAGCAGACATGGCGGAAACCGTTTGTTGGGCCTTGCCTGGCGTTAACTTCTTTTTATCTTCCAATGCCCGGTAGAGTGAGCTCGTAACTTCCTTCTTGCTCAACCCATCGACTAAGCTTTCCGGCACGGTGGCCACTTCAAAACAAATCGGCACATCATCGCCATAACGAATCCGTTCCATTCGTAAGACCTGGTCGTCTTCCTTCAATTTCAGCTTTTCGGCCTCACTCAAAGAAGGACTCATCACGTGATACGAAATGGTCTTACTGGTTGGCACCTTACCTTGATTCAACATCAATTCGGTAAAGCTAGTAACCCCAGACATCTTTTCTTGGACCTTCTGGTTGGCAACATAAGTCCCAGACCCGACTTGACGTTCTAGAATCCCTTCGTCAACTAAGGTTTGAATGGCTTGCCGCAACGTCATCCGACTCACATCAAAATCTCGCGACAGTTCTCGTTCGGACGGAATTCGGTCGCCAACCGCCCACTTTCCAGCCTCAATTGCGCGTTTAATGTCATTATGAATTTGAATATAAATCGGTGAGCTCACAGCACCCAACGTCCCTTCTCAAAATAACTTCTAATTTTCTACTTCACTAATTCCTGCATGTTCCGACCCACACTGTAGGTCGTTTCCACGTGTAGATCACGAGTCAACAAGTTTAAGTCGGCATCGCGACCCACAACCAGTTTACCTTTTTGGGTCAAGCCAAATTCTTCAGCTTGGTTGACCGCACTCATTTGCACGGCATCGTTAACGTCACAACCCGTAAAGTCGATGACGTTTCTAAAGGCCTCGTCATAGCGTAACACGGAACCGGCCAAATTGCCGCTCTCTAGTCGTGCTTGCCGATCCTTAACAATCACCTTTTGACCACCAAGTTCGCTGACGCCTTCAGGCATCCCCTTAGCCCGCATGGAATCTGTGACCAGTTCCAGTCGGTGCGGACCCTTTTGCTCGTAAGCCAACTTGATCATATCTGGCACGATGTGGAATCCGTCACAAATCAATTCGCAGTACAAGTTGTCTTCCAGCATCGCGTGCCCCGTCACCCCTGGTTCGCGGTGGCGTAAGCCCCGTTGCGCATTGTACAGGTGCGTCACGTGGGTTGCCCGACTTTCTAGCAACTGTTCCCGCGTTGCATTGGAGTGGCCGACAGATGGGACGATGTTATTGGCTAAACAATAGCCTTCAAAGGCCTTGGCGCCGTCATCTTCCGGCGCATACGTAATTAACTTAACCCGCTTACCGGAGAGTTGGTTCCAATGGTCCAACAGCTTAACATCTGGGTCCTTGATATACTTCTCTGGTTGAGCGCCCTTAAAGATTGTCGCAATGAACGGCCCTTCCAAGTGAATGCCTTGGATCAAGGGATTCCGTTCTGCAGCGACCGCAATTCCCTGCATCGCATGGGAAATGGCATCATTCGACTGCGTCATCGTCGTTGGAAAAATTGACGTGATGCCTTCTAGTGACATCAGATTGACCATCTTATCAATCTGATCAGCATCCCCATCCATACTATCATATCCGTAGCCCCCATGGCTATGAACATCGATAAACCCAGGGACGATGGTCCGGCCCGTTACCACGTGAATTTCATCGGCAGGTCGTGGTTGAAAATCAGCCACGGGGCCTACCGCTTCAATTTGACGGTCGAATCGGATGTAACCGTCAGGGATAACCTCATCCCCGGTGTAAATTTTAGCGTGCTTTAAGACAATACTCATGAGTCTCCTCCTCATCAAGATGCAGCTTCTAAGTCAACACCCTCATTATAATCGGTATAGACCAAAAAGGCAACTGACGCGGCCATTTTTATGCAGGTTCACCAGCGTCACGTTTAATCGTGGCATCGATGCCCTTCACAACGGCCGTCATGAGTCCAGCTTCCTCCATCGCAAGCAAACCAGCCACAGTACTCCCACCTGGTGAAGCCACTTGGTCGATCAAGGCAAATGGAATCTTGTCGCTCTCAAGAACCATCTTAGCCGATCCCAAAGTTGCTTGGGCCGCAATCTGCGTCGCTTGGGCCTTGGTTAACCCATATTTCACGCCAGCCCGACTGAGACTATCAATAAAGAAATCAATGTATGCTGGTGAACTCCCAGCTAGCGCACTGAAGACACCAAATTGATCTTCGGCTAAGTCCGTGGTGGACCCAATCGTGTTGAAGACCCGCAGTGCTGCGGTCAACTCGTCACCTGTTAGCTTATCATTCGCAGCTACCGCGGTCATCCCCGCTTGAACCTCGACGTTAACGTTGGGTAATGTCCGTAAGATTGGAACATTTCCACCCACAATGCCGGCCATTTCATCTAGTGATAGCCCGGCCACGATTGAGATCAAGGTCTTCTCACCAGTTGCCAGGACATCGGCAGTCTCTCGTAAAACATCCGCAGCCACGTTAGGCGTCACGGCTAAGACAACCAAGTCGCTCGCTTCAGCCACCGCGACATTACTGTCCGCAGCGACTAAACCGTGAGCCGCTGCGTAGGGCTGATAACTCGCTTGCCGATGACTATGAACCGTCACATCGGCCGGCGCAAATGTTTTTGCCGTCAATAAGCCCGCAATAATTGCCTGGGCCATCCCACCAACACCAATAAATCCAATTTTCATAATCAACACCCTATGCTAGCCGGCGAATACTTGATCATTCGCTAGCCGACTGCACATTCCTTTCCTATCGGTTCAACTTCACTATCGCTCTAAAGTGTTGCGTTTAATCAGTATAGCATAGCAAGCCGAACAGATGTTCTTGCTTACGTAAACAATATAATCTTTACAGATCTCATACAATTAATTTTTCACCGGTAAATGAGCCTTAAACCACTGGTTGATCCGCTTCAACCGTTCAATCCGTAAGTTAGGCAATCCCGACCGTGACAATTCGTGATTCGACTGAGGGAACAGGACCAATTGCGTCTCCACGCCGGCTTCCTTTAAGCCCACGAAGAATTCCTTACCCTGTGTCGTTGGGCAACGCAAGTCTTCTTCACCGTGCAAAATCAAAATGGGGGTCGTTGCCTGTTGGACGTAGGCTAGCGGTGAGAAATGCCAAAGCGCACTGATATCGCGCATGTCTTGTTTCAGTTCCCATGGTGTAAAGAAGTAGCCGATATCGCTGGTCCCGTAGAAGCTGATCCAGTTTGAAATCGATCGTTGGGTCACCGCGGCGGCGAATCGTGAGGTATGGGTCTCAATCCAGTTGGTCATAAAACCACCGTAGGAGCCCCCCGTCACACAGAGTTGCGCTGAATCGATTGTTGGGTCCAATTTGAGTGCGGCATCGGTTCCCAGCATCAGGTCCTCAAAGTCCCCCTCGCCATAGTGGCCGATAACGGCTTCTTCAAAGGCCTGACCGTAACTGTTTCCCCCACGCGGATTGATTGTAATGACCCCATAGCCTTGTCCTGCAAGGTACTGGAGCTCGTGATAGAATCCATAACCAAAGTCAACTTGTGGTCCCCCATGAACGTACAGAACGGCAGGGTGCTTAGCCGCTGGCGTTACTGGAGGGAAATACCAGCCTTCAATGTCCCAGTCGCCAGCCCCCTTGAACGTGAAGCGCTGACCGGCCACCAAGGCGTGCTTAGCCTCATACGTCGCATTGGGGTTCACCAACTCTTGTTCGTCGCTGCTGACCACGTCAAGGGCCTTTAACCGGCTCACACTGGTCATGGTCGACTCCGTAAAGACGATGGTCTGTTCATCGACTACACTGAAATCACAGATGGCACGGTCGCCAGTCAATAATGGTGTCACGGTATCCGTTGCCAAATTTTGACTGATCAGATTTAACCGGCCATGCTCATTTTCAAGTAACACAACGGTCTGATTATCCAACCAGGCGACCCATTGCCCCGAAAGTCGTTGCTGACTGTCAATCGCCAGCATGTCGCCGACCTCCACATCACGTGGGGCGGTCAGATCGACCAGGTTCCCCGTTGCAATCTCAGCGACCCACGCATGGGACTGAGAAACATTGGGAATATGATTATCCTGGCCCCACATCAAGATGCGCTGTCCGTCCGGTGATAGTTTACCAGCGCCAAACGAGCCACTGGCAACGGCCTGATTCAGCAGGCGCTCAACGGACCCGTCAAACGGGTGCCAAAAGACGCCGGCGCTGAAATCGTGTTCGTCATCCGGCATCCGGTCACAATCAAAGACCAGACCTTGCTGGTTGGCATCGGTGATATGAAAGGGATGCTCGCGTTCCAGCACGACAACTTGATCATGGGTCGTCCACTCATAACGAATCGCCTGGTAGGTCAGCCCAGTTGGCAGCACCCCCTGTCCATTCGCTTGATATTGCAACCGGTCAATCACTTGCACGGTTGGCTGCTTGCTGGGTTTCGTGGCCCCAGTCGTCGTTTGAAAGTAAAGATAGTGACCATCCGTGGTCCAAACGGGCGTGGTCACGTCCGCATCACCGCGGGTAATCTGTTCGGGAGCACCGCCATCTAAGGGCACTAGAAAAAGCTGGGCGTGGTCCCCCACCACACCGGTAAAGGCTAAACGCTGTTTGTCGGGGCTCAAGGCCAGTTCATTAACACTGACATCACTCGGACTCCACTGTCGGTGATCACTGCCGTCTACCAGATTCACGCTATCGATTGTGGCCTGGCTCAAATTCTTTTGTTGGTCTAGTTGACTTTCCAAGTAGTACACCCGTTGCCCATCACTCACTGGCTGTGCCAGTGGCCGCAGGGCAAACAGGTCCTCAGGTTGCACGCATGTTGCCATTCATAGAACCCCACTTTCTACGTCAAATACACAAATGGTCTGGAGCAATTATTAAGTTGACTTTAGCGAAGTTCCCTTGAATTGTCAATTTTTTGACCGCGCCGATTTGGTAGCGAATACATAACCGCATGCCAAACGATGCTTGGGCGGTGCTCATCAAGACGTTATGGTTCCCATCACAACGTCCGCACCAACCACTAGCTTTGACCAAATGGCCCTAAAATCTCCTTTTGAGCGCATAAAAAAACCAGTCACACACCGTGACTGGTTCTTAGTTGGGCTAACTGGGTTCGAACCAGTGCATCACGGGATCAAAACCCGTTGCCTTACCACTTGGCTATAGCCCAATAATAAAAATGGTGGGGAGTGGATTCGAACCACCGAACCCGAAGGAGCGGATTTACAGTCCGCCGCGTTTAGCCAGACTTCGCTACCCCACCAAAATGTGAATCGCCGTAACGAATCAACTTCATTATCATACAAAATTCTGCATAAACCGTCAAGCCTTTTTTAGCAGTTTTTTTATTTTAGGTCAATAATTCTTAATCTTTCGCGCCATTCCGCCATAAAATTCGTCCCTCGCCACTCATTGATCCGCCGATTATGGTAGCCCAAAGTCTGGTTATAGTACCAGGTCGGCCCAAATTGTTGGGGTGCAAAATGGCGGTGAACATGCCCAAACTGTACGATTTCCACCTGGTAACGAGCCAACAAGTCGCCCAGCCGCGGACTCCCCATCATTGCATTGGCCATATTCCAGAAACGATCATCGTCCGTGTAGCGAATATAATCACGCCGCGGCACAAAGTGGGTCATGAATAAAACCCGTTTCTTCGCAATTTGAGCCGCCTGCAATTGCGCTTCGACCACCGCCAACACATGGTCCATGCGTTCCTGATCACTTGACGGCTGACTAATGCTGCCATCGATCCAAAATGCCCGTTTCCACGCTAAAAAGTTGCGGCCCTTAAGGTTATCGGCAAACTGATAGTCATACCAGCCATTATTGCCGATTATCCGCCAGTCCGTCCCCGCCACGTCTAAATACCCCGCATGGAGATAAGTCGGCGCTAACGGCGATTCTAGGGCCGCATACGTCACGTCATGGAGCATGTCATGGTTGCCAGCAATGAATCGCACTTTGGCGGGCGCCAAGTCGTGCTGCATTGCCGTCACATAGGCCAACGATGCGTCAAAATGATTGGTGATGTCCCCAGCAATCAGATAGACACCCACATTTTGCTGACGTAAATAAGCTGCCTGTTGGGCTAAAACGTCCGCCACAGGCTGTTTGTTAACGTCAAAATGTAAATCGCTGATCAGTGCGACCTTAACCATCGGTAATCTCTCCTTTATTTAGGGTAATAAAAAATGCCACTCCGTTTAACCAGAGTAGCACTTTTCGACTTAAAACGTGATTTATTTGATACCAGCCATCAAATTCTTGATTGGCTTGACCAAGGCAAACATAATCAACCCGGCTACGATAGCCACGATAGCGACACCCATAAAGTAGGCCGCTTCGTTTTCTGGCGTGTATAACTTAACAATCTGCGCGTTGACAGCTTGACCAGCAGCATCGGCTAAGAACCACATACTCATCATCTGTGATTGGAAGGCCTTTGGTGCCAGCTTCGTCGTTACGGACAGTCCAATTGGTGAAATCAGTAATTCGGCAATTTCAACAACTGCCCAGCTACCAACTAACCACAGTGGGCTAACCTTAGCGCTCGTCCCAAATAAGACGACTGGGATAACCATGATCAGGTAAGATGCCCCGGCGAATAACATACCAGTTGCGAACTTAGCAGGTGAACTTGGTTGCTTCTTACCCCAACGGTTCCACATTGCGGCGAAGAATGGCGTGTAGATCAAGATGAACAGTGGGTTCAACATTTGGTACCAAGATGGCAAAATATGAACGCCCAAGAAGTGGTTGTTCGTCTGGTTAGCAGCGAACAGTGCCAACACGGATGACCCTTGTTCTTCAATTGCCCAGAAGATCATTGCGGCAATGAAGAGACCCAAGTAAGCCCAAACGTGCTTCCGTTCAGTTGGCGTGACCTTTTTACTCGTTAAGAAGATGACGAAGTAAACAACTGGTGCAGCGATAGCAATTACGGAAAGTAACAGCACGAAGTTATTTAAGTTTAATGAACCCAGAAGGTACATCAGAACCAGTACTAAGGCAAAGGCCACTAAACCAATGCTTGAACGTACGGTCAGCTTCTTCATGTCACCAGGTTCCAGCGGATCAGTTGGGTATAAACTGTCCTTGCTCAGGTACTTCTTACCACCGATCCAGTATTGAACCAGACCCAAGAACATCCCGATAGCGGCTAAGGAGAACCCTAAGTGGAAGTTGTACTTCAAACCTAACCAACCAACGATCAATGGTGCGACTAAGGAACCTAAGTTAATCCCGAACACGAAGATGGTGAATCCGGAATCACGACGCGTGTCACCTTCATCATAAAGGCCACCGACCATTTCAGAAACGTTAGGCTTCAATAGCCCAGTCCCCAAGACGATTAACAGAATGGAGATGAACAAGGCCATTGACCCAGCAGGTACGGACAACGCAATGTGCCCGAACATGATCAAGACACCACCAATGAAGACGGTCTTACGACTTCCCCAAACACGGTCACTCATGTACCCCCCAAGAACTGAGGACAAGTAAACCATGGACCCGTAAATGGACATAACGGAAGCGGCAGTTGCTTGGCTAAATCCTAAACCACCCTTTGTAACAGAGTAGTACATGTAGTAGATCAGGATGGCCCGCATGCCGTAGTAACTGAACCGTTCCCACATTTCTGTAAAGAACAGAGTCGATAACCCACGCGGTTGACCGAAGAAGGTCCGATCTTGGCTGGTTGATTCTGGTTTGTTATTCAAAACTATAATACCTCCAGTGCTTTTCTCAAAATGAATATTTTTATCTTTCGCAGTCGCCAGTAGTAATTTCAACGGCGCTGATGTCTCATAACTCTCTAATAAAACATAGTAGTTATTATACTGCATGAAGTCCTGTTACGCAACGGTTTCCTTCATAAAAGCGTCTCCATCCCCCGGTATCACGCGAAAAAACAATGATGGAATTATTAGCTATCTCATGCAATCTTCTTATTTTTTATTCATTTCGGGGCAACTCTCATTATTAATTTTTTTATGAATAATATTAAAAAAGCGATTCGACCTTAAGATAGTCGAATCGCACAATCTAATTTTAGGGAGAGGTTGTCAATGCTTAATTCAGTCGAATGAAAGTAATTCTGACAGCTACTTCCGAACTAGCTTAAGCCACAACGGCCTTTTGGTCCAATTGACGGCAAGCAAACTTAACCAATGCTTCCCCGTTCAACCAGCCATAAATATCGTTAGGAATCTCAACAACTGGAGCAACGGAGCTGATGTGCAGAGCTTCCCCATCTTGTGGGACTAACAGAACCAAATCCTGTTCAGCGACCAACTCAGTCGTCACATCGTCGCTGCTAACAGCACTGAACTTCAATGGTACTTTACGAGTTTCCGCAATCCGCTTAGCTTCTCCTAAAAACAAGTGCCCACAGTTTCCTTTGCCAGATACTAACAATACATTCTTCATAATGACATCTCCCAATTTCTTTTCATTCGTTAAATATAGAATAGCACTTAGAGAGGTATACCACAATAGAGAAATGATAAAAATCAATTTTATTTTTAATCTTGTCTGTGCCGTAGAATAGGCGTTTTAGTCATCTATACCAATTATTTAGTAATGGCTATACCAATATCTGTGTTTTGTGAAAACGTTTCCATTACACCATCGCATAATTCGTGTCATACCGATACGATCATGGCTAGCACCCATTTAATTCGTCATCAACTGCGTTATCATTGTTCATTTTGGCTCTATATTATAGAAGTTTTAATACGGCCTATCACTGCAACTGACCAGCTTAACTCAGCCACAACATCCTGCTATCTTCCGAGTAATCATCACCCTCGCACAAATGACTCACTGTATCTAGACTGCGGTATGTTCCTTAAGGCCTTCAGCCGACATCCTATTGTCCTGCCTACTTTTGATCCATGGCATGTTGTCAGCTGCCTTTGCGGATATTCGACCGACTTCCAAAACCGTCTCGTTATTTTCTGGATGCACAAAAAAAGCCGCTAGTCTCAACGACTAACGACTGTTCTGATGCCGGCTGAGGAATTCGAATCCCCGACCCTCGGTTTACGATACCGATGCTCTACCAGCTGAGCTAAGCCGGCATACTAACTGGCTAACCAGGTTAACCCGACTCCGGCAGGCGGGCTCGAACCGTCGACAACCTGATTAACAGTCAGGTGCTCTACCAACTGAGCTATGCCGGAATAA
>NZ_BOLP01000019.1 GCF_016861695.1 Levilactobacillus andaensis | reverse complement strand
ATACTAAACTCCAACCAATGAGAATCCCTTGACATCAGTATTTAGTCCTAGTGACTAACTTGTTCTTGTAATTTGCGAAATGAAAATTTATATTTTTCTACGGAAGTTCGACACTAGGACGTCAATAAAATGGACAACCTAGTAGTTCCATCGCCTTATCGGCCGGCAGATATGGCAACGTTGGTTTGCAGACGACTAATTGTAATGCGTGCCGCTTGGTCATCCCGACAATCTTTGTATTCTACCTGTTACTGTGGGGATATTATTCAGTCAACATGTGATTTTAGATGGACATACTTGCTAATCGTCCAGAACATATTTAGAAGATCAGTTTGAGCCAGAGGCAGTCAGGGATGGCGACAACCCTTTCGGCTAAAGGCGTTCCCCACGGCAGACGGAATCCCTGGCAGTCGCCGTGTACCTCAACTGACACCATTTTTTCGCCGCACAAAAAAAGCCCCCAGAAGCCGCGGACTTCATGGGAGCTTTTAAACTAAATTGAATTAGTTGTTTGCGTTCTTAACCGCAACGACCTGACGGCCATCGTAGAAACCACAACTTGGGCAAACCATGTGTGACTTACGTAATTCACCACAGTTAGGGCAAGCAGTTAAATTAGGCATCGTTAACTTAATGTGACCACGACGCATAGCCTTTTTCGTCTTAGACGTTTTCCGCTTAGGTACAGCCAAAGAAAACACCTCCTTCAAATAAATTATATCCACCAGTGAAAAAATTTTTAAGGCTTACAAAGAAGATTATTGATCATCCTGATCAGGGAAGAAATCTTTTAGCTTTGCAAGACGTGGATCAACTGATTGATTTTCCTTCTCCACCTTAGCAAGGTCAGCCTCAGCAACGACTTCCCAGTCATCACCAGTCGGCATTTCAGCACCCTGTTGTTCAGCTTTCGAAAGAATGTGCATCGGAATCTGTAAAATAATGTTATCCCCGATGGCCTTCTCAATATCGATCTGGTCATCCTTAACCACCATTACAACGTCGGTCTTTTCGTACCGTTGCGTTGCGGCGGGGTCGGAAACATAAAATTCCGTCATTTTGAAATCTACGGGTAAGTCTACCGGCTCAAGTGAGCGGCTAGACGGGACGGTTAAGTCCGCAGTTACCTGTGCATCAACGACAACGTCGCCACCCACAACGGAAACAATTCCCTTAGCGTGGACGGGACTTAAATCTAAAACATCATCGCCATAGCGTTCCATCAAGTCCGCTTTTAAATCCAGCGTTTCATCGAACGTTAGCGGATCATTCCGGTGATTCTTGCGGAGCTCGGTCAACGACCATTTCATCGCAATCCCTCCAATGCAACGTGATAAATTATACCTGTCAAAAAATGTGATGTCAAGGTAATTTCCTTGATAGTCACTCTGAAATCGCTTTTTTCACCGGGATTCGGCCATAATCTTGGTCTTCACCCGTGATTAAGGTGCGCAGTGCGCCCAATCGATCGTCAAACTCACCGGGACCCTTTTGCCAATCCCGATCCGCGCGACTGATCAACGGCAGACTCACCTGCTTTTTGATCTGATGAAGATACGCCTGTCCCGCCGCCGAATACCCCAGTACCCGTAAGTACTGCGGTTGCGGCTGCATCTCCGCCGGCTTAGCCTGTAACAACAGGTAGGCCGACTGGCGTTGCAAGCGCGTGTAGGTATAGCGCTTGGTCTTGACGGCATGCATAAATGCCGCAAAACTCTCGCTCGTTAGTGCCGCCTTCTTCAAACGATACTCAACGCCCTCGGTGATCTGATACATTTGCCGTAAATCAGCCACGTCACCACTGACTAACTGATAACGCAACAGCGGCCAGAAATCCTCCCAGCTCGTCAATTGCGCCGTCTGTAGCAGGTCTAAGGTCGTTGTCGGGACGACCGGCATAACTGCCGACCATTCCCCGTTTAACGCCGCAGAACGCACCGCAGTGGCACTCGCAAAGGCCGTTGCCGTCTCAATCGTGGTGTCATTATGCTGACTCCCTTTTCTCGGTAGCGGAACCAACGTCAACGGGTCTCCTTGCCGGCGATTCGCCAGTGCGTAGAAGAAGCCTAGAATATCATTGGCCGCATTCAGGGTAATCCCCGTTTGCTCCCGCAGATAGCCTTGAAAGAGCGAGGCGTACGTCTGGTCAAAGCGTTTAAACGTCGCCGGATCAGTCGGTAAATGGGCCATCAGCTGCTCGTAATCCATCTCCGGGTGTTCGGTTCCAAACGCCAGCCAATAGCACTGGAGCGCTGCCAGGAGGCTAACACCGCCGGCTGCGAATAAGTGAGCCGGTTGCAGGGCCGCCGCACCGGGCAACTCCACGACCAAATCAACACCACCGGCCAAAGCAGCCTGTGTGCGTTGCCATTTATCCATCACTGCCGGCTCGCCGCGCTGAACCCAGTTGCCACTCATGGCCGCCACGACCACATCGGCTCCCGTTTGCGCACGGGCCTGTTCGATCTGATAGCGGTGCCCATTGTGAAATGGATTATACTCCGCAATGATGCCCACTGCCTGTAACGTCATGCCTAAGCCTCCCGTGTAACCTCGAAGAACCAGCGCGTCGTATCGTCCGCCACATCGCTATTTCCAAAGTCAGCGCTGACCCGGTTCACCGTCAACCCAGCCCTTTTCAAAGCAGCCTGGTAGTCGGCTAACGGATACGTACGCTCATGATGAAGCTCAGTCACTTTGCGATACTCACCGGTATCTTCATTCAACGTGAAGAAGGCCAGATCATGCTCGGCCGCGTGTTCTTCGTCTTCAATCCCATAGCTGGTCCAGACGAAGGCTCGGGTGTCATCGACATAATTGTACATGTAGCCGGGATAAACGTCATCCGTCTGGTGGGGTGTGATCACGTCAAATAGGAACTTGCCACCCACATTCAGATGATCACGGACCTGGGTAAAGGCCTGGGTCACTTCATCGAGGTCGGTCAAATAGCAGAACGAGTCGGCGAAACAGGTCACCGTTTGGTACGTGCTCTCTAACCCACTCAAATCCAACATGTTCCCGGCAACTAATGGCATGGTCACCTGGTCTTCTTCGGCATGCTTCGCAGCTAATGCAAGCATGTCTTCAGACAGATCCAGGCCGCTCACGTCGTAGCCAGCCTTGGCTAATAGGACGCCTAGGCGACCACTCCCACACGCAAGGTCAAGGAGTGGACCGCTGGTTGGGGCGACCCTAGCGGCGACAAAATCCAGCCACTGATCGTACATGGCTGGATCGAATAGTTCGTCGTAAAGCTCAGCGAAGGATTGATAAATCATGCTTCAACCCATTGGCCAAGATCAACTTCTGGCGCGTCAGACCACAACTTTTCTAAGTTGTAGTGGCTCCGTTGGTCCTTTTGGAAGACGTGAACGACCACATCACCCAGGTCAATTAAGATCCAAGTGGCTTCGTTCTTACCTTCAACGTCGCGAATGGCAACGTCGTTAGCGGCCATTTGGTCAGTGATCTCGTCCGCAATGGCTTGAACTTGACGGTTAGAGTTGGCCTCCATGATCAGGAAGTAATCTGCCATCAGACTCACCTTAGTCATATCTAAAGCGGTCATTTCTTCTGCTCGCTTGCTTTCAGCGGCCTTAACTGCGATTTCTAAAATTTCTTTGCTTTCCATGCAAGTGCTCCTCTCAAACGTTGGGATAACGCGGTACCCACGCATTGTAGGTATCAATAGTTTTTGGATAAACCTTTTGGTTATTTTCAATCAGGTAGGCTAACGTGTGCTTCGTTTGAAACGCTACGCCGGCCCCCAGGTCTTTGGCGGTAATCTGACGGGCTTCATCGACACCGGGAAAATCACGGCCGGGTTCAATGAAATCGGCCATGTACACGATCTGTTCGAGGGGTGACATGTAAACCGCCCCGGTCGTATGGTGCCGAATCGCATTCAAGATGTCTTCATCATAAATGCCTAATTCGTGCTTGACCAGCTCGGCGCCAACCACCCCGTGCCAAATCGCGTTGCCGTAATTTAACAGTTCTGGATCCAGATGATACTGCTTAATGGCCGCAATAAAATCCTCGTCCGGACGCTGCTTGGCGTAGTCGTGGGTCAGACCAGCAATACTGGCCTTTTCCTCGTCAACGTCGTTAGCCTGCGCCAACTTCACAGCCGTCGCTTCCACCCGCTGAACGTGGGCAAAGCGCTTCGGCCGCAAGTGCTGTTCGATGCGATCAAGCAACTCCTGCCGCGTGCCGGCAAAAATATTTTCTGTATACGTTCGTTTAGTCACGATATAACAGATGCTCCTTTATATAGAGGTCGACCATGGTCGGCACCAGATACCGCACGGATTGACCGCGCCGGACCTGATCTCTGACCATCGTTGAACTGATCCCGATTTGGGGCACATCGACCCACAGCACAGGATACGGCGATTCACGCGTAAAGCCTTGACGACAGACGCCTACGAATTGAACCAATTTGACCAACTCATCAATGCGGTACCATTTTGGCAAATAAGCCACCATGTCCCCACCAATAATAAAGTAGTACTGGTTCTCCGGATGGGCTTGCGTCAATTGTAGCATGGTGTCGTAGGAATAACTGCGACCGCCACGCGCAACTTCCGTTAACTCTAAATCAAAGCGCGGATTGTCCGCAATGGCCGCCTTGACCATCGCCACGCGATCCTTGGCCGGAATCGTTATCTTCCGGTCAACGTGCGGTGGCTCAGCGTCAGGCATAAATAAAACGCGATCTAAACCAAGCTGTGTTGCCACTTGATCCGCAATCACCAGGTGTCCTAAATGGGGCGGATTAAACGTTCCCCCCAGAATACCGATGCGACGTTTCTTCGCCGTAGCCGCCATCTCTGTAGCGACCTGCGTACTCGTTCGTTCTAAAATCTTGACCACGCCAGTCAAACCTCCCTACATATTTTCAACGACTGCTGAAATCTTTTGATTTTCTTCATCCGTTGCGACCCGGTACAAGACGAGTACCCGACCGATCGTTTGAACGACTTGAATGTCAGTGTTATCTTCGATAAACGCCTTGGTTTCGTCAACGGAAACGTCCGCACTCTGTTGGAGATTGATCTTAATTAATTCGCGATTCTCTAACGCCCCGGTCAACTGATCCAACCAAGCTTGCGTTAAGCCATTCTTCCCCACGGAAAAAAGTGGGTGCATGGCGTGTGCGTGTGCGCGTAAATACCGTTTTTGTTTGCCTCGTAACAAGTTTTATTCCTCCATTATTAAATCATTGCTCGTCGTAGTAAAACACCAACACCGGCGGGTGCCCAACCGGTCACATTGACCCCGGCAGGCAAACTGATCCAACCCAGTCCTTCGAAGACCAAGTCGCTCTTCTCGGTGGTCTTGAATTCATGTGCCACTAACAGTGGGAAATCATCCTTGTCGTCAGCGTGTGGTGGTGTGAGTAACTGGCCTAATTGCCGCGCATAAAAGTCGTCGGCATTTTCCAGCTTCGTACGGTGAATGTACAGGTTGTTTTCAAAGTACGCCGTGAAGCCGCTCTTTGGACCATTGGTGTAGTCAAACCGGGCAATTCCGCCCAAGAAGAGGGTTTGTTGGCTCTCCAATTGGTAAACCTTAGGCTTGATCTGCTTTTGTGGCGTCACCAGCTTCAGGTCTTTCCCATCCAGAAAATGGGCCATCTGTTCATTTTGAATGATCCCGGGGGTGTCGACCAGCACGTGATCGTCATCCAGTGGTAATTCAATCTTGTCCAACGTGGTCCCAGGGAAACGAGACGTGGTGATCAAGTCCTTGACCCCGGTATTTTGCCGAATGATTTGGTTGATCAACGTTGACTTCCCAACGTTCGTGACCCCAACCACGTAAACATCGCGGTCGCCACGGTACTTGTTGATCATTTGTAATAACTGATCGACGGACTGGTTGGTTTTGGCGCTCAACAACGTCACGTCAATTGGCCGTAAGCCTTGCTCGTTAGCCCGTTGCCGTAACCAGTCTTGTAACTTGCTGCGCTTCAAGGAACGCGGTAAGAGGTCTTCCTTGTTCCCCACCAGTAAAATTGGGTTATTCCCCACAAACCGGTGAAGTCCTGGAATCACACTTCCGTTGAAATCAAAGATGTCCACGACGTACACGATCAACGCATTAGCATCCTGAATCTGCGTTAATAAATGTAGGAAATCATCGTCGGTCAGTCCCACGGGAACAATTTCGTTGTAGTGCCGTAATCTGAAACACCGTTGGCAATACACTTCTTGATTCTCCATGCCTTTATCTAATGCCGACTGCGGCGTGTACCCAGGTGCCGTCTTGTCCGTCGTTTGAATCTCCGCGCCACAACCAATACAGTGGAGCGGCTCACCGTCAACTAAAACGGGTTCAGTGTGTTTTTCGTTCATCAAGATCCTCCTGCCAAGTTAATTCTGGATAATCGTGGCGCAACCGCCACATCACAACTTTTTCTAACACGCGATTGCCCTTAGTAATCCACGCGTCTGATTTTAAAATGGGTTTGACCAACACGCTACGAATGCCCGTACGATGGGCAGACCACACGTCCGTCAGTAATTGATCCCCAACCATGATGACTTCATCACGGCGTAGGTGCCACCGCCGCAAAGCGCGTCTCAATCCCCACGATAACGGCTTTAGCGCCCGATGAATGTACGGGAGCTTAAACGGTGCGACCGCGCGATCAACCCGTGCGCGACTGTTATTCGACACGACAATGACCCGAATACCGGCCAGTTCGAGTAGCGTCAACCAGTGCCGCAACTCGGGTGTCCCGTCCGGATTATTCCACGCAATCAACGTGTTATCCAGGTCCGTCAAGACTGCTCGGACCCCGTTTTCACGCAGTTGCTGTGGTGTCAAATCGTATATGTTCGTAACCATCCACGTGGGCTTAAATTGAGAAACCATGCGGGTGACTGCCCCCCTTCGTCCATTTGCCAATAACGGCATGTCTAGCTTTTTATTATACGCAATCCCAGTCAATTTTACCACCATCAACGGCTGAGATTCACTAAGTTTACTCTCTATATTGTTCGGTACAGATTGGTTAAACTTTGTCGCACTGCGGCTGCCAGGGATTCCGCCTGCTGTGGGGACGCTTCAGACTGGAAGAACACCAGTCTTCTCGCTCGCTTTTAAGCCACGAAGAACGCGTGTCTTAAAAGTCGCCCATCGTGGTAGCTGTGAGCTACCACGATTTCCACGGCTGGCTACACCCCTGGCCTCCTCCGGCTCATGTTGATGATCACTACAACAAGTGTTAAATGTCAGCATATACAATATCTGTCGTCCTGGTAATCGATCTGCATCTTGCATTCTACCGCCCAACAGATAATAACGCTTATTAAGCTCATCGTCTAACATTGCCATAGAACAGTAATTTCAGCCGAGAGGTCGCCAGATATGGGCTCAGGCGCGTCGTTCTACTTAGTTGGCGTATTTTGCCAGCTTAGTAGAAGGCCAAGCTTGAAGACTCGCGACCTTCGAGGCTTCAAGTTGTACCCGCACCGTTCCAGCCCATATCTGGCGGCCGGTAAGGCGAAAGCAACACAATGTCGCCAATCACCGAAAAGCGTTGCCAGTGGTGGGCTAATAAAAAAGACCTCGCATACGCGAAGTCCCTTTAATCATTAACTGAATTAAGCAGCCAATGCTTCTTTAGCTTGGTCAGCTAATGCAGTGAAAGCACTAGCATCGTTAACTGCTAAGTCGGCTAACATCTTCCGGTTAACGTCAATGTTGGCTAACTTCAAGCCGTGCATCAACTTGCTGTAGCTCAGACCGTTCATCCGGGCTGCTGCGTTGATCCGGGCAATCCAAAGCTTACGGAAGTTACGCTTCGTAGCTTTACGGTCACGGAAGGCGTATTGACGGCCCTTCATGACTTGGTCCTTAGCTACCTTAAATAAACGGTGCTTAGAACCACGGTAACCCTTAGCTAACTTTAAAACCTTTTTGCGACGTGCGCGTGTAACAGTACCGCCTTTAACTCGTGGCATAATCTTTTCCTCCTAAATCAATTCAAACATTATGTCGACATTTCGTCGACCCGAAAAATTAGTGACCGGCTTACTTTTGTAAAAGTGCGTGGTAAGTCTTGATGGTCGTTTCGTTCATCATCCGGGTACCACGAAGGTTCCGGCGTTGCTTCTTGGTCTTACCGTGGAAACGGTGAGACGTGTATGCGTTGGCACTCTTGATACCGCCCTTGGCAGTTACTTTGAAACGCTTAGCTGCGGCGCGGTTAGTCTTCATCTTTGGCATAATACGAAATATCCTCCTTAAATCGGTAGCTAGGCTACCCAATCAATTACTTATTCTCAGCGATGGGTGACAACATGAGGAACATGCTGCGACCATCCATCTTTGGCCGTTGTTCAACAGTAGCGACGTCAGAAGTTTCCTGAGCCATCCGGTTGAGCACCTCACGACCAATGTCCTTATGCGTAATTGCCCGACCCTTGAAACGAATTGAGACCCGAACTTTTTCACCCTTGGCCAAGAACTTCTTAGCGTTCTTCAGCTTGGTGTTAAAGTCGTTGGTATCAATCGTAGGGCTGAGCCGTACTTCTTTGACACTGATCACTTTTTGCTTTTTACGAGCTTCGCGTTGCTTCTTTTGCAACTCAAAGCGGTATTTCCCGTAGTCCATGATCCGGGCTACTGGTGGCTTAGCTTTCGGTGCAACCAAAACTAAATCGAGGTTAGCGTCTTCAGCAATCTGCAAAGCTTCTTGCTTAGACTTAATACCCAATTGTTCACCGTCGCCGGCAATCAATCGAACTTCGCGTGCGCGAATCCCCTCGTTGACAATCGTGTCGTTTGCTATGGTAATCCACCTCCAAAATAATCTCGAGAACTGCAGAAATCTCACTCACAAAAAAATGCGGGAACCTTTGATGAAAATCAAACGGCTCCCGCACCAAAATCCAATCTAAAAGATTAGATAACGTGCATATCCAGCCCAATAACCTGCGTCATAAGGCGAGAAGCGGAAGCCTCTGCTTAATTTCTCAACTTAACCATCATACCAGCTAGCCCGTTTCATGTCAACGGGTGTTTCATAGTTTTTCAGAAAACCCGCTGGCTTTACGGTCGGCTAATCGTCGGTTGCCCCACTGCCCAAAACCTGGTTGCTATGATCCAACCGGTTAATGACAAAGGTCAGCACAACGATAACAAAACCAATCACGTAAACCCAATGCAATCCATTATACAGGATTTGTCGCAAGGTTGGCAACAACTTTTCTGGCAGGCCACTTGCCGTCTGCGGATTGATCAAACGATTCATCATCGCCATGCTCGTTCCCGCAGAATGCGTGATGCCCTGCTGCATCCCCGTGTTCAGGATGATGCCGAAAATGGAGACCATCAGGGTTTGCCCAATCGTCCGTCCCAGTGTATTAAATGAGGTTGCCACGCCGACATTTTCAGCCGAGACTAAGCGCTGAGATGTCAGGGTGGTCGTTGTCATGGCAATTCCGAAACCAAAGCCATTGACCGCTGTGATGATAAAGAACCAGCCAAACGGCGCCTGCATGGGCAATATGGCCAACGCTAAGCCCGCAACTAAGATGAAAGAGAGACTAAAATACAGGATTCGTCGAGGGGTCCACCGCGCTAAGAAGTAACTCGTTGCAAAGGCCCCGACGACCCACATCAATGAGTTCGGAGTTAAGGCTAACCCGGCCTCCGAAGCAGAGACGCCATGAAGCCCTTGGCCCCAGGTCGGCACGTAGACCGTCAATGCCATCAGATAGCCATTGATCAACGCGGCAATCCCATTTTGTACGATGAACGGCCGATTCTTAAACAACTCCAGCGAAATGATCGGGTCGACCGCTCGTTTCTCTCGCCGCACGAATAGAATCAAGCTAACGACACTGATGACCAGGCCACCAATGAAGCCCGCCCAGACAATTGGCTGGTTGCTGAGCACTTGAAAACTTAGCATCAGACTGAGCAGACACAGCATCAGCCAAAAGCTCCCCAGATAATCGATGCTCTCCGTCCGTTGTCGCTTGGGTTCATGTAAGTATAATTGAAATAATATCATGGTAATTAGCCCAATCGGAATGTTAATGAAGAAAATCCAGTGCCAGCTGAGCTTATCGATAATGATTCCACCCAGTAAAGGTGCCAACACCGCCGCAATTCCCCATGCGGAGTTGGTGATGCCCAAAATTTTCGCCCGTTTTTCAATCGAATAGATGTCGGCAATGATCGTCATCGAGACTGGCAGCAAGGCCCCCGCCCCAATCCCTTGAATCGCTCGCCAGAAAATCAGTACCGGCATACTAGAGGCCAGGCCACTCATCGCTGACCCCACGATAAACACCCCCAGGCCAAACTGCATGATTGGTTTACGGCCGATCACATCGGCGAGTTTGCCATAAATCGGCGTTACCATCGCAGTAGCCAGCAAGTAAATCGAAAATACCCAATTCATCAACGCAACGCCATGGAGATTTCCCACAATCGTAGGCAGGGCCGTTGACACAATGGTCCCCTCAATGGCGCTCACGAACGTTGCCACGTAAATTGCTATCGTCACGGCAAGTACGTTTGTTTTTGGCTGTGACACGCTTACCATCTTCCTTCTGAAATACGCTTTAGTCACCTCAGATACGTCAACGCATAACCATCGACGAATTTTGTCAATGGGTTCTATTAGGCAACTCTATTAACTACACTACCACTTCTCAACGTGACACTCTACCTAAAGAAAACGGAGCCGCTAAATTAGCGACCCCGTTTTCTACTATATTATTTAGTTTCGAGAACCACTTTCGTTCTCAACACCAAGTTAAATTTAGTTTTCTTCGCGACTGTAAGTAGCGATATCGCCTAAGATTTCCTTGACGAAGGCGTCACTGCTCATGGATTCACTGTTATCTTCCCCATACTTACGTACAGAAACAGTCCCATTAGCCATTTCGTCTTCACCAACAACCAACGTGTATGGAATCTTGTGCGTTTGGGCGTCCCGAATCAGGTAACCCATCTTTTCACCACGCTTGTCGACATTGACCCGAACATCAGCAGCCTTTAATTCAGCAGCTAACTTGTCAGCGTAAGCACCATGCTTTTCTTCGGAAACAGGAATGATGGTAACTTGCTTAGGTGCCAACCAAGTTGGGAAAGCACCCTTGTAGATTTCAGTCAGGTAAGCGGTGAACCGTTCCATCGTTGAAACCAAGCCACGGTGAATCATAACTGGACGATGTTCTTCACCATCGGCACCGACGTAGTGTAAGTCGAAACGTTCTGGCAACATGAAGTCCAATTGGATGGTTGAGAGCGTTTCTTCGTTCCCAAGAGCCGTCTTCGTTTGAACGTCCAACTTAGGACCGTAGAAGGCAGCTTCCCCTTCGGCTTCAACGTAAGGCAAGCCAAGGTCATCCATGGCACCCTTCAACATCTTTTGCGCGTTGTTCCACATTTCGTCATCATCGAAGTACTTTTCCGTGTTCTTAGGGTCACGGTAGCTCAGACGGAACGTGTAGTCCTTGATGTCAAAGTCATTGTAAACCTTAACCATCAAGTCCAGGATGCTCTTGAATTCATCTTGAATTTGTTCTGGGGCAACGAACGTGTGACCATCGTTCAAGGTCATTTCACGAACCCGTTGCAGACCACTCAGGGCACCGGACTTTTCGTAACGGTGCATCATCCCTAATTCGGCAATCCGTAATGGCAATTCGCGGTAAGAACGGATGTGGTGGTTGTAAATTTGAATATGGCTTGGGCAGTTCATTGGCCGCAATTCAAGTTGTTCGCCATCACCCATGTCCATTGGTGGGAACATGTCTTCACGGTAGTGGGCCCAGTGACCGGATTGCTTGTACAGATCCAGATTAGCCAGAACTGGCGTGTAAACGTGTTGGTAACCGTTAGCAACTTCCTTGTCGATGATGTAACGTTCGATGGTCCGACGAATCGTGGCACCGTTTGGCATCCAGTAAGGTAAGCCGGCACCGACCTTAGGATCAACGAAGAACAAGTCCAGTTGATTCCCAATGACACGGTGGTCACGGTCATGAGCTTCTTGACGCTTAACTAAGTCGGCATCCAAGTCAGCTTGCTTGTAGAAGGCCGTCCCGTAGATCCGTTGGAGCATTGGGTTTGAGGACTTGCCTTGCCAGTAAGCACCAGCAACGGAGAGTAACTTGAACTTCTTCACGTCACCCGTGTTGGCTAATTGAGCACCATCGCTTAAGACTTGGTGGTCACCGATCTTCAAGAAGGAAACGGCATCGCCATCAACGGCATTGATCAATTCCGTCGTGTAAGGATCGTCCTTGGCAGCGGTTAAAGCGTCAGCCTTGCTCAATGAGATCCGGTCGATAGGCAACTTGTCACTGATCAATTTTTCAACGATCACAGCTAAGGCGTCCAGTTCATCAACGCTCACTTGTTGGTCATCCTTGTCAGTATCCACGAAGAACCCGTCTTCGTCAGCACTAACTTCACCCAAACGAATGGCTGGGAATTCCTTCTTCAAGGCAATCCGTAGCAATGCGGCAGTCGTGTTCCGCAGAACGCTTAAGCCTTCGTCGCTGTCCTTCGTGATGATCTCAATGGCACCGTCACCAGCGAGTGGGGTCAAGTAGTCGACCAGTTTGCCGTCTAACTTAGCGGCAACGGCCTTCTTTGCTAAACTGATGGAAATAGACTTGGCAACGTCTTCGGGCGTTGACCCTTCTGGAAAGGCTTTTGCTTTACCGTCAGGGAATTTGATTGAAATATCTGCCATAATTATGATCTCCCTCATTGATTTTTGGATGGTCATCGACGCAAAAAGTCCCCAGCACCTAACTAAATAGGCACTGGGGACGTCAATAACGTGGTTCCACCCGATATTTTTCACGAGACTACCCCCGTGAACTCTAATCGTCGATAACGGAACGAACCGGCCGAAAATTTCCTTTCGACAGCTGGGGAAAGCGGTAATGTTTGCGGTCGCTAAGTCGGCTTCCAAGCTAGGCCAACTCTTCCTGTGAACGATCCCGCAAGCACCATGTCTTTCGTCATAGCTCTTCTTGGTTTCATTGACTATTAAACACTTGCCAGTGAAAGTTGTCAAGCACTGACAGAGAATTTGTTCAAGATTGTTGCTGTGAAATTACCGCACTGCGGCCACCAGGGATTCCGCCTGCTATGGGGAACGGCTCCAGCCTAAGGACCAGGCTTACGCCTCGCCTGAAAGCCACGAAGAACACGTGTCTCTCAGGTCGTCCCACGATGTAAGCCGGGAAAATACCCCGCCTAACATCGTCGACACAGCTGGCTACATCCCTGGCCGCCTCCGGCTCTGGCTTGCTCTCAACCTCTCAACCATAACAAATATTGAAATTAACCGGACACTACACTGACCGTTCAGTTGGTGACAAACATTATGATCAGTCATACTTATGGTGTTCATAGAGTGACCGTGTAAGCCGAGAGGCCGGCAAGGCGGAATCCAAGCTTATTGCGGCCGCCGGTTGACGCCGACCATTGTGATTTCACGGGCTAAGAAGCGGATTCGCTGCATCAGGCGCTGGGCCTTCAGTGGTTCATCATCCCCCCGCGTTGAGATGCGCAGGTGTTCCGTCTCCAATTGTTGCATGGAAAAATTCGAACTAAAGAACGTTGGCAATTCCTCTTGCATCCGGTATTCCAAAATAACGCCGAGAATGTCGTCACGGACCCAGGCGGACATGGCATCCGCCCCAATGTCATCGATCATGAGGACGGGCGCCTTCTTCAGAGCATCTAGCTTATCGGCCACGCCGTTTTTGGCAATTGAGTTTTTCATTTCGACCGCAAAACTCGGGAAGTGAACTAACGTGCTGGAGAACCCATCCGTTGCTAACTCATTGGCCAATGCGGCCAGCAGGTAGGTCTTACCCACGCCAAAACTTCCGGCTAAATATAAGGCCTGGTGGCGACGCTTGGGGCTCGCTTCATAGGCATCCTTAAAGTCTAAGACCGCCATCAAGGCTTCCGCACGATCGGCGTCCTGGTCAAATTCGGTCAGGCTGGCATCCCGAATATTTTTCGGCATGGCAATCGACTTGACCCGTTGGCGCAATGCTTGTTGGGCCTGCTTTTCCTGCGTTTCGACTGTTGGCACGTAGGCAACGTCGATAAGGTGATTCGACACGATCAGTTGCGGTTCGTATCCCGTTGCAAAGGTCGTGCCCCCCTTCGCTAATTTTTCCCGTTCGCTCACAAATTCATAGAGTTTCGCTGCCGAACGCGTCATCACGTCTTCTGCCAATTCCGCTTGATGGTCGTGATAGAACTGGGTAACCTGCGGATCTGCGTAGACTTTGTCCATCAATTGACGGTAGTTATCGTTTAAATGGCGCTGATTCATCAGCTGCTGCATGGTTTTACTGAGATCTTCCATGGGTTAGTCCTCCTTTCCTGATTGGCGGTTCTCTTTAAGCTTCGCAATGCGCTCCTGTAACCGCTGCTGTTGCTCCGTAGATAACTTGGCAGTGGTTGCCGTTGGCGTCTCAGCCGCTGGCTTTTTCGCCCAGTCTGGCAAGGTTTCCTTCACCGTTGGCTGACGGTTCCGCGACTTGCGCGGCTGACTCGCAGCTCGTTGCCGCTCACGAATCTTCTGAATCGCTAACTGAGGCGTATTGACCTTGGCCTTACTCCAGTCGTTAGCAATCGTATCTAGTAGATTTTTATTTAACGTCGGCTTATCCTCATCAACCAAAACGTGATAGATCATGAGGTTTAAAACGGCCTCTGGGAACAGCTGGCGGCTAACCAAGTCGCGCACGATACGTTGTTCCCCATCCGTGACGAATCCACCGTTCTTCTGTTTGATAGCCTGTAAAAAGACCGCTGGTGCCGTCGCCGTGGCCACCTTGATCAACGCTTGTTCGGCGGACGTCGGCGTGCCGGTCGTGGTCGCAGCCGGCGTTGGAGTTGCTTTCACCGGCGCTACACCCCGGCGTGGCTGACCAAAATGCTGCGCAACGATGCGTTTAAACGCCTCCGCGTCAAACTGATTCGTTGCCAAGTCGGTAGCTTCACCCACATAACGCGCCATAGTGACCTCATCTAACCCGTAGGTCACATGTTCGGTCAATAACAGTTGGCGATTGGCTTGAACCGCACGCGTATCAATGAACGAGTGCTCTAAAATCTCACCCAACAGTTTGAAATCAAATTCCGGCTCATCATTAGCCGACAAAACTGGACTCTTGGGCGCTTTTGTCAGCCGTTGCCGACCGTTCGTAATGGCCGTGGGCAAATCGTTCAACTCCTGACCATCCACGTGAAAAACCTCTAGGAAGTTCTTCGTCACGTCTTTTTCATTGGCCAGCGGTGCCACCGTTGGCATATTCGTCGAAATCAACTGCTGATACATCTCTTCGCCAATGACCCCCAGTAATTGAACACTGAGCAAGTCATCCTTAAAGAAAGCAGCCGGTGCTAAGGGCGCGTGTAACTCGTAAATGAATCCCATTAGGTCATCTTGGGTGGTCACCTTAGTCGTCAATAGTCCGGTAGCCTCTAGTCGAATCCGAGCCTCGTAAAAGTGTTCCAGGTCTAAGCTCATTGCCGCCAACAACGTGGTATGTCGTTGATAGGTTCCCCGATTTGGTAGCCAAAAAAGGGCCGAGAAGAGCCCTGCGGCACTCGGTCCCATGATGGGCTGGTAGAGTTGGGTCAACGTTTGCCAACTCAGGTCACTGATGCGACCGTTTACCCGCACCGTAAAACCGGCCTTGGGCTTCAATTGGTGCCAGGAATCTTCCATACCCTACTTCGCCTCACTTTGCCCGTTTGATTCTTTTTTAGCCTTTTCTTTGTCTTTATCGAGCATATCCTTCAGTTCGTTAAAGAAGACACCGGTATCCTTGAATTGCCGATAAACACTGGCAAACCGAATATAAGCAATCTCGTCAACGTCGACCAGTTTGTCCATCACGTACTCCCCAATCAACTGACTGGAAATCTCATTGACGCCCAACGCGCGAATCTTATTTTCGACGCTATCGACAATGTCGGTCATGACATCCATTCCCACCGGTCGCTTCTCAGCCGAGCGAATGATGCCCTTCAGAATTTTTTCACGGTTAAATTCTTCCCGCGTCCCATTCTTCTTGATTACCAACAGAGGAGTCACTTCGACCCGCTCAAATGTCGTGAACCGAAAGCCGCAGCTCTCACACTCACGGCGCCGACGGATTACCCGACCGTCGTCGGTGGGCCGACTATCAACGACCCGTGATCCGTTATGATGGCAGTGTGGACACTGCATATTTGGTCACCTCGCTAAATTTAATTCTCTCTCATCATTGTCAAATACTAAATTGTGTTGATTGGCCGCACTGCGGCTGCCAGGGATTTCGCCTGCTGTGGGGACGCTTCAGACTGGAAAAACCACCAGTCTTCTCGCTCGCTTTGAAGTCACGCATAGACCGCGCGTCTCCAAAGTCGCCCATATTGATAGCTAGCCAACGGCCAGCTATCAATATTACCACGGCTGGCTGCATCCCTGGCCTCCTCCAGCTCTGATTGCTCGTTACCAGAATGAGGGTCAGAACCATTCATCCCAAACGCTCACAACATACCCTGTAACAACTTTCCAATTATCATCAAAACTGCCATAGAACATGAATGTAAGCCGAGAGGTCGGCAGATATGGGCTCAGGCGCGTCATTCTACTTGGTCGGCGTTCTTCGCCAGCTTAGTAGAAAACCAATCTTGAAGACTCGCGATTTTCGAGACTTCAAGTTGTGTTCGCACCGTTCCAGCCCACATCTGCCGACCGGTAAGGCGCAGGACACACCAACATTTACTTTAAGTTGCTCATGTCAAGCCATTTTACCACTTGTTGACGCGTTTCGGCAATCGTTCCCCCGTTATCAATGACAACGGTTGCGCGGGCGGCCTTCTTTTCAATCGGCCACTGCCGGTCCATTCGAGCTTGAGCGTCATCCGCTGAAAGCTGGTCGCGCGCCATTAGTCGGCGTTTTTGTGTGGCCACATCCGTTGCCACCACCATCACGTGATCGGTCAATGCTTCAAGGTAACCCGACTCAAAGAAAGTTGGCGCATCAATGATAACGACGGAAACTTTCTTTTGACGATAGCCTGCTAGTTGTCGTTGAATCTCGGCTTGAATCAGTGGTGTCGTGATGACTTCGAGTCGTTTCAACTGTGCCGGGTCATGAAAGACCAGTTGGCCCAGTTGCTTGCGATCAAGCTCACCCGCCGTCAGATACAATTTGCCAAAGGTCGCCGCAATCTGCCGTAAGCCCTCGGTTCCCGGCGCCACGACCTCACGGGCAATCACATCGGCATCGATCACGGGTAACCCCGCCGCTTTCAGCCAGACGCTCACGGTCGATTTTCCAGTCGCAATACCACCAGTTAATCCCCATACCTCAGTCACGGTCAAACGCCTCCAAAGCTGCCGCTGGTAACGGCTGACACTTCGGGCAGAAATGTGTGCCGCGTTGGGCGACCTTGATCTTCTCAATTTCGGTCCCACAACGCTCACAGGGTTCACCCTCACGACCGTAGACGTGCAGGTGATTTTGGAATTGACCGGCCTCGCCAAATGCCGTGGAGAACGAGTGAACGGTGGTTCCGTGGCCCTGAATTGCCAACGCCATTTCCTCAATGATACTCTGCCGCAACGTTTCCAATTGGGCTTCGGTCAACTCATTAGCTGGCGTCAATGGATTGATCTTTGACAACCACAACACTTCATCGGCATAGATGTTCCCTAGACCGGCAATTCGCGATTGATCGAGTAAAAAGGGTTTGACCACTTTATGAGATTTGCCAAAAATCGTTTGCATATAGGCTAACGTCAACGTTTCTTCGGTCGGTTCCGGCCCCATTTTAGCTAACGACGGCATCGCTTCGGCCTCTTGTCCCGTTGGTACCAGCTGCATGCGGCCAAACTTACGGGTATCCGTGTACCGCAATTCCCGGTCGTCCTTCAAGTGAAAGACCACGTGGGTATGCTTGGTCACTGAACTACCCTCGGGTTGGACATCATACTTGCCCTCCATCCGTAGATGGGACACCATCGTGAGGTCGCCGCTGAACCGAAAGAGCAGGTACTTGCCCCGCCGGTCGATGCGCTCAATCTGTCGGCCAATCAACTCCGCCGTGAACTCATCGCGGTCTGGCGTGACCATTTTGGGATAAAACACCTCAACATGGTCAATAGTAGCACCGGCCACTAACCGATTCAGTCCGCGCCGAACCGTTTCAACTTCTGGTAATTCTGGCATAAACCGTCTCTCCTTTTACCCTACTTGGCGTCGTACCAGGTAGGCCCGTAGTGACTTTCCACCTTCAACGGAATCTCTAAGTCGATAGCGGAATCCATCACACTCGGTACTAATTTTGCCAATGTTTCAATTTCTTCCGCTGGCGCTTCAAAGATCAACTCATCGTGGACCTGGAGCAACATCGTGGCCTGCATGTCCTTGATGGCATCTTCCATCCGAATCATTGCAATCTTAATAATATCAGCCGCGCTCCCCTGAATTGGCGTGTTCATGGCCGTTCGTTCGGCAAATGACCGCTGATTGAAGTTCCGGGAGTTGATGTCTGGCAAATACCGCCGGCGATGCGCAATCGTCTCAACATACCCCAATTCATGGGCTTGTTGGACCATACGTTCCGTGTAGGCCTTCACGCCGGGATACTCTTCAAAGTAGGTATCAATAAAGTTCTTGGCCTGCTTCCGGCTGATACCAATGTTTTGTGACAAGCCAAAGTCACTGATGCCGTACACGATTCCAAAGTTAACGGCCTTGGCCTGCCGCCGAATGTTTGGCGTGACCTCTTCGTCCGGTCCCATTCTAAAGATCCGTCGTGCCGTTGCCGCATGGATGTCTTCGCCTTCACGGAAGGCCTCCTGCATGTTGGCGTCATGACTCATGTGGGCGAGGACCCGCAGTTCGATTTGAGAATAGTCAGACGAGAAGATCTGCCAGCCGGGGTGCCGGGGAACAAAGGCCTTTCGAATGGCACGGCCCTCTTCGTTCCGGACGGGAATATTTTGCAAGTTCGGGTCGACAGAAGATAATCGTCCCGTCTGCGTCAATGTCTGCAGGTAGCGGGTGTGCACCTTGTGGTCGTCTGGATGAATGACCTTCAACAGGCCCTCCACGTAAGTCGACTGAATCTTCGCAATCTTCCGGTATTTCAAAATGTTTTCCGCAATTGGGGCTTCGGCCGCTAACTTTTCCAATACGCCGACCGCCGTCGAATAACCGGTCTTGGTCTTCTTGATAGCCGGTAAGCCCATCTTTTCAAAAAGAATGTGGCCTAGTTGCTTGGGCGAGCCAATGTTAAATTCTTCGCCGGCTTCGTTGTAAATCGTCTGTTCGATTTCGGCCAATTGTTCGGTAAACTTGCTGCCCATGGCTTCCAACTCGCTGGCTTGGACCGTGATACCGGCCACTTCCATTCGAGCCAGCACGAAGGCCATCGGTAATTCAATGTCTTGGTAGAGTTGCGTCTGTTCATTTTCCTCTAAGCCCTTAAATAACTGAGGCCGTAAGCTTTCAATTGCCCGAGCCTTTCTGGCAAGGTGGGAGAAGAAATCAACGTCATCGGCTGGAATCGCCGCCTTGGCGCCCTTTCCGTAGACATCCTCATCAGTCGCTACTTGGTGATAGCCGTGTTCCATGGCCACCCGACCGAGGTCGTTACTGTTGTCATAGGTGTTCAGTAGATACGAGCAGAGCAAGAGGTCGCAGTCGACGCCGGCCAACGTGATGTCTAACCGCCGTAATGCAACGTACGTCCGCTTGGCATCGAAGACTTGCTTCTTAATGTCGCTCGCTTCCAATAAGCCCTTTAATGGCGCTTGCTGTAAGAGCGTCACGTCGCGGCTGACCCACCACTGGTCCTTGTCACCGATGACAAAACCATCGAGATGGGCCGTATGGTAATTTTCATCCAACATTTCCAGATAGAATTCACAGCCGTCCGTAAAGGCTGGCAAATCGCTCAGATTGTCGGCTTTAAGTACCGTGAACGCAACGTCCTTTAAGCCTGGCGTTGCGGTTGGCGCTTCGCCATCCACGCTCATTTTGCTTAAGAATTGGTTGAAGTTCATCCGTTGATAAAATTCGACTAGTTTTTCTTGGTCGTCGCCCTCGTAGGTTAAGTCCGCAACCTTTTTTTCAACCGGGGCATCCCGCAAAATCGTCGCTAATTTTTTCGACATCAGTGCTTGCTCGTGGTCTTCCACCAGGTGTTCCTTAAGCTTCTTGGCCGTGATCTCGTCGATGTGGTTGTACAGGTTTTCAATGCTCCCGTACTTGCCAATCAAATCAACGGCCCGCTTAGGTCCAACCCCAGTCACACCGGGATAGTTATCGGAATTATCGCCTTGAAGTCCCTTGATATCAATGATTTGAGCGGGCGTCACGCCCATCTTTTCCTTCACGTAAGCTGGCGTGTAGTGTTCAATGTCACTGACGCCCTTCTTGGAAATCGAAACCGTGGTGTGGTCATCGGTCAGCTGCGTTAAATCGCGGTCCCCGGTCACAATGGTCGTGGTAAACCCGGCGTCTTCGGCCTGCTTCGCCAACGTTCCGATAATGTCATCGGCCTCATAGTCGGGCAATTCATAGGTCTGAATGCCCCGGGCCGCCAAGAGTTCCTTCACGTACGGAAATTGTTCGGACAGTTCTGGCGCTGTCTTCGCCCGGCCGCCCTTGTAGTTGTCATACATTTTTGTCCGGAAAGTGGTCTTCCCGGCGTCAAATGCGACCAAGGCATGCGTGGGCTTGACCGTGTCCAGCATGGTCTCCAGCATCGTGTTGAAGCCGTAAATGGCATTCGTGTGCAGCCCCTCGCTGTTGGTAAATTTGCCTAATGCCGTGTACAACGCGAAGAAGGCCTTGAAGGTGACGCTGTTCCCATCAATCAATAACAATCGTTTCTCTGCCATGTGACGCTCCTTTCGAGTCTGGTTTTCCGTACTCGAGTAGTTTAGTTTATCCGAAATGTAGCCATTTTTGTTTAGCCGGCGTATTTGATTTTACCGCTAAACGTTCCATCCCTATTTTACCAAAAAAATGGCGAAAATCGAAACCATAAAAAAAGAAGTATTGGTTCAAGCCCAATACTTCTGACGTTCAACGGTTCGTTTAGTCGCGTCCGCCACCAAAGATACCGAAAATTTGTAAGAGTTGTAAGAACAGGTTCACGAAGTCCAAGTACAGTTGCAAAGCCCCGTTAACGGCCAAACCGGTCGTGGAGACCTGGTCACCGTATTGCAGGTACATCTTTTGCATCCGTTGCGTGTCCCAAGCCGTCAAGACAGCGAAGATGATGACCGTGATCACTGAGAAAATCAGGGAAACCATCACGCTCTTCACCAGGAAGGCGTTGACAAGTACGGCCACGATGACCCCGATTAAAGCGGCGGTTGCCTGCGTCCCAAACTTAGTCAAGTCACGCTTGGTAAAGATCCCGAAACCAGCCATGCTAATGAAGATGGCAGCACTGGAAACGAAGGCGGCGGTCATCGACGCATTCGAGTAATACAATGTGTACGTCGAAATGACGATCCCGGTGATAACCGCGTATACCATCAAGCCAACAAAGGCGACGGTCGGACGTTTCATCGATTGACCACTAATCACGAATGGCAAGATGAACCAAACGATGATTGGTAACAACAAACCACCACGACTTAGACTCTGGACGGCACCACTAAATTGCGTTGCCATCACGAAGGCAGTAGCGGCGGAAATTAAAACTGCTAAGCCCATCCATCCAAACATCTTGGTTAGAAAGGCATTTAAGCCAACCTCGGTGTTAACTGTTGTGCGGGGCTGCTGATCAAAGTTGTTCATTGAAACGCTCCTTTTTTCAATCAATTCCCGACTTAGCCGCCACAACTTGACGACCAGTTTCTGGGTTTATTGAATATATTCTATCAAATCTGGCGATAAACACAAGTAATCAGTCGTGAAAGCACCCATTTCGGTCCAAACCTAATTACGCTACCAGACTAGGTTGAATTGGCCACACTCCGGCTCTGCAATTCAAAGCAAAGGAAGCCTTGATTCAAGCCATAACCGACCAGATTAACTTCTACAACAAACGTCAATCAAAACAAAACTGGATGGCAAGTCCCCGAAAAACACCGGGAGCTCGCCATCCAGCAAGCAGCGTAAATTCCATGTCCAACTTTAATGGCTCACTTCATTCCGCTATAATCACTAATTTTCAGTTTTTAAATTTAGTTATTCTTCAATGAGAGGTGGCTCAGTAATTCTTCGTAAGAGCGTTCGTACTTCTGAACGTCGCCGGCACCCATGAAGACGACCACGGCGTCGTGGAAGTCCAGCAGTGGTGACATGTTATCAACGGTCAAAATTTCGCCGCCCTTAACAATCTTAGCAGCCAAGTCCTTACTGGAGACTGCGCCTTGCGTTTCGCGAGCTGAACTGAAGATGTTGGTCAAGAAGACCTTGTCCGCTAAGTTCAGGCTCTTGGCGAAGTCGTCCATCAACGCAATCGTCCGGCTAAACGTATGTGGTTGGAAGACGGCAATAATTTCCTTATCCGGATACTTTTGCCGAGCAGCGTCCAACGTGGCCTTGATTTCTGATGGATGGTGCGCGTAGTCATCAATGATGGTCATGTCAGCTAACTTACGTTCCGTAAACCGACGCTTAACACCCTTGAAGTCGACCAATTCACGTTTGATTTCGTCCATGTCGACCTTTTCAAAGTAAGCCACGGCAATGACGGCTAAACTGTTCAGCACGTTATGTTCGCCGTACAAGTGAATTTCAAAGTTACCTAAGAATTCATCGTCATGGTAAACGTCAAAGGATGAACCGGTCGTCGAACGCTTGATGTTCTTCGCCTGGAAGTCATCGCGGTCGCTGGTCCCGTAGTAGTAGACGGGTACATCGGTCTTGAGCTTCCGTAACTCAGGGTCATCGCCCCAAGCAAAGATTCCCTTCTTAACTTGGTTGGACCAAGTCTCAAACGCACTGTAGACATCATCGATGCCGGTGTAGTAATCGGGGTGATCAAAATCAATGTTGGTCATGATGGCGTAGTCTGGCTTAGTTGCCAGGAAGTGACGCCGGTATTCATCGGCTTCGTACACGAAGAAGCGCGCGTTAGGCGTTCCCTTCCCAGTACCATCACCAATCAAATAAGATGTTGGGGCCACACCACTCAAGACGTGCGCCAACAAACCAGTCGTACTGGTCTTCCCATGCGCACCAGCAACCCCAATACTCGTGTAGCCTTCGATCAAGTGACCTAAGAATTCATGGTAACGGTAAACAGGCAGGCCCATTTCACGAGCCTTCTTGATTTCAGGATGGTCATCCGTAAAGGAGTTCCCGGCAATCACCGTTAATCCCTCGTGAATGTTGGCTTCGTCAAATGCCATGACGTCGATGCCAGCCTGTTCCAAGCCACGTTGAGTAAACGTGTACTGGGTAATATCTGAACCTTGAACCTTAAAGCCCTTATCATGCAAAATCAGAGCGAGGGCACTCATCCCTGATCCTTTAATTCCAACAAAGTGATACACCGTTGCGTTATCCATTAAATGATCCTCTTTTCTACTCTCTTCGGCAAAGGCCACTGATCCCCCCGACCGATCGAGTGACTCTACTCTCATTTTAGCATATCCCCCCACCCCATAAAAGAACTGGGCGATTAAAGACGCGTGAGGACTATTCAAGCTAAGATGAGAATGGTGCACCCTGGTCATGCGGTTCCGGTAACTTTTTTCCTAAGTCTTCGGGTGTTAAATAAACCTCACGTGGTTTGGAACCATGTTGAGGCGAAACGTAGTGGTGCTGCTCCAAGTCGTCGATCAGATTGGCTGCACGATTGTAGCCAATGGAGAAGACCCGTTGGAGTTTAGACGTGGAGACCGACTTTTCTTGGGCAATGTAGTCCAGAACTTTCGGTAAGAGCTCGTCTTGGTTTTCTTCAGCGGTCTCCCGTTGCAGTAAACCCTTGGGCTCAAAGGCATAGTGAGGCTGGCCCTGTGTCCGCACAAAGTCCGTGACGGCATCCACTTCGGATTCGACAAAGGCCCCTTGTAGCCGCATTGGCTGGCTCGCACCGTTACCCAAATATAGCATATCCCCACGGCCAAGTAAGTTTTCGGCCCCCGCCGTGTCCAAGATAGTTCGGGAGTCAATCTGACTGGAAACCATGAAGGCAATTCGGGTCGGGATGTTATTTTTAATCGTCCCGGTCACAATGTCCACGCTTGGCCGTTGGGTGGCAACTAGCAAATGAATCCCTGCGGCCCGGGCCTTTTGCGTGATCCGGACAATGTAGTCCTGCACCTCACTCGCCGCCATCATCATCAAGTCGGCCAATTCGTCGATAATGATCACAATGTATGGCATCTTCAAGGCGGGTTCGTCGTTGGCATCGGCACGGTCATTGAATTGCTCAATGTTCCGCACGCCGGCAGCGGCTAATTTCTCATAACGTTCGTCCATTTCGGTCACGACCCATTTCAAAGCAGCTGCAGCGGCCTTAGGGTCGGAGATCACGGGCGACAACAGGTGTGGCAAGGCATCGTAAGGCGCCATTTCAACGGCCTTAGGATCGATCAGCAGGAGTTTGACCTGCTTAGGCGTGGCCTTGTAGAGGATCGACAGGAGTAAGGAGTTGATGAACACACTCTTCCCTGAACCGGTAGCCCCGGCAATCAGCCCATGTGGCATCTTCCGCAGATCGGTGACCTGAGGTTTCCCAAATAAATCGACCCCGAGAGCCACGGTCAACGGTGATTCACTCTTCTTAAAGGCTTCTGAATTCAGAATTTCCGACAGCATGACTGGCCGGGACTTCAGATTTGGAATTTCAATGCCGACCGTCGTCTTGCCCGGAATTGGTGCTTCGATGCGAATGTCCTTCGCCGCCAAAGCCAGCTTCAAGTCATCATTGAGGTTGGTGATTTTATTGACCTTGACCCCAAGCGCTAGGCTGATCTGGAACTGAGTGACCGTGGGGCCGACCGTCCAGTCGGTCACGTGCGCGTCGACATGGAAGGCACTCAGCGTGGCATCTAAGACCTCCGCTTGGTGTTCGATCCATTCATCCAAGGCTTCTTCATCGGGCACAATGGGATTCGGTAGCAGGCTTAGATCTGGGAAATGATACCCGCGGTCGGTCTCCTCTTCGACTTCTGGTTCGACTGGCGCGGGAGTTGGCCGATCAAAGAGCGCTAAGTTGCGCTGATCATTGCCTTCTTCTTGCATGATGTCACCCAGCGAATGGCCCAACCCACGACTCGGCTTAGCTTTTGGCTTGGCCGGTGTTGTGGGCTTGACAGGGTTATCCGTTACTGATGGTGTTGACTCAGAGGCTGTCGTCTCGGCGTTTGTGGTTTCAAGCCCACTCCCCTCTTCGGCATCGGTCTCGGTAGTAATGTCTTGAATAGAAGCTGATTCTGTCTCTGAATCCACGGTCGACTCGCTAGTCGTGTCCGCTTCAGCGCGTGCTAAAAGTTTAGCCACCTCAGCGGGTTGTTCAGAATCCGCTGCCGCAATGTTGGCGGTGTCATTACGCTTCTCATCAACTGGCATGGCTTCACTCGTGTCGACTGCTTCAGATTGACGTTGGTCACTGGTATTTCCAGCCGACCCGACCGGTAGATAGGTCGCTTCGGAGATTGGTTTGACCGGCGTGGCAATCGGTTCTGCGTCCGTCGTTAAGTTTTCAGAAGCTTTACTTGCTGTTCGTTCGTTAGCCGTCTCTGCCTCTGAAGCCTGATCTGTTTCCACTTCCGAAATCGTTTCCGCCACAGACTCGGATGTCACTGTCGTTTCTGATTCAGACGTCTCTGCAACCGCCATTTCGGCGTCATCCTCAACTGGTGCCGTTGGATAAAAGATTTCAGTTGGCGCTGGCTCAATCGCCGACTTCTCGTCAGCAACCGGTTCAACAGTTGCTGCTTTGGCAGTCGTCTCCACAACCGGCGTATCATTGGCCGCAACAAATGGCACGGGAACCTTGGCGTCATGGGCCGCTGTTACCGTTAAACTAACGGGAGTTGCTGGTTTCATTTCATGTTTAACAACCGGTTGTTCTGACTTAGAAGCTGGCGTTGGCGTTTCCTCAGCCGAAGCATTGATTGTTGTGGTGGGTAAATCAGCATCCTCGGCTCGACCAAACAAAAAGAAGCTGTCATCATTCTTATGTAAACTGGCAACTAATCGTTGATACCGGCGCCGCGATGCTAACGTTGGCCGCGTCCAGTGAAGTTGCTTGGGAATTGCCGTAACTTGAAACGGACGGTAACTTTCCGTGCCAGTCGTCAGCTTTTCCGGTGTTGGTTGTGATTTCACGTTTGAAGTTGGAGAGACTGGCTGTTTTTTTTCGGGTGTTGCCGCCGGTTTCTGCCGTGCTTCACGTAACCGAATACGGTCATTGCGGGCTTTACGCTCCTTGACCTGTCGCTGAGCACGTTCGTTCGTCGTGTCTTCTAATTCATCAGGGGTCGGTTCTACTGGAAATTTCCGGTAGAAGGCCGGTCCATCATAATGTTCCATGTTGCTTCCTCCTTGATCAGCGCAACTCTTATCGCTTTTTATTACGGGAGGAGAGGCCGCCCAAACGGCCGCTGTACTCATTCCCTGAATTTTTTAAATATTTTTTATTTAAGGTGTCCCAATGCCCCAAAAGTAGCTGCCATGGGGCAATTAACCTGGCGTCCGCCAAGGGTCACGCGTAAGTTCCCCCTGCTATTAGCCAACGTTTCCCTTGATAAAGCCTAGGCGGACGGTGTTTCTGCCAGCTTTAGTTAGAATCCATTGGCTCGGCCCGGACGCAATCTAGTCAGTCTATACTATTGTACACAAAAAAGCGGGTAGACGACAAGGTCTGACCCACTTTGTAATGTTTCTTAAGCTTTAAAAATAGTTTGGCCCCGTTCAAAATCAAACGGTTCGCCCACTTCATAGTCATCAGGCAAGATTAAAGCTCCTGGCTTTTGTGGTGCGTTGGCTAAGCCCAGCTCACGACCGGAACAAATCATCCCGTTACTGGCAACGCCGCGTAATTCACCTGGCCAGATGATGAGACCATTGGGCATCATCGCGCCCACCTTGGCCACAACGACCTTAATGTCGGCCTGCATGTTAGGTGACCCACTGACGATTTGTAGCGATTCATCGTTATCCACAACTGTTTCCGTCACCAATAAATGGTCAGAATCGGGATGGGGATGGGCAGTCTTGACGTAGCCCACAACAAAGCGTGAACTCGTTTCTGCCACCAATTCACCGGCAAAGCCAGCGTTTTCCAAGGCATCGTTTAGGGCTGCCACGTCATCAGCTGACAAGTGAACTTGGCCCAGACCAGCGATATCTGGTAAAATTTCGGAAATAGCAAGGAAGTTGTACCCCAGCGTCTTTTCCGTCGCTGAATCATAAATACGGGCAATATTGTCCCGCACCGTGTGCGCTTGTTCAGCGGAATCTTGCGCCACGACAACAATTAAAGTGTCCCCTAATTCTTGGGGATTGTAACTAGCAATTAACATGTCTGAATCCTTTCCAACGGGTTTAGTCGGCGTTGGCTGTCAAAGAATTAATAAATTCTTCTACCTCTGCTTTAGTCTTACGATCTTTGTTCACTAACCGGCCGATTTCTTCACCATCGGCGTAAGCGATGAAACTAGGAATGCCAAATACATTAAGTTCAACGGCTAAGTCGATGTTTTCGTCGCGATCAACGGCGATGAACTTAAAGTCAGAATATTCCGCTTCGATAGCTGGCATCGCTGGCTTGATGAACGCGCAGTCTGGGCACCAGGTCGCGGAGAAGAATAACATGGTCTTGCCGTCTTTGACAACGTCCTTCAATTCAGCGGCAGACATCTTGGGTAATTGTTCCATGAGTAAGCACTCCTTTGTTTTTTAATTTTGAAAGTTACACAAGAACCATTATAGCATGCCAAAAGGAATTTACACGATTTTTGTCTTTTTACGGGAACTTCGCGGCAATCATTGTTATACTGGTGGCAGAAGTGATGGGAGTAGTGCCCAACATTAACCTGCTTAAGGAGGCGGTAGCATGACTGCTAAAAATGGACAATTGTATCAATTAAGTCTCACCGGTGTGCTCGGAGGCCTGATGGGCATTTTCATCACGCGACTTTTCGGTGGCTTTTCTCGTTTGGATCCCGATAACATCTTGGATCAGGTCAAGCGGCAATTCCGACAAGAATCCCCGATCGAAGGTGCGTGGATTGAAAAGCATGCCGTACCGTTCCAAAAATTTGCGGTGAAAACGGAAGCCTATTACGGCGGTATCACCCGTTATGAGGACGACAAATTAGTCCAATACCAGTTCATTGCCGACGCCAAAACCGGCAGTGTCCTCGATATTCACCGGCTTTAAACATTAATTTAAAATCCATTTGGGAGCTAACGATGACGTGGTTGGCTCTTTTTTGTTGCCTTCAGTTTCTGAGTAAAACAGGTCAACCAACAAACTAAACCACCTTTAAGTTGTTGGCTGGGTTTCATAAAAGGTAAATCGGTTTATATTTCGTGTTTTACGTTTTACTATCGAGAATAAATAAATTTATGCTCGCTTTCACTATTAAATCACGAACTTATATGCTATACTTTTGAGAATTTGTAATCATATAAGGAGTGTTCTGGCTTGCAAAATGTCTATTTCAATCATGATGGTAATGTTGATGACCTCGTTTCCCTACTGCTCCTACTGCAGATGCCCGATATCAATTTGACTGGTGTCGGCGTGGTCGGTGCCGATTCCTACGTGGAACCCGCCGTCTCGGCTTCGCGGAAGATTATTGATCTTTTCGGCCAAGCGCAACAGCCGCTGTCCGTGGCAACGTCAAATTCACGACCAGTCCACCAGTTCCCGCAAAATTGGCGGCTCTCGGCCTACTCGTTTGATAACTTCCCGGTCCTCAACGAACGCGGCTTTATTTCGACCCCCGCAGCCGAAAAGCCTGCTCATCTCGATATGATTGAGAAACTCCAACAAACGCCCGGCAAGACCACCCTCGTCATGACCGGTCCCCTGACCGACCTAGCGCGGGCACTGGCGATTGACCCCACCATCACGGCTAAGATCGACAAACTGTTCTGGATGGGTGGCACCATGAACAACCAAGGAAACGTCAGTGAGCCCGACCAAGACGGCACCATGGAATGGAACGCCTTTTGGGACCCCGAGGCCGTTAAGACCGTCTGGGACACCGACATCGACATTCAAATGGTCGGTCTGGAAAGTACCGACCAGATTCCACTAACGGCCGACCTACGGCAACATTGGGCCGAGCTCCGCCGTTACCCTGCCATGGAATTGATTGGCTACGGTTATTCATTGGTCATGGCCTTTGAGGCCGACTCCACCTACTACCTGTGGGATGTTCTGACCACGCTGACCAGTCGCTACCCAGAAATTGTTGACGCCTCGGTCGTTCACAGCGATGTGCTTACCACCGGCCACGGTGCAGGCCGCACGTTCATCACGCCTAACGGTCGCCCCGTCACTCTCGTCACGCAGGTCGACAAGGCCCAGTTCTACGACCGCTTCGACACCCTCGCCAAATCCGCAACTCGTAATTATTAAAGCTTGGGCAACACGGTGGTCTTTTCGCCTTGCCGGCCGCCAGATATGGGCTGAAACGGTGCGAACACAACTTGAAGCCTCGAAAACCACGAGTCTACAAGGTTGGTTTTCTACTAAGCCGGCCAAGAACGCCGACCAAGTAGAACGACGCGCCTGAGCCCATATCTGCCGACCTCTCGGCTTACATTTGTGGCTTAGGACAACTATGAGTGATGATTGAAAATTTGTCATATGTTACGCCACAACTGTAGAGATTACATGGATCTTGGTCCGCCCATGTTCTGGCAATGAGCAACCAGAGCCGGAGGAGTCCAGGGATGTAGCCGGCCGTGGTAATATTGATAGCTGGCTAGCTATCAATATGGGCGACTTTGGAGACGCGCGGGTCTATGCGTGGCTTCAAAGCGAGCGAGAAGACTGGTGATTTTCCCAGTCTGAAGCGTCCCCACAGCAGGCGGAATCCCTGGCAGCCGCAGTGCGGCAATACCTACTCAATTTCATTTTCTAACAAAAAACAGGCTATGTTCTCGCCAATTAAATGGCAAGGACATAGCCTGTTTTCCGTCTTAACCCTAATCCATCGGTAAATGTTTCAGATTAGTCGCCTGATTATTAATATCCGTCCGGACTATGATGACGTCACAGATGGCGTTGGTGACCACGTAACTTGCCGTGGACCCCATTAGCATCCGTTCGACCACATTGACCCCAGTGGCACCCAGCATGATTAAGTCTGCTTGGTATTCCTTCGGCAGTGTCCGGGCCAAATCGACCTTGGCGTGACCGTAGTAAACGGCGGTCACCACTTCTTTAACACCGGCATCCTGAGCCTTCTTGCGGTACTTGTCCACAATCTGTTCGAGGCGTTGACGCGCTTCGTCCATCACTTGTTGGTCAACGTAGCCAAAGCCAACCTCGGTATTGTTACCCAGGCCAACATAGTCACCGCCGCTCATAATGGTCACAATGATTAATTCAGCTTGATTCCGCACCGCAACCGCAATGGCTTTTTCTACTGCGCGGCGTGCTTGGCGGGAACCATCAACTCCCACTAAAATCCGTTTGTATCCTTCGGTCATCTCTACCACTCCTTTGCCGGTCATTCTCACGACCTTATTTGGTCAACTCGAAGATTGCCTGACCGTAAATGGCCATTGCCTTTAGTAGGTCAGCCTCGGGTTGGAATTCATCGGCCTGATGCATCGTGTCCTGCGTGCCAGGGAATAAGGCCCCAAAGGCCACACCACGTTTCATCAAACGGCCATAGGTCCCACCGCCCACAACTTCTGGTTGGGCAGTCATGTCGCCGGTTTGTTGGCGGTAAACGTCCATCAACGTTGCCACGATTGGATCGGCTGGGTCAACGTAATGGGGAACCATTTCGCGGCCCTGCTTCAACGTCACGTTCATGTCGGCCGTGGCCTTTGCCAAGCCAGTCTCGATGTCAGCGGCGCCCGTTCCAGTTGGGTAACGGAAGTTGGTGTTGATCAGACCACCCTTATCGGCGGTAAAGGTCATGATCCCAACGTTCATGGTCAAGTCGCCCATGACTTTATCGGTGTAGGCAATGCCTAACTTGTTCGCCCGGGAATCGTCATGTAAATTACTTGCGAGCAGGCCTAAGAAGTCCGCAGCGTCACCACCGAAGGCTTGCGCGGCCAAGAAGGTTGCCAGGTAAGTCCCGGCGTTGATGCCGTTCTTTGGTTCCATCCCGTGGGCCGCTTTACCGATCACGTGGAAATGTAAGCCGTCCGCGTCGGTCGTCACGTCACCCGTCACTGGGGCGTCCGTCAAGAATTTGTCAAAGTCAGCGGTTAATTGGGCGTTGTCCCCATTTTCAACCGTTGCTTCAGCGTCCCGTGGGACCATGTTTTCCCGCAGGCCGGCATCAAATTCGCGTAAGACTAAACCGTTGCCGTTCGTGCCAGTAAAGGTCGACGTGAAGGTCACGTTCCCCTTTTCACCATTGATCAGTGGGAATTCGGCATCTGGTGAGAAGCCTAAGGTTGGTGCCGGTTCTAAGTCGAGGTAGTGGTTCATCCCCGTCCAGTCGCTTTCCTCGTCGGTCCCAATGATGAAACGAATCTTGATCTTAGGTGTGATTCCTTGGTCCTTCAACATCTTTAAACCGTAGTAAGCGGCTAAGGCTGGTCCCTTGTCGTCGGAAGTTCCCCGACCATACAGATTGCCATCCTTGGCGGTCAACGTAAAGGGATCCGTGTGCCACCCTTTGCCCGCTGGCATCACGTCCGCGTGACCGAGAATCGCCAAGGTCTCATCGCCCTCGCCATACTCCACGTAGCCTGCCAAGTTGTCTAAATTTTTTGTCTTAAACCCATCACGTTCGGCTAATCCTAAAAATGCGATCAGTGCCTTGGCCGGGCCAGGACCTAATGGGTAGTCATCGGTGGCCTTAGAGTCGTCACGAGAGCTGTCGATACCGACCAGGGTGGTTAAATCTGCGATATAATCCTTCCGGTACTTTTCAGCTAGCTGTTGCCAATCAATTGCCATGATTGGACCTCCTTCATTTTATTCGGACCAAACGTCCAGGAATACTTACCTTTGATTTTAGCATACCCGCGCCCGAATGTAAGCCGATTTCACGAACGAACATGCTATACTAAAACTGAAACGAGGAGGCCTTCACCATGCAAACTCTATCCACAGAAATTTTAACGCAGACGATTCGGCAGCGCCCGGCCGATAGCTACAAAGGAACGTACGGGCGCATCACCCTGATTGGCGGCAATCGCAACTTCGGTGGTGCCATTCTCATGGCCAGTGCCGCAGCCGTTTACGCCGGTGCTGGACTGGTCACGACCATCACCGATCCCAGCAATCAGGGCAGCCTACACGCCCGCTCGCCGGAAGCCATGTTCGCTGATTTCAACGACTTGGCGCAGACGCAGGAGCTAGTCAAGGGCACTGACGTCATCGTCATTGGACCGGGGCTCGGCACTAGTTCGCAGTCCCTATCCATTTTGAATAACGTCTTCAGTGTCGTTCAACCTGAGCAAACGCTGGTCATTGATGGATCGGCCATCACCTTGGTGGCTCAACACCAACTGACCTTGCCACAAGCGCACCTGATCTTCACGCCGCACCAAATGGAGTGGCAACGCCTCAGTGGCATCGCTATCGCTGAACAAACGCCAGAAAGAAATCAGCCGATTGTTAACCAATTAAACGCCACGGTCGTGTTGAAGTCCCACCGGACGCAAATCTACACGCCAACCGCCGTCTACGAGAATCCACTGGGAACCCCTGCTCAGGCGACTGGTGGCATGGGCGACACCCTGGCTGGCATGGTCGGCGGTTTTGTCGCTCAGTTTACAAACAAAACGGATGCCGTGCTCGCCGCCGTGTACAGCCACAGCGCCATCGCCGAAGAACTGGCGCGAACCCAGTATGTGGTCCTGCCCCACCAGATCATTGATGTCTTACCACAGTTTATGAAAGAACATGAATGTAAAGACTAGGCAACCTAGTATGGCCTTCGCCTTACCGGCCGCCAGATATGGGCTGGAACGGTGCGGACACAACTTGAAGCCTCGAAAAAGCCGAGTCTACAAGCTTGGTCTTCTGCTAAGCCGACGGAAACCCGCCGTCAACTAAGCAGAACGACGCGCCTGAGCCCATATCTGGCGACCTCTCGGCTTACACGGTGTTCTTAGACGACGGGTAACAGTCGCTATCGATTGGACCCGAAAGCGCTAACCTGACACGTCTTTCGATCGTTGTTTTGATAGAACACAACCACAGCAGCCGGAGTGCGGCAAATTCAAACCAACTTCATGGTGCGAATTCCTACCGCTACCGAGATGAGACAGGTACTTCATCTTCCAACCTTTAGTCAGACCATCAAAAAAGCAGAAATCCCTATCCATTCCAGATAGAGGTTTCTACTTTTTTAATTACATTTTATTTTCTACACTGTCCAGTGGGCCAGTCAACTCATCGATCTCCGCTGGTAACAAGCCGCGGTACGCCCCATTCGGTAGATCAACGGGGAGTCGCAGTGGACCAACCGTTAATCGTTCGACGGGACCCAGAACGTCTGGCAACGCTCCGAGGACCGCGACCGCCGATTCGCTATCGGTCGTCGTCAAAGTGACCGTCACGTGTTGATGGACCCGGTCGACCTGTGTTGTCACCTCATGGAAGGCTTGGTTGGGCGCTAGTACGGGCGCTGTTGTCCCGCTGACCTGCACCTGAAATTGACTCGGCCAGTTTTGATTCGTCACATCGGTCAAGAAGTGTTCGTCATCGCTAGCCAACACCAGGCCCACCGCTTCTTTGGGTAAATCCGTCAGCGGCTTTAATTGCCGTGGCTGATCAAAGGCATTTAACAGGCTGCCCAAGCTGTGCGGTGTCGTGGGGTCCATGCTCAGTTGAAATCCGACTGGCTTGTTGAAGACTAGGTATTGCGGCTGACGCCCGGTCACGGTCATCCCGTCGACACGGACGTTATCCGCCACGGCTACCGTTGCCCGGGGTGAGTCGACCACGTCAGAATTGACCGTCACCCGTCCCTGCCGCAGTAACCGCAAAATTTGCAATGGCGTTCCCTGTCGATTTTCCGTTAAGTACCGTTCAATGTTCATCTCAACGTCCTCCTAGTGAATGTGCAACCGTCGCCGTAACCCTGCGACTCGGGGACCCATGATGGCATCTGCCAAGCGGCTCTTCAAGACCACGTACACGTAGAAATAACCGCCGACCAGTGCTGCCACGGCCACAATCAAGAAATTCATGATCCGGCCTTCGCTTCCACTGAAGCTTCCCAGGAAAGTAATCGCCTTAGCCAAAATGTACGTCCCAATCGACGTCAGTAAAATACCATTCGTCTTCTTGGCGATCTGCGTGTAGTTGATGCCAAATTGAACGTCCAGTGAGTGAATGATCAGGTAACACGTGACCAAGAACCCACAACCAGTCGCCAGTAAGGGACCAAACGCCCCGAAGAAGTAGACCAGCGGCCACTGCACAATAAATTTGACGACCGTACCGACGATAAAGTAGCGCACGGCCCGCTTATTTTGCGAGATTCCCTGCATGAGGGCGGAAACGACTGTGTATAGTCCCAACAAGATTGAGAGGTACGAGGAGAAGGCCAGAATCGATGCGGCCAAGGCCTCGTGTGACCGACCGTAGAAGACCAGGTTCAATGGTCGGGCCACGGCGGACATTCCTAACGCACTGGGAATCATGACAAATTCAAACATTAAGAATGCGTTGGATAATTGGTTAGAGATCGATTTTTTATCACCCCGCGTGTAGGCTTCGGACAGCAACGGCACGACCGTCACGGCCAAGGCCGACGCTAAGGAAATCGTAATCATAATTAATTTGTTGGCGTTAACCCCAAACAGCGCGAATAAGTCGTTTAGGTAAGCCGCTGAATAATTGCCAGCCATATGCATAATCGGTGCGAAGGTGTATTGGTCGATCAGTTGAAAAATCGTAATCCCAGCACCCAAGACCACGAAAGGCACGGCTTGCGCAATAATTTCCCGGTAGAGTTGCGATGCCGGCACGACCATTTGATTATTACTGTTGCGGACCAACGACCGGAAATGCCGCCGGCGGCGCCAGTAGTAAACGCCGAGGACCAACAGACCACCTAGGGCCCCCATCGCTGCGGCCAAAGTCGACTGCGACACAGCGGTGATCCAGTTACCTTTCAGGACCCGCATGATCACGTAGGCCGACAGCAACATGTACAACACGCGAACAAGTTGTTCGACAAACTGGGAGATGGCTGAAGGCGCCATTTGTTGGAAACCTTGGAAGTACCCGCGGGTCAGACTCATCGTGGGGATGATCAGAATCGCCCATGCCAACGAATGCAGGACCGGAATCAAGTTGTCGTCCCCACCGATAAAGAGTGGCGCGCCAAAGTACATCAACGCAGCAATCGCGACCCCGGTCATAATGGCAATTTCCAAGCCCCGCTTGTACAGGCGGACACTAATGCCGTATTCATTTAACGCATTATAGTGCGCCACTTGCTTTGCAATCGCCGAGGGCACCCCCGCAATTGCGGCAATCAGGAAGAAACTGTAGATGTTGTACCCTTTTCCGTACAACGCATTTCCTTGGAGATAGAAGGCGCCGAACCAGATGTTCCAGGGGATGATATACACTGCGCCCAGGATTCGCGAAAAGATGCTTCCCGCCGTCATCCACGCAGAGCCCGCTACCATCTGTTCTTGTGCGTCAGCTTGATTGCCAGAATTATCAGACTTTGCCGCCATTTGACACCCTACTTTCAATTTTTAAAATTCAATGGTCCTATTACTTAGGCTCTTAACGGAGCTAAGCTAATCAAACCAACATTATACCATAGCTTTTTCTTAAAAATTATCAGGTTTCGTTAAAGATTTAACCGACAGCGCACTGAATTCGCCGAAACCAGCCGACATTGCTTACCGGATAGGGTCAACAGTGGTATCCTTGAAAGTAGCAAGGAATCAGAACTTATTCAAGGAGGAATGCCAATATGACGCAAGCAACAGCCGGTGCAACCACGGCACCGAAGATGGAAATGTCCCCCGAACGGGCCAAGCAGGTCATCACAATGACCAAGAGCATTCGCGCACATTTTCCAGAACTGGCAGACGTTTCCGACGCTCAGTTGATCTATTCAACCTGGCGGGCTTTTAAACGCATCGACCAAACCAACGATAGCGATTATTCAACTATGGCCAACGTTTTCTTCCACGAAATTGACCGTCACCTACTGAAATACAAATTCTCTAAGGCGGGCCAAGGGGAAGCCATTTCCCAACGCTTCTTCGCCATTCTTACTGAAATTCTTTAATGTCTCGTCCCTCACAAGCTTCTTCTGTGAGGGTTTTTATTTGGGATTGTTTACGATTGTCCGCCTGTGGCTGCCAGGGATTCCGCCTGCTGTGGGGACGCTTCAGCCTGTGGGCCGGGCTTCTCGCTCGTTTTGAAGCCACGAAAAACGCGTGTCTTCAAAATCGCCCATATTGGGTGCTAGCCAGACGGCCAGCACCCAATATTACCACGGCTGGCTGCATCCCTGACCTCCTCCGGCTCTGATTGTGCTTTGCCATAACGTCAAATTTAATGCCTGTAGATTGCCACGTTTCGACATAACAAGCCTTATAGGGTCAACCTAAAAGTTAGAATGCTTGTAACGACCTATTTTCCACTAACATCGCTACGCCCAAAACAACGAGCAATCTTCGTTATTATTTTAGCGCTCACTGCCGCTGCTTTAAAGCCCCCATCACTGGTTACTCTAACTTGTGACCATACCTTAGCATCATGTCGTCATTTTTCACTAACTTTAGGTAATCCCCTAATCCTCATTAATCGGCTAAATGCGGTATAATTATTGTACGCAATTTATTAATAATTAAATATTGTGAGGCGATTGCTGTGCGTTATTTGGCGTTACTAGGAAGTCACGAGCGAAACGGAATTACGGCTGGCTATCTGCAGGCCGTTACCGATAATTTACCTGCCAATGCCACCGTTGAGACCGTCTTTCTGCGGGATTACGACATTTATCCCGATACGAAGGAAAAGCCGTGTCCGGCGTTGGATGAAATCGAGGCTAAAATGTCGGCCAGTGACTTTTGGATTGTCTGTGCACCTACATACTGGGGTGGTCTCTCGGGCGTGATGAAGCAGTTTTTTGACTGCATGCGGTTTCGCTTGGTCCGGATGAACTCCGTGGCCGACACGTTACCCGGCAAATATAAGGACAAGCATTACCTGAGCATGACGACCTGTTTTATCAGTTCCACCGAAAACTTTTTCACTGGCATCACGGACCAGACCTTTGTGACCATCGACCGCGTGCTAACTGGCGCCGGACTGATTAAGGTCGGAGAATTCGTTGGTACGGGAACCTGGGGTGGCACACACGCTCCTCGACCGGAAAAACTAGCAGAGTGTCGGCGTTGGGCTAAGAAGATTGCCGACCGACCACGAAAGGATGATAATACCTTGAAACGTTATTTATTGTTGTTCGCCATGATTGCCGTCATGGCCCTCGTCACGATGGGCTTGCAGGCATGGTGGTTCGGTGTCTTCGCGGCCGGCAAGTTTTGGATCACGTATGTAAGTTTTGTGGTCATCTTCTATGTCCTTCTAGCCAGTCTCCTGCACTTCTTTACGTTTGTGCGGCACCGCCGGCGTTAAACTCAGAACATGCCAAAAGAGAAGTCGGAAATTTTTCCGGACCTCTCTTTTTTTGACGCAACTGTTTAGGAATCAGTTTTCAAATAAGCATCCTCTAAACTTTTAGTGTTAGTCTCTGCCATCAGTTCCGCCGGTGTGCCCGCGAAAGCAATACACTTTCCAGCCAACACCAGTAAATGGACGTTGTCTTCCGGAAGATTGCGAAACTGGTGGGTCGTCATGATCACCGTTTTCCCCTTAGCGGCTAAGCCTTCAATCCGATTCATCATTTGGGCAGCAATCTTAACGTCCAAACCACTTTCCGGTTCGTCAAATAGATATAGGTCGCGTTGTAACTGACAAATTCCTTCTAGAATGACCAATCGCCGTTGCCCACCAGAGAGGTCGCGAAACTGGCTGTTGGCAATATCCTTTAGGCTCTCTGGCAATTGGCTGGCTTCAAAATTAGCAGTCGGCCGATCTAAATTCACCATCATTCGAATGGCATCTACTACCTTGGCCGACCCGGTAAACGGTGCCCCCTGCATCTGATAGGCAATCCGTGCCATTTCGGGGAAGCCTTCAAAGGGTAAGTCCCGCCGTTCACTAACGCCGGCGATAAAATCGAGCAGCGTCGTCTTCCCCACGCCGTTCACGCCCAGTAGAACGTTGATTTTCCCCGGCTCAAAGTCAGCCGTTAAATGGTCAAATAGTACCCGGCCATCCGGTAACTGGTAAGAAAAATCTTGGATTCTCATGACTGACCTCCTGTTTAGAAATTATTTTGTGTAATAATCTATTTACAAATTAGGGATTGAGGCACTTAGATAACAGCATCACCTGACTTAACAAGAAGTTCCAACGTCTCAGCATTCACCCCGTATAGTTTTGACGACGTGTACACGTTTGACAGACTTTTTCAGTTCATAGAGTGTCCTCCTGACGCATTAACCATTGCTACTGTCAGTACAATTAAAAAGACAAGTTACTCACGCATTTCAACGCTTGCTATGGTAGTGATCAATCATAGCCGGAGGAAGCCAGAGATGTAGCCAGCCGTGTCGACGCTGTTTGTCGGGGTCCTTTCCCGGCTTACAGCGTGGGACGTCCTCGAAGACACGCGCTTTTCGTGGCTTTGAGGCGAGCCGGAAGCCCGTTTCTCAGGCTGAAGGCGTTCCCCATGGCAGGCGGAATCTCTGGCAGCCGGAGTGCACCCAATTTATAACCATCCATCAATAACGGTTCGTGTTCGACTGGAGCTTCATGTGACGTACGGGATAGTAACCGACGAGCAAGTAGAACGCCGCCACCCCCAGCAATAGGCCAACCTGGGGTAATGACACCCGGCCTAAAATATCCAGTCCCGCGCTGTAGAATTGAAGCATGTACGAGCAGGGATTAATCGCCGCTAAGATATCATTGAGCCAGGGTGCTAACGTGATCCCCGGACTCATCAGGAACATCCCCGCAAAGATATATCCCGTGGTCATCAAAGATACTAGGTTGGTGCGGAGTGGGAGAATCAAGAGAAAGTTCGTGAATCCGGCGACGATTGGAATCAAGATCAGGTTTAACAGTAAGCCCCCCGCCATCATAGGTAGCAAGATCAGCGATGCCGGATTCAAAATTAAAACGACTACATCAAATACGAAAACTTCAATCTCAATAAATAGAAGTTGCACAGCAAGATTGCTGAAAAAGATCAAGCGCTTATCGCCGGCAATCACCGTAAACATCTTTAAGAAATTCGATTCGCGCATGCCGATCAAGGCAAACTGGAACCCGTTCAAAACGCCTACTAAAACAATGTAGACCCAATACCCCACTAACTGGGATGCCAGATCATGAACGCCAAATGGATGGCCGTGTGAACTGAAGTCCGCTACCACAAAGAAAATCATTGGAGCAATCAATGTATAAAATAAAACCATCTTGTCGTCCCAGGTCTGTCGCAATTCAAAGCGACTGAGAATGCTTAACTTACGCCACACGATAATCCCTTCTCTCATCGCCCTTGATTCCAAAACCGGCGCTTTGCCAACCATTATTTAGTGGCGATTCCTCTGATTTCAAGGCGAGTTCTTTCATAAATCGTCCCGAATTATCTCCCAAGCACAAGTTTTTGCCAATTAAAAAGTGCCGGTCACTCTCCATTAGGAAAGTTACCGGCACTTCTTTTAGGTTAATTTAGTTGGCAACGATGTTGACCAATTTACCTGGTACCACGATGACCTTACGAACCGTCTTACCGTCCGTATGCATCTTGACCGTTTCGTCAGCCAAGGCTTGGGCTTCGATGTCATCCTTAGCCGCGTCCTTAGCGACCTTCAGGTGAGCACGAACCTTACCGTTGACCTGAACGACCATTTCGACCACGTCTTCAACCAATTGCTTGGCGTCGTACGTTGGCCACTTGGCGTAGGAAATCGTGTCGTCATGACCCATCAGTGCCCACAGTTCTTCAGCGATATGGGGCACGATTGGTGAGATCATCTTGACGAAACCTTCCATGTAGATCAGTGGCAGGCTGTCCGCCTTGTAGGCTTCGTTGACGAAGACCATCAGTTGTGAAATGGCAACGTTGAAGCGCATGGCTTCGAGATCTTCACTCACCGTCTTCACGGTTTGGTTGTAGATCTTATCCAACGTCCCATCGTTGATCATCGTGACCCGGTCACGCAGACGGTTGTTGTCATCGATCAATAGACGCCAAACACGGTCCAACCAGCGACGAGAGCCGTTGATACCTTCCGTACTCCATGGTTTGGAGGCTTCTAATGGCCCCATGAACATTTCGTACAGACGCAGGGTGTCAGCACCGAACTTCTCGACGATTTCGTCGGGGTTGATAACGTTCCCCTTTGACTTGGACATCTTTTCGTGGTTGGTCCCCAAGATCATCCCTTGGTTGACCAACTTCTGGAATGGTTCCTTGGTTGGCACGACACCGAGGTCGTAAAGGAACTTGTGCCAGAACCGGGCGTACAGTAAATGCAAGACGGCATGTTCCGCCCCACCGATGTACAGGTCAACTGGCATCCAGTATTTCAACTTCTCTGGATCAGCAATCGCTTGGTCGTTGTGTGGATCAACGTAACGCAGGAAGTACCATGAACTCCCAGCCCACTGTGGCATGGTGTTAGTTTCACGCTTCCCTTTACGGCCGTTTTCATCCACAACGTTTACCCAGTCATCCAGGTTGGCCAATGGGCTTTCACCCGTTCCAGAAGGTTCGAGTTGCTTAGCAGCTGGGAGCTTCAATGGCAACTGGTCTTCTGGAACCAACGTGGTTTCGCCATCTTCCCAGTGGATAACGGGAATTGGTTCACCCCAGTAGCGTTGACGGGAGAAGATCCAGTCACGCAACCGGAAGTTGACCTTCTTGTGGCCAGCCTTGTGTTCTTCCAACCAGTTAATGGCCGCAGCAATGGCATCCTTCTTGTTCATCCCGTTCAGGAAGTCAGAGTTGATGTGTTCGCCGTCACCAGTATAAGCGGCCGTTTGAACGTCGGTATCGTCATCGCCCGCAATCACTTGAACGATCGGCAGGTTGAATTTTTGAGCAAATTCGTTATCCCGGTCATCGTGTGCTGGGACGGCCATGATGGCACCAGTCCCGTAAGAAGCCAGCACGTAGTCACCGATCCAGATTGGAAGCTTCTTGCCGCTTAACGGGTTGATCCCGTAAGCACCGGTGAAGACCCCAGTCTTATCCTTGTTCAAATCGGTCCGTTCGAGGTCGGACTTGCTGTCGATGGCTTCCTTGTAAGCCTTCACTTCAGCGGCATGTTCCGGCGTCGTAATTTGATCAACCAAAGCATGTTCTGGCGCCAACACCATGTAGGTTGCCCCAAACAACGTGTCAGGACGCGTGGTGTAGACTTCGACCTTGGTGTCTTCTTGACCATCAACTGGGAAGAACACACTAGCCCCTTCGGAACGGCCGATCCAGTTACGTTGCATTTCCTTGATGCTGTCTGGCCAATCTAGGTCATCCAAGTCATCCAGCAAACGGTCAGCGTACGCCGTAATTTTCAGTACCCATTGACGCATTGGCACGCGGTAAACGGGATAGCCACCCCGTTCCGTCTTGCCGTCAATGACTTCTTCGTTGGCCACAACGGTCCCACCCATGAAGTCGGGCGCCCAGTTGACCATGATCTTGTCTTCGTAGGCAAGACCCTTCTTGTACATTTGTTCGAAGATCCATTGCGTCCACTTGTAGAAGGATTCGTCGGTCGTGTTGACCTCACGACTCCAATCGTAAGAAAAACCGAGTGAGCGAATTTGACGTTTGAAGTTCTTGATGTTGTGCGCGGTAAAGTCCTTAGGGTTGTGCCCGGTCTTCAACGCGTACTGTTCAGCGGGCAGACCAAAAGCGTCCCAGCCCATTGGGTGCAAGACGTTAAAGCCCTGCATCCGCTTCAAACGGGCCATGATGTCGGTTGCCGTATAGCCTTCAGGATGTCCCACGTGCAGGCCTTGACCTGAAGGATATGGGAACATATCCATCACGTAATACTTTGGTTTACTGGAAGTGTCAGGGGTCTTGAACGTTTCGTTGACCCGCCAGTAATGTTGCCACTTGTGCTCAATAATTTGGTGTTTGTATGCCAAAATTTTCGCTCCCTTTCTCATTTTCAACGCCAAGCCATAAAAAAAGCCCCCAGAAGTCCATAAAACGACTTCTGCAGGGCGTGTTAGCGCGGTACCACCTACATTTCCCCGGTCTTGTACCGAGGCTCATTCCGGCTGATAACGTCGCCAAACGCCCACTTTGCAGCGGAGAAGACTCAGAGACAAGTTCGTTCCACGGGATAACGGATTCACAGCGACCATCCGCTTGCTGAATACCCCGTTGAACTACTACTTCTCATCAACGTCTTTGTCTAATCAGATTGTTTTCATCTTAGCAAACCCCCTAGGGAAAAGCAAGGGTCACGCCGACTTCTTAGAGAATAATTCGGGGAATTGAGAAATAGAGATACTATCAGTACGCAATGGTATAGGATTCTCTTCCCCCGTATTCACGGGGAATACCTGGACGCCTGCAAGCTAAGCACCTGGACGCGAGGATCACCCCCGTATACACGGGGAATACTCCCCTATGTATCCCCCAAAGGAACGAGTAAAAGGATCACCCCCGTATACACGGGGAATACTCAACAAGCCCGTTGACGCTAACAACCATTACAGGATCACCCCCGTATACACGGGGAATACTGGGCGACAGCTTACGATAAGTCGGCCAAGATGGGATCACCCCCGTATACACGGGGAATACACTAAAGAATCGTTGACATACCGGCATTCTAATTTTCCAAAATCGGCTAATTCATTCACTTTGTACTTTAAGCATACCTGAACACCCCACCAGTAACAACCAATTATTCGCCAAAAAAACAAGAGTTAGATTGCCCCCTAAACTACTAAAATAGCCAGATAATTGGCTCATCGATAAACGACTTTGACTCACGCTAGATTATTTTCCAAAATCAATTTCAGCCCTACTAAAACACTGTGCTATACTAAAATTATTATAATCATATAGGAGGTCAACCTTTGACGACCATTTCAAAAACCCGCTGGCGCTTCACTTGGGCCGCGGGCATCTTATTTCTCATTGACTTATTCGGAGTCGCTTTACAGCAACCTTGGATCAAGGCGTTCGACCAGCTAATTATCGGCTGGGTGCGTCATCCCCTGCCACATGGCTTGATGCAGAGCATTATCTGGGTGACCAAATCCGGTAATCCGAAACCTGTAACGTGGGTAACGCTCCTGCTCGTTGCCGTACTGGTCATTGCCCGCCATTACCGCGGGGCACTCTTTTTAGCGTTTAACGTGCTGATTTGGGCTGGCGTAGGCAATACCGTGATCAAAAATATCATCCAGCGCCCACGACCAACCGTTAACCGGCTAGTTGCCGCCAGCTCCTACAGTTTTCCTAGTGGTCACTCCATTACGGCGATGCTACTGTGGGGTTCCCTGATTGTTCTTTTGGGCTGGTCCTTGCGGCAACATCACAATTGGCGCTGGGCGGGTACCTTGGTCCTGAGTCTTTGGATTGTCTGCATCGGATTATCCCGGGTCTACGTTGGGGTCCATTATCCCAGTGACGTGGTTGCCGGCTGGTCATTAGGGTTCTTCTTATTGACCGTCAGTCAATGGTTTCTCACGCGCTATGGAGATGCATTATAAATGAATTTACCAAATGCCTTAACTTATAGTCATACGTTACTCTCGGAATGTGTGGGGCCCGGCGATACGGTGGTCGACGCCACAGTGGGCCAAGGTCACGACACGATTTTCCTAGCAAACCTAGTCGGCAAAACTGGTCACGTCATCGGTTTCGATATCCAACAAGCAGCGCTCGACGAAACGCAACAACAGCTTGTTCTAACCGGATTAGGCGCCCAGGTTGACCTACACGCGACTGGTCATGAAAATGTTGGCGACTTTCTGGCACCAGATGAGCGCGTCGCAGCAGCCGTTTTCAATCTCGGTTACCTACCGGGTGGTGATAAATCCGTCATCACTCGTCCCACCACGCCCCTGACTGCGGTCAAAACGTTGTTGCCTCACCTGCCACGTGGCGGCCGCATTATCCTAGTTGTCTACGCCGGTCATCCCGGTGGCCCAACCGAACGGGACGCTGTCGTCGACTTCTGCCAGGCGCTCCCACAGAAAGACTATCAAGTTCTGCGTTATGGTTTTATCAATCAAATTCATACCCCGCCATTTTTGTTAGCAATCGAACGGCGGTAATTGAAAGGCATCATCAAGTTCACTTTTGGATTTGATGGTGCCTTTTTGTCGATTCTAACGCAATCGTTTATAAATATAATCATTCGGATGGCAAGTGTAATTTTCTATTGTACCGTACAATAATCATTTTTAATCCGGCAAATCTCTCGCTTGTAGCTAACAACCGATTTACCATGCCACTTATATCGACTAATCGTTCAAAACTATCTCCCAACTTACATAAACGAGAACCGAAATATGACATTGGAAATTAATTGTTATATACATAATCAAACTATACTGTTGATTAGGCCATCCACTACCAAACATTCCGCAATCTGAACAGTATTCCACGCGGCACCCTTTAATAGATTATCGGCTACGACCCACAGATTAAACGCTCCCGGATTCTCTAAGTCTGGTCGAATCCGCCCAACATAGGTCTCACGTGTTCCAGTCGCATTTAACGGTTGCGGATACAGTTGGTGCCGTGGGTCGTCTTGCAACACGACTCCCGGAGCAGTTGCCAGTGCTCGGCGCAATTGGGCAACGGTCGCATCAGGATTCCCGGTATCGATCCAAATGGACTCGCCATGACTAAACGGCACCGGTACGCGCACACAAGTCGCCGTCACCTTGATTTCGCTGGCATTCATATCCCCCAGCATGATTTTCTTGGTCTCATGAATCATTTTCCACTCTTCGTGCGAGTACAGATCATCTTCCAACACATCGATTTGTGGCAACAGGTTGAAGGCCAATGGGTAGTGGCGCTGATCACCCTTGGTCGGAAAAATTTCGGCCGTCATCCGCTGGCCATCCAGATAGTCCCTGGCTTCCTGATAGAACTCATCTAATCCCGACTGGCCGGCTCCCGAGGCTGCTTGGTAGGTCGACACAATGACCTGCTTCAACCCCACCGCCTGACGAATCGGATTTAACGCCACCATCATTTGAATCGTCGAACAGTTGGGGTTCGCAATGATGCCGTGATGTTCCCGCAGTGTCTCTTTGTTGACCTCCGGGACGACCAGCGGCACGGTCGGCACCATTCGAAAGGCACTGGTATTGTCCACGCAGACCGCGCCCTGTTCCACCGCAATCGGTAAGAATTGCTTCGACACTGCGCTACCAGCCGAGGCCAACACCAGGTCAACATCCGCAAATGACGCCGCCGTTGTTGCCGCGACCGTCAGCGACCGCCCCTTAAATGTCAGCGACTTTCCCGCCGAACGGGACGATGCCAATAATTTGACCGTCTTCACTGGAATCGTCGACTGAGCCAACTGAGCCAGCATCCGGGTACCCACCGCGCCCGTGGCCCCCAATATCGCAACCGTAAGTCCTGCTTGCATCCCATCATCTCCCCATTTTCAATTCAAAACGTGTGTCCGTAAGTCAGCCGTGAAGACCGCTAACCGGCGCATGGCCTCTTTCAGATCTGCCATGGAAGATGCGTAGGACAGCCGCACGTAGCCTTCGCCCCCGGCACCAAAACAACTCCCGGGCGTGACGCCCACCAAGCCCACTTCCGCCAATTTGGTCGCAAAAGCCACGGCATCCAGACCGAACTCCGGCGGGATCTTCGCAAACGCATAGAATGCCCCGGTCGGCATCGTTGTCACGTACCCCAACCGATTGAGCTCGGGAACCACGTAATCGCGACGTTGCTGGTAAGTTTGGCGCATCTGCTTCGAGTCATCCAGTCCATTGGTCAACGCCTCTAGCGCCGCATACTGGGCCGGATTTGACGGACAGGTCACCACGAAGCCGTGCAACTTACTGATGGTTTTAACGATCTCAGCTGGTCCGGCAAAATAACCGATGCGATACCCCGTCATCGCGTGGGACTTGGACAACCCATTGATCAGAATCGTCTGTTCCGGTAGCAATTCCGCCATGGACGTGTGGGGCTGGCCGTACGTGAGCTCCGCGTATATTTCGTCCGTGATCACGTACATCCCTTGGCGTTTCGCAACATCGGCCACGGCTTGTAACTGCGCGCGGTCATAGGTCACCCCCGTCGGATTCCCTGGAAAGTTTAAAATGACAGCCTTGACCGTGTCCGCGCCTTCGCGGTCGATGACGGCTTGCAGGTGCTTACCGGTCAATCGAAACCCATCAGCGGTCGTGTCGACCTGAATCGGGATTCCACCAAATATCGAAATGACCGGCCAATACAACGCAAAGGTCGGTGTCGCCACTAAGACCTTGTCGCCCGGATTGATCAGTCCGCCCAACACGCTAAAGATGGCCTCCGAAGCCCCGACCGTCGCCACGATTTCTGTGTCGGCATCGTAGGTGAGCCGAAACCGGTGTTGCAGGTAACCGCTGATGGCTTGCCGCAGCTCGCGGATTCCACGTTGATCGGTATAGTGTGACTTATTGTCCTGAATACTCCGAATAGCGGCGTCCTTGACGTGTTCCGGCACGTTAAAGTCCGGTTCGCCCAAGGTTAATTTGATGATCCCCGGAATCTGGTCGAATTTCTGAGCGAAGGCGCGAATCTGAGACGCCCCCATCGCCTGAATCTTTTGGTTAACAATCGTTTCAAGCCTAGCATCTAATTCTGGCAAACGAATTCCCCCTTAACCTTTCCCGCCTATAAGATATTTTCTAGTCCAATAACTAAGTCTTGCCGCTGCATGACCGCCGTCATTGCCAGGCGCACCCCGGTCATAAACGACTGCCGGTCGGTGGTGCTCTGTTTGATCGTCAACGTCTCGCCGGGCCCACCGAAGATGACCTCCTCGTCGGCCACGAATCCCGGTAAACGTACGGCGTGGATCTTGATGCCATGGTAGTCGCCACCGCGTGTCCCTAAGGAATCTTGCTCCGCTGCCGGCTGTGGCTCATCCACTTGTTGCGCCTCATGGATCAGCCGCGCCGTGTTCAGGGCCGTTCCGGATGGCGCATCCAGCTTGTCCTCATGGTGATACTCCACGATTTCTGCCCGCTGAAGGTAGGCGGCGGCCTGCTGGGCAAATTTCATCATGAGCACCGCCGTCACGCCAAAGTTAGGGGCAATGATACCGCCTAACTGGCGAGCGTTGGCCGTGCCCTGTAACTCTTGTTGCTGGGCCTCCGTCAACCCACTGGTCCCAATCACCGGCCGCATCCCCCGCGTAATCGCAAACTGAGCATTGGTGGCGACCCCACTGGGTGTACTGAAATCGAGCCACACATCAGCTGGCGTAGTGATCTGCTCGAGGTCATTGTAAATGGTGACCGCACCGTCCAACCCATAGTCCGTGGCGCGGCGACTCGTGACGTGCGGATTGAAGACCCCGGCCAAATGAAATTCCGGCGTCGTTGTGACCAACTGCACCGCCTTTTGGCCCATGGCCCCGTTGAAGCCCGCAATGATGACTGAGATCACGCCATCGCCCCCTTTAACGCTAGGGCGTGGTACAAAGCCGCCTTTTCTGCTGCATTTAACGGCAGTACCGGTAACCGACACGTTCCCACGTCATACCCTAGGTCGTTGAGCAGGGCCTTGACCGGTGATGGCGACGGGTACATGAAGAGGGCCGCCATCTTCGGAGTCAACTCCCGCTGTAAGGCCCCGGCCGTCCGGTAATCCCCCTTAGCCAACGCATCATACATTTGTCGGATCTCGGCGCCATAGAGATGGGCCGCCACGGAGACCACCCCGCTGCCCCCCACGACCTTCGCGAAGAGTGCCTGGGCATCTTCTCCGGTGTAGACCAGGAAGTCGCTAGGAACGTGTTCAACGATGTACTCGAAATCAGCCATGGTATGACACTGTTTCACGCCGGCAATGTTCGGGTACTGGGCCAGCTCAACGATGGTCTCCTTGGCCATCAAGACGCCGGTACGGCCCGGAATGTTATACATCATGATGGGCAACGACGACGCATCGGCCACGGCCTTGAAATGGGCCACCATTCCCCGCTGGTTAGGCTTGTTGTAGTACGGCACGACGACTAAGGCCATGTCGATACCGTCGATTTGGGCTAGTTTTTGGACAAAATCAATCGTCCCCGCCGTGTTGTTGCTGCCAGCACCGGCAATGATTGGTACCCGCCCGGCCACGATTTGGGCAAAACGCAGGTAGAGCGTTAATTTCTCCGTTTCGCTCAACGTCGGCGTCTCCCCGGTCGTCCCACCGATGACAAAACCTTTCGTGCCAGTATCCAGCAGATGATTCGTCAATTTTTCAAGTGCCACGTAGTTGATGGCGCAGCCATCGTTGGTAAACGGCGTAATGATTGCCGTCATCAGATCAGCATTCGTAAACATCATCGCTCACTCCTTTATTGGGTCATGCGGTCACATAAGAATCCTCGAATCGCGGTCACCCCTTTAAAAATTGCGGCCTCGTTCGGTTGAAAATTAGCGGCATGGAGACCGCCTGGACTGTCGACCCCCAGCCAAAACATGGTTCCCGGAATCTTGGACAACAGGTAGCCAAAGTCCTCGCCCGTCATTGCTGGTGGCGTTGTCTGAAAGTCGACATCCGCGGCCGTCCGCATGTAGCGGATAAAATTAGCCGTCAACGTCGGGTCATTTTCCACCGGATAATACCCGCCCTGATTAAAGGTCACGTCTATCTGCGCGTGATAGGTCAACGCGACCCCGGCCACAATCTCTCGCACCCGGTGCTGAATGAAGCCGATCATCTCCTGCGTCAGGCCACGAATCGTCCCCTCCAACCGGGCCTCCCCGGCGATCACGTTGCGAATCGTGCCCGCCGTGATTTTGCCAATGGTCAACACGCCACAAACCGTTGGGTCAATGTTACGCGCAACAATCGTCTGCAGTTGCATGACCAGGCTGGCCGCAATCACGATAGCATCGTTGGCTTTCTGTGGAAACGCTGCATGGCCGCTCGTCCCGTGAATGGTCACGTTGACCTCACTAGTCCCGGCAAACAACGTTCCCAGTCGACAGCCAATCGTTCCCGTGGGTAGGTCCGGATTGTCGTGCAGACCGTAAAACTCATCGGGTCGCAAGTCCCCGCTCAGCAATCCGCGGTCATAGGCCAGTTTGCCACCACTCTCGCTTTCCTCCGCGGGCTGGAAAAAGAAAACCAGGTTGTCGCGGGGCTGCTGCTCGGCAAAGTAGCTGAGTAGGCCCAACGCCACCGTCATGTGGATGTCGTGACCACAGGCGTGCATAACGCCCGGATGGGTCGACTTAAAAGTAAGGTCATTATTCTCAGTCACCGGTAACGCGTCAATATCGGTGCGATAACCAATCGTGCGTTGTGGCTGGCTACCGGCAACCCGCACCAGTAACGCCGTTGGCAGCTTGGGTGACGTCGCCACGGTCAAATAGGTCTCTGGCAACGTCGCTATCACTTGTTGCAAATAGGCCTGCGTCTTCGTCTCCTGTAAAGCCAACTCTGGAATCTGGTGTAACTGCCGACGAATTTGGATCAATTTGGCTTCGGTCAACATGGCTCACAACTCCCTTAATTGGTCTTCGATGTGGGTCTTCGCCGTGGTCTGCCGGTCCTTGATCTTGATGACGCGCGCCGGCACCCCCGCCACCACGGTTCCCGGGGCCACATCCTTTGTCACCACAGCCCCGGCACCAACGACCGCGTCATCCCCGACCTGAACGCCCTCGAGAACGACCGCGTTGGCTCCAATCGTGACCCGGTTGCCGATGCGCACCGGTGTGGCCGAGGCGGGCTCAATGACGCCTGCCAAGACGGCATTCGCCCCAATATGGGCGTCATTACCGACCGTGGCGCGGCCACCCAAGACGGCCCCCATGTCGATCATGGTCCCGGCACCGATAACCGCACCAATGTTGATGATGGCCCCCATCATGATGACGGCGTGGGCCCCAATTTCAACCTGATCACGAATCACCGCGCCCGGTTCAATACGGGCATTAATATTTTCCGTGTCGAGTAGTGGCACGGCTGAATTACGCGCGCTGATTTCTAAGTCGTATGTCTCCGCCGGTCGATTCACCAGTAACGGCGCGATTGCCTGGTAATCACCAATCAAGATGGTCAGTCCCGGTGTGGCAAAACATTTCACCCCAGCCGGAATCGTCGCCGAATCCAGTGTCCCTTGCAGGTAGACCTTGACCGGCGTCTCTTTTTTGGCGGTCCCAATGTACTGAATGATTTCCGTTGCTGTCAGTTTCCGCATGGTCGTTTTCCCCCTCAATTACTCATAACGTGCATCCAATCGGACTAGGTCGGCGTAGGTCTCACGCCGCACCACAAGCTTGGCTTGACCGTCCTCTACGAAAACAACGGCCGGGCGCGGATTGCGATTATAGTTGGACGCCATGCTATAGCCGTACGCTCCGGTGTCCAGCACGGCTATCAGGTCGCCGGATTCGCTCTGCGGTAACGCTAATTGATCGATTAAAATGTCGCCCGATTCGCAAAACTTTCCAGCCAGGTGAACGGTCTCGTGTATCGGCGCATCCATTTTATTCGCTAAAACGGCATCGTATTTAGCTTGATACAGGGCCGGTCGAATATTATCCCCCATCCCGCCATCAACGCTGAGATACGCTGGTAAATCGGGGATGTCCTTGCGCGACCCCACCGTGTACAGGTTATAGCCGGCGGGACCAACGATGGCGCGTCCCGGTTCGATCCACACCTCGGGCAACGGCAACTGATAGTGATCCGCTAACCCCCGTAACGTCGTGGTGATGTGTTGGATAAAATCAGCCGGCGTCAACGGATCATCCGCCGCAGTATAAGCGATGCCAAACCCGCCGCCTAAATTTAAGATGCCCGGCGTAAAATTCAATTGATCGCGCCATTGAGCCGAAATCGCCATCAATTTTCTGACCAACAGTTCAAATCCGGTCACGCCAAAAATCTGCGACCCAATGTGCGCGTGAATCCCAATCACGTTCATCTGCGGAATGCCTAAGACCGCCTGCAGTGCGCGAGTGGCTTGGCCAGACGCCACATCGAAGCCAAACTTGCTGTCGACCTGCCCTGTTTGCGTATAGCGATGCGTGTGGGCGGTGATTCCCGGTGTCAGCCGCAACATGACGTCACAGCTGGCGTTCTGGGTCTCCAGCACCCGTTTCAGCAGGTCGATCTCGTGAAAATTGTCGAGGACGATGACGCCAACATGATTCTCAACGGCCATCTCAAGCTCGGCTAGTGACTTATTGTTCCCGTGAAAGCTGAGGTCACGGACGGGGAAACCCGCCTGCAACGCCGTGTAGAGTTCGCCACCGGAAACAACATCTGCGTGGAGGCCCTCCTCGTCGATGACCTGATACATCGCCACCGCTGCAAAAGCCTTACTCGCATAACTAATCTGATACCGTAGCCCACTGCGCGTAAAGGCCGCCCGAAACTCCTGAATCTGCCGGCGAATCGCGGCCACATCATAGACCACCAGCGGCGTGCCATATTCCTGTGCTAGTCGGGTGGCATCCACCCCGTCTAAAACCAAGTGACCCTGTTCATTTGCCTGTAATCGTTGTTTACTCATTGGCCTCACACGTCCTTTCAATTTTCGCCTTACCGGTCGGCAGATATGGGCTGGAACGGTGCGGGCACAACTTTAAGCCTCGAAAAACCCGAGTCTTAAAGCTTGGCCTTCTACTAAGCAGGCAAAAAACGCCAACTAAGTAGAACGACGCGCCTGAGCCCATATCTGCCGACCTCTCGGCTTACACAGTGTTCTTAGACAACGCAGATACTGACTGTAACAGCCGTTATCAATTGGACTGAAAGCACTAAGTCTCCAGTTTTTCCGACTGTTGTCGTGGTAAACCACAATCAGAGCCGGAGGAGGACAGGGATGCAGCCAGCCGTGGAGGTGGTGTTAGCTGGCGATTCATCAGCCAGCTTACAGCACGGGCGACTTTGAAGATACGTGGTCTTCGTGGCTTCAAATCGAGCGAGAAGCCCGCCTCTCAGGCTGAAGCGTCCCCCACAGCAGGCGGAAGCCCTGGCAGCCGCAGTGCGACAAGGTTTAGCCAACCTACTTTTGACTTTTCCCTAACACAAGTATCAGAAAAAGGATCTCTTTGCTTACTAACAAAGAGATCCCAGAACTTCACAGTCCGAATCGAATTCGTCGTAAGCGCCCCGTAGCAGACATCTTGCTACGACAGTCCGTGACCTATTGGATCAACGGCCCAGCAACCAGCCGCTGAGTCGACTAGTGCTTCGGCAACCGCCCCTTTCCGCAAGTTCACGGTCCACTCAGGGACTCCCTTACGTACTGCTGTTGGTTGCAACCTCTTAGATATTGACATCAGGGTAAAGCAATTCCCCTAGAGCGTCAAGACATCGGTCGCGGATTCGCTATGTTTTCTAACTTTACGAACTGAATCCGACTTTCATCGCTTGCTTTAATTTCGACAGCTGTTAAAGTTGCCGTTAAAAATAACTGTAGAGTCTAACTATTTCTGAGGTGATAGCTGTGAAAGTCGTTAAGTTTGGCGGCAGTTCCCTAGCCACTGGCGAACAAGTCGCCAAAGTCGTTTCCATTATCAATGCCGACGCGGAACGCCGCGTCATCGTCACGTCCGCGCCGGGCAAACGGACCCCAACAGATGTTAAGGTCACAGACCTGCTGATTCAATACGCCCAACAAACAATGGCTCATCAAGAGACCACCGTCATCACCACCCAGATTCTCGCCCGCTATCAAGCCATCAGCAATCATTTTGACCTTAATACTGAGGTCATGACTACCCTCACGAACCGGCTTCACGACCTCGCCACCACAACGTTTACGGACAATGCCCATTTACTGGCTACCTTTAAGGCTCAGGGGGAATTACTGAACGCTATTTTACTGGCTGCCATTTTAACTCAACAAGGGATCCCTGCGAAATTTGTAGACCCCCGGACGGTCGGTTTTCTCGTCGGTGGCGCGCCTAATGATGCCAGTATCTTAACCGCAACCTATGCCAATCTGGCCAGCTGGCAACTCCCGACAGACACCCGCGTCGTCTTTCCCGGCTTCTTCGGCTATAGTCAGGCTGGCGATATCTGTACCTTTGCGCGCGGCGGATCGGACATCACCGGGGCCATTCTCAGTCGCGGGCTGCGGGCCGATCTTTACGAGAACTTTACCGACGTCGACGCCATCTTTGCGGTCGACAACCGTATCGTGGCCCATCCCGCGATGATCACGAAGATGTCCTACCGCGAAATGCGGGAACTGTCGTACGCCGGTTTCTCGGTCTTTCAAGACGAGGCCATCATCCCTGCCATTCAAGGCCAGATCCCGGTCAACGTGAAAAACACTAACAACCCGACTGCCCCGGGCACCCTGATCGTTCCGGAGCAATTTCTCTTCAATCCGGCCAATCCCATCACGGGTATCGCGTGTTCCGACCGGTTCTCGGCACTCTATCTTCACCGCTACCTGTTGAATAAGGAGGTTGGTTTTACCTTAAAACTGCTCGAGATATTTCAGAAATACAACCTCTCCTACGAACATATGCCGTCTGGAATCGACGACCTCACCATCATTTTCGACCAGAGTAAGTTAGACACGACAACTATTCACAGTCTCTGCCGTGACATCCGCACCACGCTTCACCCGGACTACTTGGAGTGGATCGACGACTACGCCATCATCATGGTCGTTGGTGAGGGCATTGCCCACACGATTGACACCATGGGAAAAATCATTGACTCACTCACCCAAAATAACATTGCGATTCACATGATCAATCAGGGCGCCTCCCGCATCTCGATCATGATTGGGACCCAGCGCAAGGACGCGCCCGCCGCTGTCCGCCACATCTACGACACATTCTTTGTCAAAAGCGAGGTGTAAGCCATTGTTGACACTAATTAAGGCCCACGGGTCAGAGAACCAATTTTTCTTACTCGACCAAAGCCAACTCACAAAGCCGCTAACCACCACCGAGTTATCGCGGACAACCCGTCACCTCTGCCATCCCCAAACGGGACTTCTGGACGGCGCCGATGGCCTCCTCGTGATTGGCTCAAACCCCGCCTGTCTGGGGACTATGCGCGTCATTAACGCCGATGGCAGTGAGGCCAAAATGTGCGGTAATGGTCTCCGCACTGTCAGCCGTTATCTGGCGGAGAAGTCGGGTAAGTCCCGCTTCCAAGTGGCCACCCTGGAAGCCAATCTTGACGTGTCCCGGTCAGCAAGTCTTGCTCCCAACGTGCCGGCATTCAGCGTTCAAATTGCCCCCATCTCCATGGCCGCCGCCACGCTGCCCTTTGCCTACCACCAGTTGCCGGAGCTCTTCAACACCGCTGTCCCGGAATTTGTTCCCAACCAGACGTTTACGGCCATTGCTGTTCCCAATCCCCATCTGATCAGCTTCGTTGACCAGATTGAGTCAGACGTCTTGGGTGACCTGGGACAGCGTCTGAACACGCCAAATCCTTATTTTCCAGAAGGAGTCAATGTCAGCTTTGCCAAAGTCTTAGGACCTAACCGCTTATTCGTCCAAACGTACGAGCGCGGCGTGGGCTTCACCAACGCCTGCGGCACGGGGATGTCCGCAACTAGTCTAGCCTTTACCATGCAATTTCCAACGCTGTTCGACCCGGCCAGTGACCTTGTCGTCTTGAATCCTGGTGGCTTGGTCAAAACCCATGTCGCTTTAGGGAAAACACCCGCCACCAGTACACTCCGGCTGATTGGCAACGCGACATTTACGGCTAAGATTACCCTGGATGAATCGGACTTTCGTGCGGGCAACTTTTCCACGGTACGCATCGAAACAACTGACGAAGAGGCCGCCTATCAAGCCTTCGTCCACCACGCGAAACGCAGTGTTTTGTAACAAAGAAATTGTGGCGTTGAGGTAACGTCCGTTTTTTTCTGAACCAGACTGTTTTCGGTCAAACTAGCTTTCTCCTAAGTGGCCCACTGGAGAATATTGTCAAAAGATGCTAAACTATCAGCATTATAACGACGAGTGGAGGGAATTGCGATTAAACCAACTTCTAAACCTAAAACGCGATTAACGATTCGTGTCGACCATGACCTTAAGCAGCAAGCCGAAGTCATCGCCGAAGCCATGGGCACAAACTTGCCTAATCTGGTGAACATGTTCTTGGCCCAATTAGTAAATGACAATGGCATGCCTTTCAAGCCTACCCACGACAAGGCCGTGACCGAATTTGATAAAGCCCCTCGCTGATGTTAAAGCTGGTCACATCATATTTTTTACGAGTAGCACTGATTGACTTGACCACCTTGATCAGTTAGAAGACGCTACACATGATTAAATTGACTCTAGCAAAAAGGCCTGGGAGGTTATCCCAGGCCTTTCGTGTCTCCAAAATTATATAGTTGACTGCAGGATGAAAACTGAATTGTCTACTTCAGCCCAGTATTGGTACAAATCGACATCTTTGGTTTAACTGATAACAACTTTACGCCCATCTTCGTAATTGACAGAAAGCCACAGTGTAAGGCGAGAGGTCATACTAGGTTGCCTAATTATCACGCCAATATCATTATTCATTCTTTATGTAACGACTTGCGCTTCGGGCTAACCCAAGTTCCCGACCCGAAGCCGAGAATCGTCTTGAGCGCTGGAATAAAGGTCATGACCACCGTAATCGGATTGACCATCCAGTAGAACAGCATGTAGAGCGGCGCAAAAATCAAATATTTCAGTTTGGCCCCCCGATGATCGAGCAGGAGCGCCGCAATCAGCTGCATAAAGCCCGCGAACAGCTCGAAGGTCACGAAGATAAAGGAAATGACGATTCCGTGAAAGACCCGCTCGAAATCCCCGGTGAAGAAAAAGTAAAGCATCAAGGCAATAAAGGCAATCGAGGTGATCGTAAAGAAGAACGACCAGATGATGGACAACGTCGAATCGACAAACATCGAGAGTTGATAACGGTGTTCGATGGGATGGCGGAAGAACTTCTTAATGTTGGTCAGCCAGACCTCGGTTCCCCCCTGTGCCCAGCGTTTGCGCTGATGGTAGAGGTCCTTGATGGTCTCCGGCACGTTCATGTGAAAGATAACGTTGGGAGCAAACCGCGGCACGGCCCCCAGCATCTGGTGGTCCCAAGCGATACTGATATCCTCGGTTGCCCGGTTCTGGCGGAACCCACCCACGTCGATCAAGAAATCCTTCTTATACAACGTGTTGGCCCCGCTGTAGGCATACATCGAATCGTTGATGGCGGTCTGACTCCGTTTGATGACCCCCACGATACTCGAAAACTCCACCGTCTGCGATTTTCCCAGGAGCGTTGAGCGGTTCTGCACGTCCATGTTCGCCGTCACGGCTGACGTGTTCATGTCCCGGTCGCGCATGAAGAAATTCATATACTTCATTAACGCATCCGGTTCGGGAATCGTATCCGCATCGTTGCTGAGGATGTACTCCCCCTTGGCGAAGTACATGCCAATGTTAAAGGCGTGGGCCTTCCCCTTGTTCTTGAGAATCTCGACGGTCCGCAACCGCGGATACTTCTCCTGCAGCCGGGTGATGATTTCGCCAGTCTTGTCGGTCGACCCATCGTTCATGACCAAGACCTCATAGTTGTCGTAGTTCAGTTCTTCAAATAAATAGGTGATGGTCTCCTCGATCATGACCTCTTCGTTGTGGGCCGGAATCATGATGGTAATCATCGGTTGTTTGCTCGGCAGAATCGGTGACCAGTCGCTGTCTCGTTTGTTGGTTTTTAAGAACCGATAGGATAGGGCGCCGGCAAACCAGAAAAAGGACCCGACCACGGGATATAGGCAGAGAATCAACAGAAAGATGTTGAGAACCGTCTGGCCCAGAGTTGCTTTTAAAATGTTATCAATAAAAATATTCCCCACGAGCCGCTAATTCTCCTTTTCCATCCATACCATCGCGCTACTCATCCAAGTCATTTAAATCATGCTTGGCGTACAAATCATGTATCTGTTCCGTATCCAGATTCTGTTCCGGCTTGACCTGATAATGGCGCACATTTTCGCGGAACTCCTGGTCACCGAACCGCTCCGTCATGAACCGGTCTAATTCGCTCTCTCGTTTCTGTTGATTAATGGGATTAAAGGTTGGCCACTGTTCAACGACCCGATCACGCTTACGGTTCTGAATGATCGTCATCCCCACGGCAAATAAAGAGACCACGACGAATGAGAATAGCAGCAGAACGCCAATGAATTTAATTTCAAAAATCCCCTCTTGATACGTCCAGACGTGAGGCACCCGCGGATTATAGACCGACCAAAAGGACAGCACGGTGACCACGATGGGAACGATGACACAGAGCCACCCGAAAATAGCGACTATCGTTTGCCAGATTTTGAGTCCCCAATGGCCTTTCGCAAAATAATCATCGGTGTAAAGCTGTTGCCGTTCCTGTTCTGACTTTTCTTCTGCTTCCTGTTGCGCCTGCTGTGCCATTACGATTCCTCCCGGGGATTCACAGGGCGACCAAAATGATAGCCCTGCCGCACCCGAATTTTAAGTTGCTCAGCGAGCTTTTCGTCCGCTTCATCTTCAATACCCATCAGGATCAACTGGATATGGTTGTCCTGAGAAAGTTTATTCCAAAACTGTAGATTCAAGTCGAGCCAAACGGACGGGTCTTCCTTACGAAAACTTCGCATGGAACACTTGAGCGAATCGACTTGCGGGAGTAGCCATTCAATATTATTCAGGTTACTCAGCGTGGACCCCACGTTGTCGACATCAAACCGCATCCCGTATTGCCGCGCTTCCTTGATTCGTTTGGCAAATAAACGGCGGTTGATTCGCCCGTCAACGTGGTCTGCCGTGTACTCAACGGCTAAATTCATCGGGGTAATCTTCGAAATGGCCCAGCGGACGAAGTAGTGGAAATCAGGACTGACGATTTGATCGTACTCGAGATTGATTGACAAGGTGATTGGCTCCGCGGGCAACGCCTTGAAGGTATCCTCCAACAGAAAAATCACCCGTTGCAGGGGCAATGAATCCAGTTGCTGGGGGAGCGACCAAGAACCATCGGCATTGTGCTGCCGTAACAAGCACTCATAACCGGTGGTGTTGCCCCGAAAGTCGACTTGCTTTTGAATAAAGTAGCGCAGTTCGAGCTCATGATTCTCTAAATAGTTATTACTGCTCTTCCGTGAGTACCAGTAATAAAACGTGATGGTTCCCACGACAATGACCGCCATGATACCCGTCATCCATAAGAGAACCGCTTCAAGTTGTGCCAGAGACATTGCCAATCACTCCTAGTCCGTAACTATAGCTACTTTTCACACCGTTAATCGTCAAAAAAACACCAATCGGCCTGAATCCCCCCGTTGGTGTTCGTTGATTAACGATTTACTTGTCAGCGTTCAAAGAGTAACTTCGCGCCAATGCTGAAAATAATTAGGTAATAAACACTATGCGGTAATTTTAGCACGAAAAATACATAAAATCTAGCCTATTTTAATCGGGAAAAGGTGAGCTCCCCCAATCACCGCGCTAGCAGCCACTTACCAACCTATCTGCAGTTGATAATCCACCTAGTCTGAGTGCACTCTTCGAACCTAAAAGGCAAACAAAAACGCCAAACCCTCTGCATAAAAAAGAGTTTTGGCGTATAAAGCACACCCTTCCAAAGTTGGGCTTTTCTTGTGCTTTTGGCTGGAAACAATAGGATTTATTAGGAAAACCATTTACTAAGAATGCTGATAACTCAACATTTCGTATCCTATAGAGTCCTAATTATTCCCGATGAAATGAAACCTTGTCAGTTCCAATGCTGAATGTTCCATAATTAACTTCCCGTGTTCGGCGAGCACATCGGCTGCGACCTTGGTTCGGTCCGCATATTCATACGCTACCGCTAATTCGTCCTTGATGGATTCCTTAGACGATTCATTCACGAAGAAGATTAGTTCCAAGTAATAGTCTCCATTGTATTGGTACAAGTTAGACGCTGCGTTCTCGAGGTGCAAGACACGTGCTAAGCTGATCATGTCCTCAAAGGAGTGGAGCTTGACTACCCGCGTCGTTGTGGGCTGACCGTCGTCGTTCAAGTAGTCTTCAATGTCGTTGGAGTCACTCGCCTGCGATTTGAAATTGGAGAAGAAATCTTTCTGATCGTCTTTTTCCAACAAATGCTCCTTAATCTGATCCGACACTTGATCGGGGTGATCACTGTCAACACTAGCGTCGGCACCATTGTCGTCCGCTGCGTCATCCTCGTCTACGTTCTTACTGATAAATAATTCCAGACCGTTACGATTTGGTAAAACCTGGAAGGTCACCGCATCGTTGTCTTGAAATTGGTGATCAACATCGACCTCTTCTAGAATACTATAGAAAAAGCCTTCAATCTGTTTGTGGTTACCCAGTAGATCCAAGACGGTAATGCCGCGTTCGCTTAGATCGTCGTTACCAATAACCACCCGAATCGTGTTTTCATTGATTCGTTCCATTTCCATGAATAACACCCCTTTCTCGTGGGTTTGGGTATTGTCCTTGATTTTCATTCTAGTCATTTTTAGTTACTTGTAAAGTAATCATAACAAAAAAACCGGACTGCAAGTAATATTTTCTCACAAATCCGGTCAGATGCAACTAATTAAGCTTATTAGATACCATTTACTAGGCGTTGGGCTCGCTCTAATTCTAGCGCACGAACCTCACGGGGTAGAAAACGGCGAATTTCTTCTTCATTAAAGCCAACTTGGAGTCGTTTGTCATCCACCATAATCGGCCGGCGTAAGATACCGGGATGCTGGCGAATCAACTCATACAAGTCACGTAGCGGTAAATCGTCCAAATCGACCGTCAATTCTTGGTAGACGCGTGACCGGCGAGAAATGATCTCTTCCGTTCCATTTTCCGTTAACCGCAAGATTGACTTAATCTCAGCTATAGTTAAGGGCTCGGAGAAGATATTCTGTTCCCGATACGCAATTCCGTGTTCTTCAAACCATAACCGAGCCTTACGACAAGACGTACAACTGGGTGATGTATAGAGCATAACTGTCATCATCTTTTCCTCCCTCTCATTAGCAAACGATTCGACTATTAGGGTCACTAACCGATGAACGGCCTTAGTGGCCCGTACGGCATATAAATTATTTAATAATTATATTATACTAGTTTTTTATCAAAAAGGAAGCCTTTTTGTAATTTTAATTAATAAACAATATTATACCATCTGCCTATTTATCGGGTAATTTGAGACGGATAACAACAGTTGTGCCCAGAAAACGGTATCAAGCAATTAACATTAATCGAATAAAAACAATTAGATATTGTAAATGCCTTGAGGCTTAACCACCGCCACATCAATCGCTTCACCAGCCGCAGTCTGTGCCTCTTGCCGTAACTGATCCAAACTCCCCGTCTGTGGGAGATGCGTTAGCAATAGTCGTTTGACACCGGCTTGTTTGGCTAACGTCCCCGCCTGCGTTGAGGTCAGATGCCAGGCGGTTCCCTGATGATCGGCAAAGAAGTTCGTATCCGCTAAGAGCACATCGACTCCCTGTGACCACTCTGCGATACCTTCAAAGGCTGCCGTATCGGCCGTAAAGGCTAAGGTCGCCCCCGTCTTGACCTCAGTGATCCGTGGCGCATAGGCCGGTACTGGGTGATGGGTAGGCAGAAAGTCAATTTTAAAGGGCCCCAGTTCCAGCGTTTCAGCTGGGTTGTATGCTTGGCCGACCGTTGCGTTCGGCCAAGTGAGACTGCCGAAGTTGAGTGAATCGGCCGTATGTCCGTAAATGGGCAACAACGGTTCCGCCTTTTTTCCGGGGGCCAACTGCCAGAGATATTGTAAAACCCCCACGTCGGCCGTGTGGTCATGATGATAATGTGTCAGCAGGACTGCGTTTAATTGTAGTGGGTCCAGCACTTTTTCCAATGCCAGTAAGGCGCCCGAACCACAATCCAAGAGGAGATGGTAGTCACCACTGGTCAGTAAATAGCTACTAGTTCCCACGCCATTATGTGGATATCCCCCGTAACAGCCTAAAATCGTTAATTGCATTGCAAGCATCCTTTCTCGTTTGTCATATTCCCAGTGTAGCGCGCAAACCACAGCGTGTAAACGGTTCGCTTTTTAATCGGAAACCCTTATAATGAAGGTAGTTATCGCTGACTGGATTAATTGCTAAGTGTTCGGACCAATTACCCAGTCTGTTCGCATTCGTTAGGAGGGGTCAGTATGCTTCATAGATTATCTTTAACGTTCGGTACCCGGGATCTGCTCGGTAAAATTATTGCCCGCAACCCCCAACGTCAGCTCATTCTCATGGAAATTGCTGGGGACGATGAAGGCCTACAACTTCTAGATGTCACTGATGAGCCCACCATTTTTACCGGTGGCCTAGACTATCGTGTCCAGCTGCACCAAGGTGCTCGTGACTGGCTCGGCTTCTTTAACTTCTCCTACTTCACCTTTGACCATGACACCGCGACCGTTTTCGATGCTAAAATGAATCAGTTGGCCAGCAATGTCCTCCCCGCTGGTATGACGGCCATGTACGTCCTGACCAAGGAACACAACGCCGGTGAATACGTCTTGTTGACTCAATGGGTAGACAGTGAGGCCTTCTCTCTCTGGCGGCACTCAGCGGCCTTTACACCGATTGCCCAATACGCATCGAGTGCCAATCATTTCCACACCGCAAACTATCACCAGATCAAGCCTGATGCACCAGATTCTAACGCCTAAATTGACCCCCAAGCACTCGGAAAATTCCCGGGTGCTTTTTCATTTGCTTACGATTCGCGGTACAATAGGCATATTCTGTTCTAGAAAGTAGGCGTTAACTTGAGTCACTTTATCTCTAATGCGGCCACCGACAAGATTTCACCCACGTTACCGCTGACAACCGATCAGAAACAATTGGTCGCCCAAATCTTAGGCTTCACGACCGCTCACGTCAACGAAACCGGCCCAGCAGTCTTCACGGTCTATGGCGACGCTGGGACCGGAAAAAGTGTGATTCTAGCACACCTCTTCAATCAGCTACAGACGGCCGCACGCACGCAACCTGACAGTCCGTTAGCCAAAACAACTAACTATTTTCTGGTCAATCACCCAGAAATACTCAAGGTCTATCGCGAAATTGCCGGCAAAGAACCCCACCTGTTAAAAAAAGACTTCCAGCGGCCAACTTCGCTGATTAATCAACTAGCCAAGGGTCAGACCACAGCTGACGTTCTGGTCATCGATGAAGCTCATTTGCTGTTGTCTCAACCAGATCACTACAATAACTTTTACGGAGAAAATCAGTTGAGTTCCCTGCTGACCTCCGCCAAAGTGGTCATCCTTGTCTTTGATGAAACCCAGGTCCTCCGCATGAAGAGTTTCTGGACAGAGCAACGCTTAGAACGCCTGATTGATTGCTATCCACACCAACACGTGCGCTTGACTCACCAATTTCGAATGCAGGCCAGTGATGACCTAGTCGATTGGATCAACGACTTCACTCACAGCCATGTTCGCCCATTGCCACAGGCTGTCGGGACCCACTATGACCTACGTATCTTTAACGATGCTGAGCAAATGCGGCGGACAATTGTTGCCAAAAATAATCAGGTCGGTCTGTCACGCATCGTCTCAACCTCTGGTTACCCCTCCACCTTGGATGGTGGCAAGCACTACATCACGGAGGGTCAATTTCATCTGCCATGGGATCAGTATAACTATACCAGCACTCCCTGGGCAGAGCTTCCACAGACAATTAACGAGGTGGGCTCCATTTATACTTGTCAGGGATTCGACCTCAATTATGTCGGTCTCATCCTGGGTCCCCCACTAACCCTTTCGCCGCAAGATCAGCTGGAAGTCCATCTGGAGCGATACACGGATGTCGAGGCCTTCAAACGGCGGGACGACATTACAGATACACAGAAACTGACTGCCATTAAGAAGCAACTCATCTTAAACTCCGTCAACGTTCTCATGAAGCGAGGCGTCAAGGGCCTCTACATCTATGCCCACGATGCCCATCTCCGTCAGTACCTGGGCGCCAAATAAAAAGTGAAAGCTACGACCCCCACCAAATTGGGGATACCGCAGCTTTCACTTTTTTATGTGTGACCGTCGGTTTAGCTATCGTCGCGATGTCGCCGGTCATTGCTCCCAGCTACCGAGCTGGTTCCTCGCGCTAATCCTTTAGAAAAATCAAAAAAGCCCTCCTAAACAGGAAGACTTTAACTGACGGTCCGTACGAGACTCGAACTCGTGATCTCCTCCGTGACAGGGAGGCGTCCTAACCAACTAGACCAACGAACCAAATATTGCGGGAGCAGGGTTTGAACCTGCGACCTTCGGGTTATGAGCCCGACGAGCTACCAGACTGCTCCATCCCGCGATAATATTAAATTGTGAAAATGACCCGTACGGGATTCGAACCCATGTTACCGCCGTGAAAGGGCGGTGTCTTAAACCACTTGACCAACGGGTCATAACTAAACGGAGAAGGAGAGATTCGAACTCTCGCGCCGCTTCCGCGACCTATACCCTTAGCAGGGGCACCTCTTCAGCCACTTGAGTACTTCTCCATAATGGGCCTAAATGGACTCGAACCATCGACCTCACGCTTATCAGGCGTGCGCTCTAAACCAGCTGAGCTATAGGCCCATATAAAGCGGGTAACGAGAATCGAACTCGCGACAACAGCTTGGAAGGCTGTGGTTTTACCACTAAACTATACCCGCAATATATAGAGTAAATTTAATGGCGCGGGACGGAATCGAACCGCCGACACATGGAGCTTCAATCCATTGCTCTACCGACTGAGCTACCGAGCCATTTGCCATTTAGTAATTATGGATGCCGTACTTGGGCGAACAAGCACAGCAACGGTCCGTACGAGACTCGAACTCGTGATCTCCTCCGTGACAGGGAGGCGTCCTAACCAACTAGACCAACGAACCAATTGCGGGAGCAGGGTTTGAACCTGCGACCTTCGGGTTATGAGCCCGACGAGCTACCAGACTGCTCCATCCCGCGATAATATTAAGATAAAAGGAGGATGAGAGATTCGAACTCTCGCGTGATTTTACTCACCTGACGGTTTTCAAGACCGTTCCCTTCAGCCAGACTTGGGTAATCCTCCATAAAAACATACAATGCCCAACTGGTGATGGACCTTGTAGGACTCGAACCTACGACCGGACGGTTATGAGCCGTCTGCTCTAACCAACTGAGCTAAAGGTCCAGTTCAAGTCCAAATCGCGGCGGGGGGGATCGAACCCTCGACCTCTCGGGTATGAACCGAACGCTCTAGCCAGCTGAGCTACACCGCGAAATGTTAAATAAAATATTTATTTATTTAATCGGGAAGACAGGATTCGAACCTGCGACCCCCTGGTCCCAAACCAGGTGCTCTACCAAGCTGAGCTACTTCCCGTTAAAAATGCACCCAGTAGGAGTCGAACCTACAACCTTCTGATTCGTAGTCAGACACTCTATCCAATTGCGCTATGGGTGCAAATAATGTTACTTTGCTTAATACCGTTAGGTATTAAGCGGAAGACGGGATTCGAACCCGCGACCCCCACCATGGCAAGGTGATGTTCTACCACTGAACTACTTCCGCAAAATAATGCCGACTAGAAGATTCGAACTTCCGACCCCCTGTTTACAAGACAGGTGCTCTACCAACTGAGCTAAGTCGGCATAGCCAGTATCAATGTTCTATCTAAATGCCACTCACCCTAAGGTGAATGAGCCGTGACAGTCTCGAACTGTCGACCCTCTGATTAAAAGTCAGATGCTCTACCAACTGAGCTAACGGCTCAAATGGAGGATACAGGGCTCGAACCTGTGACCCTCTGCTTGTAAGGCAGACGCTCTCCCAACTGAGCTAATCCTCCAAATTCGCGTAGCGACGTCCTATCCTCGCAGGGGGCGATCCCCCAACTACTATCAGCGTGCTGAAGCTTAACTTCCGTGTTCGGCATGGGAACGGGTGTATCCTTCAGGCTATCGCCACTACACTACAGAAAGAACTTATTCTTTCAAAACTAGATATTATTCAATTATTTTCTTTGAGAACACCACGTTTTACAACTTGGTTAAGTCCTCGACCGATTAG
>NZ_BOLP01000018.1 GCF_016861695.1 Levilactobacillus andaensis | reverse complement strand
TTCAAAAAAGAGGCCCAATTCGAAAATGAATTGAACCTCTCAAATTCCCCTCATCAACACCCGTTGACAAAGAGCCTAAAAAACTTTCAAATTCGATTGCCAAGTCAAACAACTAACGGGTATAATTTGGGAGTAGAAAAGGTTACAGGAGGGGATTTTTTTGAAGAAGAACAGTCAAGTCTGGAAACTACTAATCGGACTAGTAAGTTTAGTTATGTTGCTGGTCATTAGCACGGTTCCAGTGAAGGCGGCGACCAATCATAGTGGCGCCGAATTTACCACATCGGCTAAGGTCACGAACGGCCCTGATTTCAAGCATGCCGATACCATTGATATTCAGTATAAGCTAGACTTTGGGAGTACGCCCATTCATAACGGGGATACGATCACGTTGGACTTACCAGCTAATCTGAAGGCCAAGACGCCCGGGGACACGTTTGACGTGCTCGACACGGACGGCACCGTCATTGGGAAGGCTGTTGTGAGCGATGGCAAAGTCGTGATGACGATGAACGCCGCCCTCGAAGGCAAGACCAATGATAAGCTGACAGTCAATCTGGCGACCAAGTATCGCGGCGAAGACTCTGGCGAGAAGGATGTTATTTTTGACCTGAAAGATAACCAGACCAGTACTTCGGTCATCAACATGGTGACTAACGAAGCCAACTTGTCGAAAAAGGGTGTCTTACAGGACGACGGTACTATTAAATGGACCATCTTGGTCAACCGGCAAGAAATCACCATGAAGAACTTGGAAATTTCCGACACAATCGGCGACTACCAAGAAATGATCCACGGCGTCACCGTCAGCAACGCTCACTGGGTGGACACCACGAATTACAAGCGCGAAAAGCCAGCTATGACGGAAGACGATTACAAAATTACATACAGCGACCAAGGGTTCACGTTGAAATTCAACGACACGGTCAGCAATTTAGTCACGATCGATTACTACACCAAGGTGACCGACACGTCCTTGATCGACTCCGGCTACAAATTTAAGAATAAAGCCATCATGACTTGGGGTGGCGGGGCCTCCGGTGGTAAGCATTCCGAAGAAGCCAACGGGAAAGTTTCCTCATCAAACGGCAACGGTGCCGTTGGTGGCGGTGACAACAACGAAGGCAACGGTAACGAGAACAATGGTGGTAACGAAGGTAACGGCGGCAACGAGAACAATGGTGGCAACGAAGGCAACGGTAACGAGAACAACGGCGGTAATGAAGGTAACGGTAACAACGGCAACAACGGTGGCGACACGGACGGCGTCGAAACTTCCGAAGAGGAAGAGGACGACACGACTGGGACTATCGACGTTGACGGTGGGACCGAAACCGATGCCGAAGAAGCAGCCCGCGAAGATAAAGAGGGCGAAAGCTTAACCAACCAAGCCGAAAAGAAACCAGCGAAGAAGGCTAAGGCTAAAAAGTCTCAGGTCAAGGCAGCTAAAGTTTCTGGTGTGACGGCAACGGAACACCCTGGCAAGACCACGACTAAGGGCAAAACTAACACGAAGTTGCCGCAAACTGGCGACCGCGTTAACGGCGTAGCGGTCTTGAGTGGGAGCATTGTGCTGATGATCTTAGGTTCAGCAGCTGTCATTCGGCGTCATTTTTAAAATTTAACTTGAAATAATGAAGCGTTCGATTGCTGTGTTTAGGCGATTGAGCGCTTTTTGTTAAGGTCATGAGTTGGAAAAATTAGCGCCGAGCAGGATTGCCTGATTTTCACAAGTAACAATTAATGAAAATTGTTACCATGTGTGGTAGACTCAGTTCAGTTACAAAAGAGACAATTAGTTACTAAAAATAACCGACTGATAAAGGTCGACCAAGTGACTTCCGCTATCAACTATTAAATAATTCCCCTAAGGGCAAGGGCTACAGACACTTTGCTAGAAAGGACTCCTTCTAAATGACTGCATACATTGATGTTCCAACTAAAACCATTGTGACGCCGGAAAATAAAAAATTTGCTTACCGCGAGATTGGCGCGCCTGCCGATGTCCCGGTAATTGGGCTGATTCACTTGTCAGGTAATCTCGATAATTGGGATCCAACCGTTATCGATGGTCTTGCCAAAGAACACCGACTGATTCTGCCAGATTATCAGGGTGTTGGTGGTTCGGGTGGTCAAGCGGCAACGAGCATTCAAGGGATGGCCCAGGAAATTCGCGAGTTCATCCATGCACTGGGTCTCAAACAAGTCGACCTATTTGGCTTTTCAATGGGTGGTTTCGTGGCCCAAGAGGTGATCAACCAGGAGCCAACCTTGATTCGGCGGGCACTGTTGACGGGGACGGGTCCTCGTGGGGGAAAGGGAATCAGCGATGTGACCAAGATTTCCGATCAGTCCTTGGTCAAAGCGCTGGTCACGTTCACTGATATCAAGACGTATCTCTTTTTCACCCGGACCGCCAATGGTAAGCAAAAGGCTGCAGAATTTTTGAAGCGCATCAAGGCCCGGAAGACGAATCGTGACCGGTCAATCGGTTGGGGGGCTTATCGTACCCAACTGAAGGCCATTAATAAATGGGGGGCAGAAACGCCGATTAATTTCTCCAAGCTGGAGATCCCGGTCTTGGTCGCAAACGGCGATAGTGATGCCATGGTACCGACAAGACCGAATAGTCATGACCTGGCTAAGGCCTTTCCCAACAGCTCACTCGTTATTTATCCAGATGCCGGTCATGCGGGTGTCTTCCAATTCCACGATGAGTTTGTCAAAGAAGCCAACCAGTTTTTGAGATAGGCACGACTACTGTAAATTTAGAAAGACCCCTCTGAGACGGATAATCCGCTCGAGGGGTCTTTCTTGTAATTATCTGAAGGTTGAAAGATGAATTGTCAGTTTCAGCCCAGTATTAGTACGGGTTGATACCGCTAAATTAGTGTAAATTGGTTGCACTGCGGCTGCCAGGGATTCCGCCTGCTGTGGGGACGCTTCAGCCTGGAAGGGCACCAGTCTTCTCGCTCGCTTTTAAGCCGCGAAAACCACGCGTCTTAAAAGTCGCCCATGGTCTAGGTTAGCAAAGAATTGTACGGCACTTCAGAACGCCAGCCAACGTGGCCCTAAATAATCAAGCAGCGATACTAAAATGTGAAAAGTGTCATAAGCTTTGGTATACTCAACTTAAGACAAACGAGTGACAATGGTCGCCCGCGACTAAATAGGGGTTTCCGAGGAGGAGATTTCATGCAGCAATTACGAGAGTATAAACGTTTCTGGTTCGTTATTGTTTTGGGGGCCATTGCGTTATGGCTTCAGTTCGTCAATCATCAGGCCGGTTGGGCCCAGATTTTAGTGACTGTTCTGGGGGTTTTCCTGGCACTGTTAATGTTTATTGACATGGTTAAAACGTTGCGGTCCGGTAAATTTGGTGTCGATCTGTTGGCGATTACCGCGGTAATTGCCACCTTGGCCGTGAGCGAATACTGGGCGGCACTGATCGTTTTACTGATGTTGACCGGGGGCGATGCGCTGGAAGACTTTGCGGCTCGGCGTGCCAATAGTGAATTACAGGAACTCTTGAACAATTCGCCACAATCGGCGCACCGTGCCGTGGGCGATGACATCACGGACGTTGCCATCAATGAAGTCGTTGTTGGAGACCGGTTACTGGTCCGGCCCGGCGAGGTCATGCCCGTCGATGGCACCTTATTGACGGGACCGACCACGGTCAACGAGTCTTCACTGACCGGTGAAGCGCGGCCCATCGACAAGCGGGCCGGCGAGACGGTCATGTCTGGGAGTGTTAACGGGGAAGCCTCCGTTTATTTGCAGGCGGACCAAACGGCCGACAACAGTCAGTACCAAAATATTGTGCGGCTGGTCAAGCAAGCGGAGTCGCAACCGGCGAAGTTTGTGCGGATGGCCGACCGGTACGCGGTGCCATTTACCTTGCTGGCGTACGTGATCGCGGGTATCGCTTGGGGCTTCTCCGGCGACCCCGTTCGTTTTGCGGAAGTTCTCGTGGTGGCCTCACCCTGCCCGCTGATTTTGGCGGCGCCCATCGCGCTGATTTCTGGGATGAGTCGGGCTAGTCGAAACGGCATCATCGTGAAGACCGGGACCACGCTAGAAAAATTGGCGCAGGTCAAGACGTTTGCATTTGATAAGACTGGGACGATTACCCAAGGAAAATTGGTGGTCGACCAGATTGTTCCCGTGACGGCAATTCCGAAAGAAGAGTTATTGCAGCTGGCAGCGAGTGCTGAGCAGCACTCCGGTCACGTGTTGGCGCAGTCCTTAGTGGCCGCCACGACCGAAAAATTACTGCCGGCGACCGACGTTAACGAAACCACGGCGCAAGGGGTACAGGCCACCATTGATGGTCAGACTGTGCGGGCCGGTAAGGCGGAGTTCGTCACGGATGAGTCAATCGACAAGGCCAATCAGACGGCGGTCTACGTGTCGGCGGCGGGCATCTATCAAGGGTACGTGAGCTTCAGTGATAAATTGCGGCCGGAAGCCAAGACGACCATGGCCGACTTGCATCGCTTGGGCGTCCACAATTTAGTCATGATCTCCGGGGACCGCAAGCCCATTGCCAAGCAGATTGCCGCCGAAGTGGGCATCGACCAAGTGCATGCGGAATGTTTACCAGCAGATAAAATCAACGTACTAGCCGAATTACCGGCCGACCAACGGCCAGTGGCCATGGTCGGTGACGGCATCAATGATGCCCCATCGTTAGCAACGGCTGATGTGGGCATTGCCATGGGCGCTCACGGGGCAACGGCGGCCAGTGAATCGGCCGACGCCGTGGTGCTCAAGGACGACCTGACGCGGGTCAGTGCAGCGCGAGATATTGCGCAGTGGACCATGCGGATTGCCCGGCAAGCGGTGCTGATCGGAATCATTATCTGTACGGTCTTGATGGTGATTGCCAGCTTCGGGGTCATTCCGGCGATCATCGGGGCCGTGTTCCAGGAAGTGGTGGATACGGTGACGATTCTCTACGCCCTCCGTGCCCGCACCGACCGGTAGCTTTGATGGTTTGAACTTCCCCGCAGGCCGCCTCCGAATTTTCAGGCGGCCACACTGTGGGGAACGGCCAGAGCCTGAAAGGCGGTCTCTGGCCTCGTCTTGAAGCCCCGCTATGATGCGCGAGTCTTCAAGACGTCCCGTGTTGTAAGCCAGCTTAGAAACGCTGACTAACAACACCGACACAGTGTTCTGCCTGAAATTCTCCGGCTGGGAAAGTTTAAACCATCGCTACCAATCGGGTTTTCTTTCTCCTGTTGTTTTTTCATTTTAAAATTTCATTGTGATTGGCTGGAACGTTGGCCAATCTTTTTTTGTTTCAGGTTGTTTCAGTGTGACGTGTTCCAAGCTTGTTTCAGCTCTCGATTTTGTTTCATCTACGGTCCAAATAAAATCTTGATGAGTCATTTCCTCCGTTTGGCTGAATGCGGTATCATGATGGTGTAAGTAACACGGCCGATTGGTGACCAAATAAATTGTGGAGGAGTCTACAGGATGACAAAATCAATTTACACGGATTATTTCTTTGATGAAGCGGCGTTCAACACGCACGACGGGGGCTATGTTCCGCTAGAGGAACCGGATATTCCCGAACAACCTTTGCGGGTGCCACCGCTGTTGAAGCCGGATAAAGAGACGGCGACGGATACATATTACACGGTCGAGGCACAGGCTGGGGAGACCCAACTGTTACCCGGGAAGAAGACCAAAACGTGGGGCTACAACGGCACGCTGTTGAGCCAAACCATGGTCTTTGCCAAGGGGAAGACCATGCACATCGACTTGAAAAATAGTTTGCCAGAACTGACCACGTTCCATTGGCACGGCTTGAACGTTCCCGGTCCTTATACCGATGGTGGGTGCCACGCGCCAGTTTATCCTGGCGAGACGAAACACATCGACTTTAAGGTCGACCAACCGGCAGCTTTGTTGTGGTTGCACGCTCATCCGTGCCCATCAACTGCCGAACAGGTGTGGCACGGCCTGGCGGGAACGGTCATTGTAACTGACGAACAAGAGGCTAAATTGCCATTCCCTAGAAACTATGGGGTTGACGACATTCCGTTGGTCTTGCAAGACCGGCGTTTCCACGAGGATAACCAGTGGGATTACAATGCCGACTACGATCCAGATGGCGTTCAGGGTCCAACGGCAATGATCAATGGGACCATCAACCCGTACTTTGACGTCACGACCCAACGGCTCCGCTTGCGAATCTTGGACGGGGCAAACCGGCGCGAATGGCGGCTACATTTCAGTAATGACCTGCCATTTACGCAAATCGCTTCCGATGGGGGCGTCATGCCGGAACCCGTTGAATTCACGCACCTCATGTTGACCTGCGCGGAACGGGCGGAAATTATCGTCGACTTTGGTAGCGTCAAACCGGGTCAGACGGTCACACTGTACAGTGACGATGTACCGTTGGTTCGTTTCAGAATCCACGACTACCAGCGTGAAGACGTCACGTTGCCCGCACACCTCGTGGACATTCCAGATCCAGAGGTGACGCCAGAAACGCCAGTGAGAAAAGTCGTCATGTCCGGCATGGACGAACAAGTAATGATCGACGGTAAAAAATTTGAAATGCAACGGATCGATGCCCGGCAAAAGGTCGGTAACGTTGAGTTGTGGGACGTGACGAACACCAATGACATGGGGTCCGGCATGGTTCACCCGTTCCATATGCACGGCACGCAATTCCTAGTCGTTTCGCGGAATGGCAAGGCACCGTACCCGAACGAACACGGCTTCAAGGACACGGTCGGCGTGAACCCCGGTGAAACGGTTCGCATCAAAGTCTGGTTCGAACATACCGGTGTTTACATGTACCATTGCCACATCATCGAACACGAAGATGGCGGCATGATGGCCCAAATCGAAGCGTACGACCCAGACCATCCAAAGACCTATAAGCTGATGGATATGGATACCCTGATGAATGCTGTTGCCAAGGAACGCGGCATCGACGTCAAGGACCTCCATCTGGCCGGGATGAGTTCGTATGAGAAGATGGGAATGAAGATGTAAGAGTGCGGAGCGAGCCGTTTAGACTCTGAGCATTAGTGGGAAAAGGACCCTTAGTCGGCAAAGCCGGCTAAGGGTCCTTTTCATACTAAGCGCAGGAGTCTGGCTCGCGGAGCACGTTTCGGAAGCCGCCAGAATTGGGATGGAATGGCGAGAACAAATTCGACGGTTTCAGACAAGCTGACCATTAACAGCGGGTCATTGGTGAAATGGGGTTAAGCGCAGGGACCTGGCTCGCGGAGCACGTTTCGGAGGCTGCCAGGATAGGGATGTAGTGGCGAGAAACAATCCCTGTAGCAGATTAAAGCAAAATGTAATGTAGTGGGAAAAGGACCCTTAGTCGGCAAAGCCGGCTAAGGGTCCTTTTCATACTAAGCGCAGGAGTCTGGCTCGCTCCGCACGTTTCGGAAGCCGCCGGGATTGGGGTAGAATGGCGAGAACAAATTCAACGCTCTCGGACAATACGACCATTAACAGCGGGTCATTGGTGAAATGGGGTTAAGCGCAGGGACCTGGCTCGCTCCGCACGTTTCGGAGAAAGCTACAGTCAAGACAGAACGCCATACAACTTTTATATAAATCGAGATTGATTCAGGGTGAAATATTGAATATGAGAAATAATTGATACATAATATATTGTGTGATTAAAATATAATTTTTTTTCAGGAGGAGAACTATGAAATTGAGACGTAGTGGGATGTTACTACTTTTGGTTCTGTCACTAGTTTTAGGCTTAGGAATGGCTTCAACTTCATCAAACCAAACGGCGTATGCCAAAGCTAAATACACGATGAAAACATTTCCTAAAAGTATTCGGGGAACCTGGTACAGTTATCAGTACCACAAAATGTATCGCATTAAAATTACCTCTAAGAAGATTACAGGAAGCGACTTTACCAATCGACTGCATTCGCGGAAGGTGACGGCCTATCCAAAGCAAAGCGCCAAGGTTAAGCATCCATCTTGGGTAACAGCTGGAATGATGACGGTAAATCATGAACATTGGGTCAACGTCATGGGGTGGTATCAAAGTGCAGGCGCCGGTGATGATTATCGGCAAGTTACTCATAAGATTGGTGGCAGTCAACACAGTATTTTACAGATGGCTGGTGGTGCTGGCTTATGGACTTACGCGCACGGTTATCACAGTAAGCACCTTGCCAAAAAATATGCGAACCACTATTTTAAGGGCGAGAGAAAAAACGGCTAAGTTAGATTTCAGTACTTAAATTTACAGCAACCAAAAAAGGCGGCCCCGGAATAACTTCCGAGCCGTCTTTTAATGACCGTGCGTTTTGCCACGCAGCACATGGTCCACGTGAGCCAGTGTTTCGTTGACGATGTCCAAGATATGCGGATCGTCCAGCTGATAAATGCTCTGTTTGCCCACGCGATTGGCCGTGACCAGCTGTTCCTTTTTCAGGAGGGCCAACTGGTGTGAAACGACCGACTGTTCCACCTGTAATAGGTCGCTGAGCTCACTAACGTTGAGTTCACGTTGTTCCAGCAGGTAGAGAATCTGTAAGCGGGTGGTGTTGCTGAGCAACTTAAAGATGTCTTGGGAGGCGTCTAGCGCCGGTTTTTGAATGAGTTTGACTAAATCTGGTGAATCCGCCATTTGGGGGTTGCTCCTTTCATATGAACATGTTAACATATGTTATGGATAACATACATAGGGAGGTGGGCGCATGTTAAAGACGATTTTAACGGGAGTCACGGCCTACATTTCAACTGGCCTCGACTACCTAGTTATTTTAATGGTAATCTTCGGTCGCGTAAAGCACCAAGACCGCTGGGTGGTCCTAATCGGGGACTTTTTAGGAACTATCGTGTTGGTCGGCAGTTCGCTCGCAATCGCGTTCTTCTTGGGTTTCGTGCCCGCGCCGTGGTTGTTGGGGCTGCTAGGCCTGATTCCGATTTATTTAGGGATTAAATTATGGGTTCAGGGTGACGATGACGACCAGGACGCCATTGCCGGCAAGGTGAGCGATCCCAAGAGCCTCATCATCAGCGTTGCTTTGATCACGATGGCCACGTGTGGGGCGGATAACGTCGGCATTTACGTGCCCCTGTTTACCACGGTTGCCCCCAGCAGCATCCCGTTGATCTTACTGACGTTTGCTGTGATGGTCGTGATTTTCTGGGAATTGGGCTATCGCCTCGCGTGCTTGCCAAAGGTGGCGGATGTCTTGGAAAAGCAGGGACGTTACATTACCGTCGCCGTTTATATTTTGATTGGGTTATACATCATCTGGGACAATGGGACGATTCAACATTTACTGCAATTAGGGTAAGCAAAAAGGTCTGTGACAACTCGTCACAGACCTTTTCTATAGGTTTAGAAGAATAATTTACTAGCAATCGTCACCCCGGTCATCAGGACCACGGAAGACAGGGTTGCGGCGAGAAAGGCATTGCCACCCCGCTGAAAAATGACGCGGAAGTTGACGCTCATGCCTAAGGCGGCCATGGCCATACCGAGGAAGATGTAGGCCAATTTGACCAATCCAGCCAATGCGGCGGTTCCAAGTGGCAGCCAAGTGCCAATCACGCTGGTCAACAGGAAGCCGGCCATGAACCAAGGAATCGGCAACTTCGCGCGACCTTCTGATGCAGAAGCCGTGGTCGTCTGGCGTTGGTACCACCAGCCGATGATCAACGCGGCGGGGGCTAACAAGAGGACCCGGGAGAGCTTGGTGATGATGGCCGTGTCCAAACTGACCGGACCACCCGCGCTACCAGCCGCAACGGCGTGCGCGATTTCGTGGAGTGAGCCCCCGGTCATGACACCGAACTGGACTGCCGTTAAATGCAAGAGGGGTTTCAGGCCAATTTCAATCAGGGTGAAGACCGTCCCTAAGATGGCAACGATGGCAACGGCCAATACTTCATTTTCCCGTTGACGTTCGGCCTTTTCCGGGCTGACCTTGATCTGTGGTGAGACGCCCATCACGGCAGCGGCACCACAGATGCTGGTCCCGGTAGCCGTCAAGATGGCGAGATCACGTTCGACCCCTAATTTACGGCTCAGGTTGTAGGTCAGAAGAATCATCCCGGTAACCACGACGGCGGCTAGGGTAATCGTTTTGACCCCAGCTTGGGCCAATTGAATCAGGTTTAACTTGAATCCTAAAAGAATAATCCCTAATCGCAAAAATTTATTACTAATAAAACCAATACCTGCGCGGTTGGCGTTGATTGCCCGCGGCGCCAACTGAAATGCCATGCCGAGTAGTAAGGCGATGACTAAGGCACCCACCAAGTTTAAATAAGGCAGTTGAGCTAGTTCGCTCCCGGCGACCGCACAAATCAAGGTCAGGACGGCTGCGCCCCAGAAACTCCGAGTGACCACCGTTGTCCGAATATCCAAATCAATCTCCTCCTCAAAGTAAAAGGTGTCGTTATGCAGTGCGGCACCAAAAATCAATAGCCTTAGTTTACCTGAAATGGATTATAAGTTAAAATTGGTATATTTAATAACGTCATAAATTTTTCTTATTAAGGAGACCATACAGATGTTAGATGCCCGTTACCACACGTTTTATGTCCTTTCGCAGACCAAGTCCTACACGCAAACGGCGCAACAATTATTCATCACGCAACCCGCCGTTTCACAGCAGATCAAAGGGTTAGAGGCCGAACTGGGCGTGCAATTAGTCCGTTACCAGCGGCCACAACTGGCGATTACTCCGGCCGGTGTGGAGCTGGCGGCGTTTATTCAGCGGATTCAGGTCCAGTCGGATAAGCTGGTGGGGGAGCTCCGCCATCCGCAAGCACCGCAGCAGGTCACGTTTAGCACGACCCTGTCGCTGAGCGAATTTTTAGCGCCCCAATTGATTCAGCGGTTACAGGCGACCTATCGGCAAATCAGGTGCCAGGTGACCAATACCCAGGCGGCGTTGACGGCCATCGACGAAGGCACCAGCGACTTTGCGTTGATCGAGGGCAATTTCGATAAATCGCGCTACGACTATGAAATTGTGCGGCAGGAGCCATTTGTGGCGGTGGTCGCTGCCGACCAACCGTTGGCGCAACAGGAGACGGTGGATTGGGCGGACCTCACGACGTTGCCGCTGATTGTCAGGGAAGAGGGGTCGGGCAGCCGTGAAATTCTGGTGAACCTAGCCCAGGCGGCCAACGTGACGTTAGCGGAGTTTCCACAACTCCTGACGGTCAACAATCCGGCGGCCATTCGCCAACTCTTACTGCGCGGCGTGGGGGTCAGCTTCCTCTACCGGTCGGTGGTCGCCGATGAATTGGCGGCGGGCACGCTGAAGGTCCTCCACTTGCCAGCAGGTCACCTCCGCCACGACTTGGATTTAGTTTATGCCCGGGATAGCTTTTATGCGGATGATTATCGGCAGTGGGCAAAGGAACTGCGTGGAATGTAACCTGACTGACTGGAATTTAATGAACGACAAGTAAGGAAAGGGACAATTGGGCTGATGAACCATCTCTATTTGTCGTCCATTTTTTTATTCATTTTATGTTCTCCACAACGCGGACATTTTAGAACTCCTATAAATTATTGAGCATAGAATTAGACAAATACCATTAAATATTGTTAGAATGGTAACATTGCTGTTAAAAATCTATGAGAAGGGGTGAGCCATCGTGACGAAAAAAACGAAACGGGCCATTTTTATCTTAATCTTTAGTGAATTTTTAGTGTGTTTGGGAATTAGTTTGATCATTCCCGTCATGCCATTCTTGAAAACCGAGCTGCATCTGTCAGCGACCGATATGGGGATTATGAACGCCCTGTTTGCCTTCGCTCAATTCGTGGCGTCACCCCTCATCGGGCGACTGTCCGATAAGATTGGCCGGAAGCCGGTTCTGACCGCTGGGTTGATCCTGTACATGGTCTCCGAAGTCCTCTTCGCGCTGACCAACTACCTGTGGGTCTTCGACATTTCCCGGTTGATCGGTGGGCTGTCCGCCGCCATGGTCGTGCCAACCGCCATGGCCTTGGCCTCCGACATTACCACTAAGCGGCAACGAGCCAGAGTCATCGGCTGGTTGTCCGCCGCATTTAGTGGGGGCTTAATCTTAGGCCCTGGTATCGGGGGTATCTTAGCCGGTATCAGCTACAAGACGCCGTTCTGGGTTGCTGGGGCACTGGGCTTGATCAGTGCCGTGGTCCTCATCGTGCTCTTGCCAAATGATGCCGAAGAGAACCGCATTGTGGAGGGTGAATCGGCCGAAGACGCCAAGCCAGCCGCGCATCCAATGACGCGGGCATTCTGGACGGTGCCGATTATCATTCTGTTTACCATGATTCTGGTCTCCTCATTTGGCCTGCAAGGGTTCGAAAGTATCTACAGTATCTACGTCAACGAGGTCTTCCACTTTAGTCTAAGTAACATTGCCTTGGTGCTGACCTTAAACGGATTGATTTCGCTGTTCCTGCAGGTCGCCATGTTCGACACCTTAGTCAGCAAGTTCGGGGAACGACGCGTCATTCGCATCTGTTTCTTCCTGGCCGCCATCTGTACGATTTGGATTACGCAGGCGCACACCAAGCTAGAAGTCATGATTGCCACGTTGGTTATCTTCTCCGCGTTTGACCTCTTGCGGCCAGCAATTACAACGTTGCTGACGAAGGCTAGTGAGGCCAACCAAGGCCTGATCAACGGGTTGAACATGTCATTGACCAGTGTCGGGAACATCATCGGGCCCATCATGTCCGGGATGCTGTTGGACTGGAATACGCACTACCCTTACATGGTCGTGGCTGTGTTCCTCATCGTGTCCTACCTGATGGCGTTTATGTTGAAACGACCGGATACGATGCAAAAACAATCAGTAGAATAGAAAATTTGAAAATGTGTGTAAAGAAAAGGGCCTGTGGCGGTTGTTGTCACGGGTCCTTTTGTACGTTTACTTTCACTTATAATGTGCAACAACATCGGGACTGGCTTCAAGCTTCCCGAAAACGGTGATTGCCTTAAGCGTGGCGAATAAACTAGCCGTGTTTTTCACGCCGAGAAGGTTGAGCTTGCCCACAACGAGTAGTCGACTGCGTTCGCCGTCCTTCAGTCGTTTAAGAATATCGGCATCCGTGAAGGCGTAGCTCCCAATCAGCGTTTCAAGCGAATTACTGTGGGCCGCTGGTTGCATGGTGTCCTGAATGACGGCTTGATTTTCCTCGAGCTCTCTGCGAATGGCTTCGTGCAGGAAGTCCGTGCGGGAGGTAAACGCGCCTTGTTTGACGAGCAAATCAATGTAGCCGACGTCGACCGGCGAAAGATTAGCGGAGATTTTTGACTGCGACTCATTCATACAATCAGACCCCTTTGAAATGGAATACCCCGAGCATACGACCGGCGTCTGGAAAAGTAAATGGATAATTAGGTCGCCTAGCAAACAAAAAACAGCCAGACACGAAGTCTAGCTGCTCCCCCCAAAAGCCCTCGATGGCCATGTGATGCAGTGATAACCGGGTACGGATTCAAGCTGACCTTCTTCCCCCAAAGAAGACAGGAACCCAGGCACGGCGGCAATCAGATTAGTTGGAAGTGATCGGTCATTCAGTCGATCCCCCAATCGGCTAAACCGTTGCGGGTCAAATAAATCAAGTTAGGTGGCGGGTTACGGCCCCGCCAGCCTAAGGTTGTTGGACACACCGATAACTTCCCCAAGTTGCGGTATGCCAACGAGGACGGTCAATAGTGGATTGATGAGTAACGCGTTAAGGGTTGAATCCTTTCGCACCCATCCGGATGTTACAAGTACATTATATCGGGGATGACGTAATTCAATAATCCCTTAATCTAATGATTGGATTACTAAATTTAACCATGTTGGGGCCAGACGTGGTATGCTATTAACAAATAAGTAAATGAATTGGTCTAGCTGATTTTTTGTAAGTGGTTAGTCGGAAAGTGGGGAGTTACTTGAAAACGCTATCTGACGGGCGTTGGTTATGGGGAAGACGTGCTCAGTGACGGGACTCAGGGACACTATTTTGTTTGGTTGTGACGTAGCCAGATGACTAGGAAAATGGTGGCTGAATCGGCGGCACGGGAGCTTTAAATGTATATGTGGGTGATTTTGGTAAGCGAGTTACTTTTTTTAACTATTTTTCGACCAGATTGTGAGCCGTTATCAAAGGGTAGATTGGAATTGTCCGTTATACTTGGATAATTCGTACTCATAGGATTAACACATTGATGGGTTAAGCAATTGCCGTATAAAGGACGCTATCTGAGCCGGAGAATGGCAGGGATGTAGCTAGCCTTGGAAATAGTAGCGAGCGAGAAGACTGGTGATCTTCCAGGCTGAAGCGTCCCCACAGCAGGCGGAATCCCTGCCAGCCGCAGTGCGGCAAAATTTAATCCATTTATCATAGTAAGAAAATGTATGCGTTAACAACCGTTTAGCGTAGACAAATTTACGAGGGGGAACTGATATGCCACGGCCGTATCATGAACGATTGAATTTTATGACGGAACTACCATTACGTGTGATCTCGCACGGCACGGTGGGACCGAAGATGGTCTTGCCACATTGGCATCAAGCCGTCGAGCTGGCGTACGCCTTTAAGGGCCGCCCGGGTACTGTCCACATTGGGGGCTCGACCTATGAAATGGCCGAGCAGCATCTGTACGTGGTCAACTCGGAAGTGGTCCATAGCTACGAGACCTTTTTGGATGAAGAGAATCAAGTGGTGACGTTACTTCTGCCGGCGGCCTGGGTCCGCAACGTGGTGGCCAGCGAGCAACTGCCTGTCTGGGGGCCATTAGACTTGGACCTGCGCGCTGAGCCTTATCACGAGTTGGGCGAGTTTGTCCGGACCTTGGCGACCAACGCCGTTACCGAACCCACTGAACAGGCGGACTATCTGGCAAGCCTGGGGGCCGAGTATCAGTTGGTCGGCCAACTCCTGAAACATTTGACCGTCAATGGCCGCGTCACTAGCGACCAGTTGCCATTGCCACATTCACTGCGCCAGGCCGTCACGATGATTCAGGAAAACTACAGTCAGCCGGTCTCCATTGCGGATATGGCTGCCGAATTGAACTATTCTAGCGTGTACTTTTCCCGCTACTTCAAGGAATACATGGGGGTCTCGCCCAAGGCTTATTTGGGGCAGATCCGGCTCGAACGGGCGACCCAGCTGTTGATGACGTCGCAGGATTCTATCCAGAAGATTGCGCTGCGGACCGGGTTTCGTACGGAAAAAAACTTCTTTGTGACCTTTAAGCAGCATTTTCAGATGACACCGAAGACGTATCGCGAACGTTATGCGGCCCAACAGACCTGGTCGTAGCGTAAACGTTGCTTGTTCTGTTTTTTTATGGTACACTACCCTAACATGTCAACTAACGAATATAAGTAGAAACCAACGTTGCCGTGACTTGACACGTTGGTTTTTTACGCGAAAAACAGGAGGGTATCGTTCATGTTAACCGTCAATAATGTCAGTATGCAGTTCTCCGACCGGAAGCTCTACGACGAAGTTAATCTCAAGTTCACCCCAGGAAACTGCTACGGGGTCATTGGCGCTAACGGCGCTGGGAAGTCAACGTTCCTTAAGATCATTGAAGGCAAATTAAAGCCAACATCTGGGAACGTCTCCATGGGTCCTAACGAGCGGATGTCCAGCTTGAATCAAGATCACTTTGCCTTTGAAGACAACTTGGTCATGGATACGGTCATCCAGGGACACAAGAAGTTATACGATATCATGACCGAAAAGAACGCCATTTACATGAAGGCCGACTTTAGCGACGCAGATGGGATTCGGGCCGCTGAACTGGAAGGCGAATTTGGTGAAATGGGCGGTTGGGAAGCCGAAGCCGAAGCGAGCCAAATGTTACAAGCCTTAGGCATCGACGAATCACTCCATCAAGTACCCATGAGTGAATTGACCGAACCACAAAAGGTGAAGGTACTGTTGGGCCAAGCCTTGTTTGGTCACCCCGATGTCCTGCTCTTGGACGAACCGACCAACGGGTTGGACGTCCAATCCATTAGCTGGCTGGAAAACTTTTTGGCCGACTACGAAAACACCGTCATCGTGGTTTCCCATGACCGGCATTTCTTGAACCAGGTCTGCACGCACATGTGTGATGTCGACTTTGGTAAGATTACGCTGTTCGTTGGGAACTATGACTTCTGGATGGAATCTAGCGAATTGGCTGCCCAATTGAAGGCTAACGCCAATGCCAAGAAGGCCGACCAGATCAAGCAACTCCAAGAATTCGTGGCGCGATTCAGTGCCAACGCGTCGAAGTCCAAGCAGGCCACGTCGCGGAAGAAGCAACTAGAAAAAATCACGTTGGACGACATCAAGCCATCTTCCCGGAAGTACCCCTTCATCAAGTTCAATCCAGAACGCGAATTGGGGAACGACTTGGTGCGCCTGGAGCACGTCTCCAAGGCCATCGATGGCGTGACGATTTTAGACGACGTCAGCATGACGTTACGGCCAGGCGAAAAGGTTGCCTTTATCAGCCGCAATGACGTGACGACCACGACTTTGATGCGGGTCATTTCCGGTGAACTCGAACCAGATAGTGGGAACGTGGTCTGGGGGCAAACGACCAGCACGACCTACCTGCCAAAGAACGTCAACGACTACTTTGCCGAAAACCAGATGACGGTGATCGACTGGTTACGTCAATTTGCATCCAAGGAAGAAAGCGACAACACCTTCCTGCGAGGCTTCTTAGGGAAGATGCTCTTCTCTGGTGACGACGTGAACCGTGAAGTCGACGTGATGTCCGGGGGCGAAAAGGTCCGCGCGATGCTTTCCAAGATGATGTTGAGTAAGGCCAACGTGCTGTTACTCGATGACCCAACCAATCACTTGGACTTGGAATCTATCACGGCGTTGAACGACAGTCTTGTCGGGTTTAGCGGTAGCATTCTCTTCACCTCACATGACCACGAATTCATTCAAACGATTGCCAACCGGATCATCGAAGTGACGCCTAAGGGCATCGTCGATCGAGCTGACACGACTTATGACGAATTCTTGGGCCACAAAGAGGTTCAAGAACAAGTTGCGGCGCTGTACGACGCTGAATAATCAATTGTACGATTAGTAACGACATTGTTTTTCTTTGCCAATTGAGGTGAGGGAGAGCGATGTCGTTTTTTGGTAGCTGACGGGGTTTGCTATGAATTTCAGCACTGCGGCTCCCATGGATTTCGCCTGCTGTGGGGACGCTTCAGCCTGGGAAAAACACCAGTCTTCTCGCTCGATTTGAAGCCTCGAAGTACACGAGTCTTCAAAGTCGCCCATGGTGTAGGCTAGCAAAGACGCCAGCCTACACCATGGGCGACTGCATTCCTGGCCTCCTCCGGCTTCTGATTGTGTTCGATTATAACAGTCGTTAAAGACCGCGTGCCCCCCTTAAATTTTCTGGCCCGACTGATAACGAGTTTTACGCACATCTTCCTAGTCGCCAAGAGATGCCAGTGTAAGCCGAGAGGTCGCCAGATATGGGCTCAGGCGCGTCGTTCTGCTTAGTTAGTGGGTGGTTTTCTCACTGGCTTAGCAGAAGACCAACCTTGTAGACTCGGATCTTTCGAGGCTTCAAGTTGCGTCCGCACCGTTCCAGCCCATATCTGGCGGTCGGTAAGGCGAAGACAACACTGGGTTGCCACTTGGTATACCGCAATCAAACAAGCCTCCGAATTTTACCCCTGGTTGCCATTTGGACGGGAAAAGATTCAACATCTTAATTGCCAGAATGCCTAAAACGATAAGGGTTGTCTTGCCCTATGAGGCCATGCTATGGTTGGGTTGCAGGTGAAGGATAGGGTTTGATGAAGGAGACTAATCATGAAAAATGCGAATGATTCAGCTAATCAATCGGAGCACCTAGACATTACCATTGACGCGGACCTCAAACGGGATGTGACCGCGGTTTACCAACAGTACGGGATGAGTCTGACCACGGCGATCCATTTATTTCTCCAGCAGTCGGTGACCGACCACGACTTGCCGTTTGACCTCGAACTCAGTAAGGAACAACTACAGGCCGAACTCGCGCGCGAGAAGGCGACCGGCGATACCAAGTCATTGGCAGCGGTCGAGGCGTTGTGGCAGGACTGGAAGGAACTTTAAGTTTAGACAAAATGAAAGGCAATCCGCGAACCGAGGGAAGTTGGTTTGCGGGTTGCCTTTTTTACATAGTTGTGAAGCCTTATCTAGCTAACTTAGAAGCGAAGATAAGGACCCAAATAAATGTGGTGAAGGTGGTCAAAATTAAGGTGAGTCCAAACACGGTGCTACCGAAAGGGGTAGTCAACAGGCAACCGATGCCAACAATGAGTGTGAGTCTAGCGGCCAACAGGTTGACCCTTTTTTGACTTTTCCGGTTCAATTGAATGATTGAGCTGAGTCGAACACCAACAATAGGGTTTTTAGGAACGTAAGCAGTTAGTAAAGCCAGTCCAATAAAAATAAGACCAACATACACTTGATGGGTGATTAGAATTTTGGGTGTGAACAGCTGTGGATAAGCAATCAGGATCATCGTAAGGATGGAAAAGAAGCTAAACAGGTCTTGGGGAAGACGGTCCCTTAACTGAGGGAAAAGGTGGTCAATAATCGTCGAAATTCCTAAAATCATAGCAAATAAGATTGTGAAGATGATAAGGACCGAATCTTTAGTATAACTGAAATTTTCAGTCAGTAATCGGGTTTGTTTCAGCCAAGCAATCACTAATAGGATGCCACTAAGCAGTTGAATGATCCGTAGATTGATGGGTTTAGGTAGTGGGATAATCATAGTCAGCGCTTCTTTTCGTCATTCGAGATTTAGCTCAGTATAGAAGCGAGACAGCTACTTTTCAATCACGACACATTTGAACGGTAAGCCCGATTTACTTACCTGAGCATAATTCAATCAGAACAAACGAATCAGAACAACGCCACCAACCAATAAGAATAGTCCTAAAAACTGTACGGCGACAACCGGTTTACGGTTAGCTCCCAGCAGGCCAAATTGATCGACCAACAGGCCCCCAGCAATTTGACCTAGCAGCGCAAAGACCACGGTTTGACCGGTTCCTAGAATTGGGGCGAGATAGGCGGTTCCCAGAACAAAAATACCACCTAAGGCACCACCGATCCAAATCCACCAGGGTTTGCCGTGGCCGGTAGCGAGACGAATGGCACTGAAGCTTCGATGGACGAGGATGACAATCACGAATAGGCAAAGTGTACCGACTAAAAATGAAATGAAGGCGGCGTGGACCGCGGAATTTAACGCGAGTCCCAGACGACCGTTAATCGTTGTTTGAATCGCACCAAGTGCACCTGTGATGACCCCCAGTAACCGCCAGGGCCAGGGATTACCATGAGTAAGTGTGGGATTGCTAGTGGGTGCCGCGCGGCGTTGAATAATTTCGGGGAGAGCAACGGTCACAGTGATCCCAATCAGGGCAATCAATAGGCCTAGCAGTCGAATGGGCGTCAATGCCTGTTGTGGTGAGTGAAACCAGCCGAAATTGTCAATAATTAGGCCCATGATGACCTGGCCCAGGATCGGCATAATGGCCGTCTGAATTGCGCCGATGTGGGGAAAGAGGAGAATGTTGGTGGTCAAAAAGATGACACCCAGCAGACCACCGATCCAGATCCACCACGGCTGGGTGGCAAGTAGATGCTGAGAAACGCCCAGCGGCTGGCGGCTGAGCAAGAGAATAGCCGCTAAAAAGAGGGTACCCACGGTAAATGAAACAAATGATGCCTGGTACGGGGACCCGATGAAGCCCCGTAGCCGTGAGTTGATAGCGGTTTGAAAGGATATAATAATTCCGATAATGAGGGCAAAGGCGATAGGTGCCACAGATGAGACCTCCTTGGTTGATAGATATTGTGGTGTGTGAATAAGACTATCATAACGATACAAGGGCGACTAAATCAAGTTGATGCGCCAGAGTTCTATTTTGGAGTTTAGGGTGAAGAAAAGGAGTGGCGGTTAGCCACTCCTTTTCTATGTCATTTAGTTATCCGCTAAAATAGCGAGTTCATCGATTCGTTTGAAGAAGGCATCATGGTCAACCGTGGTGACCAGCGTTACGGGGCGACCATCGGGAATTTCAAAAGTTCGGCCGCGACCGGGACCAGTGGTTAAGACGTCACTGGTGACTTCTTTGGTCGTGACGACCTCTGGGGAGTCGCTGGCGACGGTTGCCAGAACGTCCCACAGGAAGTAGGTCGAGTTGGTTTCGAAATGTTGGAGAGCAGGGACTAACGCATAGCCTTGGCCAATGAAGTCAATGGCTGGATGTTGCCGCTGTAAGGCCCAATGTTGACGAATTGCGGGCGTCAATGGCACTTGGCGGGTACTTTCCAAGCCCACCATTTGAATGGCAATGTCGCTGTCCCAGACCGTCTTAACGGCTTGGGGATCCCAGAAGGCATTCCATTCGGTCGTGCCGTCCTGTTCGGGTTCGGCGACGTTGCCGCGACCGTCGAAGGTGCCACCCATCCAATAGAGCTTGTCGATTTTTTTCGTGATGGTTGGGTCGACTTCCAGTGCCCGGGCCAAGTCCGTCAAAGGCCCCGTCATGACCAGTGTCGTCTTGCCCGCAGTTTCTTGAACCTTGTCGATCAGGTCAAGATGGGCGGGCTTGGAAGCGACCGGCGTGTTGACGGTGCCAGCCTCATTTAAAATGGGAAGGGCGTCAAGACTAAAGGCATCTAACCGCCACTCCTTAGGGAACGGATGGACCCCACGGGAATTAGACGCCGCAACGTTCAATTGCACGCCGTGACCGAACCGGTCGATAATCTTACGGCTCGCGGCTAGAGCAGGTTCCAGGTAGGAATCGGCGCCGACCACGCCGACCCCGGTCAGGGTGACATCTGGCATTTGTAGTAATAACAGTAAGGAAACTAAATCGTCGACGCTACCGTCGTGGTTAAAATAGACATTTCGCATGGCTTTAATCTCTCCTCTTATTACGAACATTATAAAATGAATCCGTTCGATAGTTCTTATATTAACGAAGTGACTAACGGAATGCAAGGGGTCAATTGAACGATTTTAGCCGGGGTTAAGAAAACTTTCGTATACTGGTTAACAGATTAATGAGCCATTCATTAATGGAGAGGATGACTAAACGATGAAATCAGTAAAGCAAGGATCTAAAAAGTGGCTAGGTGTTTTAGCCGCAGGCGTTATTCTATTTGCCGGGGGTGGCGGAACGGGCTACATGCTCGGTCAACAGCAAGCCAAGTCGGCCCAGACCACGCAGATGAAAAAGGGACCGGCTGGTATGAGTGGCCGCCCATCTGGTAAGCCAAGTGGAACGCCGGGTCAAAGTAGCAGTAGTAGCAATTAGCGAACATTGAATAGTTTTACCTAAACTCACTCCTGTCAGGCACCATCGGGTTGACCCCCACGTCAGTTAGCCGTAAACTAAGTGACAATTTGAAAAAGGGGAGTCGACGGATGGAGTTTAAAACAAATGATGGTGTGACCATAAGCTATGACGATGAGGGGACGGGCACGCCCATTGTCATTCTGACTGGGATCGGCGGCAGTCGCGTCATCTGGGCGGCCCAGGTATCCTGCCTAGTTGCGGCTGGCTACCGGGTCATCAACATTGACGCCCGTAACCAGGGGGCTTCCGCACACACGATTTACGGTCGGCGAATCACGCGGCACGCCATGGATGTGGCGGAGTTAATGGATCAGCTCGACTTGAGCCAGGTCATTCTATTGGGTAATTCACTGGGCGCCGCCACCTTCTTCGCCTATCTTTCCCTATTTGGCGAGCAACGGGTCAAGGCCGTCATCGACGTTGATCAGAGTCCGAAGATGGTAGCGGAGGACGGCTGGTCATATGGGTTTAAGGACCTGACGTGGGCGACCTTCCCGGACCTGCTGACGGCGCCACTGGGGAAATCCACCGCGGGGCCCATCGACGATGCCGTTTACGCGCAAGTCAAGGCAGCTAACGCGGCGCACCCGTACGATGCGGCGTTGAATGTGCCGTTATTGATCGACCACGCTGCTCAGGATTGGCGTGATGTCTTGCTACATTTGCATGCGCCATTCCTCATCGTGGCCGGTCAAGAATCGCCGTACTTTAACAGTGACTTCGCGGCAGTCAGCGCGGGGATGGCCCACAACGGCACGGCAAAGGTAGTGCCACATGCTGGTCACGTGGTCATGGCGGAACAACCAGCGGCATTTAACCAAATTTTATTGGACTTTTTACAGACGATTTAAGTGGATTTAAAAAGGCATCAGATGAGTTTCCCAAACTAAGGGGAAGTCAGCTGATGCCTTTTCGTATGTGTTTAAACTTCTTTAGCAGCTGTCAAAATGCGTTGGGCGATGCCTTCATCGATGACGAGGTCCGTCAACAATTTTCCTCGCAAGGCGCCGAGTGCGGCGTAAGTCTTAAACTTGCTCTTGATGACGGCAAAGCGGCGGGGCGTTGCCAATACTTCGTCGAGCGAGATGCCGACGACGGTGTCCTTCTCCGGAGTCAGGAAGTTTCCCTGAATGTCGTAGGGCCGGCCAAACAGCATCCCAGCAATCTGGCTAGTGTCGACGCCAGGGAAAATCTGCGCCTTGGCCGCCTTCCAGACGGGAATCGAGTCAATCGAGGCAATTGTTCCGATACCGCAGAATAGCATGTCCATTCGCGAGGCAATTGCCATGGTCCGTTGCAGGGCGGGCTCTTGTGGCAGTAAATCGTGGACCGTTTGGTTGGTCACGTATAGGGGTGCCGGTAGTGTCACGTAGTCGGCCTCAAAGCGTGAGGCGGCGTGTTCAACCATTCGGGTGGAGCCAGCGCGTGAGTTGTATTTCATATTCTCACCGACGAACTGCGTGAAGGTCAGGTCCTCTTGGAGCTCTGATTTGAAATGATCGATGATGGTGTGGACCGTGCTGCCCCAAGCGAGGCCGACCACGTGACTCTCGGTGATCAGCTGTTCGATGCGTTCTGCAGCGTAAACGACGATGTTGCCCGCGTTCGTATCGGAATTGCCGTCGCCACGCAGAATGGCAACGTGCGGGATGTCGAATGCTTTTTTAAATTCCGTTTCTAATTGGAAATTTCGCGCAACGGGTGCATTGATCTGAATGGAAACAATGCCGGCTTTGAGCGCCTCATCGAGGTCCTTGGTGATGAGGTAGCGGCTCAGATTGTATTTTTTCGCAATATCCGAGATGGGCAGGCTACCATAGTAGTAATCCTGGGCAATCAAAACGAGCAGTTCCTCGTGGGTCAAGTTCTTTTCCATACTGCAGTCCTCCGCTGGGTTTAGGTTTTGAATTAAAAGTTTAGTTGTAAAAATTTGTGAGCTGGTCCGCGCTGCGGTGGTCAGGGATTCCGCCTGCTGTGGGGAACGCTTCAGCCTGGAAAACCACCAGTCTTCTCGCTCGCTTTGAAGCCATGAAGATCACATGTCTTCAAAGTCGCCCATCGTGGGAGCTTGCAGCTCCCGCGATTACCACGGCTGGCTACATCCCTGACCGCCTCCGGCTCTGATTAGTGTCTGTTATGACATAAGGTGTAAATCATAGCAATCTTTACCTGCAACTGGCTGATAAAAATTCTGCCAATCATTATCTGTGCTGCCATGGCGCACTAGCGTCAGCCGAGAGGTCGGCAAATATGGGCTCAGGCGCGTCGTTCTGCTTAGTCAGTGGGTGGTTTTCCCGCTGGCTTAGTAGAAGGCCAACCTTTAAGACTCGGTTTTTTCGAGGCTTAAAGTTGTGCCCGCACCGTTCCAGCCCATATCTGCCGGCCGGTAAGGCGAAAGTAACACGAGGTTGCCAATTGGCAATGTCATATCAAAATCAAGTATACCATTTTAGCAATTAACCTGGCGTGTGAGTTCTACCGGCTCAAATGCCCTGGTTGGGGAGGTAAAGGAACTAAAGCGGGTGTTTCGGGCGCCGCGAATCAGGCAGACAAGCATAATTTAGCTGGACAGCTTATGGGCTGGCCGGCTGATTGACGTCAAAGCCGGTGAAAAGGTGGCTAATATAGAAATAATCTGTAAAATAGGCAATTACATTTAAAATGGGTTGATACTATTTTAACATTTAAAACAGTTCTTTTTAAATATATCAAAAAATAAAATAAAAATTTGCAAAATTTAAAATCTGCGAGTAAGATAGGACTTGTTAAAAGTTACACGAACTATTTAGCAAGTTGAATTTAGATATTAGAAACGGAAAGGAATGAACTTAATGGACAAGGATGAAATTGTTGAGCTCCATGAGGAAAATACGGGGGTGCTTGAGATTGGCGCCGAAATGGACGTTAAGAACAAGTCCGATCTGGGGAAGGCCTATACGCCGGGGGTTGCTCAAATCTCTAAGGCCATTGAACATGATCCCGAATTAAAGGACAAGTTGACGATGAGCGGTAAGTTAGTCGCTGTCGTCACCGATGGGTCAGCCGTCTTGGGCTTAGGCAACATTGGCCCCGCTGGTGGGTTACCCGTTGTTGAAGGCAAAGCACTTCTATATAAGGACTTAGCTGGAGTCAACGCGTTACCACTCGCCGTAAACCAAGTTCCAGTGGACGACTTCGTCAAATCCATCAAGAACATCTCCCTCTCATTTGCTGGGATTCACTTGGAAGACATCGCCGCACCCCGTTGCTTTGAAATTGAAGAAAAGCTGGCCGCCCAGTTAGACATTCCGGTCTACCATGACGACCAAGAGGGGACGGCCATCGTCGTTCTCGCCGGGTTGATCAACGCTGCCAAGGTCGTTAACAAGCCATTACAAGACTTGAAGATCGTGATGAACGGTGTCGGTGCTTCTGGCGTGGCTACTGCGAAATTGCTCAACGGTGTTGGCATCAAGCACATCACCTTGGTCGATATCGACGGGGTCGTTAAGCCCGATTCAGCTAACTACAATGCCTACCAAACCGGTTTGGCTAAGGAAATTGGCTTAAACGTGACTGGTGACACCTTAGATGATGTCATTGATGGTCAGGATGTCTTCATCGGCTTGTCCGACGCTGACGTGCTCTCCGCTGACCAAGTGAAGCGCATGGCCGCTGACCCAATCATCTTTGCCTTGGCTAACCCGAAGCCGGAAATCAATCCGCAAGTCGCTGCCGAAGCCGGTGCTAAGGTCATTGCCACGGGTTCTAGCCAATATGCCAACCAAGTCAACAACATCTTGGTCTTCCCTGGATTGTTCAAGGGATTGCTCAGAAGCGGCTTGAAACGCGTGGACCTCGACATCGAAGCCACCGCTGCTAAAGCCCTTGCCAGTCTCGTTGATCAACCAACGGCCGACCGAATTGTGCCGGGCGTCTTCGATGAGGGTGTTGTCGCAACTGTTACAAAAGCCATCATGGCTGCCGCAAAATAATTTGTTGATAAAGGAAGTTTTAGTCTTATGAATGTTTTCTTGACGTCAATTCAGAGTGTCCTGGCAATCGTCCTCATGATTGCTGTGGGTTACTACGGCCAACAAAAGGGTTGGTTCGATGAAAAATTCTCCGGCTCACTGTCAAAATTAATTATGAAGATTTCACTGCCAGCTTCAATCTTTATGGCAATGATGAAGTTCTTCAACCCTACGAAATTAGCAACGTTGTCAACTGGGGTCATCTACACGATCATTTCCATTCTGGTCGGTTACCTGGTTGCCTGGGCCTTCGTGCGGGTCGTTAAAGTTCCTCGCGGTCGTCGTGGGTTAATGATGACGGCGATCAACGGGGCCAACACCGTGTTCATTGGGATGCCTTTGAACGTTGCCTTGTTTGGCCAAATCTCCGTTCCTTACCTGCTGACGTATTACATCGTCAACACGGTTATTATTTGGACGTTGGGTGTTTGGGTAATTGCTGGGGATGACCCGACAATTGACCGCGACGGTGGCAACAAGGCCAGCTTTGACTGGCATCACTTGATTCCAACGCCACTCTGGGGTTTCATTATCTCTTTGCCATTCATTTACATTCCAGGTTGGGAAAACGGCCTGATGAAATTGACCTTCGCTACCACGGCCTTGACCGACATTGGTGCGCTGGTAACGCCGCTATCATTGATCTACATTGGGATTATGCTGAAGCGCTTTGGGATTCTCAACATGCGCTTTGACGGTAACGTCATCTGCACCTTACTTGGTCGTTTCGTGGTTTCTCCAATCATCATGGCCATCATCATCTTTGCTGGGATGCACGTCGGTGTCCACATGGGCAGCGTGTTCCAACAAACGTTGATCATCCAAGCTGCAACGCCATCCTTGGCCGTGCTGCCAATCTTGGCTAACACGTACCATAGCGATGTGAAGTTTGCGACGAACATCGTGGTTTCTACGTCCGTTCTCTTCATCGTCGTTGTGCCTATTATCATGGTGCTACAGAACCTCTAATTTCCGTCCCCGCCAGCCTTCGACTACTGTTGTGATTGGTGTTGACATAACGAATGTGACTCTTCTCGTTGTGTCTGATGTGACGGGCGTTGTGAGTAGTCGGTGTGAATCGACATATCACGATGAGTATGTTTCAACGATTGTAGCGTGGAGCGACTATGTTGCAAAAGATAGCCACCACTGCTCTGCAATCACCGTCGCCCTCCAGCGCAATCTTTAGCCGGAGGCGGCCAGGATGTAGTCAGCTGTGTCGATGGCGTTAGTCGGGGTTGTTTCCCGACTTACGGCATAGGACGACCTTTGAGCCGCATGCTTCTCGCGGATTAAAGGCGAGCCGGAAGCCCGCTCCATAGGCTGCAGGCGGTCCCCACAGCAGACGGAATCCTGGCCGCCGCAGTGCGGTAAAGTTTAATCAATATCACAGCAATTTAAAAAGAAAAAAGAGGAAGAGGGGTGATTGCCCATCGAACAGGCAGTCCAAACGTTGAACCTAAACGATCCAGCCGTCTTCAAGGAGTGGCAGGAATTTCTCGAGTCGCTAGGTATTTCTAATTTTCAAGCCAACGAGCTCCAACAGATCGACACCACCTTGGGAATCTACAACGAACGTGGGAGCTTGATTGCGACCGGGTCCGTGGCCGGAAACGTCCTGAAGTACGTCGGCGTGTGCAACAAGTTTTCCACGCAGGGCAGTCACTTCAATTCAATCGTGTCGGCGCTGATGAACCTGTTGGCGCAGCGCGGAATCTTTCACCTCTTCGTATTCACCAAGGTCAAGTACGCGACCAGCTTTCAACACGTGGGTTTCCACGAACTGGCGCGCACTGACCTAGGCGTCATCCTGGAAACGGGGGACACCGGCGTCGATGATTACGTTCGCCGCGTCGCTCAGGCTGCGGCCGACCGGCACCTGACGCCAGCCAGCAAGGTCGGCGCCATCGTGATGAACGCCAATCCATTTACGCTTGGTCATCGCTACCTGGTCGAACAGGCCGCCCGTGAAAATGATCTGGTCTACGTCTTCGTGGTCAACGACGATGTGTCGCTGTTCACCACGGCCGAGCGCTTGGCGTTAGTCAAGGCCGGCACCGCGGACCTCACCAACGTGGTCGTCGTCAGTGGTGACCAGTACATGGTCAGCTACGTGACGTTCCCCGCGTACTTCTTGCCTACGCAAGACGATGCGATTCGTTACCAGACCACGTTAGACGCCCGGTTGTTCAGAGACCAGATTGCTTCGGCGCTGCACATCGCCACGCGTTACTTGGGGAGCGAGCCGTTCTCCCGGACCACGGGCATCTACAATCAAGTCTTACAAACGGAGCTCCCACCGGCTGTGGCTGTTAAAGTCATCGACCGGCAGACCAGTGGCGACAACGTTATCACCGCTACCCAGGTCCGCCGCGCACTTGCGGCTGATGAGTTAGCCACAGTTCGCGACTGGGTCCCCGCGACCACCTATCAATTTATGCAGGAAAACTTAACTCAGTTACAGGCTAGAATTCAGGAAGGAATGAACATTAATGGAAATTAAAAAGACTGCGATTGCCGGAACATTGGAATCCTCCGACATTCAGTTAATGATTTCTCAGGCCGACAGCGGTATCGCTATCGACTTGCAATCAGACGTTAAAAAGGTTTTTGGCGATCAAATCGAGGCGGTCATCACGACCACGTTAAACGACATGGGCGTAACTGCTGCTAAGGTCAAGGCCGTCGACAAGGGTGCCTTGGACTGTGTCATCAAGGCACGGACCATCGCCGCTGTTCAACGCGCTGCTGAAACGACCGACAAACCAGCATGGGAGGTGCTCTAATGGCTGAGAATGAAGAACGTTTACGCCGGACAATGATGTTCGTTCCTGGGAACAACCCGGCAATGGTCAAGGACGCCGGTATTTACGGTGCCGACTCCATCATGTTTGACTTGGAAGATTCAGTTTCCTTGCCTGAAAAGGATGCCGCTCGTTTATTGGTCTACGAAGCCTTACAGACGCAAGACTACGGCGACGCTGAAATGGTCGTCCGGGTCAACGGTCAGGACACGCCATTTTACGATAACGACGTGAAGGCCATGGTTAAGGCCGGCATCGATGTTATTCGTTTGCCAAAAGCCGAATCCGCTGAAATGGTACAAAAGTTGGATGCCGACATCGCCGCTGCCGAAAAAGAATTCGGCCGTGAAGCCGGGTCAACGCACCTGATGGCCGCCATCGAAAGTGCCAGAGGTGTCTTGCAGGCAGCTAACATTGCCGCTGCTTCCGACCGGATGATCGGGATCGCCTTATCCGCCGAAGATTACACGACGGACATGAAGACCCACCGTTACCCCGATGGCCGTGAACTTGAATTTGCCCGTAACATGGTCCTCCATGCCGCGCGGGCCGCTGGTGTGGCTGCCTTCGATACGGTCTTCACCAACATGGATGACACGGAAGGCTTCTACCGCGAAACAGAATACATTCACCAACTCGGTTTTGATGGCAAGTCCTTAGTTAACCCACGCCAGATTCCAATGGTCAACAAGATCTACGAACCAACGGAAGCCGAAATCAAGAACGCCCGTAACGTGATCAACGCTATTCAGGAAGCCAAATTAAAGGGTTCCGGTGTAATCTCCATGAACGGCCAAATGGTCGATCGCCCAGTTGTTCTGCGGGCACAACGGGTCATGAAGTTAGCTAAAGCGTCCAACTTAGTTGATGAGGAGGGTAATTACCTTGAAAAGTAAAGTAAATCGCGAGTTACCAGATGATTTAATGAAAGAGCTTGACTACAAGCCATTTGAAACGACCGAAATCGGCCATCCCGAAATTCAACGGGTTGCGCCTAAGGTCCACGTCTCGACGGGGGACGACAAGATCGTCGACTCCATCAAGCAAGTCGTTGCTGACACCGTTAAAGACGGTATGACCATTTCCTTTCACCACCACTTCCGTAATGGGGACTTTGTCTTCAATCAAGTGATGCGGGTCATCATCGACGCCGGCATTAAGAACTTGACGTTAGCCCCATCCTCATTGACTGGTGTCATGAACGACATGGTCATCGAAGCCATCAAGGCTGGGACCATCACCAACATCACCAGTTCTGGGATGCGTGGTTCTCTCGGAGACTTCGTTTCACATGGTGGCTTAAAGAACCCCGTTATCTTCCGGTCACACGGAAACCGGGCCCGGGCCATCGAACACGGCGACATCAAGATCGACGTGGCCTTCTTGGGTGTACCAAGTGCTGACCGTTTAGGAAACGCTAACGGGATGGAAGGTAACGCGGTCTTCGGTTCATTGGGTTACGCCCTGATGGACGCCCAATACGCCGACCAAGTTGTCTTACTGACCGATAACATCGTCGACTACCCGAACACGCCAGCTTCTATCAAGCAAACGCAAGTTGACTACGTGGTCAAGGTCGACAAGGTTGGGGACCCCGACAAGATCGGTTCCGGTGCTACTCGTTTCACCAAGGACCCTAAGGAATTGAAGATTGCGTCCATGGTTAACGATGTCATCACCCACTCCCCATACTTCAAGGATGGCTTCTCATTCCAAACTGGTTCCGGTGGTGCTGCATTGGCCGTTACCCGTTACCTGCGTCAATCCATGATCGACAACCAGATCAAGGCGTCATTTGCCTTAGGTGGGATCACTAAGCCGACGACCGACCTGTTAAATGAAGGTCTGGTCAAGAAGGTGATGGACGTCCAAGACTTCGACAAGGGTGCCGCAGATTCTATGCACACCAACGGTAACCAACAAGAAATCGATGCGTCCTGGTATGCCGATCCCGACAACAAGGGTGCCATGGTCGACCAGTTGGACGTTGTTATCTTGAGTGCCCTGGAAATCGACACCAAGTTTAACGTCAACGTCATGACCGGTTCCGATGGTGTCATCCGTGGGGCCATTGGGGGTCACCAAGATGCCGCTACTGGTAAATTGACCATCATCTCCGCGCCATTAGTTCGGGGCCGAATCGCAACCGTTGTGCCAGACGTGACGACCGTTGTTACTCCTGGGGACTCCGTTGATGTCTTGGTCACTGAATTTGGGATTGCAATCAACCCTAAGCGGATCGACTTGATCGCCGTTTTGAGCAGCATTCCTGGTCTGCCAGTCTACAAGATCGAAGACCTCCAGAAGATGGCCGAAAAGCGCGTTGGTACGCCAAAGCCATTGGAATTCACCGACCGTACCGTTGCCCTGATCGAATACCGCGACGGTACTGTGATCGACACGGTTAAGGAAGTTAAGGACTAGGATTAGATCTGACTGGTCGCGCTGCGGCTGCCAGGGATTCCGCCTGCTGTGGGGAACGCCTCCAGCCTGAGAAGCGGGCTTCCGGCTCGCCTCAAAGCCACGAAGACCGCGTGTCTCCGAGGTCGTCCCACGATGTAAGTCGGGAAAATACCCCGACTTACATCGTCGACACGGCCGGCTACATCCCTGGCCGCCTCCGGCTTAGATTGATTTCTAATGCGATAGGCGTTAAAATTCAATTTGCTAGTAAAGGTGTACCACGCGGATAACCAGTGCAATAGCTAGTCTCGTCCGTGTTGCCATGGATTGACTGTGTAAGCCGAGAGGTCGGCAGATATGGGCTCAGGCGCGTCGTTCTGCTTAGCTGACGGTGGTTTTCCGTCGGCTTAGCAGAAGACCAGCCTTGAAGACTCGGCACTTTCGAGGCTTCAAGCTGTGTCCGCACCGTTCCAGCCCATATCTGCCGGCCGGTAAGGCGAAAAGAACCACTGTGTATAGTAAATAAATGAGAATAGCCATTGCGGCTGGCGACTTGGCTAGCTACAATGGCTATTGTTGTAAAGAATAACGAGGAGGAGTTTGTGATGACGACATCTATTTTTGAAACGGGAACGCCGTTGGACATTGCCGGGGTACTGGCGAACAAGGATCGGCGGGCGGCCTTTCAACGAGAAGCGCTGCGGGCCGATTCCCACCAGACATTGCTGGCCATCAAACTGAACATTCCTGGACCAATTAAAAATAATGCGGCCATCACGCAACTCTTCAACCGCGGGGTGCATGAGTTTCGGGCGGCTTTAACGGCCAACGGAATAGCCGTGGAACAGTTGGCTAGCTGGGGCACCGTTGCCGGCAACGAGCTGTTCTTACGGACGATGACTGCCGCCGCGACCGTGAAACAACTCGCCGCAACGTTTGAGGATACGACCGACCTGGGCCGGATCTTTGATGTCGACGTGCTGGACGGGACGGGTCATTCTTGGTCCCGAACCGAATTGGGTGCGGAGGCTCGGCGGTGTTTTATTTGCAATCGGCCGGCCAAGGAATGTGCACGGTCTCGCCGTCACAGCGTTGCCGACCTGCAGGCTTATATTGATGACATGTATCACAAGACGTTTGACCCAGAGGAGGACATGACTCGTGACGACCACTAAACCAACTGAAACGTTAGCGATGGATGCGTTGCGGGCATTGCTCTATGAAGTGTCAGTCACGCCTAAACCCGGTCTGGTGGACCCCACGTCACAGGGACCCCATCCGGACATGACGGTGTTTACCTTTATCGACAGTGCGCTGAGCCTCCAACCCTACTTCACGCAGTGTGTGGCGGCGGGAATGGCGTTTACTGGAAGTGACCTGACCGACTTGTTTGGTCAGATTCGACCATTCGGGGTGGCTGCTGAACGTGCGATGCGCGCGGCGACAAATTCCGTCAACACGCATAAAGGCGCCATTTTCTCTTTGGGAATCCTGGTCACGGCCAGTGCATACGCGGCGAAGGCCGGCTTGGAGCTACGAACAACGGTCAAGGAAATGCTGCATGGGCTGACGACACACGACTTTGACGGTCTCGCCGATAAGCCCAGCAATCAGCTGACTGCTGGGGAAAAACTCTACCTGCGCGACGGGATTACCGGGATTCGTGGCGAGGCTGAGGCGGGGTATCCGACCGTCTTTAACATGGCGCTACCGGTGTTACGCCAGAGCACGGGGACGCTCAATCAGCGGCTGCTAGACACGCTGTTGACCATCGTGGCCAACTCCACGGATACCAACCTGGTCAAACGGGCGGGGAGCGCGGACATCGTGCCATGGGCGCACCAGCAGGCCCAGGAGTATCTGGCAGCTGGCGGTAGTAAGACTACAGCGGGTTGGGCAAAATTGGTTGAACTGAACCGGGTGTTCGAGCGTGACAACTTAAGCCTTGGCGGGTCGGCTGACCTGTTGATCCTAACCGCTTTTCTCGGCCTCCGCGAAGGCGTTATCGAAAACGACAGCTTTAACCTGTAGGGTCACTGCAGGTTGCCATTGATAATAGAAAGTCAATATTTTCGATTGTAAAGTAAAGCCCCTAAGATTGGACGTAAAATCCAACCTTTGGGGCTTTTAATATATCAATTTTGGACTGCTGCATTAAGCTTACGCCGATTAAATAAATAGAGGATTGCGGTTAAAGGAATGATAAGTAACATCACGGGATAGAAGAATTTGAGTGGAAGAATCGTTGGCAGAATGCCGCCAATGATGGGCCCGAGTGACATCCCAATATCGCTTCCCAAGTAATAGGTAGCGTTAGCCAAGCCCTGTTCTTCGATGGGCGCTAACAAGAGGGGAGTCGATTCGGACACGGAAACCATGACCCCAAAACCGACTGCCATCAATCCAGCCGCCAAGATCATCTCAAAGTTATTTCGCATAATTGTTAGTAGGATGATATAACCGATTGTTGCAATGATACAGATGGAAAACCAGATGCCATATGAAATGGTATCGAAATAATTCTTTAATAGAACTCGAATAACAATCAAATCCTTCTTCCTTTTGGTTTCGATTAATTTAGTATTTGTTCATGTTAAGCTGTACCGTAACGTTACAGTCAAGTGGAATGTTTGTTACGACGAAAAAACGGGTCTGGGACAAAAATCCCAGACCCGTTTTTGCGCTCCGAACGTATATGGCGGAAGTGTGCGCGACAAAAGGCAGTCAACTCCGCTTAATCAGCAATAAATTCGGTGGCCAACTGGAGCACCGTTTTCCGAGCAGTACCGTCTAACCGGTGACTGGCGCCGGGGATGAGGTGAAAGGTGCTGTTTTGATAAACATTATCGTACCGTTGCGAGGCCTGGTTGGAGACAATCTGGTCGGCATCGCCGTGAATCAGGCAGACCGGACCGGTAAAGTTTTGAGCAGTCTCGTAGATGGGGAGGAGCTGGGCCGTGCGGAGGTAAAAGCCGCCGAGGGTCTTGCCGTTATCCATGGACAGTTGTGCCGGGATATGGTGAGGGTCATAGACCAGGCCGCGGGTGTGGCCGGCGATGGCATCGTCCTTGAGCGTTGCGGCGGGGGCCATGAGGACTAACTTATGAATCAAATCGGGATAGTAACCAGCCAACATGCTGGCCACAACGCCACCCTGAGAATGGCCGAGGAGGTCGATCTGTTGCGGGGCGAGGCGAGTCTGAACGGCCGCCAAGACGGCTTGGGCGTCAGCAATCTCGCTGAGCACGGTCATGTTGGCGAAGTCGCCGTCACTGTGGCCGAGACCATCGAAGTCGAAGCGCACGGTGCCCACACCAATTTTTCGTAAACGCTGGGCAAGTTGGACCAGTAAAGCCGTGTCCGCATACCCGCGGTCACTCATAAATCCATGCATGAGAATGGCGATGGTGCCGTTCGGTTGGGGAGCGGGTTCGTAAATCCCGGCTAAGGTTAACCCATCACGTGTCACATTAAATTCCATCTTAAAGACCTCCATTTTTCGTTGTACTTACTTCTCTAGGATAGTCGGAAATGACTAACTTTGCTGAACTTTTTTATTAAGTTCTAAAGGTTGAAAGATGAAATACCTGTCTCGTCCCAGTATTGGTAAGCATTCGCACCCTTAAATTAGTGTAAATTTGCCGCACTACGGCTGACAGGGATTCCGCCTGCTGTGGGGACGCTTCAGACTGGAAGAACACCAGTCTTCTCGCTCGCTTTGAAGCCACGAAAAACACGTGTCTCCAAAGTCGCCCATATTGTGAGCTAGCCTCTGGCCAGCTCACAATATTACCACGGCTGGCTGCATCCCTGTCCTCCTCCGGCTCCGATTGTGTTTTATCACGACAACGGTCGGTAAGGCGAAAAAATCACCAGGTTGCCCAGTTTTAGCCCCACTGTCGTTGCTAGAACGGGCATGACTGGTATTTTAGAGCTTTCAACTTTTAGTTAAGTTAATTTGCTTAACGCCACATGTCATGAAAAACGACCTCACCAGTAAATTTAACCGGTGAGGTCGTTTAGATAGGTGCTTTGTATGGTGAGTGGTGGGTGCCCGTGTGCCTAAAATCTGGAGAGGCACAACTGAACTTGAGACTTGTGGGCTGTAAGGCTCAAGCTCAGTCTTTACGAGCACGGAGAGACCAGACTTTTACTGACCAACTAATTACGGTCAAGTACACTTGAGAGGCCATGCGTTTCTACGGTTCAAGCATGGCAGCCGGAGTGCGACCACTTTACGCAAAGCCTAACAGCTAATTATTTTTTAGCAGTCAAAGTAACATCCGTAACTGGTTGACCGTGCTTGATTTGGCCGCTGGTAAAGGCAGTCATGTTCTGAACACGAGCGGGTTGCGTGAAGAAGACGACCACGGTGTCATCCAAGTTGGCTTGGTGAATGCGTTCAGGGTCAAAGGTCATCAATAGGTCGTTGGCCTTGATCTTCTGACCGTCTTCGTAATGGGTCACAAACCCTTCGCCACGCAGGTTAACGGTATCAATCCCCACGTGAATGATCATTTCCACACCGGAGTCGGAGATGATGCCCAAGGCGTGACGAGTGGAGAAGGTAAATTTAACCGTCCCATCAAATGGCGCAAACAGTTGATTGCCGGATGGTTTGATGGCAAATCCTTTGCCAGGGAAGCCGTTCAATTCGTCTGGAATGGCGGTCAAGGCTTCAAGTTCACCATCGGCAGGCGCTAAGATAGTAGTGGCTTCGTCAGTGGCAACGGGGGTAGCGTCTTCTGGCGCAACGGCGATGTCACCCTTGGCTAATTTAGCTTGGAGTTCGTCGACGATTTCGGCGTGCATCTTTTCCGTGATCTTAACCTTAAAGGTGAAGATCAACAGGGCCAAGACGGCGCAGGCCAGTGGGGCGTAGAAGGCAAACAGCTCAAACGTATGAATGTTGGTCGAGGTCATGTCCTTCGCGGTGGCGCTACCGGTCATGCCGGCAACTAAGGCGATGGAACCAACGATCCCGTTTGAGAGGGCCCCAGAAATTTTATCGATCATTGGCCGAATCGTTAAGGTAACGGCTTCGTTCCGGTTCCCATTTTTCAATTGACCATATTCGATGGAGTCGGTCAGGGTCAAGACGGTGACCAATTGGGCAAACGTAAAGTTGAAGAGAATCAGGCCAATGACGACCATGATGAGGTTTGTCCGGGCGGTGATCAACAGGATGTAAGACAGAATCATGCTGACTTGGCCAATCGTGAACAACATTTTACGAGGAATAAACTTGTTGAAGATTGGGTAGAGAGGCGCCGTGCAGAAACCGATGATGGTGGCGACTAATCCGGCGATCCAGAATTCATTTGGTTTCCCAATGACAAATTTGAAGAGGTAGTAGAGTACTCCGTTGGTTGAGACGTAAGCAATCGAGTACATCAGGTAGGCCAAACTGGTCCAGAGAATCTGATCGTTGTGGATGATTCCTAAGAAGACGTCCTTGATGCTGGTCTTTTCCTTAGCGGCGTCCCGAATGACGTTTTGCTTTTCGGTCGTCCCAAAGGCAACGGCTAACGCGGACAGGATGGCGACGATGGCAATAATAATGGCAAAAGCGAGCCAACCTTGAGGACCCTGTTCGTGCTTACCGGTAGCGATAAAAGTGAAGAAAGTCGTGACGGGAACCACGATCATGGTCAGACCGTTCCACCCAATTGACCCGGTAAAGGAGCCAAGGGCGGTAAAGATTCCCCGTTCCTTACTGTCTTCACTGATAGCGGGCACCATGCCCCAGTAAGAAACGTCACAGAGTGAGTAGAAGATGTCGAGGGCGACGAAAAGAATCACGAAGACCACGGCGAAGAGGACCCAGTTAACCTTTGCGAGACCAAAGATCCCGGTAAACAGGATGACTAGCAAGATGGAGCTGGTGACCCCACCAATGACTTGCCAGGGCTTGAATTTCCCCCAGCGGGTATTGGTGTTGTCGACGACGTTCCCTAAGATGGGGTCGATGACGACTTCGGCCAGTCGAATGATAACAACTAATCCGGTAATGAGCCCAATGAGCTTGCTGGCAATGGCTTTTGGTAGACCAGCGAACATCCCGCTGGTCACGTAGATGATGAAGTAAGTACTCAACGCACCATAGAAAGCAGAGTGCCCTAAGTTCCCAAATGAAAATGAAATCCGTTCGATCCATTGGCGACCCGTTAAATGTTGTTTAGCGGCGGCCGGTTGATTTGTATTTTCCATGTTTATGCCTCATTTTTTAGTAAAATTCAGTAGCGGTCGATTTGTTGTGACAATCAATAAGTGTTGAAGCTAAAAGCAGTGGTGACTTCGTCTTACCGGCCGGCAGCTATGGGCTGGAACGGTGCGAACGCAACTTGAAGCCTCGAAGAACCCGAGTCTTCAAGATTGGTTTTCTACTAAGCCGGCAAGGAACGCCAACTAAGTAGAACGACGCGCCTGAGCCCATAGCTGCTGGCCTCTCGGCTTACGTGGTGGCACTGTGGCAACTTGGAAAGTGGTTGCCAACCGGTGTTGAGTGACTTGATTTTGACGGTCAACGTTGTTGCGTCTAAAATCAGTCTGAGCCGGAGGAGGCCAGGGATGTAGCCAGCCGCGAGAAGACTGGTGCTCTCCCAGGCTGAAGCGTCCCCACAGCAGGCGGAATCCCTGGCAGCCGCAGTGCGACCAAGTTTAGACAGTGTAGACCTTCACATCGAAAGGCTTGAGTGCTTGGGCACCGGCGGCCACGTTTTGGCCCGACAAGACTTCGGTCAGGGACTTGGTCGTCGTGACGGTGGCAGGCTTTTCGCTAAAGTTAATGACGAAGAAGAACTGTTGGCCAGCCTTTTCGCGGACCTGAATGGACACGGTCGGGCCCTGCTTTTCAATTGGCAACTCTGGTTTTAACCCAAACTCGTCAGCCAATTGGTCGTAGAAGTCTTCGAGGAAGGCTTCCTCCGTCCGGGCGGCGACATAGTAGGCCGTCCCTTTACCACAAGTGTTCTTGGTCAGTGCAGAACTGCCGGCGAAGAAGTCATCTTGATACGTTGCCAGTGACTGCGCCGTGTCGACGGTGACCGTGTCCGCGTAGTCGTTTACTGTGTAGGTCTTGTCGAAGGCGGCCACGTGGTTGTGTTGCTTAGGATAAAGGGTGGTCGTTTCTTGGAATTCGACGCCGTAAACGTCATGCAGGGCTTTCGGCCAGCCACCGAGGTAGGCTAAGAAGTTCTTGTCGACTAGGCCGGTCATGTAGGTACCGACCAAATGGCCACCTTGCTGCACGTAATCGCGGAGCTTTTCGGTGAAGGCCTCACTCATCATGAAGTGCATCGGGTCGATGACCAGTGTGTAGGGGGTCAGGTCGTCCTGTGTTGAAATCAGTTCAACGGGGATGTCATGTTCCCAGAAATATTGGTAGTGTTCCTGAATGGTCCGCCAATACTTTTTGGTTTCGTTTGAATAATTGCGTGAATCGTCGAGGGCCCACATGTTGTCGTAATCGTAAACAATGGCGACCTTGGCTGCCTGATGATGCGTGACCTTAGCTGGCTTTAAGTTGACCAAATCTTGGCCGACCTGAGCAACTTCCTTGAAGACGCGGGTCTTGTCGCTGAGCTGATGAGTGATAACGGCGCCGTGGAACATTTCGGATGAGCCGCGGGACTGGTGAAGCTGAAAGTAGTTGACGGCATCCGCGCCGTGAGCGACCTGTTGGAGCGACCCCATTTGATGCATACCGGGCAACTTAGCGCGGTTGTAGGGGTGCCAGTTGACTTGGGAAGGCGTGCTTTCCATGATCAAATAGTTCTGGTGCTTGAGGCTCCGCATCACATCGTTCATGAGTGCGGTCTTCATCGCGAGGTGCGCGGTACTTTCGTAGTCGTTGGCCCAGTTAGGATAGGAGTCCCAGCTAACAATGTCGACGTGTTGCGCGAACTTTTGGTAGTCCAGGTCGTAGTGAACGTGGGATTCGGGTGGGTTGCCGCCCATGAAGTTCGTGGTGATGGGGATGTTGGGCGTTAGTTCGCGTAGCGGTTTAATTTCGGCTTCATAGAAGTCAATCGTGCGGTCGGTGACAAACCGTTTCCAGTCGAGGTTCAGGCCCAGTAAGGTCTGGTCGCCCAGTGGGGATGGGGAGTGGACCTGATCCCAGCTGGTGTAGGTGTGACTCCAGAACTTAGCCCAGTAGGCCCGGTTCAGGTTGTCTAGCGTGTGGTACTTGGCTTTGAGCCAGTCACGGAAGGCGCCTTGGCAAAGGTCACAGTAGCAGGACCCGCCGAACTCGTTAGAAATATGCCAGAGAATCAGGCTCTTGCGGTGGCCGTATCGTTCGGCCAGCTTGCGGTTGATCTCTTGGACCTTCTGACGGTAAACGGGGGAGGTGTAACAGTGGTTGTGGCGTTCACCGAAGATGTTCTTGGAGCCGTCTTCGTTGGTCCGCAACACTTCGGGATACTTGTCGGCCAGCCAACGGGGTTTGGCACCACTAGGGGTCGCCAGGATAACGTGGCCGTTCTGTGCCTCAGCACGGTCGAAGATGTCGTCCAACCAGGAGAAGTCGAATTTGCCTTCTTCTGGTTCTAGTTGGGCCCAGGAGAAGATGCCCACGGTCACATCGTTAATGTTGGCTTCTTTAAAGAAGTTAAAGTCTTGATCGATAATTTCGGGGTGGTCCAACCACTGTTCGGGGTTGTAATCGCCACCGTGTAGGAAATCGCTTACATTTAATTTTGCTGTCATTTGTTTGATTGCGCTCCTTTTAGAGGATTTGCTTAAGTCCAAGGTAAATATTAGACTAAAAATTTAGTTAATGAAAGCGCTTAAAAATGGTAAACTAGTAAATATTAGTAAACGTCTTTTAAACGGTATTTAGTGATTTAGTTCGCAACTTAATTGCTGTTTAGAGTATGATTAAAGGGAAACATAGGTGAATTCGCTGTTGAATTTACATAAAATGCAAGCGCTTACGCCACTACTTTTAGTAAATAGTTAACGTGTCTTGATTAATTGAGGGCACGACTAAAGTCACTGCGAATCATCTTAAAGGTTTAGCACAAAATAAGGGAGTGAGAAAATTGGCGACAATTAAAGAAATTGCTCAGAAGTCGGGGTATTCTTCAGCGACGGTATCCCGTTTTCTCAACGATGACCCGACCTTTTCCATTTCGGAGAAGGCGCAGCAACGCATCACGCGGGTGGCAAATGAATTGAATTATCATCACGAGGACAGCGCGAAAAGCAGTCAGTATCAGATTGCGGTGCTCCTCTCAGTGGACCCGCAAAAGGAGCTGGAGGATTCCTACTTTAGCAGTATCCGCAAGAACATCATCGCGGCGGGGCAGGCTGCGGATATGGACGTACAGTTCTATCGGCACGTGCAGGATGTTCCGCAGAAAATCGATGGACTGATTGCACTGGGACTATTTACGCGTGACGACATTGAGTTAATGAAGAAGCTAACGGCTAATACGGTCTTTGCGGATGTCAATCCGGACCCGCACACGTTCAATTCGGTCCAGCCAAACTACGAGTCGATGGTCCACGTGGCGATCGATTCCTTTAGGCGGTCCGGAATTACGTCGATCGGATTGATTGGCGGTAAGTTCTGGCACGCGGACTTTCCAGACGATCCGCGGACGACGTATTTTGAAAGTTACATGCGGGAGTTGGGGCTATTTGACGAACGCTTTGTCTTGATTGGTGAAGAGTTTTCGGTGCACTGCGGCTATCAAATGGGCCTGAAACTGGTCGGTATGATGGACCAACACCCATTGCCCAAGGGCTTTATCGTCGCTTCGGACCCGTTAGCCGTTGGGGTACTACAGGCGTTTAACGAAAATAAGGTGACGGTGCCCGTGGATACGGCGATTATCAGTGTCAATGACATTGATATTGCCAAGTACGTCTCACCGCCATTGACGACATTTAGAATCGACACGGCTGAAATTGGCCGGTCAATCATCAGCACGTTGCGTGACGGCATCCTGTTCCCAACACAGTCTAAGCGCGAGATTCGGCTGGATTGCGAACTGATTCAGCGGAAGAGTTTTGTGGCGAAGCAATAGATTGTGGTTGATTGGCGCACTGCGGCTGAATCCCTGGTTTCCTCCGGCTAATTACTATCTGACGGGCAGCAAGGCGAAGGTCCAAAACCAGTATCGAAGCTACTGTCTATTAGCGAGTCTAACCCGTGATTGACAGTTTCCCCGTCTAGCGACATACTAGGCATATTGGTTAACCGTGTAACCGGGTTAATCGGAGACTGTTTTACGGGGGAGAACGTTAAAATGCGGTGGAGAAATTGGTTAAAGGTTAGTATTGTTGCAATTATTTTAGGTGTCAGTGGGATTTTTGGCGGGATCACGGCGTCAGCTAAGGTCAAACGAACGGCCGATCTTTCCGACAGTGCCCGGCTCACAAAGCAGGCGGCCCATTATGGCTATACCTTTCATGGCTTGAAGGCCCAGGTGAACGGTCAGGTTGGCCTGCAGCTGAGTCAGAGTCGTTCGGGAATCAAATTCATTTATTTTCTGGTCAAAGAGGGGAATACTGGCGGTGTGGCCTCAGAACTGACGGTCAAGAAGGGGAAGAAGCAACTGTATCAAAAAATCCTCCTCTGGCAACCAGCGACTGATTCGTACGATGAAGCGGGCACGTTGAAGACGCCGCAACATACTAAACAGGGCATTGTTTGGACGGAGCTGAGTCCCAGCAGCATGGGTTACTATCGTCATGCCAGCGCTAGTCGATTACGGCAGGACTACTGGGCAACGGCGGGTAACGCAGCCTTAGTGGGCCAAGCCATTTTCAAAGATCCGCAATTGACCCAAAATATTAAGCAAGCGAAACAGGCACACCGGCAATTATTCGTTTTCGATAAGGCAACTACGAAATCAGTTGCGCAGATGGCGAAGAGCTTCAACTACTTGAAGAAGCATCGATTCGACTCGGTGTACGCGATGAACGTTTACTTGAAGAACAAGAAACGGTTGAGCGGACTTCAATTTGTTATGTAATGGACACATAAAAGGTGGTAAATGAAATAGGCATTCCAGATAATCCTTTGAGAAAAGGAGAGTCTGAAATGCCTATTTTTGTGGTTGGAACAGGTTGCTGCGGATATATTGGGGAGAACGTTGGAATTTATACTGACTGCTAGCGTTTGTGATGACTGATTTCAACGTCTGTCATGGTAAAAATCAATCAGAGCCGGAGGAGGACAGGGATGCAGCCGGCCGTGGAAATAGTGGTCGCTGTTAGCGACCACTATGGGCGACTTTGGAGACACGCGTTCTTCGTGGCTTCAAAGCGAGCGAGAAGACTGGTGTTCTTCCAGGCTGAAGCGTCCCCACAGCAGGCGAAATCCCTGGCAGCCGCAGTGCGACAATTTAACGCAATCCGATTTACTTAATCGAGTTCAACCCAATGCTAGCAGAGCCGGGGTACAAGGACATGCGCTGTGCCCGGTAACTCCAGTCGCCGTGAGCAAACTTGGTCCGGTCAACGTCGAAGACGATTTTGCCAGTCTTGCGGTTGACCTCGACGAACTCACTGCGCTTGCCACTGTCGGCGTAACCGAAGCCAATCAGCGTGTTGCCCTTGCCAACGGCGTAACTGCTACCGACAATGTTGGTGAAATTGCGTTTGCCAAGCGTCTTGCCGAAGCTCCAGGTCTTTTCAACCGTCCCTTTCAGCTGGTTGATCTTGACGATTTCACCGGCGGACCACTGCTTCGACTGCTTGGTCTTGCCCCGCGTGACCGGAACGTTGTTGTCGTAGTACTGCAGGTCAATCGTGTCGCCGGTCGTTTGGTTGGGATGCAAGAGCATGACGGCGTGTTGGCCACCGCTGTACCGGAAGTTCTTGGTCGTCGGCGTTAACAGATATTTCTGGTAACTTTGCGGCAATTTTTCCGGTGAGGACAAGATCCATTTGAGCTTGGTGGTCTTATAGTTGATGGCAAACATCATATCCTGATTCCGGCCAGACACAATCAGCTCGTCACGTTGCTTGTCGTAGTACATCGAGTTTTGATGGAACCAGTCGATCTTGCCGTCTGGTCGCTGGGTGCCGTCATATTGTGTGTAGGCTGACTTGGGCAAGATCCGTTTCAGGTCGATGATCTTGACGATTTTGGCCGTCTTGTAGTCGATCTCGATCATGGTATCTTCAACGTACTTGCTGGAGCCATCGTCTACCGTTAACAGGAGATTGTGGTTCGGCAGTTCGATGGCGTCGTGGTGAATGACCGTGTTGGTTTCCAGTTTACTGTGGTCCTGGCGCGTGGGGAAGAGGCCGCTGAAGTTATATTGGCGGTAAACGCGACCGTAAAAGTCGGTCTCCCGTAGCGCGTTGTATTTATGCTCACTAGGAGAAATCTTGGTGAGAATCAGCAGGTGGTTATTGGCAAGTTGTTTGAAAATGTGTGAGATTTTTTCGGTACTGTACCAGCGAATCTTTCCGGCGGCGTCTAGGCCATAGGTGATGCCCTGACTGCTGATGGCAAATGTAAGCTTGGTGTGACCGGTTCCCAGCGCCATTTGCTTAGGTTTGCTGGTCTTGAGCACGTTGTGGCCGATTTCTTTCGGCGATGCACCAGTCTTCATGGTGTAGGTCGCGTAGGAAGTCTGACCGTTTTGCTTGGTGAAGGCCAGGGTGACGCGGTTGGTGCGGTCGGCATAGAGGCCTAGCACGCCAACGCGGTGGGTCGTTTTGTAGCCGGATAATTTTTTAGTGATCGTGGTGGCTGGCGTATCGCCATGAACCGTCAGCGTCACCCGAGTTGCGGCCTGGGTTTTGACTAGGATGAGACCAGACAGCGGAGAAGTCTTATAGGGATTCACGATGACCTTGGCGTTGGCGGACCCGGGTTTTAACGCTTTGAGCTGTTGCTGGTAATCCGTCGTCAAGGTGTTGGTTGCCGTGGTGTTTTTGGTGGACAGGGCGGGCCGCAGATTCAACTTGATCTGGGAGGTCGCCAGCACATTTTTGCGATGATAGGTCTGGTGGACCAACAGGAAACGACGCAGATTGTGACGCTCGTGATAGGCCGTTGCGCCGCCCACGATGATCACGGCTAGAAGAACGCTGAGGCTGATCTTCCAAAATTTCTTCATAGTATGTAAAAACTCCTTCTAGGGGCTCCAACTGGTTACTGACCGTTAGATACCTTACCTGATAATTAGTTAGGGTGACAACTTTGTCATTTTAGCAATTATATTGGGTGAAAACAACCTAATGGGTCGGCGGTCTGGTCGGGTAAATGAAGCGTGACTTTAGCTATTTACTGGGAAAATAAGGTTAACCCCTAGTCAAACCGCGTCAGATTGTATACTATAAGAACAAAGTGGCGGCTGGACTGACTCAGCGCAATTAGAGGAGGAAAATATGGATTCACAAGATCGTGTTAACTTAAAAATGGGGGCCAAACGACAGGTCCTCGATCATTATAAATTCTATGTCCTGCTATCGATTCTCTGGCTAGCACTCTGGTGGATCGGGGATACCATGTACACCCGAGACGTCAGCTTGATTTCTCGCATCAACGAGGCCAGTGCCGGTTGGTCGTTCAACAGTTTCTTCTCGTTCGCCGGCATCTTCTTCATTGTGGCGTCCATGCTCCATGCGGGGACCCAACTGACCATGATCGACCTCGACCGGGCAACGGCGGAGATGGACAATCCCATTCAACGGAGTTTTGCTTTGTTCGACAAGGGCCAATACTTCCTGGGTTGGCTGTTCATCTGCATCTTTATCGGAATCTTTACGTTCCTATGGTCACTGCTGCTGTTCTTCCCCGGCATCATCAAGGCGTATTCCTATTCCCAAGCCTTCTACATCTACCGGGATGCTTATGACCGCGGCGAAAACATTACGGCACTTGAGGCCATTACCCGGTCGCGAGAAATGATGAACGGCTACAAGTCCTTCCTGTTCATCATGGATCTGAGTTTCATTCTCTGGTTCATTCTGGGGGGCATCACCTTTGGCTTGGCCTTCCTGTTCGTCATGCCGTACTACGATTTGGCGCGCGCCAAGTTCTACAACCAACTGGTCTGGCGGCAAACGGAAAGTCGACCACATATGACGGCCGATGCCGATGTGCGTGATGACAGCGGTAGCAACGAGTCTGACGGCGACCTTTAAACGGGTCAGACTGTGACGGTCGGGGGATTTCTCGACTAATATCTTTCAAATATAGGTCTAAACAAAAGTGGCACGTTGAAATTTCGACGTGCCACTTTTGTTTAGACTAATTTAATTTCATGCCGCGAATGCAGTTGTCATACAACCACATTTTTAATTTTTGACCATTGCCCGTTTCGTAAAAGGGTGCGAGTAAATTGTTGAAGGTTTCTAGTTGTTCTTCGTTAACGGTAATGATCCCGATACCAGCTGGAATGGCGATATAATTGACGGTCAAAAATGCTGTACGCTTGTTGCCATCCCAATAGAGTTGGTCGCGCATCATGACGAGTAATAAATCCAATAGACGTTCCGTTAGGCTCTTGTCTTGGGTTAAAACGCCTGAAATGAGCTCAGGAACCTTATCAATATCTGGAATCGATGGCACGTAACTTGTGTCATCGAACATGACGTTTCCTGTCCGGATATTTCCTGGATCTAGCGAATCATCTTGCGCGGCAATGGCGTTGATGCGATTGCTAATTGCTAGTGAGTAGGGTGCTTCATTAGCAATCACGAGTTGCCAGGCCCGTTTCAAATTAACGATGGTGATGATTTCGCCAGTTGGGATTCCCGACACGCTTAGGCCATCAACAATGGTTTGCGTTTGCGCTAAGGTTGCCTGAACATTTTCTAGTTTTGAAGTCGCGTAGACCAAGTTAACTAAGTTCTTCTTGGCGAAAAATCGGGCGGACTTTTCGGTCATTTGAAACTTATTTTCATATGACATTTGGTTCCTCCTGAGAGACTTAGTTATCGCCCTTATTCCGTTCCTTTAAGAACTTTTCGAAGCGCTCATCAACATCATTTTTAGCATCAGCTTGATTCTTTTGATTAAGCTCAAGAATCTTGATGCGTTGTTCCAGTGTCGTCTTAACGTAACTAGCAATCAGCTCTTCAAACACACTCAAATCACCAGTTTCGCGAGATTGTTCGAGGGCTTCCATGTAGCTATTGTGGGCCGTTTTAGTGGGTCGCACATTGATAACGGGGTAGCCCGCTTGAGTCAGCGCCATATTCATCAGTAATCGAGCAGTGCGCCCATTGCCATCAGCAAAGGGATGAATTGCCACGAACTTTTGGTGGAGATCCGCTGCGAATTGCACAGGATGTAGATCTTTTTGCGCGGTTTGTACCCAGATAATCAAATCGTCCATCTCTGAGGCAATGTCACACGGCGCCACGTACGGCTTATCTTCGCTACCAAAAGGCCAAGCGGCAAAGATACGGTAGGCACCAGCGTTAGCTTTGTCCGTCGTTGTCTGTAGTGTCACGATGCGATTCAGCGTTCGAATCAATGTCGAACTTAATAGCGTCTTTTCACTGGTCAATGCCAGCATGTATTCGTAGGCTTCGTTTAAGTCTAAGGCCTCTAGGATATCTTTGACGGAAACGCCGCGGGTCGTCATACCCATATTTAAGATAGAACCCGTTTCATAAAGCGACAACGTATTGCCTTCGATGGCGTTAGACGACCAAACGTGTTCGATTCGGACTTGCTGGTCGAGTGTTTTAACTTGTGCGCTGGATAATGGCCGAAGAGTAGCCATCTTGGCTTTTAGGTCACTGATTTCCTGTAGCTGTGCTTTAAGTGGCATCGTATCTCTTGCCCCCTTTAGGTAGTCTGACTAGTGCGATTGTCGTCATTATAGCAAATTGGCCTAAAGATATCAGTTGTAGCTGGTTGCGACCGTCATTTTTGGTTGCGGAATACTCATGATTGTTGCCACGTCAGTAATATCAGTTAAAAATTACTCCCAATCCCCGGTCCGAATCACTCGGCACAGGTAATAGATGCCGACAATCAGGAAAATATAGATGGGAAGTATGCGCAGTAAGACAAACGGCGTCTCAAAGAGCAGGGCCTTCCAGAACCACTCTCCCTGCATTTGCCACAGTCCTGGTGTGAGGTACCAAGTTCTGACATCGACGATATTTATATTCTCCATTCCCTTGATGAAGATGAAAAAGTATGAGAGAAAGACCGCACCGTAGATGGCACTGAAACGACTGAACCGCTGGCGACATCTGACCTTGGAGCGCTCATCCGAAAAAATGTCATGGTCCGATGTAGCGTTTTTCTGTTGAAAGTACTGAATCCCCCCGTGCCGACTGCCAGCAATGAGCCGCCAACCGCTGTCACTGAAAAGCTGGCGATAGTTCTGGTAGTTGCGCCGATTCATGCCCTTATCGCGAAAGTCCAAGCGTGTATACGGGTTGAACTGGTCGGTGGTTGTCAGGGCTGCAAAAGTATAGCGGTGCAAGAACGGATTCACCGCGGTTAAGCAGTAGCCAGCCTCCTGAACCGCATTGATCCAGTCTTCTTCCTCGTTAAGATCCAAAAATACGTGAAATCTTTTCATGTCTCGTTCCTCCTAATAGCCGAATTTCTCGGCAAGCTTCCCCAAGCTCCGTAGTCGTTGTGTTTCTAATTTTAAAATTGACTTCCCAGCATCAGTGATCAAATACACGCGGCGCCGCTTATCACTGCTAGGAACCTCCTTGATCCATTTCAGTTTCAACAAGTTCTCCGTTGCGCCGTACATGGTGCCCGCGGCAATCTTGACGGTACCTTCACTGAGTTGTTCGATCTCCTGAATGGCGCCGTAGCCATGGAGCGGTTGCGTGAGCGCCAGCAGGATGTAGTACGTTGTTTCGGTTAGTGGCAAATTCTTATTTCGCGCCATGATCCTTCTCCTAACTTGGTCTGCAAGATACACAGTCGAACTATATACAGTTTGACTATACATAGCATAACTGTACAGTCTGATTTTTTCAAGTCATAATTCTCGGAAGATTGTTACCGCCAAGTTTTGCTAGAACTAAATTACGCTGGTGAGGTGGCTTTAGGAAGGCGGCAGGGTTTATATTATGTGGTAATCCATAATCGCCGAGGCTGGTTATGTCTAGATGAGTAATTTATACAGCGGACCAGTGTCCTAACAGAAAAACAAATCGTAGCTGGAGGCAGCTAGGGATGTAGCCAGCCGTGTCGATGATGTTAGCCGGGGTTGTTTCCCGGGTTACATCGTGGGACGACTTTGGAGACGTGTGTTTTTCACGGCTTCAAAGCGAGCTGGAAGCCCGCTTCTCAGGCTGGAGGCGTTCCCCATGGCAGGCGGAATCCCTGGCAGCCGCAGGCGAAATTTAAAACTAGGGGTTGCCAAATCAAGTGTACTAGGTATAATAGTACACACAGGACACGTAGCCAAACACCAAGGGGTGAGGAACAATGCAAGCAAATGATTCTAGTCTGCCATATTACGAGCAGCTAGTCTTGCAGGTCAAACAACAAATCGTGCAGGGCATCTTGCAGCCGGGGGACCGGTTACCGTCCGTCAGAGACATGGCGCGGCAGGAACAGTTGAACCCGAACACGGTCAGTAAGGCCTACAAGCAATTGGAGACACAGCACGTCATCACCACGGTTCACGGCAAGGGCACGTATGTCCGTGAAACGGCCGAGTATGGTGACAGTGCCCAGGTCGTTGCCAGTAAAAAACAACTTTTGACATTATTGACGGAGATTCGGTATCTCGGCGTACCGTTAGAAGAGGTCGTCGGGTGGATCAAAGCGGCATATAAGGGGGCAGAGTAGTGACATTACAAGTAACGCAATTAAGCAAGCAAATTAGTGGCCGGTCCATTATTGATGACATCAGTTTTCAGTGGGCACCGGGCGAAATTATTGGGTTAGTCGGTCGTAACGGTGTCGGAAAGACGACCCTGTTTCGGACCATGATGAATCAGTACGTTGCGGACGCCGGCAAGGTTACTGTGGATGACCACGATATCGTGACTACGCCAGAAGAGCAACGACGGATTTTCTTCTTGGATGTGCAATATAATTTCTTAGATAACTACCGGTTGTGGGAAATCCCCGATTTCTACGGGACGGTTTACCCGCAATTTGATCATCAGCGCTACCTGGCGCTACTGACGCAGTTTAAATTAGACAAGAACAGTCAGTACCGGCGGTTGTCCAAGGGGATGCGGGCGTTGACCAATATGATTCTGGCCTTAACGTCTAATGCCACGTACATTATCTTGGACGAACCATTCGATGGCTTAGATGTCATCGTCCGAGAAAACATTGCGACCATGATCATCGATGAAATTGCCGACCAAGAGAAGGGGTTCTTGATTTCATCCCATGATTTAAACGAACTCGATGGGCTCAGTGACCGGGTACTCCTGTTAAAGGATAGCCACCTAGTCCACGACTACAACTTGGAAGATATTCGGGCCAAGGCTAAGAAGCTCCAGTTGGTTTTCAAGGATAAGCAAATTCCGGCGGTGCTTAAAGACCACAGCCAGTTGATTCGGGTGTCTGGTCGGGTCTTGGTCGTTGTGATCACGGACTACACGCCAGAAATTGATCAACAGTTGAAGGCATTACAGCCCGTGTTGTTTGAAGAATTACCGTTAACGTTGGAAGACCTGTTCCGTGCCAATTTGGCTCACGACACGGGTTACCAACTGATGAAGTAGGGGGAATTATGATGCATAATCAATTAGATCGACTCATTTGGCGGCGTCATCGACGGTTATTCTTAGCCACTGGCGGATTAGCGCTACTGGGATGCTTCATGAACACGATGCTTTCGCTGCACAGCCTGCCAAATGGTCCGGTGCAACTGGTAGATGGCAACATTCAAAAGTGGGATGTGTATTCGAGCACTTATTTCTCCGCTTTCCCTTATTGGATCGTCGCGGCCTACTGGATGGTTGGCCTGTTGATGATGAACCAGGATCTGAAGGATAATTTTAATCAATTCCTGTTCACCAGTGGGTTTTCTCGGCAGCGCGTTTATTGGTCCAAAATTAAGGTCGCAATGCTGGGGCTACTGGTCATCGCCGCTTTGACGCTGGCGCTGGATTATGGTCTCACGTATGGGATAGCGTTGACGATGAAGTCAGCCGGTGTTGGCTTTCATTTAGCATGGCCCGGTGTGCTGACCTCGGTCATTGTGGGGCTACTCTCGTCGATCGGCATGTTTTCGCTGACCTGGTTCGCAGCGTTGATTGTCGGTCAGACCGGGGCGTTGGTCGTCACCATTGTCGGCTTTACCTTTTCTTTAGTTGGTTCTTCCACAATTAGTGTTAATATCTTAAGAGAGAGTGGCGTGACCCTGAACGCAGAACAGCAGACTTGGCTCATGGGCGCAGGTTGGCTCGTGGCCGCAATCATCCTGTTCGTGTGGGGTGCCGCCCTCTATAACAAACTGTCGCTGGAACATAACGGGGAGTACTTACTCTTCCCGAAATTAAAAGTGCCAGTATACATCGTTTTCGTCGTTTACGTGACCTCACTCAGTGTGTGGGGCACGGACGGCTGGTCATTGGTATTTTGGTTCCTAGCGTCCGCCATCTTCGGTTATTGCTGGTTATGGCGACCACGACTGGGCGAAATGTTTCACCAATGGCGTTCACGTAGAGGCTAGAGAGTAGGTTTCAGAATTGATTTATTTGGCGGCCAAACGGCTTGGGAAAGTGCAGTCGTTGCCAAGGGGAGCAAGCTAGCGTTGGGGAACGCTGGTTTGAAACAAAAGCACCCACCACGGATTTTGTCTGTGGTGGGTGCTTTTGTTTGCGGCGACATGGCAGTTTAGTCGCCTTGCCGGCCGGCAGATATGGGCTGGAACGGTGCGAACACAACTTGAAGCCTCGAAAAAGCCGAGTCTACAAGCTTGGTTTTCTACTAAGCCGGCAAAATTCGCCAACTAAGTAGAACGACGCGCCTGAGCCCATATTTGCCGACCTCTCGGCTTACATGGAATATTCTCGGTAACGTTTGGACTATGCCAACTAATTTGTCAAAGTGTTGATATGAAAATTCGTAGTGTGGGATTCAATGTCTGGCATGATTGGTAATCAATCTAAGCCGGAGGAGGACAGGGATGCAGCCAGCCGTGGAAATCGTGGTAGCTCACAGCTACTACGATGGGCGACTTTTAAGACGCGTATTTTGCGGCTTAAAAGCGAGCGAGAAGACTGGTGGTTCTCCAGGCTGAAGCATCCCCACAGCAGGTGGAATCCCTGTCCTCCGTAGCGCGGCTAGTTCCACTTACCGTAAGACTTGGTCCATCGACTTTCCCTTGGCCAGTTCGTCGACGAGTTTGTCGAGGTAGCGAATCTGTTGCATCAGTGGATCGGTGATGTCTTCGACGCGGACACCGCAGATGACACCAGTGATGCGGTGGGCGTTGGGGTTGAGGTGGGGCGCGGCCGCGAAGAACTCTTGAATTGTGACCTGTTGCGTAAGCTGTTTTTGAAGGGCGGGATCATCGTAGCCCGTTAGCCAGGTGATGATCTGGTCGAGTTCGGCGGTAGTCCGGCCCTTCTTCGCCAACTTTTGTTGATAGAGCGGATAGACTTTAGCAAACGGCATCTTGAAAATTCGCGGTTCGGTCATGGGGCAGTCTCCCTTCTAAGTACGATGCAGATACCAATCGTACAGGTCTTGTGCGGCGGTCACCGGGACGTAGCGCAGTTCAATGGCTTGGTTGTGATTGCCATGCCGCACGTTGACGGTCAAATGCGCGAGTTGGGTCTTCTTCATCCAAATGGATTGCTGAAAGCCCATGGATTGAATTTTGTCAGCCGGAACGTAGTAGACCTCCCGTGTCCAAAAGTGGCCGGTCTGTAAGGCCAGTAGGTTGGGTGAAATCAGCGCACCCGCCGTGTTGTGACCGGCAAAGCGGCCTTGGAGGATAGCAATGATGACCAACAGGATGCTGATCCAGCTCAAATGGGGCCAGAACCAGGCGATAATGATGGCGGGGAATGCGACGAACAGAACGGCATTACGCATCAAGTACCAGTTACGGGGAACGCGCAAGGCTGTTAGGTCCGGCGCTGTCTGCGGTAACCAGTCGACAAATGGCGTCATGGTCCGATAGACGGCCTGATTAGCGATGACTGGCATGATGACTAAATCATTGTCATCGTCGTCGCTAGCGGCTTTCGATGCAATCAGGACCTGAACCGTTTGTAAATGAAGCCATTGCCGTAAGATGTTTTGTTTGATGCGGACGGCCTGAATCCGGGCGATTGGGGCCGTGATGGTGTTGCGTTGAAAGAGTCCCTTGGCGGCCTTGAGTTGGTCGGGTTCCCGGTCGAGCTCGAAGTGATAATAGCGGGTCAACGTCCAGAAGAAGGCGCCCAGCCAGGCGATGACAATGATCAAGATGGCACCGCCAATTAGGAGAGCCAGCGCCATGTGACTGGCATCATTGATCAGCGAATTGGTAAAGGACTCAGGAATCTTATTGTACAGTCCCAGCAGCACCAACAGAAACGGAATGAAGATGAGGGATGTCAGGCCAAATTTGACCAAGTCCGCCGAGTTGATGCGGTAGTGGGCTAGGACTGGCGCGTCGGTTTGGTCGGCTGTGTCGGTCGCGGTTAGTGCGGTTGTGTCGTCCGCCACAGCTGTTGCAGCGGGTGCAGTGTGCCGGTAGTGTTCAATGGTATCGGCCACATCGGTGGGAACCGCGGCCAGCCGGGCTTCCGGCGCGCTATCATCGTGGCTGGCCGTTTCAATCAGGACTTCCTCCAGCTTGAACGGCCGCAGATAAAACCATTGTTTCCGCTGAACCGTTTGGATGCGGGAGTAAGGAATGTGTTCGTGGTGCCGGACGAAGATGCCGGAGTGAACAATGACGGCATCGGGTGTCACGGCATAGGATAGCATGAGCCATTTTAGCGTCGGCCAGATCAGAAAGGCCACTAACATTAAGACTAACGTTCCCCAGAACCAGACGGAATTAATGTGTTGCCATTGGGATAATAACAGAATAAATAAAAACCAGTAGTCCTTGATACTCTTCGCGATGTGTTGGAGGAGGCCCAGGGGATGTGTGCGTTTAGGCGTTGTCATGACGTGCCTCCCGAGCTAACCGCATGATCTGTTCACGGAATTGCTCGGCCTCGGGCAGCTCAAGGCCTTCAATGCTGTGGCTAGTAGCGGCGGTCGCCACGGTGACCTTCGTCAATTTTTGCCACTGTAACAGGGGACCGGCGTTGAGCGTGACGTTTTGGACCCGGGCAATCGGAATGGCGACCCGCTTTTGAAAAATGAAGCCGGCCTGCATTTCAACGGCCAAATCAGAAATTTGATAGCGGGTAAATTGGTAACGATAAGGAATAAAAGCGACTTCAACGATGGGTTCCACGATGGTCAAAACGAGGCCAGCGACGGGAATCCAGGCGGCCCAATCCCAGTAACGGTAGGCGAGCCAAAGTAGCCCGGTGATGACAAGTAGCGCCAGAAGACTCCCCATGGCGCTGTACCCCCAGATACGCTTGATGCGGGGCGGTAGGTGATGCGTGGTTGGTTGCATAGTGTGAAAACTCCTCTCCTTGGTAATCTAAGTGTAGCAATCACCTCACGTATTGACAACCAATAGGGGTAAACGAATTGATGGCTACCGCCAGCGGTTGGCAGGGAGTTCACCCGGTGGGGCCCGCCTGAAGCCTGGGGGGCGGTCTTCAGGCTCAGCTTTGAGCCGATGGGTCGCGTCTCAAAACTGGCCCGGGTTCTAAGGCCGAGAGAGTTGCTCGGTCTAAGAACACCGACACGGGGTTACGTCCCCGCCAATCGCTGGCTCCGGCGACATTGGTGTACGCCTGTAGTTGGTGAAAAATCGGTGCTGAATTTTCAGTTTGTCGTTATCGGATGCTCTGGCGACTTAGACTGTTTTTGTCCACGACAAGTGTTAATTTGAATGTCCAGTTTTAAAACGAATTGCTAGTGGTTATGTGGCAGTGGTCATTACAGATTTTAGTCACAGAATAACACTGAGCTAGTCGTTGCCAAAACATCACGATTTCTCGAACAATGACAAATTTTTAGCGGAGTCAGTCAGGTGCGTAGTCCCGTGTCGGTGGCGTTAGACCGGCGATTCATGCCGGACTTACGCCACGGGATGAACGGGTTGGGTGGGGCTTGAAACCAAGGTCAAAGACCGCTTCTTAGGCTTTGACCGGTCCTCACCGGACGAAGCACCTGACTGACGGAGTGGTTAATTTATAACTATACTTATCTTCAATTATTTTCAGAAAAATTTTAGGTCACGCGAGGCGGGGCGTCAAACGGTTAACTCACCTTTCAAATTGCCAATGGGCGATTGACGGATTTTGACGCACCCCGTATAATACCTAACAACAACCAAATAGTCCTTTTAACTTAGTCCCGTGAGGCTAGGAAGGGTCCGGTAGAATTCGCTGTCTTTAAATGTGAGCTAGCGGCCTGACTCCTTGCGGGATCGGCCGCTTTTTTCATGGCCGGACGGTTGAAATCGATACTCATGGAGGAGTTTATACATGGCACAAATTTACGTTGCAAGTCCGTTCTTTAGTCCCGAACAGGTCGACCGGGTGAAACGCCTGGAGGCTGCCTTAGAAGCTAATCCTACGGTGAAAGATTTCTACTCACCACGGCTGCACCAAGACGCTGCCAACGAGCAGTTCACTAAGCCATGGGCGACGGAGATCTTCCATCGCGACATGGACCAAATCGCAGCCGCTGACGTCATCGTCACGGTCATCGATTTCGAAGCAAAGAACCTAGATTCCGGGACAGCGTACGAACTGGGCGTTGCCACGATGAGCAACAAACCGATCCTGGCCCTGCAGGAGAAGGATGAAGCCGTCAACTTGATGATTACCGAGAGCATGCACTGGTACACCAAGAACGCTGACGATTTCAAGACGTACGATTTCAACACGCTAACTGCTGGTGAATTTGTTGGGGAAATTCTGTAAGTCGTAGGTGAACTAAAGGGAAAGGTGAGAATCGATGGCACAAGAAGTGAAGGTTAGCAAGTCTGAGGCGCCACAACCGGCACCGCGGGAATTTGGCCGCGTCGAATCGATTCCGCACAAGCACCGGCGAATGTCCAAGTGGGATCTCTTTGCCACCTGGGTCGGCGCGAACGCGAACAACGGCACGTGGTACATTGGTGGGGTGATTGCGGCCTGTGGTTTTCTGACCGCATCGACCACGTTGGTGATTGTCGGGTTGGTCTCATACGCGTTACTAGCGGTAGCCAGCTACATGGGTTACCAAACGGGGTTGCCAGCAATGGCGTTGACACGAGCTTCATTTGGATTGCGCGGGAGCTTCATTCCGTCGGTCATTAACGTGGTCCAATTCATCGGTTGGGCGGCCGTCAACACATTTATTGCCGCCACATCGATCAGCTATATTTTTGGGGAATTATTTGGCTGGCCGCTGTATGGCAAACCAGGTGGCACGTTTGGCCTGATCGTTGGAATTTTGATTATGAGTGTCCTGCATTTATTGAGTATTTCCGTGGGAGAAAAGTCGGTTCAGATGATTGAACGGGTCGGTATCGTTCTCGTTGTGATCTTCGTGATGTGGGAATCCGTTGTGGTCTTCAAGACGGTCTCCTTCCACGACATTGTGACTTGGCAGCCGCCACACAATATGCGGATGTCCTCCGGGGTTGCGGCCGATACGTTAGCGGCATTCAACCTAGCCTGGGTCACGGCGGCGTCAGACTTCAGTCGTTTCACGGCGAAAAAGTCGGCAGCCACGACCTCGGCATTTCTGGGTGCCAACTTCGGCTTGTTCTGGTTTGCCTTCATCGGGCTGTTCGCTACGATTGGGACGGCCGTTTCATTGAACCACTTTGACCCGAACAACTCCGACCCAAGTACGGTCGCTGCTAAATTGGGGCTGGGCGTGATTGCGCTGTTGGTCATCGTCTTGACCAGTACCACGGCCAATGCGGTCAACCTGATGTCGGCCGGCTCGGCGCTGACCAACATGACGCACCGATTGTCCTTGCGCGTCAGTCTGTGGATCGTCACGATCGCCGCGACGTTAGTGACCTTTATTCCAGTTTATCTGGCAAGCTTCCTGGACGTTTTCGAAACGTTCTTGGATGGTATCGGCATGTTCCTGGGCCCAGAAATCGCCATCTTCTTGGTGGACTACTTCTTCTTAAAGGGGAAGCAGTACCGCCTGAGCGAATTCACTAAGGTCCGCGGTGCTTACTGGTATACGCACGGCATCAACTGGGTTGCCGTTGCTAGCTGGGTACTGGGTGTGGTTGCTTACTGGGCCCTCAAGCAGGTGCCAGCGATTGCTTCGACGATTGGGGCCACCTTTATCGCCATGGCAATTGCCGCGATCATCTACTGGATTGGCATGCGACTGGTCCAACCTAAAGCGGAAAAAGCTTAAGGTAACCACCGCTGAATCAGCTAGAGCTGTTTGCGACAGAGGATGGAGCCGGTCTGGTGAAACTTGCTTCGTCTCGTGATCGTGATGGTTACCAATCAAACTAAAATTCAAAACGTTTCATTAAGATAATATCAAATAAAGAAAGCAGGTACCGGGACCTTTGCCCAGCACCTGCTTTTTGCGTTGCGGATTACATTAAAACTGAAATGACTTATTCACATGCGATGATAGGTACGCCGTTGTGTCGGGGATACTGACCATTTGAGATTAGCGAATGGTAAAAGCCAGTCAGAGCCGGAGGAGGTCAGGGACGAAGCCAGCCGTGGAAATCGTGGTAGCTCACAGCTATCACGATGGGCGACTTTTAAGACACGTGGTTTTCGTGGCTTAAAAGCGAGCGAGAAGACTGGTGTTTTTCCAGTCTGAAGCGTCCCCACAGCAGGCGCAGTCTCTGACAGCCGTAGTGCGGGCCAGCTAAGCACATTTGAACTATACGGTTACTTCAACCAATCCCGAATAGAAGGCCAGCTTTCCTGATTGACGACAAGGCGGGGCGTGTCGTTGAGGTCGGTGTCGTCCGTGACGATTCCTGAATTCAACGTTGCGACCCAGCTGAGGTCCTGTTGGGACAGAAAGTGACTGATGGCGGGTGTTCCGCCGCCGTAGGGATACGCAAATGAGGTCGCCGTGACCCCAGTGTGGGTGCGCAGTTCGTTGCGTGATCGTGCGAAGTCCCGTTCAAACTTGCCCGTGTAGTGGGGCTGGGTGAAGATAGGCTGGAAGTTGGCGTTTAGATGGTGCAGGTCGTGGGTATGGAGCCCGAGGATCAGCCGGTCACCAGCGATATCCTGCGCTTGGCGGATCTCTTGCCACGTGGCCATTTGACTGCCCTCACGGTATTTACCGGTATTGCCAGTGATCACAAACGCGGTAAAGGGCAAGTCATACTTTTTCATGACGGGGAGGGCGTTGTCGCTGACACTTCGGTCGATGTCATCGAAGGTCAGGACCACGTATTTACCCCGAATTGGTCGGTGGGACCGCACCAGTTGTGTCATTTCGTGACTGGAGATCACCTTGATGTGGTGGTCGTGGAGGTACTTCATTTGAGCGGCGAATTCGCTGGCAGGAACATTGAACTCATGAAGCTGAGAGTTCGTGGACAGGCCTTGGGCGATTCGCGTGGGTAATGAATCTGCCAGAATTCGGTGGTAACAGAAGATCATAATCCCATCTTTCAGTTGCTGGTAGCGGGCCGGTAGCGCGTAACTCTCTTGGGTGCGGGATTGTTGGCTGGCCTGGTGGTGATAGGTCCAGCCAAGGCTGAAGATGACCGTGAACAAAAGGCCAATTAGGAGCCACTGACGGAAACAACGCGGGTTCATTTAGCCCCCTCCTTTCGTAAACGGAGCCATCGCCACCCACAGAAGAGGGGAACGATGACTAGCAACCAGCCGATTAAGACTAAGATGTGGTGGGCGGCGTGTGGCTGGAGGTTGAGTAATAGGTAGAGACTGACCAGGTCGTCGCTATAGAGACCCAACGAAAAGCTGATGTTAGCCACGATGATGAGACCAACAAATAACCAGAGGGTGGTCAAAATGAGGACGCGAAGCCAATGACTCAGGCGACTGGTCTGGTGGCGAATAACAGGATCGAATGGTGTGTTTTTCATTTATATCCCCCGGTCTGGACTGTGCCAAGTGCCTTTGCGCTGCGGACTGATAAAGTAAGAAGCAATGGCGGACAGGCAGCTGATCAGGTTGACCATCCAGTAGTACAGCACGTAGATGGGCACGAGCAGGAGTTCCGGTCCGGCCAGTTTGGCGGTCAGTTGTGAGGCTAAGAAGCCAACGGTAAATTGAATGCCGCTTAAGGCTAAAAGAATCAAGAGCAGGTTACCGTCGAGTGAAAGTCCGTGCAAAAAGAGCAGCTTCAACGTGTAGGCCAGCAGGCTAAAGGCGGTGACCACGGCCCAGAGATTGCTAACGACGGTTTCCAAGAGTAAGAAGCGTTGTCCCCAAGGATTTCGGTAAAACCCACGCCAATTGGTCACCAATACTTCTAAGCCACCGCGGGACCAGCGTTGGCGTTGGGTGATCAGTCCCCGTAATCGTTCGGGTACCAGAATCCAGCAGACGGCCCGTGGTTCGTAGGCCACCCGCCAATGATGACGGTACAGACGCCAAGTGATATCGATGTCCTCGGTCATGACGGCGGGGTTCCACCCACCAACGTCCTGCAACGCTTCCCGGCGAAAGGCAACGATGACGCCGGAGACCGTGGTAATGCTGCCAGTCAAATAGGCCTGGGCCTTCTTGATCAGGTCGATCACGCCAATGTATTCTAAAAGTTGCAGGCGACCGAGCAGCGTGGAGCGGTTCCGCACGACTGGCTTGCCGGTAACGGCCCCATAGTCTGGTCGATCGAGCAGGGTGGTCATCAGTTGGGTGACGGCATCCGGTGCCAGTAGACTGTCGGCATCGATGGCAATGAGGTAGTCGCCCTTGGCCACCTGCAACCCTTGATTGAGCGCACTTGCCTTACCCTGATTCACCGGAAGAGCGACCACAGTGATGGCAAGGGTGTCGGCCCAGTGCTGTTTAAGCCGGGCCATGATGGCTGGTGTGTCATCGTCACTACAATCGTCGATCAGGACCACCTCATAGTGTTCATAATTTAGTCCGGCTAAAGATTGGACAGCCGAATCAAGTGTCTCTGCCTCATTATGTGCAGGGACTAAAATAGAAATAAATGGCTCAGTTGCGGTATTTAATAGTGTCCGGGGTTGCCATTTTCGCAATAAACCCGAGAATAAACAGCCAACGATCCAGATAATGGACACGAAGATGGGATATCCCACCACGAAGGCCGTGCTTAGATTGTTAAACCACATAACTTATCGTTCTCCCCCAAAATAAAAACGTCAATAGCATAAACTAGCGTGGCCTTGAGCATAGCATGCCTGGTATGGCGAAGAAACTGCCTAAGAGAAACGTGGTAAATTCCTAAGCTTTAATAATTATATTTATAACAACTCGCAATTCCCTGAGTGGGTTCGCGCGAGTATTTACGGGCACCGTGGTAGAATATAGGGGAAAAGTGAAGTGAGTCTGGCTTAGTTTGCGATGGTACTGGAGACAAAGAGTAGTGCCAATTAGGAGCTTCACTTTGGATGCGGTAATTGCGTTTCAGTTTTTCTACGAGCAAGAATAATTTAGATTAATTATCAGCGACAAACTAAGTTCAAACCAATTTAACTGTAGTCGTATGCTGGCGGGGATGGAGCCCCGTGAATGTCGTCTTAGGCCGGATGAACTTCCCGGTCTTAGTCGACAGGCCAACTTTGAAACTCGAATTGTGAGGTTCGAAGTTGCCCTGAAGACCGCTTCCCAGGCTTCAGGTCTGCCTCACCGGGCGGAATCTCCGCCAGCCTACGACGGACAAACATTAAACAAGGAACATAGGAGGGTGAGCGAAATGATGCAACAGATGCCAATTTTACCGTTGATCGATCGGTTGACTGAGGGGCAGAGTGTGACCCTCTCAACGGAGGACGGCCAGGACGTTCGCATTTCACCAGAAGTAGTTGCGGGCAAGTTAACTGGCAACTTCATCAGTACAATTTTACCGGGAATTCGCTATGATGATCCCCGGATTATCCTAAAGGAAACGTTGGCGGAATTCGATGCGCAGGGTGTGACCATCACTAGTATCGACTAAGCGTGCCGTTACAGCAGCGACCCCCTGGGTTATTGGCGAGAAACCAAGGCTCAGGGGTTTTCGCTATTTAAAAAGGGGAGTGAGGGATCGTGAAAATTGATTTTGCCATGTTAACGCCTAAGGATGTCCTGAAGGTGCGGCTGATGACGTTTATTAACGACCACGGTGGCCAGTTTAATTTGGCCGAATTTGCAGCAGAAGCAGCCGTTAGCTATTCGCGCGCCTATCACGTTTTATTGGGCCTGCGCGCAGACTTACAACAATTGGGGACAACGAGTCTGACGAAGGATAAATTGGTGACGACCGTGACCATCGACCAGTATCGGCACTGGTTATACGTGGACAGTATTCCCTATCAGGTGATGGTGGCGACGTTGAAACAGACCTACCAGCAGACCAGCGAGTTTTGCGCGGAGCATGAGATCAGTTTGTCGACGTTCAATCGGCGCTTGCGGGCGATGAAAACACAGCTGGGACAGTACAATCTTCAATTGGTGGCCAATCCGCTACGAGTGACGGGCAACGAGACGCTGATTCAACTGCTCTATTTCATGTTGTTCAGCACAACGTTAACGACGCCGGAAGAGTTACCCGAGTTACCCCAACGCTTGCGGGGTCTGCACCAAGCGCTGCTCAAGACGTATGCAAATGACAAATTGTATCAGGATTCGGTCAGCCTGCAGGAGCGGAAGGATTTATTGATCAGGTTAGCTCTCTTGCGGTTGGACCAGGGTTACCGGTACACACCACTGCGCTTTCCGTTGGCCCATTTGACGGATCTACGGGCGTTGGCTGGTCAAATGGCGGCGCTGGGAGATACACCACAACAAGCGCTGAATGAGTTGGCAACGTTGGATTACTTGCTGACGAGCTCGCCGTATTTCGTACGGGCGCTGCAGCCAGCGGGGATGCAACGGTTGTACGTGGGCTTGAAGCAGCGTGTTGGCGAGTACACGCTGGCACCCGGTGTGGCGGAGTTGCAGGACTACGCGACCGGGAAAAATTGGTTCGCTAACTGGCTATTTGCGCTGTGCCAATTCATGTTGCTGTTCCGTGTCGATCCGCTGCTTCGGCCGGAAATCACGTCGCTCTATCAGCCCACGGCCGCATCAACGGCCCCCGCACTGGCGATTGCTCAGAGTATGAGCCGCTTATATCCTGGAAAAATTGGTGCGGCGGATCTGCGGCTTGTGCAGAAATATTTGAGCAAATACACAAACGGGTTGACACTGACGGCAGCCAGGGTTGAAATCCTTGTGACCTACGACATGATAGGGGTCACGACGGATATCTTTAACCGCCTGCTCAGTGGCATCGTGCACTTAAGTTTGCTGACGGATCAAACGGTCATTGATGCCCAGCATCGGTCAAACTATTTAGTCTTATATGGAACAGATGCGCTGGCCCTACAGTTTGCCAAAGACAATCAATTGGAGGTTTTTCACTGGATCAAGGAAATCGACTACGGCGAAAACATCGACCGCTTGATCAAGACGCTACGGCACCACGAACTGTCGCTGTTTGCGCTGGACTTTAATAATAAGCTGCAGCAGACGGAAGAGTGAGGAAACAGACGGATTATTGCGTGGGTGTCAGTGGCACTATTGTTGATATTAATTCTGAGTCTCATTGTTTTTTACAATAATAGAGATGCCACTACCAGCTTTGCTAACACGTGATGTAAAAAGTCTCGCGTGGTCTCTCGGTTTCAACAAACCTAATGGTAGATATCTAACCAGAGCCGAAGGAGGCCAGGGATGGAGCCAGCCGTGTTAACGATGTTAGTCGGGGTTCTTTCCCGGCTTATCATCGTGGGACGACCTCGGAGACACGTGCTTTTCGTGGCTTTGAGGCGAGCTGGAAGCCCGATTCTCAGGCTGGAGGCGTTCCCCATGGCAGGCGTAATCCTTGGCAGCCGCAGGCGGTACCTCCGAACAAGTCTCGTCAGCAATATAACCTCAAAGAAACCGAAGCTGGAGGCCAGCAGGCGTTTGCGGTAGAATAGGAGCAAAACGTAGCGGGAGGTGGCGCCCATGACGCCAGCAGCATTTAGTACGGGCCGAGTTCAGGTCAACAAGACCATTGCGGAGCTTCGACAATTAGGTAAGCAGGCCCGGGAGCAGGTTCCCTACGAGGTCTTGGGAACGTATCAGCCAGTCAAACGCAATAGTAATCATATGATGGATAAGATTCGTAAATTATTGATTCCAGAACTTTTGCCGGAGCGCACGCAGCGAATGGGAGCTTCGGCTTTTTCGTTTTTCCGGGGAACCGCAGAATTAATGGAAGCCGACTTGAGTAAGCAACCTAGCTCGACCATCAGTACCTTTATCTGTGGTGACGCGCACATTGGGAACTTCGGTTTTTATGCGTCGGCTGAACGGCGACTGTTATTTGATTTGAACGACTTCGATGAGGCCGGCATCAACCCTTGGGAATGGGACCTGAAACGCTTATTGGTCAGTGTCTTACTGGCAGGACAAGCGAATGGGTTTAAGGAAAAGAAGCTTAAGCAACTGTTACCCAAGGTCGCCGAGAGTTATCGCAAGAGCATCAAGCAGATGTTTGACCAGACGACCCTCGCACGATTCTACCCCTTAAATGAAGTGGAGAAGCTGGTGACGGCGAGTGCACTGGATGAGGATAGCTCGAACCTGTTGACGGCCATCGTCAATCGCGCCAATAAACGGGATTCTGAACAGGTCGTGCGGAAATTTACGACGCTCGATGTGCGGGGAAACCTGTGCTTCCGGGAGAATGCGCCGCGGACCACGCACGTAGATGATGACGTGACCAGTAACGTGGATGCTTACTTTGCGGCTTACCGGCAGACGGTGCGACCGGACGTCAACCTACTCCTATCGCAGTATCACATCACGGATGTTGTCCGCCACAGTGTCGGCGTCGGTAGTTTTGGCTCTCGGTGCTATCTGATTTTGCTGACTAGTATCGACGGGTCTCACTTGGTCTTGCAGGTGAAAGAGGCTCTGCCAACCAGACGGCAAGGAAGTCAGCTGGCAACGGATATCACGGTGGCCTTGGAACAGACGGAAGGACAACGAATCGTCGATTGCCAGAAGATTCTCCAGTCCTCGTCAGATCCATTTCTTGGGTACTTTGCGGGCCGCAAACAGAGTTTTTACGTGCGACAGTTCCGGGATATGAAGGAATCGATCGACTTGACACAGCTCGACTGGGAGCAATTTAAGACGTACGCGCAGACTTGTGCGTGGACGCTGGGAATCGCTCACTGTCAAAGTCCAACGGCGGCGATGATTCGCGGCTATATTGGGAGCAACAAGGAATTCGATACGGCCATTGCGGACTTCGCCTGGGCGTACGCGGAACAGGTTCAAAAAGATTATGACGCTTTCGTAGCCTACCGTTTGGCCTAAGGTGTCACCCCTCAGCAGTGAGGGCTCGTGGTATAATGTAAGCGGATACATTATTGGCAAATGGGTAGTCAGGGACATTTTAGCGGCTAGCCAGCGGCCAATTTTTGTAGCCAACGTTGATTTTGTCACTAAGGGAACGTTTGTTGATTGGAGTGAGGATGGATGGTCGAGCAGAAGCAATTACAGAAGTTAACCCAGATCTATACGATGGTGACGCGGTGCTACAATCAGCCGGTTGCGGGCCTCGCGCTGAATCTACCCCAGTGTCAATTGATGAGCGATGTTGCGGTTGAGCGGTTGTCGGTCGCCCAGGTTGCGAATCGATTGGGGTTCTCGGCGACTCGGACATCGAATCTAGTCGTCGATCTGTGTAAACGGGGGTACTTAAAGCAACACGTTGCGCCCAATGACCGTCGCCGTCGTTATTTGGCGCTGACGGCAATGGGCCAGGCAAAACTGTTGTTGATTCAGCAGCAGTTGCCAGATGTTTTACATACGACGTTGGCAGAATTGGAGTCGGCGGCAGAATAGAGAAGACGGTAAGCCCGGTCAAATTTCGTAGCTTACCGTTTTTTATTTGCGTCGGCTAATTTTTTTGTAAATCGGGATGGCCGCTTTCAAATGGAACATGAATCGTGAAACGACGCCGAAAATAAATGTTGCGGTCAATAACGAGTTGCTGGGTGATATAAAATTTAAGTTAGGTTAGTCGAAAATAGAGCTTTACAGGCCCGCTCCTATCCGTATAATGGTGAGAAGCATAGAGAGAAAAGGAGTGGAAATTATGACCGACAACGTTTCAACGAAGACCAGCAAATTGACTGGCTACGCCAACGGCCCGTCATTAGAAGAAGTCAATGGTACCGTAGCTGTGCCGAAGGAAAAGGGGTTCCTTAAGAACTTAATTGCCTTTTCGGGACCGGGTGCCTTGGTCGCCGTGGGGTACATGGATCCGGGTAACTGGGTAACATCGATCGGTGGGGGGGCCAAGTACGGTTACCTACTGATGTCTGTTATCTTGATTTCGAGTTTAATCGCGATGTTGCTCCAATATATGGCGGCTAAACTGGGCATTGTGACGCAGATGGATTTGGCCCAAGCAACGCGGGCCCATACCACGAAACGCATCGGGGCGGTCCTCTGGGTCGTGACTGAATTGGCGATCATGGCGACCGATATTGCCGAAGTTATTGGGGGCGCAATCGCCCTGCAACTGTTATTCGGGGTGCCGCTGATTTTAGGTGTTTCGCTGACAGTTTTTGACGTGTTATTACTATTATTATTAACGAAGCTGGGTTTCCGGAAAATCGAAGCCATTGTGCTGTGTCTGATTACGGTGATCTTAGTGGTCTTTGCTTATGAAGTGATCATCGCGCAACCTAACATGGGCGCCGCAGTTGCGAACTTCATTCCCCGGACGGAGATCATGCATCCAGGTCAACTGACTATGGCATTAGGAATCGTTGGGGCGACCGTGATGCCGCACAACCTGTACCTTCATTCGTCCATTTCACAAACGCGGAAGTTTGACCGCAGCGACCCAAAGGAAATGGCGCGGGCCGTTAAATTTACGACGTGGGATTCTAACATTCAGTTATTTGGCGCGTTTATCATCAACTGTCTCTTACTCCTGTTGGGGGCAGCGATGTTCTTTGGTAAGGATGCGAGCCAATTGGGAACGTTTGGTAACTTATACGCAGCACTGCAAGATAACCATTTAGCTGGTGCGGTGGCATCACCGGTCTTATCGACGTTGTTTGCGGTGGCCTTGCTGGCTTCCGGTCAGAACTCGACGATTACGGGAACGCTGACGGGGCAAGTTATCATGGAAGGTTTTGTTAACTTAAAGATGCCGCTATGGGTTCGTCGGTTAGTGACGCGACTGATTTCGGTCGTGCCGGTCATTGTCTGCACCGTCCTGTATGGCGGAAGCGAGGCAGCGCTGGACAACTTGCTGGTCAATTCGCAGGTCTTCCTGTCGATTGCGTTGCCATTTTCCATGATTCCACTGACCATCTTCACTTCATCTAAGAAAATCATGGGTGAGCGCTGGGTCAACAAACGCTGGATCACGGTCCTGGCCTGGGCATGTACGATTGTCTTGACGATCTTGAACATTCAGATTATTTGGGGCAGTGTGACGGGACTGTTCTAGGTTCTATCTGAGAGTTGAAGACCGGCAAGGCGCAGGAAGTACTGTGTTGCCAGTGAGAATATTTTTTCGCGCCAGTACCCGCCAGGTGACGGAACACGTATTGACATTTGTCCGCTATCTGCGTATTATCGTTTCATAAGCGATGAATCAGTTGAGTAGTGGAAACGGCTCCGGTCAAGAGACCTGACGGCGCTGAGAGTCAGGACGCCCGTAACCACGAATTACGCTGAGGAGCGGCCGGTTTTCCGGCGGGTCATTCCGTTAACGATGACGAGAGGTTGTCTAAATGACAACAACTTGGGTGGTAACGCGGATTTTAATTCGTCCCTGATGGCAGTAGCCATTGGGGACTTTTTTATTTGGTAATAAGTATAGGAGGAAAAGAAATGTCAATTATTGATGAGTTAAAGTGGCGCGGTGCCGTCAATCAGCAAACCGATGAAGAGGGTCTAGGCAAGTTAGTTAACGAAAAGGCGGTCGGCCTGTACGCGGGAATCGATCCAACCGGAGACTCCATGCACATTGGTCATTTGATTCCATTTATGATTCTCAAACGGTTCCAGTTGGCTGGGCACAAGCCAGTCATTGTCATCGGTGGGGCAACGGGTTCCATCGGTGATCCATCGGGTAAAAAGGCAGAACGGGTCCTCCAATCCATGGACCAAGTCCGTCATAACCAAGACTGCTTGACGGCGCAGATGGAAAACCTATTTGGCCAAGATGGCTCATTCCGAATCGTCAACAACTACGACTGGTTGTCTAAACTATCCTTATTGGACTTTCTGCGTGATTACGGGAAGCTGTTTAACATCAATAACATGTTGAACAAGGAAGTCGTCGCTTCACGGTTGGAAGTCGGTATTTCATTCACCGAATTCACGTACCAAATTCTCCAATCGATTGATTTCCTCCATTTATTCAAGGCGGAAGACGTGCAATTACAAATTGGTGGGGCTGACCAATGGGGCAACATCACAGCCGGAATTGATTTGATTCACAAGCAAGAGGGCGCCGATGCTCGTGCTTATGGATTGACGATTCCTCTTCTATTGAAGGCTGACGGCACGAAGTTTGGGAAATCCGAAGGTGGTAACATCTGGTTGGACCCTGAAAAGACGTCACCATACGAGTTCTACCAATTCTGGATCAATACGGATGACCGCGATGTCGTGAAGTTCTTGAAGTACTTTACGTTCTTGAGCCAAGACGAAATCCAGAAATTAGCCGATGCTGTAGCAGCCCATCCAGAAAAGCGGGAAGCACAGACACGTTTAGCAGAAGAAGTCACAGAATTTGTTCACGGTCACGAGGCCGTTGTGGAAGCTCAACACATTACGAAGGCGCTGTTCTCCGGGGATGTTGCTGAGCTGACGGCTAGTGAAATCGAACAAGGCTTCAAGAAGATGCCGGCTGTGACGGTTAGTGCAGCTAAGAAGAACATTGTTGAATGGCTAGTAGATGACACTAAGATTGAATCTTCACGGCGTCAAGCTCGCGAAGACTTAACGAACGGTGCCATTCGGGTCAATGGTGAAAAGGTCACGGACACGGATACTGAAATTGATCCAGCCAGTGCCTTTGAAGGTAAGTTTGTCATCATTCGCCGGGGGAAGAAGCGTTACTTCTTAGCCCGTGTTGAAGGTTAAACTTTAAATTTGGGAAGCCCGAACGATCATAACGATGGTTCGGGCTTTTTGTTGGTTAAAATAAAGACGAACGGTTATAATTAAAAAATCAGGAAACACACGGCCGTCAGGTAACTATTTTAATGTTTTCAACTATAAGATATGCCTTTGAAAAAAGATTCGTTTATTTTCATATTTTTAGTTGACGGTAGGGCTAGTGCTTGGTATAGTTATTTATGTTGTCACGGCGATTAACCAGCTAGACCAATTCGAAAGATTGAAATTAGTTGTTGACAGTTGTGATGATAAAATGTTATATTAATTGAGCTGTCGCATTTGAACAGCACATCAACGAGAAACGTTGTTAAATCAAACTTCTTGTTGACATCATATTGATTAAATGATATGATGATTAAGTTGTTTGCAAGAGTAATAACTTGGTAGACCTTTGAAAACTGAACATTGTTTCGACAAACCAAATATGTGTAGGGCGGTTTGATACTTGGTATCA
>NZ_BOLP01000017.1 GCF_016861695.1 Levilactobacillus andaensis | reverse complement strand
AGAGGTGATATGCCTCTTTTTTTATGCAAAAATGGTGTCGATGGATTTCTCCATCAACACCAAATATCATAGAACCTTTATAACTAAAGTAATAAAGAGTTTCATCGGTGAGCGAACTTTTTCTTGAAAACGGTTACATCTTTCTTTAGACTAGGAGATAAGTCAAATGGGAGGAGTAACACTAATCATGGCAAAAACATTGGCAATTAATGCAGGCAGCTCCACATTGAAATGGAAACTATTTTCCATGCCGGAAGAAACCGTTATCGCATCGGGGATGGTCGATCGGCTGAATCTCCCGGGGTCGATCTTTAAGGTCAAGCTGCCAGATGGTAAGAAGATCGTCGACACGCAGGACAATATTACCAATGAGCTGGCGGCGGCGATGGTGCTGACCCGGCTGAAATCTTACGGCATCGTGAAGCATCTGAGCGAAATTACCGGTGTGGGCCACCGAATCGTTGCCGGTGGCGAGGTCTTCAAGGACTCCGCCGTCATTACGCCGATCGTGCTGAAACAGATTAAGGAATTAAAGGATTACGCGCCGTTACATAACCCGGTTCAGGCGTATTATATTGAAGTTTTCCAGCAATTATTGCCCGAAGCAAAACAGGTGGCCGTATTTGACACCTCACTGTACGCTGAGATGCCCGCAGTCAACTATATGTATAGCATTCCGTATGAGTACTACGATAAGCTAGGCGCCCGAAAATATGGCGCTCACGGGACGAGTCACCGTTATGTGGCCCACCGGACGGCAGAGATTTTGGGGAAGCCGCTGGAAGAGTTGAAATTGATTACGTTACATTTGGGGTCGGGGTCGTCGATTACGGCGTTTGATCACGGTCAGGCGTTGGACACGTCCATGGGCTTCACGCCACTGGCGGGTGTCATGATGGGTACCCGTTCTGGCGATATCGATGCGTCACTGGTCGCCTTTTTGGCAGAAAAATTGGGTAAAACGATGCCAGAAATGATTGATGTCTTGAATCATAAATCGGGATTGTTAGGAATCTCTGAGCTGTCACCGGACCAGCGTGATCTGGAAAAGACACAAGATGAACGGCCAAAATCCAAGCTGGCCCTGGAAATGTTTGTGAACCGCGTGGTTCGCTATGTCGGCAGTTACATTGCTGAACTGAATGGTGTGGATGCCATCGTCTTTACAGCGGGGTCCGGTGAAAATGGTGTGGCGATGCGCCAAGCCATTGCGGATAAACTCGATTACTTTGGGATTGCGATTGATCCTGCTAAGAATGATTTTCGTGGCGAAGAACATATCGTTAGTCCTGATGATGGCCGGGTCAAGGTCCTCGTTGTACCAACGAATGAAGAACTGATGATCGTTCGCGATGTGGAGCGACTAACGAACTAAATGGTCTGAAAAAACCACACCCCGACTACCAACTATGGTGGCCGGGGTGTGGTTTTTTAATTTAAGTCGTACGTTATGGACTCGGGGGAGCCAACGTAACTTCAGCATACCGGATGCTTTAGGAAATTGCGAGCATTATGATGCTGTACTAATTAGGGGCAGAAAGGTCTGAGGGACAGATAGCTAGAGGCCGTAAAGACCACGTGGGGTGATGAGTTGGGTAGGTTTGATTATTAATGATGAGGCTTAAGTGATGGCCGATATGACAACACCGTGTTAGCTCATGTGGAGGTCCCGGCGACGGTAGCCAATCCAACCGATAATCACGAGAACCAGGGCTAAGGCGACCATCCAACTAAACGTCGTCCAGTTCACATCGTGTTGCGGCACCCGAGGCATCCAGCCCGATGGCGCAAGGTTCTTGACCCAGTCGGGCAATTTTAACAGACTGCCCATGTAAACGCTGATGAAGCCTAAAGCGAGGTAGAACCAACTGAAGGCCTTCAGCCGTGGCCAACAACCGACCAGGAGAACGCTGAGCGCTAGGAATACCCAGATTTCGGGGAGCTGGGCCCAGACGCCTTGCCAAAATTCGCTGGCACTGATACCGTCCTGAACGTGTTTTAGGCTGGCGTCACCCATGACAACGATGCCGGCAAGACCACCAATGTAAGCCAAGGTGCTGGTGACAAAGGCGGTTCCAACGTAACTAAAGAGGAGTCGCGTGCGACTGAGCGGCCGGGCGTAGAGGGCTTCTAGCCAGCCGCGGGTCTCATCGCTGTGCAGCTTTAAGATGAGTTGTATGCCAGGAATGACGGCCACGGCGGCCATGACGATAGCTAATAAGGAAGTAAAGCTAAGCAAGACCTTATGATTGGCCTCGTGAACCATGGCTGTTCCGAAAACTTGTTGCATGGTCGGATTGGTTTTAAGAATATCGGCGATGGTGTTGAACACTGTGCCGTAGGCGATACCGAAGATGATGATACCAACGATCCAGCCAATGATGACGTTACGTTGACGGCGCCAAATCAAAGAAACTGGTCCGCGAAGAAAGACAGAGGCGTTGCGCCGACCTGGGCGGGTTGTGATGGCCCCGGCCCCGAGGTCTCGGTGGCTATTGGCTAGTACGGCTAGTTCAGCCAAGACGAGGGCCAACAACAAACTGAGCCAAATTGGGGCCCAGTTGGGATGGTTGTAAGGCGCTAATTTCTCAATCCATCCCAGTGGGGACCACCAGGTAAGCCGGGGATGTTGAACATCGGTGATCATCCGGGCGAGATAACTGAGGCCAAACAGGCTGTAGGCCAGCCCCGTGGCGCTAGAAGAATGGTCGGCTAACTGAGCGGTCAGTAGACCGAGAACACCAAAGAGTAGACCGGTACTGGCCAAGCCCAGTCCAATCAGCCAGTTGCCTTCGATGGTGGCCCCGGGCATGTTGGCAGCGGTCAGTCCTAGGCTGTAAAGGATTCCCAGGAAGCCATTTATGAGGACCAATTCGACAGCAGCGGCAGCTAAAGGCGCCGCCGTTCCAACTGCATGGGCTCGTACGAGTTCGGTGATCCCAAGGTCTTCTTCATAACGGGTAGCGTGAACGCTGAGTGCCAAATTCATGACGACTTGAATCAATGCCATGAAGAGTAACATTTCATTCGCAAATATTTCAGCAGTCGTTACTTTTCCAGTGAAGGAGAAGGCCCCAAACATAGCAACGATTCCGGGACTGGCTAGTGTTCCCTTAATGGCCGCAATTTCAGATTGTGTGCCGTAGATGCCTTCAAATTTCCAAGCGACACTGGTCATCAGCGCGGCAAGGAGAATGATCCACATGAGAATCCGGAACCGATCACGGCGTAAGTTCAGCCGAATCAGTTGACCGGTACGTCCGTAACGTGACATGACGGTCACTCCTTTCCCGTGTAGTAGTGCATGAAGAGATCTTCCAAGGTTGGCGGCGTACTCTGCAGCGTGATGACTTGGTGCTGGGCAAGGGCGTTCATGACGGCACTAAGCTGGGCATCCTCAACAGAGAATTGCCATTCGTGGGGGTGCTGACCTGCGGTGACACCATGAGTGCCAGCTAGGGTCGTGACGTCAAAGTCATCACCGAGAGTGACGGTGACCATGGTCCGGGTCAGGTGCCGCATTTCGGCTAAGCTCCCGGTTTCAATGATCTGGCCTTCGCGGATGATCCCGATACGGTCACACATCCGTTCAACCTCAGAAAGAATGTGGCTGGACAGTAAAACAGCTTTACCACGAGCCTTAAGGTCTAAGACGGCTTCCTGAAAGATACGCTCGTTCAGCGGATCCAGTCCGGAAGTAGGTTCATCAAAGATATAGAAATTGGCATCCTGAGAAAAGGCGGCGATGAGGGCAACCTTTTGCCGGTTCCCTTTGGAATAGGTACGGGCCTTTTTCGTTGGGTCTAAGCCGAACTTTTTAATGAGGTCGTCGGTCTTGGTGGAGTGGGTGGTGCCATTCATCTTAAGTAACAGATCAATAATTTCTCCACCAGTCAGATTGGGCCAGAGATAGACGTCGCCGGGAACATAGGCGAGGCGTTGATGGATACTAACACTATCTGACCAGACATTTTGACCAAAGATGGTGGCGTCTCCGCCGCTGGCCCGAATGATACCAAGCAGGACACGAATAGTTGTCGATTTTCCAGCGCCATTTGGTCCAATAAAGCCAAAGACTTCACCGGGGTGGACGTCAAAGGTAATGTCCTTTAGCGCCTGAAAGTGACCGAATTTTTTTTGGAGATGATTAATTTGAAGTACAGGATTTGTCATAAGCAATCCCTCCTCACAGTTTTAAAATCGTTTACATCGTAAGCCCACCGAATACGAAAGTCAACGAAAAGGTGAACTATTTATAGAAAATAGTTCACTAAAATTAAAAACGCATGCGTTTTGCGGTATGATAGAATTAACAGTAGAGAGTAAAAAACAGCATAGGTGGTGAGACAAGTGGCAACCAATCAAGAACGGAAGACCCAGCAACGTCAGCGGATTTTGGAAGCAGCCATCAAGCTATTCAATCGCGATGGCTTTAAAAGAACGCACATCACAACGGTTGCGAAGGAAGCAGGGGTGTCACAGGTAACCCTCTATAAATACTTTGATAGCAAACTAGCGCTGGGTCAGCAGGTCGTGATTGAAATGATCGTCCAAGGCTACGCTAGCTTCCAAAAGCTAATTGATGATGAGTCGGTCCCATTTCAGGATATCGTGAAGGCCATGATGGCGAACAAAGTCAAACTCAGTGATGCAATTCATCCTGATTTTTATCAATTTGTCATTGATGAGATGCGTGGTGTTTACGGGAATAGCGTCGTTAGGCAGACATATGATGATGGCGAGAAAAAGTTTTGGGATGCCGTGGTTGTTAGAGGCCGGGCAGCGGGGATGATCAATCCCAATATTTCTGATGAAGCTTTATTACTCTACTTGCACATGTACGTGACGTATTTCAGTACGGCAGATATTCCACCGGAAAAGTATCAGCGTTTGATTGATCAGCTGATGCACTTGTTTTTTTATGGTTTTGCTGGTGGTCCTGTGCCATCATCAGAACCCCAACCAACTGATCAGGAGGATGAGAAATGACAGATGAAGCAGTATTAGCAGCAGTACGGCAGTTTTCAAAATCTAAAATGGGTAATGATGAAACGGGCCATGGCTTTGACCATATTCAACGTGTCGTGGGGTTAGCTGACCGAATCTCCAAGTCATACCCCGAGGCTGACCACCTTGAAACCTTAACCGCGGCCTATTTGCATGACGTCATTGATGAAAAATTAGTTGCGGACACTGCTGCGGCTAGTGAAGAGGTCCGGCAGTTCCTGGTTGATCAGAAATTTACGACAGCTCAGATTGATACCGTGTTTTTAATCATGGACAACATGTCCTATCATAAGACCCTTGATGGGACGGCTAAACCGTTGCCATTAGAAGGTCAAATCGTGCAAGACGCCGATCGGTTAGATGCAATTGGGGCGATTGGAATTTCACGGGCAATTTATTTCGGTGGTCACTTTGGTGAGAAAATCTATGATCCGGCCGTGAAGCCGCGGACTGAGATGACGCATGCGGAGTACCGTAATCTCGATAACGAGACCATTATTAATCACTTCTATGAGAAGCTCCTTACCCTCAAGGATTTAATGAATACGACAGCAGCGAAACAGTTGGCCGAACATCGGCAACAGGTCATGCTCGATTTTCTAGCCGAATACAAGGCTGAATGGAACGCGGAAGCTTAGGCAACCGCGTTTTTTTAATTTAACCATGCAATTTCAGCCCAAAATGCGTATGATGGAAAGTAATGCTATTAAGAGAGAAGAGAGATTTAGATGCAAACAGCGATTCAGCCTGAGAAGGTGCCCCGCAAGAACTTAATTGCGATCTTTGCGATTGCATTGATGGCGTTCTTAGGGATTTTGGTAGAAACGTCAATGAACGTGGCGTTTCCAGCGTTAATGAAACAGATGCACGTGTCATTGAACACCGTACAATGGCTCACAACGGGCTATCTCCTGACGGTAGCGCTCCTCATGATTACGTCGGCCTTTTTAAAGCAACGTTTTACGAACAAGCAATTATTCGTGGCCGCCGCAATGGCGTTTATTTTAGGAGATTTGATTTGTGCGCTCGCAACCAACTTTCCAATCTTACTGATTGGTCGATTGATTCAATCAGGGTGTGCGGGCCTAGCCATTCCGTTGATGTTTAATATCATCGTAGAAAGTGTTCCCCGTTCGCGCTTAGGTTTTTACATGGGGATGGCTGGTCTGATCCTGATGATTGCGCCGGCCAGTGGCCCAACATTTGGGGGCCTCATGGTTTATCTGGCAAATTGGCGCATGATTTTTTGGTCAACGTTGCCAGTTGAAACATTGATTCTGATTTTAGGGGTCACAGCGATTAAGCAATTCTCAACTGTGAAGCAAGTTCGCTTCAACTGGTTACAGTTTATCTTGCTGGCAGTGGCTTTTATTAGCTTCACCCTAGGCGTTAACAGTGTGTCCTCGGCTGGAATCTTAAGTTGGCAGTTCTTGGGCGGCGTCATTCTGGCAGTGGTTGCCGTTTTACTGTACGTTCAGGTCTCACGCCGCAGTGAGCAACAGTTGCTGAAACTGGAAATCTTTAAGAATCCGGTCTTTACCTACAGCTTCTTTGCTTACGTTATCCTCCAGTTCTGTAATATCGGGATTAACTTTGCACTGCCAAACTACGCGCAAATCGTGGTGGGGGCGACATCTCTGATCGGTGGTCTGATGTTGCTTCCAGGTAGTCTGATTACGGCGATTCTCCAACCTTGGTTTGGCCACTTGCTGGATGAACATGGTGCTCGGTTACCAATTTTGCTGGGAAGTAGTCTATTTCTAGTTGCAGCGTTGATCTTTACGGTATTTGGGCAAAATCTGAGTATCGTTTTAATTTCGGCTATGTATATTTTGTTCAGTATCGGTCGCTCAATGGCTTTCAGTAATACGCTAACGAATGGGTTAAAGGAAGTTGATATCAGCCAACGGGCGGATGCCAATGCCATTTATAACACCGGTCAACAATTTGCCGGGTCACTGGGGACAACGATTTTGGCTGCACTAATGTCGTCCGTGAAGGTGAGTGGCATGTCCTACGCCCACGAGACGGCGATTGGGAGCCAACTGGCATTTGGACTGATCTTTGTTCTGAGTATTTTGAACTTTGGCTTCTACTTCATTGTTTTCCGTTACCAAAAAAATGATAAGTAACTGAGGGACTCTTGCCGTATTGGTGAGAGTCCTTTTGCTGGCATCTTAGGTAGTTAGTCGAGAAAAGTATCAAGATATTTGGTAAGCTAGCGGTGGAGTGAATTTTACTAATGGGAGTCGGTAGCGATGAAAGTAAAGAGATTGTTTTGGGGAATACTGGTGCTATCCGCTGTGCTGGGATTAACGGCTTGCGGTCAAACCACAGCACCCGGATATCAAGCGAAAAAGACGATTCGAACGGGAAAGTTGCGGGCCACGACCTTTTCGCTAGTGTCTAGTGCAGAGAACTCGAGTTTGAATTACCAAAAGCAATATCGGTATATTGAGGACATTGGGGATGGTCGGGGTTATACGGCCGGAATTATCGGCTTCACATCGGCCACTGGTGATTTACGAACGGTGATCCAACGGTATATGCGGCTAAAACCGCATAACAATCGTTTGCGAAAATACTTGCCTGCGTTACGTCGCGTCGACGGGACAGCCTCTCATCGGGGACTCGGACAGCATTTTGTGAGTGACTGGCATCATGCAGCAAAAGGTATTCAAATGCGTCACGCCCAGGACGCGGTGGTCGATCAAGTTTACTTGCGGCCGGTTCTAAGGGCAGCTCAAAAAGATGATCTGAGTCCGTTGGGGCAGTACATCTACTACGACGCCATGGTCGTTCATGGTCCGGGACAAGATGCCAGTAGTTTTGGCGGTATTCGCCGGCAGACACTCAAGTTAGCCCGTTCACCTAAGCAGGGCGGGGACCAAGCCACGTACTTGAAAACTTTCCTGAAGGTTAGAACGCGTGTTATGCGGCAAGAAAAAGCACACAAAGACCTGTCTCGATTAAACGTTCAGCGGCGGTTTATCGGTGATAAGAATTATCGCTTGGTTCGGCCGCTGAATTGGAAAATGTACGGCGATTCATACCATTTAAAATAGTGGTCACCCAAAAGCATTGTCAGGTAGACAGTGCTTTTTTGCGTCCCAAGGATTAACTCACATCAGCCTCTAAGTCTAGTTGTTGGAGTGCCGCGGGTAGTGATCCGGTTTCCCAGAGATAATTTAGCTCAAGCAGTTGGGCATAACGGTCTTTGCTCATGACGACCACGCTGTGCTTTGCTGGTAGCTTAATTTCAATGGCTTGCTGGGTCGCGGCGACTTGGTGAAGAAGCTGCTTGGTATGTGCATGAAGCTTGGCGAGTTGGTAGGTTTTCATGGGGATATCCTCCTAGATGTTGGCTGGGTGTCTTTGACAGTAATCGTAGTATAGCAGGTTTTAGTAGCACTCGACAGAACAAATGTTCGCATAAAAATTATGATAATAGCGCGTGCCCAGCGCACACTAAGCGGCGGTGATTTTAAATTTATTTAATTGTATGGGAAGTCTACAAAACAATTAGAATATTGACATTTTATTTTAATTATAGTTTAATTATTTTTAAGCAATCATGAGCGCTGAGGAGGAATCCGTATGGCAGATTATATTCAAGAAATTCGGAAAAAAGTTGGCAATAGCCCGATTATTTTAACTTTTGCTGGCGGCGTTTTAGTCGATCATCGTCGGCGAATCTTGCTCCAAAAACGGTCGGATTTTAATCGCTGGGGGCTTCCCGGTGGTGCCCTGGAATTTGGTGAAAGTGCACGGGAAGCTTGTATTCGCGAATTTAAAGAAGAGACCGGATTAGACGTTGCGGTTACTGGCCTTCTCGGGATTTCTTCTAATCAGATTCAGCGGTATCCCAATGGTGATGTTGCCCAAGCGGTGGTCGTGACCTTCGCTGTCGAACGGACCGGGGGCCATCTGCACCCTGATCATGATGAGACGTTAGCATTGACCTATTTTTCGGCCAAAGAGTTACCACCCCTGTTAAATGAGCAGCATGAACTGGCGGTCCAACATTTTTTCGCCGGTGAGTATCCATGGTACGACTAAAAAGACGTCATCAGGTTGCCCTGACCACGTCTTTTAATCGCTTTTTAATGTTCTTTGATCTGGAGGCCTAGTCGAACCAACAGATTGGTAAATAGTGAAACTAGCAGCGCATAACTCAGGACTACGGCTAGGAGGATAATGGCGGCCGTAATGAATTTCAAGAAACCACTGGCTAGATTACCCATCGTCAAAAGTACCGTTATGACCGTGATGATAACGACAAAGCCAATCAGACCGATTCGTGAATTCGCGAAGTCAGCTGTGCTCAGGTCGAAGCCACCGATACTGATGTTAAGCGATAGCAGGATCATGATGGTCCATCGAAGCACGGGGTGATTATCGCCGCCGATGTTCTGGAAAAAGCCGGACCAATCAAGGCTAAAAGGGTCGGCGATGAGGGTCAGCATTCCCTGAAACAGACTGGGAATCAGCGCTGCCGTTAGCACGAGCAAGACCAGGGCACACCCAAAGATGGGGGCGATTCCAATGAAGAGGTTGCCGATAACTTGGTACCAATTCCGCTGGTTCCAGGTGTGATTGACGTAGCCTAAGGCCAGATCTGGCTGACCGTCCATGCCGCGCCGATTGGGATGGGGGCGTTTCAAGAGACGAACCTTGTCGATCCGGTGACCAAATAAAACAGCCGTCAGCAGGTGACTCAACTCGTGAAAAAAGATGCCGATAAACCCGAGGTACAGCTCACTATTGATGCCAAAGCCGTTGGCTAAGAATTTCTTGGTGTCGCGGTTCAGGTAGGTCAGCAACGTCACGAACACAAAGGGAATCACTAAGAGGTCAATGCCGACGATTCCGAGGTTTTTAAAGATCAAATTGAGGTCCGTATTCATGGCCCTTACTCCAGCAGGTCGGTGAACGTGCCGTGGACCAGTTCAGCCAGTGCGGTGGCGTCAACTTCGACGGAACGACCGATTTGGCCAGAGGAGACCAGAATGGTGCCTTGTTCTTGGGCGGTCGTGTCAAAGTAAATAGGGAAGTGATTCTTTTCCCAAATACCAACGGGGGTGTTGGCGCCGTGTTCGTAACCCGTGGTCTTCACAAGGTTCTTTAGCGGCACCATGTCGACCTTCTTATTGCCAGACGCCTTGGCTAGTTTCTTTTCGTCAAGGTGTTCATCGATTGGGAGGACCCCAACCACGGGACCGGTCGTGGGACCGCTGAGGACTAACGTCTTGTAGATGTGGTGTTCGTCAACGTCCTCATGATCGACTTCGAGCTGGGCCACGTCACCCTTGGTGTGGGTCGCAAACTCAAATTGTTTATAGGTGATTTTGTTTTTATCGAGAATCTGTTCAACTAATGTCTTGTGCAGGCGTTTGCCCTTTTTCTTTTTGGCCATAAAACTCACCTTTCAAAATCAAAATTAATGTTCATTATCCGCGCAGTGCCGGTAATTACCGCGAGTTGAATCCATCGAAAATTCAGAATCAAGCGGGGCGTCAAAGCGGCAGACGCGTTATAAAAATATAAATTGGACCGCACTTTAAAAATAAATGGGACGGTTGTTTTCCAGTAAAAGAAGACACCGCCGCTAAAACCTGTTATACTCTACTCACAGAGAATGTCTAGTTGAAGAGTTTATGAGGAGATATCATGGCAGATTTAGTCTATCGACAGGTGATGCGGGACTTAAAGCAGCGCATCCATCAAAATGAATTTCCCAACAAGCGGCTACCTGACGAGCGGAGCCTTAGCGAAGCCTACGGAGTTAGTCGTAGCTCAGTCAAGCGCGCACTCAGTGTTTTAGCCAATCAGGGAATTATTTTTAAAAAGCGTGGGTCGGGAACCTTCATTAACCCATTATATATGAAAAACCAAACTATTTTTCAATATGAGGGGTCAAATTTAGGAATTACTGACAGTATGAAGTCGGCCGGCACAACGCCCGGCATCCGACTGCTGAACTTTAACGTGGTTCCGGCCAGCAAGGAGATCCAACAGGACCTTTTCTTGGCAGAAGGGGACTTTGTTTACGAGATCAAACGGCTGCGGTTGTTTGAGGATAAGCCATTCATGATTGAAACAGGCTATATTCCAATTAAGATTGCCCCGAATTTGTCACAAAAAACTGTGGCGGATTCCATTTTTAATTATTTAGAGAGTCAGGGCAAAGTTGTGACCAAGTCCTTCATGTCGATTCAGGCGCAGCCCTCGACGGCGGACGACCAAGAACTACTCAACTTGAAGCCGGTGGAACCCGTTGGCATTATGGAAGGGATCTTCTTTCTGGATGACGGGACGCCATTTGAAGTGTCTAACATGCGGCTTCATTATCAATATTTGAACTATAACACCTTTGTTTCATTAGATGAAGAATAAGCACCACACAGCGGCTGCCCTCGGGTGGTCGTTTTTTTGAGCCGTTTGCTAGTATACCAATTTAGCAGGGGTTAGCCAAGCACAGTGACTAGAGGCTAAGCCTTGTCAGAGACGCCGTTGTTGACGGTAATGAGGTCATCGTCATCGGCCTAAATGAATGTGGGCCTTCTTTTTATAAATTGATACGGTCCAATTTATAAAAAGGTTGACTTTTCTGTAAAACGGCCTATGATAGAGGCTGTAAAAGTCATCCCGGTATTCACTACGAGATAAATTTTACACATTTTCTATCAACTAGATTATGCAGTTACGAATTCAAAGAAGGAGTGTTAATTACATGGCAAATACAGACTTCGACTCCAAGGCATACTTGGAAGGCGTTGACAAGTACTGGCGTGCAGCGAACTACCTGTCAGTTGGACAGTTATTCTTGCGTGACAACCCATTATTGAAGCGTGACTTAACCTCTGATGATGTAAAGATTAAGCCAATTGGTCACTGGGGAACGATTGTTTCTCAAAACTTTATCTATGCTCACTTAAACCGGGCTATCTTAAAGTACAACTTGAACATGTTCTACATTGAAGGTTCAGGGCATGGTGGTCAAGTTATGGTTTCTAACTCATATCTTGATGGTAGTTACAGTGAAATTTATCCAAACATTTCCCAAGACGAAGAAGGTTTGAAGCGTTTATTCAAGCAATTCTCCTTCCCAGGTGGTGTTGCTTCTCATGCCGCACCTGAAACCCCAGGTTCTATCCATGAAGGTGGGGAACTTGGTTACAGCCTTTCTCACGGGACTGGTGCTATCTTAGATAACCCAGACGTCATTGCCGCTGTTGAAATCGGTGATGGGGAATCTGAAACTGGTCCTTTGGCCGCTTCATGGTTCTCAGACAAGTTTATTAACCCAATCAAAGATGGTGCGGTATTACCAATCATCAACATGAACGGGTTCAAGATTTCTAACCCAACTATCCTGTCACGGATGTCTGACGAAGACTTAACGAAGTACTTCCAAGGCATGGGCTGGGATCCTCATTTTGTCGAAACCGATGGCTCAGACCACATGAAGGCTCACGAAGACATGGCTAAGGTCATGGACGAAGTGATCCCTGAAATCAAGAATATTCAAAAGAACGCGCGTGATAACAACGACGATTCATTACCTGTATGGCCAATGATCATTGTTCGTTCACCTAAGGGCTGGACTGGTCCTAAGAAGGACTTAGATGGTAACCCTATCGAAGGCTCCTTCCGTGCTCACCAAGTGCCAATTCCTGTTGACGCTGGCGACATGGAACACGTTGATATGTTGACTGACTGGTTGAAGTCTTACAAGCCAGAAGAATTGTTCAACGAAGACGGTTCCTTGAAGGATGACGTCCGTGCAATGACGCCTAAGGGCGAACAACGGATGGCTATGAACCCAATCACTAATGGTGGGATCAAGCCAGAACCATTGAAGTTGCCTGACTACAAGAAGTACGCCGTTGACACGACTGAACACGGCAAGACGATCGCGCAAGACATGTTAGTCTGGTCTGACTACTTGGCTGACGTGATGAAGTTGAACCCAGATACGTTCCGTGGCTTTGGCCCTGACGAAACCAAGTCTAACCGGCTTTACGCTGCTCTGGACTATGGGAAGCGTCAATGGATGGAAAACATTCATGAACCAAACGACGAAAACATGGCACACTCTGGCCGGATCATTGACTCACAACTTTCCGAACACCAAGCTGAAGGTTGGTTGGAAGGTTACGTTCTGACTGGTCGTCATGGTTACTTCGCAACTTACGAATCATTCGGTCGCGTTGTGGATTCAATGTTGACTCAACACTTCAAGTGGTTGCGTAAGGCTGCTGAACAAGACTGGCGTCATGACTATCCATCATTGAACTTCGTGGATACGTCAACTGTCTTCCAGCAAGACCATAACGGTTACACCCACCAAGATCCTGGGATGTTGACCCACTTGGCTGAAAAGAAGCCGGCCTTTATCCGTGAATACTTGCCAGCCGATGCTAACACCTTGTTAGCCGTTGGTGACGTTGCATTCCGGAGCCGCGAAAAGATCAACTTGATCGTGACGTCTAAGCACCCACGTCCACAATGGTTCTCCATTGATGAAGCCACTAACCTGGTTCACAATGGTTTGGGCTACATCGACTGGGCATCTACTGACCAAGGTCAAGAACCTGATATCGTCTTCGCCGCAGCTGGTACTGAACCAACTTGGGAATCATTAGCCGCAATTTCATTATTGTATGACGAATTCCCTGAAATGAAGATGCGCTTCATCAACGTTGTCGACCTGTTGAAGTTGCGTTCACCTAAGTTGGACCCTCGTGGGATCTCCGACGAAGAATTTGACCGTCTGTTTACGACAGACAAGCCAGTTATCTTTGCCTTCCATGGCTTTGAAGACCTGGTTAAGGATCTCTTCTTCGACCGTCACAACCACAACTTACACGTTCATGGTTACCGTGAAAACGGTGATATCACCACGCCATTTGATATGCGTGTCCTGAACCATTTGGACCGTTACCACTTAGCTAAGGAAGCCGTTAGTGATATTGACGAGTACGCCGTTAAGGGTGCTTACTTTATCCAACGGATGGACGACATGGTTGCTAAGCACAATGCTTACATCCGTGAGGTTGGGACTGACTTGCCAGAAGTTAACGCTTGGCAATGGAAGCCACTGAAGTAGTCCATTAATATTTCGATTAAAAATGAGGAGCACGCTACTGGCCGTTATGGTCGGGGGCGTGCTCCTTTTGATATGCCGGAGGATTTTACTGGTAAATGGGGTGGCAGATGCTATACTGAACCCAACAGAAAAAGATCAGCGCACATGAGCACTGACCTCTTCTGCGATAGCTAGCCGTTGAGAAAACGGTAGCTCATTAAAGTTCGACTCATCTTTCGAGTCTTCCCTTAACCGGCCAAAGTTAAGAGGGAAGGCTTATTTCTTGTGATTTTGATTATCATGATGGACCTGGTAAAGAAACACAACCAGGCTCAGCATGAATGATAATCAAGCGACCATCCTGATTTTCCTTTTGTGATATTTTTCAATCATGTCAATTTCCCCTTTCAAATGACAAAGGGACGTTGCAACTGAGCCAAAGGATAAATCGTCTGCCATTCTCTCAACTTCTACTGAGTGCCATACTAGCAGACTTGCGGCGCGCATTATGGACGGACGACTCGGTGGGGATGAATTGGGTATAAATCCCCTTGTGGTTGCGGTTTACGGGCGGATAGAGACTAACAAGTACTAGAGAACACAAAAATACCGGCGAGATTTGCGAGAACAAGTCTAACCGGTATTTTCTAATGGTATACTAATATTATTCCGGTGCGGTCAGGCTGACCGTGAGAATGCGGACGTCATAGCTAGCGTTAGGCGCTTGAATGGTGACCGTATCGCCGGGATGATGGCCCAACAATGCTTTTCCCAGTGGTGATACCCGGGTGATTTTGCCAGCATCGAGGTCGGCTTCCTGGGTGCCAACGAGTTGGTAAGTGTCCTGATCGTCGTCATCCATGAAGGTTACGGTGACCCACTTGCCCAGCTCGACCGCGTCGTTATTGGTGGGGTCGACCACTTTGGCGTACTGCAATTGCTTGTTGAAGAAACGGAGCTGACTTTCCAAATGGCGCAGGTCACGCTTGGCGGCGGAGTATTCGGCATTCTCTGAGAGGTCGCCGTGGGCCCGGGCCTCGGCTAAAATTTCGATTTTTTCCGGCCGGTCGGCTTCTAATGCCGCAATTTTACGCTGTAAGTCACGGTAGCCGGCCGCTGTGATGGGGTTGAAGTCACCTGAATTTGCCATCGAAACACCTCGGTTTATTTCGGATTTGTCTCCATTCTACATAGTTATTTTCAAAAAGAAAAGGGAGTTATCATATGAAAGAATTCGGTCGATTTTGGTTAAAACAAGCGGGTATCGGGTTAGTCTTTGTCCTGATCATCGCTGTTTTCGGCCATTTTAATTACGCGAAGGGTCAGTTGATAGGCGGGATTACCGGCGCCGACTGGTATTTCCTGTTGAGTTGGATTTGTTTTCCCTTTGCCAAGTGGGTCGTTTTGATGGACGACAGGGACCTGCAAGCACCAATCTTCCGTCGTCGGCGCCGGCGTCGCAGACAGGCGGCTGATGAAACGGCCTCGGTCTACGAAAAGATGGCCAAGCCAGAACGGGCACCTCGGTTAGAGGCAGCACCTAAGTCAAAGCAGGCCTGGTACTGGCGGCTGTTGATCGACATCGCACTAGCCTTTATGGCACCCATCATTTTAGGTGGTTTCGTCACTTATTCCCTCAAGCACAATTAAATTGTGCTGTTTAACTCCGCATGAACGTTAAAAAAATGACGTTTTTGCCGCTTAACGTTTGATAAGTAAAAAGCATGGTAAAGTAATGACAGTTGGAAGGGGTCAGTTTTACGGCAACTGATTTTGTGGGTCAATGGATTAAAGTGTGAGCGATTCAACGGATTGATCCATCCGGCCTTACATCCCACGATTATCTAATCAAAACGGGCGGCCTGATAGAACGTCAAACGTAACTTAGGCGAGTAGCAGTTTCATCGCAATGAGCTGAAGAGTAAGTGATGGTTATTGGAATGCCTAGGGGTTATGCGACGTTAGAACTTGGGGGAGTGCTAATAAAGCCAGCACCGGCAATTAAATAATCAGCTTAAAGAAGAGCTACCTGCGGGTGGTTCTTTTTTATTAGAGCGTAGAACGAGGCGTTTAGGACCTGAGCATTAACGTCATTTAAGCAGGACTTGGTGGGCTTTACCAAGTCCTGCTTAAATGGGGTTAAGCGCAGGGTCCTGCCTCGTTCTGCGCGTTTCAGAAGCCGCCAGATTCGGGATGTAAAATTCGGGAGCCAGTCTAACGCAGTAAGCAAGTTGTCCTAACGCCTCAATTAATATCCCGTTCCCCCAAAAAAGAACGTAAGCTCACCAACCTAACCATAAACTAGTCGAATTCTAAACTAGTAAATACACTAATAAGTAAATCACCAAAATGGTTTTAGCCAGTTCTGAGCTTTCGTGACGAAAACAATTGCACGTGACGAATTTTCAGGTTACATTAGTGGGTGATAGGGTTACATAGTATTTTGTAAGAAGGAGTGTGATTTTGGTGCTAGCCGTTTATCTCTGCGAGGACAATCCCGAGCAACTTAAACACTACACGGACACCGTGCAGCGATACATTATGATCAACGATTACGACATGCAAGTCCAGCTGGCTACGCCAAGTCCACAGGCGTTACTGGCCGATTTGACGGCCAATCCGCCGGAGTATGCGTTATTTTTCCTCGATATTGAGTTTCCAGATGAGGATACGACCGGGCTGGAAACGGCCATCGCCATTCGCCAGCAGCTGGGGTTTGCGGAGATCGTCTTTGTCACAACGCATTCGGAAATGGCGTTGTTGACATTTGAACGCAAGGTAGAGCCCATGGATTTCGTGGTTAAGGACCTAGGACGCGCGCAGATCGACCAAAAATTGCGGGAAAATATCGACTATGGTTATCAACGCTATACCAATTACTTAGGAAATACGGAAAATCTCTTTAGCTATACCATTGGTGGCCGAAAATTTAGTTTGCCGATGGGAGACATTTACTTCGTGGAAACTGCTGAGACGCCGCATAAAGTGACGGTGCATGCGGCGAGTCAGCTGGTCGAATTTCCCGGGTTCCTCAAAGACATTGCGGACCAGTATCCAGAACTATACCGAACGGACAAGAGTTTCCTGGTTAATCTGGATAACGTGAGTGGTATCGACGCGGCTAATCGGCGTTTGGTTTTTCCCAATGGCGATGAGACTGATGTGGCGACCCGCCGTTTCCATGAGGTCAAAACGTTGGTGCAGAAGCATTTGAAAGCGTAAGTAGGTGACGATAATGCATGTCTTCGATCAAAATTTTTGGGTAAACTTCGTGTTGGCCGTGACCATGCAGTGGTTCTTGACGCTGTGGATCGGGCTGATTCGGCCGCAAAACTGGAAGCTTCCCCTGAAATGGATGGGGTGGGCGTTGATTCCGGCGTTCATTGGTCGACCGTGGGCACTGATATTGCCACCACTTAGCGCCCTCCTTTACCTCATTCATCACCGGCGCAAAATGGCATTGCTCTTTGTCAACGCAACGATCGTCATCTATTTAGTCGTGGTGCTCGTCAACGATTTGGTTCGGCAAGTCATGATCGAACTTTGGGGGCTCCCGTTTACGCAATTGCCATGGGTGATGGTGGGGCGGCTTTCCTTTCAGATCTTAATCTACTCACTGATTTCTCTAGCGGTGTCCGGGATGCGGATTCAGCCTGGGAACCTGGAACGACTGTCGTTTAGCCGCAAAGAACAGTGGACGGTAACGGCGTTGATGAGCAGTCTGGCGGTCTTGGCGCAAGTGTCGACCATTGTTATTCATAAACTGGATATTACGCACGCAATGTTAACGTTTGCGCTGAGTATTGAACTGGTCATGATCTTGTTGATCAGTGCCAGTTTATTTATCTTTCTCCAGAGCTTTTTTCACCGTCAAAAATTGCGCGCTCAGTATCAGGAATCGCGGATTCGGACGCGTTATGATCGCCGAATTTCCAACCAGGTTCAGGCTATCCGCCAATTCAAACAACTATACCAGAAGCAGATGTTGCGGCTCGGCGGGTACCTTGATAATGAGGACTACGCGGGACTGACGGCTTACTATCAAACGTTAAGTGACCGCTGGCAGGCCACAAGCCAACTGGTGGGGCTGGAAGAGGAAGGCTTACAACGACTGGGCGATCCGCCGTTAAAGAGCCTCCTGTTTCAGAAAATTTTGGCCGCGCAGAACCGAGGTATCAGTCTGCGGTTGGAAATTCCGGACCCGGTTCAGTCGATTCCGATGGACAGTATGCAGTTGCTACGAATCGTGGGAATTCTGCTGGACAATGCCTTGGAAGCCGGTCCGGTGAGCGCCGACACGGAGATTCATTGTGCTGTGTTGGACTATCCAGACGCCGTTGAACTTTCGGTAGCCAATCCCGTGTCGCCTGACCAGCCGCCGAAAATCAATCGGTTTATGGCTGCTGGTTACACGACTAAAGGGGGGAGTCACGGGCTAGGGTTAAGCACGGTCCACGATATCGTGTCGCAGACCAAGAACGCGGCCCTGCAGATCGAGTTAAAGCACAATATGTTATACTTTACGATTATTTTGACCAAACCAGGGAGGTCCTTAGCGTGATTACAGTGGGTCGAGTAAGTTACACCCTGGCGAACTTCTCGCTGGTCTTTTGGTTTGTTTACTTTCAATACTATTGGTTCCCGCGCTTGCGGAATGAACGTTTTCTCCACAGGGAACACTTTTTCTTACTTTATTGTGCGTTAATGGCCGGGGGATTTTCGTTCTTAAACACGCTGACGTCGTATGAAACGGCTAGCACGCTGATTGGTGCGATCCCAATCGTCTTTTTACTGGGGGTCGAGGTGGCCATCATGGGCTACTACCGCCATTGGGAGTACCTGCCCGCGTTCATTGAAGTTTCGATTTTGGCGTATTTATTAATCGAATTTGTCGACATGATGATTATTTCGGCGACGATTCAGTTGACCAGCATGACATTTGCCGTCAGCGTCTGGGGAACACTGACTGAGCTAGTCGTGGATAACATTATTTATGCGTTGCTAGCGGTGGGAATCTGGCTGACGCGGGCACCGATGGAAAATATGATCCAAGATATTATGGGCCGGTCTACAGAGTATTTCCTTCTAGGATTTATGTCGGTTATTGCGCTGGCTTATATTTTGTTTGAGTATTCTCTCCAGACCTTGCAGCAATCGGAGCAGTATTTAGTTTTCTTGGCCGGAATTGCCGGCATCCTATTGGTCGGATTAACGCTGAGTACTTATATTTTAATGCAAACGCATTTACAAGAAGAGCATACCCGGCTGCAGATGCAGCAGCATGAGTTTCGCGAACAGTATACGGCCGAGCTGAATCGGCAGATGGGCGAGGTCCGGAAGTTTAGTCACGACTACCAGAATATGCTGCTCGGTCTGGGTGGCTACCTGGAGGACAAGGACTATGCGGGTTTCCGGCAACTCTATATCGATATTCGGTCCGGTTGGGCGACCAGTAATGCCGCTGAACTAACGATTGGCGACCTTGATAATGTGCCGAGCCCGATGCTAAAATTTCAGCTCTATCACAACTATTTATTGGCACAGCAAAGTCATGTCCAACTCTTCGTCAAAACGCCGGAGCCATTGATGTCTACGGTTACCACGCTGAAGGAGTTAGAACAGGTCATCAATCAAGCATTACCGCCGATGTGGCCCGTGGTGGGGCAATTGACGCCAGCTATGGTGACCTTGGAATTGAAGGAAGTGAGCGGGCGACTCCGCTTCTCACTAACGTTCCCGGTACCGACCGATGCTAAATTGGACGGTCATACGCGAGTGACGGCCCAAAAGGGGACACTGGATTTCTCAGAACTACGTGAGTCGCTTTCGCAATCAGCTACGATGGCCCTGCAACTCAAGCTTCACTGGGGTCAGCTAATTGTGACGTTACCGACGGGGTAGCCCGGGCCTTGGACTATTCACAAAGTCCGTAGGGTGAACCGTTAACCGAAGAGTAATAATTCAGATAAGCTAACTCGATGAAAACGCTTGCATTTCTACAGCTGTCTGATATACTAGGACTTGTAATAGCAATGAATCACGTTGAGAAGTTAGCAAATAGCGGTATTTGATAGGTTCCCGACTTTGTGAAGAAAGCTTCAATTGAACAGATTAGAGTTTTCTTCATGATACGATTAGTTTTCCCAGAACTAAACGTATTTTGGTTTTAACTCAATACTACATATTGAGATTCAATAGCTAATCTGAGTGAACAGCGTTTTCCTGACTACAATCTGTGATTATGTTGAATTACTCTAATGATGCTAATGCGGCCGGAGAGTGGTTACTCCGGTTTTTTTGTGTATAAGAGTGCGGAAGCAGCCGGTTAGGTTCTGAGCATTAACGAGAATAATCCTTCTGTTCGGCTATGCCGAGCAGGAGGATTATTTTTGTTAAGCGCAGGGACCTGGCTGCTGGAGCACGTTTCGGAGGTTGCCAGGATCAGGATATAATGGCGAGAGCAAGATTAACGCTCTAAGGCAATGCAAGGTGAACGACCGCCGGACAGGAGACTTATTTTTACTAAGCGCAGGGACCTGCCCTGGCGACCTCCGAACTAACGAACTGAGCCTGCATAAAATGAACGACCAAGTCTGGACGGAACAGCTGGTTTTGTATCGTAACCGAATTAAACCACTTTCGCCAGCAAAAGAAGAGTTCCATTCTAATAAAAAAACGCCAATCGGCCCTCACCAATCAGCGTTACCTAAAATATCTAACGATAAATATTAACGACACCCCAGATTAACAGGATGGCTAGTAGCACAATCAGAATGATCAATGCTAATTTTTGTTGCCAACGCATCGAATCCCCCCTAGCCGTTGAATTCAATATAAGTATAACAAGACGCAATGGTTAACAGTAACAATCGTCTAAATCGTGGAAAAATTGACGATAATGCCAGGTTGCCCATTGATAGGGGGAAAGGTGTTACATGCTTTCTAAACAGTTTAGCTAGAACGTGTCAAAATCAGCTGGTACAGGCGCCGTTACGGTCGTTTCAGGTTCATCTAAGGTAAATGGTTGGGGAAAGGTCAAACGCCAGCAGTGCAGTCGCAGGCGGCTTCTTGTGGGCTCACCGTAAAGGGGGTCGCCAATCAGTGGATGGCCTGCGGCGGCAAGATGAACGCGAAGTTGGTGCGTCCGACCAGTCTCTAGCCATAACTGAACGAGCGTTGCGCCAGGCTGGTGTTTGACGACCGCATAGTGGGTCACGGCTGGCTGGGCGTGGTCCCCGTTGACCTGGCGTTTACGTTTATCCTGAAGGTCTCGACCAATGGGAGCATCAAAGACACCAGTGCCAGTCAATGTACCGGTCACCCAGGCGAGATAGGTCCGCTGCACGCGTTTCTCAGCGATGTTCCGCACCATGATGGGGACGACAGCGGGCGTCTTGGTCATCATTAAGGCACCGGTCGTCTCCTGGTCGAGCCGGCTCAAAATGTAGGGGCCGGGCTGGTCGGCGCCGAGGTAAGCCGCAACATGGTTCAGTGTCGTTCCCCGCTCGCCGGGTTGATTGGGGTGGGTCTTACTCCCCCGCGTCTTATTAATGATGAGTAGGTCAGCCGTTTCATAGAGAACGGAGACGGTCGCAGCACTATCCGGGTCGACGTCAGGAAAGGGTTCCTTGAAGTCTGCGGGGATAAAGGTGAGCTGGACGGTCTCACCACCAGTCACTAGCTGATTCATGGACCGATACTGGTTATTGACCAGCACCCGGCGGTTTAATCGCAGGTCGTGGACAAGATGACTAGGTAACAACCACGCCGTCAGCAGCTGGCGGAGGGGCATTGGTGGCTGAGTCTGTGGCAGTGTTCGAGTATAAGTCCAATGCATGAGCTGGCCTCCAATTTTGGATGTAATATAAAATGACCCCCTGCTAAGCAGAAGGCCATCTTTTCAGTTAAAGTTATTTGCTCGCTTCTTCAGGCTTAACGATCAGCACATCGCAGATAGCGGAACGGCTGACGTAGTTGGTGACGGAGCCGACCATTAACCGTTCAACGGCGGTCAAACCAGTCGACCCAATGATAATCAATTCTGACTTGTGGTCTGCAGGGAATTCCCGAGCGATAACGGGCTTCGGGTTCCCAAAACGAACATGGATGCTGACATCGGGAACACCGGCATCAATGGCTTGTTGCTTTAAAGCGTCGAGTCGGTCTTGGACGTCTTGAGAAAGCTTGTAGATGACGTCACCACTGACGGCACCACCATAAGTATCGCTGAATTGGTTTACTTCAAGCACGTTTAAGATATCCAAATGCGTGTTGTTACGCTTGGCAACTTCAATTGCTTTTTCTAAGACTGGCTGGGTTGCCTTGGAACCGTCAACGGGAACCAGAATGTTCTTATATTGTTGTAACATATGGAATGCCACCCCTTCACGAGTCATGTTAAAACTTTACCTTTACTATATCATTTATTTTACGGTGTGTAAGCACTAAATTGTCGCCGATTGACCTGAAAATAGATGTAAAAGCCGTAGTTTCGGGAATTCTTGAAAAATAAAAAATCCCGCGAATTAAATAAATGGTGAACAAAGTGGACTAAAACCGCCTTTGTGCTTAACTCTATTATCACAGGAATTGTGAGCGGTCGCAATTAAATTGCTTATTTAACGCGCTAGCTGATTAAAAAATAAATTTTTTAGCGGTGAGCAGAGGGATTAAGGCCGGTCAAAGAACCGGGGGAAACGATTCCGGTTATAAGTTAGGTAATAGGCAGATAACCGGTCGCCAAGCGGGGGCTAGTAATCAGCGAAGACTCCTGTATAGTTGGTCCTTACAGAGCTGTGAATTTTAAAGTTTGACCGCAGGGAGAGGGGGACCATGGGGATAACAAAAAACCACCGAACCTGATAGATTCGATGGTCTCATTGATTAAATGAACGTGAGCTTACTGTAACTTGCTTGAAGTGAAGGACAAGTTGCTCCAGAATTCGGTGTTGGCAGGACTGATATCGTAGCCCTTAACACGGTGGTTAACTGGAACCCAGTTGTAGCTGAAGCTTAATGGTGCAACAGCAGCTTGGTCGTTCATGTATTCTTGCCATTCCTTGAAGATCTTGGTCCGGTATTTGTCATTGAACGCCTTGTTGTTGTTCATGTCAGACATCAATTGCGTGTTCTTCTTAGAAACAAAGTGACCCATGTTGTAAGGTGCATCTTCACCGTACAATTGTGTAGGAGTTGGTTCTGATGAAACGCTCCATGCAGCGGCGTAGATATCAACCTTGTTTTGCTTTGGTGCTTGGATGGTTGAGTAGAAACTGTTCATTTCCATGGTCTTACCACCAGTGAATTGAACGTCCAAACCAACCTTGTGCCATTGTTGCAGGTAGTCTTGGTATTCAGCAGCGGAAGTAGAGTTCCCAGTCATGGCACCGAAGTGAATAACTAACTTCTTGCCATTAGGATCTGAACGCCACTTGCTACCGTTACGCTTCTTGTAACCAGCTTGGTCAAGTAACTTTTCAGCCTTCTTGACGTTCAATGGGAAACCTTTAGCACTTGAATCCCAGTACTTCTGGAATACTGGTGGAATCAAGGTGTTCGCACGCCAGCTGATACCGTTCCCGAACTTCTTGTAAACTTGGTCGACGTTCAGAGCGTACATCATAGCTTGACGTAAGTTCTTGTTAGCCATCTTACTGTTCTTATCCATAACGTTCTTGCCGGCCTTGGTGTCGAAGTGACCAACGTTAAAGCCGAAGTAACTGTAGGAAAGTCCTGGTTGACCAGTCTTGGCGTAACCCTTGACGTTCTTCAATTGCTTGTAAGAAGTCCCACCTAAGCTAGAAATCGTGAAGTCATACTTCTTGGATTGGATAGCCTTAACAATGTTGTTAGTTGAAACAACGTTGATGTTGATGTGCTTGATTTGTGGCTTCTTGCCGTAGTAGTACTTGTTTACTGACCAAGTCGTGGATTCACCTTCGACAACTTTATCCAGCTTGTAAGGACCAACAAAGATAGGGTCTTTCCGGACTTGGCTAGATGAAGCTAGCTTAGCAATTGGCACGTTCTTGATGTATTCGTAAGGTTCAACGGTACCCCAGATGAAGGAGTTCCCAGAGAACTTCATACTTGGCGTGATCTTGCTTAAGTGGATAACAGCGGTGTTACCTTTTTGACCATCAGGGTAGGTAATCCCAGAAATGGTCTTGGCCTTACCAGCATGGTAGGCTGCCATCCCTTTGATAGCGTTAAAGTCAGAAGAATATTGTTGTGAGGTCGTGTTCTTGTTAGCAACAACTTCGTAAGCATACTCGATATCCTTGGCGGTAACGTCCATCCCGTTAGACCACTTAGCATTGGAGCGTAACTTGATAGTTACAGTCTTAGCTTTACGGTTGATCCGTTGGTTAGCAAGACCACCATCGACAATCTTGTAGTTCTTGTCGACGTTGAACAGGGAACCAGCACCACCAGGAGCGAAGACATCAGAGTCTTCAGCGTTGGTGGCTAAAACAGGGTCAGAAATCCCTTGGAACGGTGAATCGTTGGCTTCTGCGACCTTCAATGTACTGTTGTTGTCAGCTGTCTTGTCAGTAGCCTTAGTGTTGTTATAATCGGTACTTAACTTCAATGAAGCACCGTTACTTGGCGTGCTTGACTTAGATGAGCTTTTGCTTGAACATGCAGCGAGACTAACAGTTGCGAGGACTGCCATCGCTGATAACACAAGTTTCTTTTTGTTCATGCTATGTTTCCCCCTTGTTTAAGATCCTCTAATATAGGTGCTGGCCAATTCTCCTCAGGATCGGTCGGCGAAAACAAAAATGCCATGGATACGGTTGGTGGCTGGGTAGGCACCATCTCCTCAAATGAAGTAGTTTCTTCAGTTAGTCGGCGGCACCTTGCCGTTGCGAAGAATCAGCAGCGCGACGAAGAACTTGGCCGATATAACTAATTGATAGACATAGAACAACGATTTCTAGGGCTGCGGGTAACCAAGTCCACCAGTACAACGTGATGTTGCTAGGATCGTTGGCGTTCGCAATCATGGTCCCTAGGGAAGGCGTTTGGTTAGGTAACCCAAAGCCCAGGTAGGAAAGCCCCGTTTCAACCCCAATGTTTTCGGCGAAAGATAAGGTACAGTCGACGATAATCAAGGATGAAATGTTTGGCATGATTTCTTTGAAGATGATCTTCCAGTGGTTGGTTCCGGAGGTCTTAGAAGCGGCAACGTAATCTTTCTGCGTTTCCGCCAAGGTCCGTGAACGAATCAACCGTGACGTTCCTTCCCAGTAGAAGATAGAGAAGATAAACGTTAAGGAAACGGAGTTATAGTGGGGGATGATGGTAACTAAAACAATGATCATCATGGTCATTGGGAGCATCATCATGAAGTCATAAACCCGTTGCATACCCCAGTCAATGTAACCACTGAAATAGCCGGAAACTAATCCCCAAGCGATACCAAAGGTTGACGAAATAATGGTTAGGCCAATCGCAATTCCGATAGAGTTACGGGACCCGACAATCAACTGTTTAGCAACGGAACGACCACCTGAATCGGCACCTAGCCAAAACCCATCGGTGAAAGGTTTATCAAAGTAATCCATGATGTTGGTCTCCATCATCTTTGGTGTGTTGATGAAGAGGGCACCAATCATGACGAAGACGATAAAACCAACGACGATGATGAGGGCGGCCATGGCCGGCTTGTCGGCCTTAAATTCATTCCAGATGATTTTAGCAGTTGATGGTGTTGCTTCCGCTTGTGCTTCCTGATTTAGGCGGGCTAAATCAGCTGCGGAAATGTCTGAGTGTTGTTCAAAATTTTCTGCCATTCTGTTTAGCCTCCTTATTCAATCCGAATTCGTGGATCGACAATACTTAAAATAATGTCGGAAAGTAACGTTCCAAGTAAGTTCAATAGTCCGAAAATCAGAACCAATGCGGTAATGACGGTGTAGTCCCGGTAACTGATTGAGTTCACGAATAATAGTCCCATACCAGGGTAAGAGAAGACGGTTTCGGTAAAGATAGAACCGTTTAATAATCCAGTGATGGAGTAACCAGCAAACGCTGCAATTGGCAATAAGGAATTCCGGAAGATATGGTGACGGTAAATATCTTTGCTAGGGACACCTTTGGAACGAGCGGTCCGTACGTAATCAGAATGCTTAGCATCGATAACTTCGGAACGCAGGTATTGTACGATATTGACGGTACTGAACAATGCTCCTAAGATACCTGGCAAGAGAATGTGATAGAAATGTGATCCAATGGTTTGAGCCCAGCCTTGCGCATCTGATGAAACCGATCCGGTAGTTGGGAACCAACCGAAGACGTAACCGAAAATCCAAATCCCTAAAACCAAGATAACGAAGAAGGGAATACAGTAGGTAACGTAGGTATAAAAACGGATAATCACATCTGGTAGTTTGCCTTCGTGGCGACCGGCGAAGACACCCATTGGAAGGGCGAAGGCATAGGTAAGAACCATACTGAAGAAGGCTAACCAAAGTGTATTACCGGCACGGCCTTCAATCAGTCGGGTAACGGGTTCTTGGTATTGATAACTGTTACCAAGGTTCCCATGGAACAAGTGGACGACCCAGTTCCAGTACTGTTGGTACCAAGGGTCATTCAACCCATTGATTGCCATTAAGTGCTTGATTTGAGCGGGATCAGCCTTGGGGTTGATTGACCCAGTGAATGGGTCCCCAGGCATAGCTTTAGCTAAGAGGAAGACCAGGATGCTAAGGATGATGACTTCGGGCACCATAATCATGAGACGGCGTAAAATCGTTTTCCACATTAGGCCTGCACCTCTCCTTCTTGGCTGGCAAGTTGTTTAGCGATGGTTTCAGGTAAGGCTACTGAATGGGTAGGACTGACCTGAACTAAGGGGTAGGCCATCCCATCTTCGTCGTAGTATTTACTCTGTTGATCTTCGTAAATCTTTTCAACGGCGAGACGAGAAGCACGGTGAGCAGCCCGTTGGTTGACGTTGGTTTCGGGGATGGCAGCTAATAACCGCTTGGTATAGATATGTAACGGGTGGTTGTAGATGTCTTCTCGGGTGCCAATTTCAACTAAGCGACCCCGGTTCATGATGGCAATGTTATTACACATGTGCCGCACGACCCCTAAGTCATGGGAGATAAACAGGTAAGAAATCCCAAATTCCCGTTGAATCTTCTTCATGAAGTTCAACACTTGAGCTTGAACGGAAAGGTCCAATGCGGAAACGGGTTCATCAGCAATGATGAGCTTGGGGTTCGTTGCAACTGCTCGGGCGACCCCAATCCGTTGACGCTGACCACCGGAGAATTGATGGGGGTACTTGTAAAGCGCATCGGCGTCCAACCCAACAATATTTAGTAATTGAAGAACACGTAATTTTTCGTCGTCCTTGCTTAGGTGTTCGAAGTTTCGGAGCGGCTCAGCAATGATGTCTTCGATTCGTTTCCGGGGATTAAGACTGGAAAGGGAATCTTGGAAGATCATTTGAACATCGCGGTTGTAGTCCAACTTACGCCGGTTATCAGCCTTAGTGATGTCCTTACCGTTATATAGGATAGAACCGCTGGTGACCTTTTCGAGACCAACGACGGATTTGCCAGTTGTTGACTTACCAGATCCGGACTCACCAACAAGGCCATAAGTTTCGCCGGCTTCAATGTTGAAGGTGATGCCATCGACGGCTTTAACGGAGTCGGTGACGCGGTTCCAGAAACCAGAGCGAATCGGGTAGTGGACTTTTAAATCTTTGATTTCGACTAGACTCATACGGTCACGCTCCCCTTCTTCTGATCTGGAAATTGAAATGTTTTGTAGCAGGTGCAACGAACTTCGTGGCCCGGCGCAATTTCATGCATGACAGGATCTGCTTCGTGAGCACTTTCTGGTACCCAAGGAATCCGTGGTGCGAAACGGTCGCCAGTACTTGGCATCTTCTGTAAGGAAGGAACGTTTCCTTTAATGACGTACAGGTCATCGCCTTCGTTGTCACGTTGTGGCATTGAACGTAGTAAGGAACGGGTGTAAGGATGTTCTGGTGTGTTAAAAATTTGTTCGGCAGTTCCTTGTTCAACGATTTGACCAGCGTACATAACAGCAACGCGGTCAGCCGTTTCAGCAACGACCCCTAAATCATGGGTGATTAGGATGATGCCGGCGTGGTTTTCCTTTTGAATGTCTCGTAAGACGTCCAGAATTTGTGCTTGGATGGTAACATCCAGCGCCGTAGTCGGTTCATCGGCAATGATGAGGTCGGGCTTGCAGGCAATGGCGATGGCGATGACGACCCGTTGCCGCATCCCACCGGAAAGTTCATGCGGGAATTGATGAGCGGTTCGTTGTGGGTTCACAATACCAACTTCGTCGAGTAATTCCAAAACGCGGGTGTGCTTTTCAGCCTTCGTCAACGTCGTATGGTAATCCATGACTTCACTAATTTGATCTTCAACACGCTTCAATGGGTTTAATGCAGATAAGGGATCTTGGAAGATCATGCCGATCTTGGCACCCCGGAATTTGTTGTACCCATCGTCGTCAAGCTGCAGGAGGTCGGTGCCTTCAAAATCAATTTCACCGGAAATCTTAGTTTCTTCTGGATCATGCAGTCCCATAATGGTAGTTGCTAACGTACTTTTACCACAACCTGATTCACCAACGATGGCGAGAATCTCGTCGTGTTGGACCTGGAGGTTAATGTGGGAGATAGCGTCGTAGAACTGGCCGTCAATTTTGAAAGCCGTGCTGACGTCTTTAATGTTTAGAAAGTTTGATTCGGTTTCCACGGAAATCCCTCCCAATGTTCTAATATATCTCTCATTTTGATTTGAAGCCCGATGAATAAACATCTCTGAGTATTCACGAACGACTCAAACAATAATTGTGTTTGATTATAGTTAATCAAATTCTCATTTACAACCCCAAATTTAACATAATCGGTCATGGAAACTTCATAAAAACCTCATAAACTTTGTTATATCAATCATCGCAGACATTTCAAAAAATGATAAAAAATTTAACTTGGAAGTCCATAGTTGGATAACTGGGTTGTCTAACTAATGATTTAGGGGCAAAAGCTATGCAAGTCTTGAAAAATTATGCAACTCCTTTCAATATGAGAAAGTCCTTAGGTTTTCATCCGGCCGCTACTATCTGACTAACGGAGTGTGGTATGATACCTATAATGACTACAGAATTCTTGAAAGCGATGGTTGGACGATGAGATTAGACTTTTCCGTTGCGGTTCACAGCTTGCTGTACTTGGACGAAAATCGTCCGCGTAAGATTGCAAGTCGGGAACTCGCGACGTCCCTTCAACTGAATGCGGTAATGATCCGCAACATTCTCTCGGTGCTCCATAAACAGGGGTACATCGAGGGCTCTGTTGGTAAAAATGGTGGCTATCAGCTCATCAAAGATCTCGCTGATATTAATGTTGGCGAACTCTACGACCTGACGATTCCACCAACCATTAGCTACGCGCGTTTCATTACGGGTGATTCTAAGGGGACCAAGGCAACCGACGAAACGGATATTTCTGCCAATATTTCGCAGACGTTGACGGACTTGTTTACCCTGGCTGATGAGGATTACCGCAAGTTTTACCACCAATTTACGATGACGGACCTAAAACACGACCTGCATCAGCACGGTTACTTCCGGCAACTTATTAACCCGGAAGACTGAGCTAAATGCTACCTTTTTGTTAGTAAGGGGCCTATAATTGGGTCAGATAAAGGGATGGTGGTTACGGCCACCATTAAGCTTAAATGACCGCCTAGGGTGAACCCAGACGGGGAAGGAAGCGAGACAAAACCTCGCTTCCTTTTTTTGCGCATTTTAGGCGAATGACCGAACAAACGACAAGCGAATTTTATGAATTTGAAATCGTTTTCAACCTATCTTATTACAAAATAAATTGAGGAATGAAAGTTAGCTAAACGCTAAATTGTAATCGCTAACAAAGCGTGCTATGATTTAAAGTAACCGAGAAACCTACAGTTCTGTAGGGCCTCGGGTTGGTTAATTTGAAAGGGGTTTTTGGGTTATGTATTGGTACGCTATGAAGTCACACGACATTCGGCACAACTTAGCAACTGAACAGTACTTGATGAACAACAAAAAGTTTGACGAACCATTAGTTCTGTTCTATTACGAAGGACCTTGCATTATCGTTGGTCGGAACCAAAACACATTGGAAGAGATCAACCAAAAGTACGTTGAAGAAAACAACATCACGGTCACTCGTCGGTTATCGGGTGGTGGTGCTGTCTACCAAGACCTCGGGAACCTTTGCTTTAGCTTCGTGGTTGATAGCGATAGTGAAGAATTCGGGGATTTCAAGTCCTTTGTCCAACCAATCGTGGACGCCTTACACGCCATGGGAGCAACGACGACCGAGGTTTCTGGCCGGAACGACATTTTAGTCGACGGCAAGAAGTTCTCTGGTAACGCGATGTACTCTCACAGTGGGAAGACTTTCTCTCACGGGACTTTGATGTTGGACGTGGACCAAGATGTGATTGCCCACGCCTTGAACGTTCCCGAAGACAAGATGAAGTCCAAAGGAATCAAGTCCGTGCGGTCACGGGTAACTAATTTGAAGCCATTCTTGGCACCTGAATATCAAAACTTGACCGTGCCAGAATTCCGCGACACCTTGTTGAAAGAATTGTTCCACGTGGACAGTTTGGATGCCATCAAGGACAAGGAAGTTACCATCGAAGACAGCGAAAAGGCAGCTATCGATAAAATTTACAATGACTACTACAGCAACTGGGATTGGGTTTACGGCAACTCACCAGAATTTACGGTGAAGAAGCGGCAACACTTTACGGCCGGGACCATTGACGCACGGTTGTTGGTTGAAAATGGGAAGATCAAGAACATCAAGTTCTACGGTGACTTCTTCGGTCCGTCCGATGCAACTGAACTGGCTGACAAATTGGCCGGTGTCCGTTACGACCGGGAACATGTCGGCGAAGTTCTGAACAACGCTAACACGCAGCTGTACTTCAACGGCATCGATACCCAAGATGTTTTGGACCTGTTAGTTGATTAGTTTCCCGTTAGTTTTCGGGGATTAGCTGATTTTCGGTCGGGAATAAGTTAAAATAGAAGAGGAACTTGACTAAAACGTGGTCAGTGTGACCGCGTTTTTTATTTTAGGAAATTTATTGAGGAGTTTATTTTAAAATGAGAGATCGTAACGTGATTGCTTGGGCCATCGTGTCCATGTTCGGCTTTATTGCCATTAATTTTTTAATGTCCCGTCCCTTTATTCACAGTGCGAACGTCCAAATGACGATGGCCGAATTTTGGCACACCACGCTGATTGCGGTCATCTTGTACATGATTCCGATCATTATGGCGGCACTGAACTGGAAGCCATCATTTTATTTCATGGGATTGGTCATTGCCCTGTACACGTTGTCACCGATTAGCGTGCTGTTCAACATGTGGAGCGACAGTGGGGCCAGCATTATGATCAAATTGTTGATGTCAGCCTTCAGTCTCGCTTTAATGTGGGGCAACGCATACTGGCTGGTCCTGGCATTGCGGTTACGGAAGAAGCAACAAGATCACGCTGACCGGAAACGGTTTGGTCACTAAAAAACGAGGTGTAAAGAATGAAACGAGAAATTCAAACGTTTATTGACGCAGTCGCAGCCGATGAAATTCAACATTTCACGGCGGACACCACGGAAAAAGAATTCTTTGCCGACCCAGATGGGCTCATGTCACCGTTGGCAACGTTTATTCGTGAACAGATTGGTGCCGATAAATTGGCACAAGCCGAATTGAAGCTGACCGACACCGAGGCCTCCGTACGGTTGGAACTGAGTGTCATCAACCTGCCGTTACAGGATACGAAGACGATTGGAAAAATTATGGACACCGATGAAGAGGCTGAGTTGAACGTCTACGCGGTCATTGAAACGCCAGACATCAACGTTTCCGGCCTCCGTATCGATGCGTTAGCCCCGGCAACGACCTATGTGGATCAGGCGGCGGTCGCCGATACCAGTCTCCATGATTGGCTCAAGCTGCAGATTGAAAAGCTCCAGGCAGCGGCTACGAATAAAGAAGAAACTGACATTAAGAAGAAATAGCCTTGTTTCGACGCGCAACGTGTGGTAGTATTGTTCCTATGCGATGAGTCGAGAAATCACGCAATTCTTGCTTGCAAGGATTGTCCGCGCAAGCGGCTAGGTGAATTTGTCAGCAGGGCACATATGTCACCGTATTGTGACGTGTCTGACTTTGAGGGAATGTGGATTCCGAGATAAGTCCATTCGGTAAAACGAATGCTGTGGTAAAAACGTCCAATCAGCTTAGGCTGATTGGACGTTTTTTTTTTTTGGCGCAAAATGAGCACAACTTTTGGGGCTTCAACAATCGTTCGCAATATGTTCTGTGCTATTCTAGGATTATCAAGAAAATTTAAGGGGTTTTGCGGATGAATAAGGGACGGGTCGAGGCTTTTACGGATGCAGTCGTCGCAATTTTACTGACGATTATGGTGTTGGAATTCAAGACGCCGGATGAGCCAACGTTTGCGGCATTGGCAGCCAACTGGAGTTATTTGGTGGCTTATCTGATTAGCTTTTTATTTATTGGCGTGGCATGGTATAACCATCATTATATGTTTGCGCTGACCAAACGGGTGACCAAGCGAATTTACTGGACGAACAACCTGTGGATCTTGGTGATGGCGATGCTGCCAGTGTCGACGGCTTGGGCTGGGGAATTTATCACAGACGTTCAACCGGAGTTGTTTTACTTCATCATTTTTACCTTGTGGGCGTTGGCTTACGCGGTGCTGTCTTTCGAGGTGATGCGCGCCAACCGGAAACACAATCCGGAAGTTGCCCAGAAGATTCGGGCGATGTCGGCCTATCGAATCCACGCGAATATCTGGTTTTGGTTGGTATGGATCGGCGTGCTGGGATTGATCTTTGTGTGGCCGCCAATCTCGCTGGTGTTTACGCTGATTGAACTGACCATTATGGCCGTTTGGACGCCGCAAGACAGCGATAAATTGTTTTAGGGGAGTTTAGAGTGTAATGCAAAATGAACTTTTTAATATTCCAGCGGTTTATTACCTGGGCTGGCTGATCCCGTTGTTTTTTGGCGTGGTATTTGGCGTCAGCTATGGTATCGAGAAGCGCCGTTTAGGAAATGGTATTTGGTTTTCGCTATTTTTCTATTCGTTTTTAACGTTGTTGGCCATGACCATTTTGGGGACTAACAATAAGTGGCTGATCGTCATCAGCATTGTGTTATTTGTGATTTTGTTGATGCTGATCGGTATCGTGTTTGCCCTGCAAGCCTTCCTGTTGCTGTGGAATGCGTGGATTGTCTGGAAACGGGAGAGCCATACGCTGGCGAACATGTTGACGCTATTTCTGGGGATTGCGATTCTGATTGCACCCTTTGTGACGCGGCTGTCGACGTTGTATTTGCCCGTGCCAGTAGCGACCGTGCTGAATTTATTTCCGGCAATGGTGATTTTCTACGTGTTGTTCTGGTTCTACAATTACCTGACGATGCTAGTCATTTATCAATTTAATCATCCGCGATATAAGCAGGATTATTTAATCGTGTTGGGAGCGGGACTGTTAAATGGTAATGAGGTCTCGCCACTATTGGGCCAGCGAATCGACCGGGCCCTGCGTTTCTATCGTAAGCAAGTGAAGAAGACCGGCCGCGCGCCCGTTATCATCTTTTCCGGTGGTCAGGGTGGCGACGAGACGGTTCCGGAGGGCGTTGCAATGCGCCAATATGCGTTGGACCGTGGCTTGCCGGCCGCCGATGCGCTTGCTGAGGACCGCTCGAAAACGACATATGAAAACATGATTTTTTCCAAGCAGATTATCGACGACCGGGGTGCAGTTAAGCCGCGCGTCACCTTCGTTACCAATGGCTACCACACTTTTCGGGCGGGGATGATTGCCAGAAAAGCTGGTTTGAAAGCGAATGGTATCGGTGCCCACACGGCGAGGTTTTTTCTCCCCAATGCCATTTTGCGGGAATACATCGCCATTTTCGTGGGGAACAAGCGCTGGCATGCGGTGGCAATTGGGTTGATGCTGGTGTTGACGTTGGTGCTGACTTGGGCGGAATATCAGTAAATGGAGGACAGCCTATTGAAAAAGATTACGGAAATTGATAGTCGTCGGCTGACGGCGGAGCAAGCGTTTGCTGCAAAAATGATGCGGGTGGCAGAGGATGCTCGTCAGGGAAAGAAGTATTCTTGGGATGAGGTCAAACGTGAGTTGAAAGCATAACGGCTAAAATTAATTTGACAACTTATCAAAAAATACCGACCAGCCACATATCCGGCTAGTCGGTATTTTTGTCTCTATTCATCGTGATGGGCCTGGTAACTCGCGAACGCTGCGTAACCTAATGCCGCGACCAGCAAGATGCTCAGACCGTAAAACAGAACATTGCTCAGAATCATGGTCGATTCCTCCCCATCTCTTGATATGCCTCTAATAGCATATCAAAAGGGGAATTTGAGGTAAACCGTTCCAAGCAAATTGTAATCTTACTTCACTAAGTAAGCGTGGTCCTTTACCAAATCAAACGGGGTGAAGTGGCGGTTCAACTGGCGTGTCGCCGCATTTTCGACCAATTCGGCGTGTGACCAGAAGGCTGCTGAATCCGTTGCGCCGTCTTTTTCGCCAATGACCACGAAGTCCACGTCCGTCTTGGACTCGCGAATCGCTTGCAACAACTCCCAATCCACGGGCAAGCCGTCCGGTGACCACGACATGACGACCACGCCGATTTTATCTTGGTATTTCTGGAAGGCTTCCACGGCCCCCAGTGGTTCAATCGTCGTCAATGCGTGCCGGCCGGTTTCGTTTTCTGCCGTCCAGGTCTGACTATCCGTGGCGTACACGGTTTTGTGCGCGTCCCGCAGGCCTTTTGAAATGTAGCCGTTACCCGCCATGACTTCCAGCACGGCGCGGTCATCTACGAATTTCGCCAAATCGGCCACAAATGGTGCAGACGTGTAGGCCCACATGCCGTAGTGGTTTTCCAGATAATCCCGGAAGGAGCGCAAGTCGTGGTCCAACTGGGGCAGCGCATCGGTCAGCTCATTCCACAACTGGTCGCCCTTAGCGTCACCGGTCGGGTACTGACTCGCTAGCTTCTGGAAAATTTGGTCCTGAATGTCATCCGGTAGTTGCAGGAGGGGCAACTGTTGCGGCAAATCGCCAGCCGCCAACATTTTATCGGCTAACAGGATATTGCTGATTAAAATTTTAGCCGCTGGGAAGTCATTAAATTGTTTATAATAGGCCGCCATCCGGTCCATGTAAGCCGTCTTACGTTGGCTCATGGGGAGGTGACGGACTTTTTTCTTAAGCTTTTTCAGTTTTTTTGGATTCACGGGAAAGGTCCTTTCAAAATAAAATTAAAAGCCGGCCGATTAGCGTTTCCGCTGACCAGCCGACTCGCGGTTAATGGTTATCGTCTAAATGGAGATCCAATTCTTCCTGCTGGTTTGGTTCGGCGCTGGTATAGCGATTTTCCTTGCCATGCAGGTAGCCATCGATCAACTGGTAAATTTCGTAGCGATCGCGGCCACTCAACAGCTCACGGTTGAAGCTGAGTTGCTTGCCAGAGAGGAAGAGGCGGCCTAAGTCGTACTCGTCGCGTTCCGCCTTACCGGTTAAGTAGTCCATGGTCACATCGAAATATTCGGCTAACTTGCGCACCTCAAGAAATGACGGTGTCCGGATACCCCGTTCCCAGTTGCCAATTTGTGACGCTGTGTTGGGGTGGTCATCCGGCCCCACGGAATGTTCGTTTAAGCCAGTTGCCAATTGTTCTAGTGTAATGTGTTGGCCGCGTCGCAAGGCCCGAAGTCGTTCAGAAAACATACCAATCACCCTTTTCGTCCCATATTATTATCTTCATTATACCACTCTACGTTACTTTTAAATGAAAGATAACTGGCATGTCGCCTGCGGCTGCCAGGACTGCGCCTGCTATGGGGAACGCCTCCAGCCAGAGTGCGGGCTTCCGGCTCGCCTCAAAGCCACGAAAACCGCGTGTCTCCGAGGTCGTCCCACGCTGTAAGTCGGGAAAATACCCCGACAAACACCGTCGACACAGCTGGCTTCGTCCTGACCTCCTCCGGCTAGGGTTGTGGCTAATGTGGAATGAGTGCATGCCAATATCATTGAGTTTTCAGCCGATGGTATGTGACTTATCAGTCATAACAGAAAGTTGATAAAGACCTAATCATCCGTGACCATAGGACAACTACGTAAGCCGAGAGGTCGGCAGATATGGGCTCAGGCGCGTCGTTCTACTTAGTCGGCGTTTTTTAGCCGACTTACGTAGAAGACCAACCTTGAAGACTCGCGGTTTTCGAGGCTTCAAGTTGTGTCCGCACCGTTCCAGCCCATATCTGCCGGCCGGTAAGGCGATGACATTACTAGGTTGCCTGTATTCAGACTAACCCTTTATTTCTTAACCAACGGATCGGTTAACCGCATGAACTCGGCGACATCGTGTTTGATGAGTTTGACACCGGCCAACCAGAAATCGGGTTGGGTCAGGTCAACGCCCAAGTGCTTTTGGGCTAATTCTTCGGTCGACATGTTGGCCGTGTCCCGCAGCAGGGCGATGTAGGCGTCCTCGAAGTTGCCCTCCTGTTGGGCCTTGGCGTAGATGCCCAGACTGAACAGGTAGCCGAAGACGTACGGGAAGTTGTAGAAGGCCGGTTCGTCAATGTAGAAATGGAGCTTGCTAGCCCACAGGTGTGGCGAGTAGGTCGACAGGTCGTGACCGAACGCTTCCTTCTGCGCGTTGAGCATCAGCTCGTTGAGTTCGGCTGGTGTGACCAACTTTTGTTGGCGCAACTGGTAGAAGCGAGTTTCAAATAGGAACCGGGCCCGGATATTCAAGAACATCGCCAGGGGGTTATCCATTTTAGCATTTAACAAGGTGATCTTTTCCGCGTCGTTTTTCGCCGCCTTGACGTTGGCATCGGCCACGATGAGTTCACCGAATGTCGAGGCCGTTTCCGCCACGTTCATGGCGTACCCTTGCCGCAACAGGGGCAGGTCGCCCATCACGCTGGAGTGAAAGGCGTGACCCAGTTCGTGAGCCAGTGTTGACACGTCGTTCGGTGAGCCCGTAAAGGTCATGAAGATTCGCGATTCGTTGGTTTCTGGCGCACTTTCCATCCAGCCACCGGGTGCCTTGCCCGCGCGGTCCTCGGCTTCGATCCAACGGTGTTCGAAGGCGTGCTTGGCCAGCGCCGCCATCTTCGGTGAGAATTCGCCGTAATGTTTGATAATAAATTCTGCGGCTTCATCGAACGTAAAGTGGTGGAGGTGACTCCCTGGCAGGTTCAGCGGCGCTTCCACGTCCTGCCAGCCTGCGTGCTTCTTGCCCAACAGCGCCGCCTTGCGGTCCAGGTAGTCGAGCAAGAACTGCTTGTTGTCATCGACCACTTGCCAAATCGTCGCTAAGGTTTTCGCACTTAACCGGTTGTCCTTTAAAGGTTCGCGCAGAAAATCAGTCGTCCCATGAGCGGCATACTCGGTCAACCGGAATCCGGCCAAATGGTTCAACGTGTCGGCGAAGAGCTGTTCCTTATCCGCCCACGCCTGTTCCCATGCTGGCAAGAGGTCAGCGCGGTACTGTGGGTCGGCGTTTCCCAGCAAGTTGTTGTCGGCTTGCCCCGCGGACAGGGTGACCGGGTGACCATCGGCGTCCTTGAATGGCACGCTGACGGTGGCAACCAAGGAATCGTAGTGGGAGCTCCAGGCAGCCTTGCCGTCCATGTTGAGCCGGTTGATCAGCGCCTCCGTCTTGTCGTCGAGTAATTCCTTACCGGCGTCGCGCATTTCTTTTAAATTAAACGCGATCGGCTGGAGTTCTGGCCGCGCCAGCATTGCCTTGAAGTTGGCGTCTGATACCTGAACCAACACCTTTTTCAGTTTGCCACTGACGTTTTCGGCCTGCGTTTCCAAGTCGAGCAGTTGGGCTTCCTTGGGCGCCACGTCGGGGTTCTTGATGTCAGCGTCACCTACGGCCATGATGAAAATGCCCGCCTGACCTAATCCGGCCTCAATGGCCTGTAATTGGTCGATGAGTTTCACAAATTGTTGGTACTCTGGTGCGTCACTGGCGGCGTCCCAGCGGTCCAGGAGGTCACCCAGCGTGGCGATGGCACTCTTGATCTGAGCGAGTTTCGTTTTGAGTTGCGATGAGGTAATGCCCCCCGCAAATAAAGAATCGAGGTCCCAATTTAAAGAATATTTCACAGAAATTGCCTCCTAGGTAACTATTTTTTCTGGACAGGATTGCGGTTAATCCAGAGCTGACTTGGCTTGCAAGCCGCGCCACCGTAATTGGGTACATTATAGCAAACTTCGTAACGATTGCGCTGGCCTAAAGAACTCCGTATACTTACCAATAAGAGAGATTTGAGAGACGATTAGGGGGAAAAGTAAGATGAAAAAGCGTTTGAAATGGTGGCTGATCAGCCTCGGCATCGTGATCCTTTTAGTGGCGGGTGGCCTCGTGGGCGCGAGTCTGTACTTCTACAACATGACGGTGGCGAGCGGCAAAAAGAGCTTCGTTGCCACGGACACCCGGCTGAAAAAGGCCGACCCGATGTACACGCAGAAGAAATGGTACCGTGACGTTGCCAAGCAACACTGGACGGAAAAGGCGGCCGGCGCCAATTTGAAATTAGTCGCGGACTACATTCCCGCGGATCAAAGCAGTAAGAAGACGGTCGTGCTGGTCCACGGCTTCGGTTCTGACAAGGAAGCCATGGGCGGGTACGTCGCCATGTTCCACGACCTCGGCTACAACACGCTGATCCCGGACACCCGCGGTCAGGGCCAGAGCCAAGGCAAGGTCATCAGTTACGGCCACTATGAGAGCCGGGATTATTTGAAATGGGTCGACCAGGTCATCGCCAAACAGGGACAGGATTCCCAAGTCGTCCTGTTCGGGGTGTCCATGGGGGGCGCCACGACCATGATGACCAGCGGCTTGAAGACGCCGAGCCAGCTGAAGGCCTACATTGAGGACTGCGGTTACACCAACGCCGACGCCGAAATCGCCTACCAGGCCAAGCAGATGTACAACCTGCCTTACTGGCCGCTGGTACCACTGACGAGCCTGACGACCAAACTGAAGGCCGGCTTCTACTTCAAGGACGCCAACGCCACGGCTGCGGTCAAGAAGAACCACAAGCCAATGCTGTTCATCCACGGTGGCGCGGACAAATTCGTCCCAACCAAGATGGTCTACGATGTCTACCGCGCGGATGCCGGGCCTAAGGAATTGCTCATCGTTCCCGGTGCCAAGCACGCCGCAGCTCTGTCACACAATCCCAAGCTCTACGAAAAGACAGTTAAGGCTTACTTAGCGAAATACATTAAGTAGGATTATGACTGGCAACTCTAGCGGTCCTGGCGCCTTACCGGCCGGCAGATATGGGCTGGAACGGTGCGGGCACAACTTGAAGCCTCGAAAAAGCCGAGTCTTCAAGCTTGGCCTTCTGCTAAGCAGAACGACGCGCCTGAGCCCATATCTGCCGACCTCTCGGCTTGGGTGGGGGTTGTTAAATTTGTTGGATAGCTTTAATAACAGCAATTGTTAGTCGTTAAAGCTATCCTGCGATATGACTAATGGATAACTGTCGTTGATAACTTGTAATTGAAGTATGCAACCTGATTTTCGGCTATCTTAGTCGAAGGCCAGCGGGCACAGAACCCTGTGTCGGTGTTCTTAGACTGGGCGAATTTCCCAGCCTTAGAACACGGGCCGAGCTTGGAGACTCGTTTTTTGAGGCTCCAAGTCGCCCTGAAGACTTGTGGTTTTCAAGGCTTCAGGTCTGCCCCACAGGGTGGCGTGCCCGCTGGCCGAAGACGGACCCAGAGAGCCAAAAGGAGAGAGTGAGCAGATGGAACCAGTGACGGAACGACAATTTCGACCCATGACCGAAACGATTCTGACGCTGGGGGCGACCCTAGTCATGGGGATGATCGACGCCGATACGTTCCTGAATCACGGCGCGGTCTTCGTGAGCGCCCAGACAGGAAACCTCGTTGTTTTCGTGGTCAAACTGGTCGAACACGGCTGGGGCGACGCGTGGGTCAACGTCCCCGTCTGGATCGGTTATTTCCTAGGCTGTTTTGGCGCGCAGGGACTGAGCGAACACATTAGCCAAGACAATCGTCGGCGGCAAATGCGCTGGTTACTGCTCCTGGACATTCTTGCCTACGCAATCTTAGCCAGTCTGCAGACGAATTTGCCGACCATCTGGCTGGTCTTTTTCCTCGGCGTTGTGGCCGGGTACGAGCTGACGATTTTTCGCCAGGTCGGCGGGATCGGCATCAACAATGGCATCATGAGTGGCAATACCAAGAATCTCGCGACCGATACCTACCGTGCTTGGGTCGATGGTGATCGAGCGGCCCGGGCACGGCAAGGAAAATTAGCGCTCGTCTTGATTACCTTCATTCTGGGCTGTGCCATGGGGGCCCGATTGGCCATTTTAACGGCGCTCGGGGTCCTGTGGATCGCCACTGGCTTAAAATTAATTCTCCTCTGCTGGCTATTTCTGCCGGTCGCGATGGAAAAACCGCGCGGATGATTGGTTGGGTTGTGGCCGTAAATAGCGTATAATTAACTAGAATCGGGTGTAGACTAGACCGCCATTTTGAAACAGGTGGCGTAAAGTCACCGGTAGCGCCATTTCACGTTACCTTTCACCCGAAATTACCTATTAACGGAACCCACGATGATCGTGGGAGTGAAATTAAGGAGCTTAGCAAATTGTTAATCACAGGACTAATTATCGGTCTTTTGGTGATTGGGCTAGTGCTCGGCTATCTGGTGCGGCAACACAAGCACCGTCAAGAACTCATGGCGGTTCAGGCCCAGGCGCGAGACATCATTGCTCAAGCAACCGAAAAGGCGAAAAAGCAGGTCACCAAGTTGCAGGCGGATAGTCGCCGCGACACGCTGGCTTATCAGCAATCAGTAAAAGACGAATTGACCGAGCAACAGAGCGACATTACGGTACGGGAACAACGGCGGCAGCAGCGTGAACAGTTGCTGGGACAGATGGCCGTTCGGTTGGACGACCAGACCGCAATGTTGGACGAACGCAGTCAGGCCAACCGCGACCAGCGCCAGGCCATCCATTTACTACACGACCAAGCCACCACGTTGCGGGAAGACCGCGAAAAGACGTTGGCAGACCGTGCGGAATTGGATACCAAGGGTGCCCAAGACACGGTGTTACAACATACCGAACTGGAACTCAAGCGTGACCGCGACGTGGAAATCAAGGCGTTGAACGATAACGCCGTTGCCAGCGCCGAACGCTGGGCCAAGGATGTCGTCTTGTCGGCAACCGAAAGTGGGCCACAAGACCTGCCAAAGGAACACATGGAACATACGGTGGTCGTGCCCAACGGTGAGGTTCGCAGTAAAATTATTGGTCGTGATGGTCAACACATCCGTTTGCTGGAAACGTTGACCGGGACGGACCTGATTTTTGTGCCGGACGACAACTCGACGCTATTTATCAGCACGCATGACCCGATTCGCCGCGAAGTGGCCCGGGTCGCGTTGACCAACTTGATCGCCAGTCGCCGCATTTCCGCCAACCAAATCGAAACGCAGGTGGAAAATGCGCAGCGTGATGTCAACCACAGCCTGTGGGAGACCGGAGAACAGACCGTTAGCCTGCTACACGTGGGCTGGATGCACCCCGACCTGATGAAGCTGATTGGGCGCCTCAAGTACCGGACCAGTTACGGTCAAAATGTGCTCTTGCACTCGATCGAAGTGGCGCAGTTGACCGGAGCCATGGCCGCTAGACTGGGATACAACACCCGTTTAGCACGGCGGGCCGGCTTGCTTCATGATATTGGGAAGGCCATCGACCACGAAGTCGAAGGCACCCACGTGGAAATCGGGACGGAATTTGCGCAGAAGTACGGTGAAGACGAGGTCGTCATCAACGCGATTGCGGCCCACCATGGCGACGTTGAGAAGACGTCCCCATTGTCCGACCTAGTCGCGGCGGCCGATGCCGTCTCCGGTGCGCGTCCAGGTGCCCGGAGCGAGTCCGTTGAAGATTACATCAACCGACTGCGGGCGTTGGAACAGATTGCCAACGAACAAACCGGGGTCTCCGAAAGCTATGCGATTCAAGCAGGTCGTGAACTGCGGATCGTCGTCAAGCCACAAGAACTTGACGACAAGGCGGCGGCTAACTTGACCAAGGAAGTCGCCAAGCAGATCGAAGACAAGCTGACGTATCCTGGGAAGATCAAGGTCACCACGATTCGTCAACTCGCCGCCGTTGAATACATCGGCGATGAAAAAAAGAAGAAAAAGAAGCGTAAGAAAAAAGCCGCTAACGAGAGTGGTAGGCTCTTTGTCAACGGGTGTTGATGTGGAGATTTGGGAGGTTCAATTCACTTTAGAATTGGGCCTCTTTTTTTGTCCTTAATTTTACGATGGCGGCTACCCATAATTAGCTCATTGTTTGTACCCCCTTTGTCATGTGAAGCTAAAAGTTAAGAGGAACGCGGTAGTTTACGTGGCAATGATGTAAACGGTTGCGTTCTTTTTTATAGGAGTGCTCCTAAGATATATTGATAGTGCTATCGATAGCGTACTTAAAAAGCTGAATTTTTTAGTTTATATCAGAGGAGAATAAACAAGTTATGATAAGTCCAACATGGAAAGAAAAAAAGTCTACAATTTGGTTTAGAAGTGGTATCTTATTGGCTAGTACTTTAATGATTGGAGGTACGATTGCCACTTCAGCTAGTAGCGTCAATGCAAGCGCTGATACGGTTCAAAAGGCACCAGATAATAGTATTTCTAGTGAGGATTTGGGGACGTTAGAAAATTTAGATCCTAATGAATTAGCCTATCAAATCGCAATAGCCTTGCAACAAGAAGGAATTAATCTTGAAGAACTTCATGATAATCATGAGATTAGTACCCGTGGGATTAAAAGCAAAGCTGCTAAAGTGGCCGCAAAGGCAGCAATTGCGGCTTTAAAAAAGATGGGGAGAAAAGCTTGGAATAAAGCTATTTCATCGGTACCGCTTATCAAAGGCTTTTTGAAAAAATATTTAAGTTACGAGTCGGTGATGAAGACTTTGAATATTGTGTCAGACTTTGAAGGCAATATTGATAATGCCATGGCAAAACAGTTTCAAAAGCAAGGTATGCCTAAATCGATAGCTGGTATAGCAGCTAGAGCAATCACAACGATTTTATTATGAGAAAAATAATTGGAAAACAGATACTTTTATCTGCTGTTTTAGGAATGACATTAGCGGTCACCGCTGTATTTGTTATTAATCCTATGGTTGATTGGGGAACTCGTGCAAGTGGTTATAGTGAGTATCGATTACTGCTAACGATAACGATACTGTTTGGAATTGGTACCCTTACCATATACCTCTTGAATAAGATTTATAAATATAGCAAAAGCGTTGATTCGAAGTGGCTACTGTGGATAATATGTTTACTGTTTACCTGCGTTGTTACTGTTGCAGGTGGGTACATTTTAACCATGATAGTTAATCTTGTCTTTTAGTAATCGCCTACACCCATGTTTTAGTGAACATAGTGCATATTCTGAAAAGTAACGCCAAAACTTCCTATCATCAGGACACTTTTTGAAGAAGAATGAAAAAACGGTTATCCTTTCAATCTCGCTAATAATAGCAGGGTAGAAAGGATAACCGTTTTTCAATTGTTCCAGATTAATCTTGTGGGTCATTGACCACGGTAAAGTTATCGTTGGTGGTCGCATCTATCGTCGGATGGTCTTGCAGATAGTCCGCGATAATTTCACTCATCGCACCCTGACTCTCCGCAATGATCTTGTCGGCACCGTACATGGCGTAGTGGCCGCCACCGACCGCACGGTATTGGTTCAGCGCGATTCGCAGTGGCTGTTCTGGCGTGACGGGCTCACCGTGATACGTCAGGCTTTCGACCCGATGACCCATGGGTTTCGCCACGTTCAAGCGGTAGTCGACACCTTCGTACATGTCGTAGTTGTACTGCCGCCGCTTAGGGTGAACGAACGCTGGATTGACGGCAATTTCGCCATCTTTCACGGTGAAGTACCGGGCACTGACTTCCAGCGCCGCCTTCAGGTCAGCCCCGGTGATATTCAGGAGGGATAGGCCGTTGGGGTAGACATAGTTGGTCATGATATTCCGCATGGTGATGGGATTTTCAAATCCACGGGCTTCGTCGTTAAACAGGGCCGTTGCGGAAATGTCGGCCCCCATCGTTGCCATTTGGACCTTTTGAATAAATTCGATATATGGCGTCTCGTGAATCCGTGCGGCAAAGGGATCGGTGAAGGTCATGTCACCCTTGATATGGCCCAGCGGTTGATCGAGCCAATGGCCGACTTCGTTGTTGAGGTCGGTGGCGGCGGTCAGGACTTTTTGGTCTAGGGGTGCTTCTTCGGCGCTGACCAGTTCGGAATGGTGCTTGGTTACGTGGACTTTACCAGCAGCATCGCGGTCGAGGTCCAGCGTGATCTTGCCCACGGCTTGTCCCCGGAAACCGGGTTGGGTCGTGGGGATGTCAAAGACATCGGTGGCCAATTGGCGGTGTTGATGGCCGGTGACCAAAGCATCGATGCCTGGAATGGCCTCTAGGATGTGGTAGGCTTCGTTTTCGCCCACGTGAATGTCATTAGGTTGACCGGTGACCAGATCGCGTTCAAAGCCACCGTGATAGCACACAACGACAACGTCAGCGAGTTCTCTGATGATGGGGACGTATTTCTTGGCGGCGATGAAGGCCGATTCGAATTGCAGGCCACTGATGTTGGTGGCCTTTTCCCATTTATAGACTGCTTGGGTGGTCAGTCCCAGAACGCCAATCTTAATGCCGTCCTTTTCGATGATCTTGTAGGGCTGACCGTATTCGGGTTTGCCGTTAGCGTCCAAAATATTTGCGCACAGGATCGTTCGTTTGGCGTCACGAATGGCAGCCTGCAGGTATTCCTGACCATAATTAAATTCATGGTTCCCCAGGATACCGCAGTCATAATTAACTTGATTATAGATGTTCATGAGTGGTTGTGGATTGCGGTCAGGCTTGACTCGCGCCACATAGTAGGCCAGTGGGGAGCCCTCTAAAAAATCACCATTCTCAATGGTCACCACGGGACCCTGAGCGTTGGCTTGTTCGCGGGCAATCACCGTGGCAGCGCGCGCCAGGCCAAATCCCTGGTGGCTTCCCTTTTTCACATAGTTCGTGGGGAAGACGTACCCGTGGGTATCGCTCGTCGATAAAATTGTCAGCTTCATAACAGTCACCCTCCAATTCGCGAAAAGACGCCAAATCTTTAACGTGTTAAAGAAATTATAAGCTAGTTTGCGATGAGTGTAAATTTCTGGTGGCAAAAATCATTCAATTATGAGATGTTTTCTAACTTAACGAGCAGAAATCGACCAATTTAGGGGGTTATTTTGCCTTAGATATAAGCTGAACACACTTTGAAGTCACGAAAGTACTGAGTTTTCCGGTTGCGTTTTCTACTCGGCTAGTGAGAAAACAGGACAAACTGAATAAAATCCCGTGCCTAACTTCATATTCCGCAAACTGTTGCTTAAATAGAGAGGTAGTTGTGATAATCGCACGCTGACTAACTCCTGTTGCCCGGCAATAATTGTCGCGTGAACGCACAATCTAAGCCGGAGGATGCCAGGGATGTAGCCAGCCGTGGAAATCATGGTAGCTTGCAGCTACCATGATGGGCGACTTTTAAGACGCATGGTTTTGCGGCTTAAAAGCGAGCGAGAAGCCTGATGCTTTTTCAGGCTGAAGCGTCCCCACAGCGGGCGGAATCCCTGGCAGCCGCAGTGCGTCAAATTTTGCAAGAGCGACAAAAAACGACGACCAGACCGGAATTGTCTGCGTCGCCGCTTTTTGTGAACGTATATTACGTTTGGAGTAGTGGGTCGACCGCCGTAGCTAGCCGCCCGTTATTTTTACTTTTGGAGGAGTAAAATTGTAACTTATTCGTAGTTAATTCGTAAGTTATGCGACAACTATAACAGTTAATTGTGAAGAAAATGTGACGCTTCGTGGAGAAACTAATCAGTCGGCGCAATTTCTTGCATGTAAAGCATTTGGTCAGTGGAAATTTGTTGGTAGAGTTCGTCTGCAAGCTCCGGTGAAAGCTTACGGGCGTTGCGTTGCTCGCGGACGTAAGTGTACTCAAATTGGAAGGCTTGGATGAACAATTCGTTTTGTTGGCTATCGTCTTGATTGATGTCAACGCGACGGTGACGGGCGTTGTAATAGTTCCGCACGGTGTTGACCTCGGTTTGGTTGTCGACGCTAGCAATTTTCGTGAGAAAGTCGATAACGTTGTTGTAGACACCGGCTTCGATCTTGTAGAAGTTTTCGCGTCGTTGCTGGTCGATCCGTTGATTACGCAGTGGTCGGCGGTTTCCTTGCTTCTTTTGTAGCGCAATGCGCCGTTCCTGTGCCGCTTCTTGTTCTGCGGAGTGGGGGCGTTGCTGGAGCTGTTGCCGTTGTTGAGCGATTCGTTTGTCACGGCGGCGATTGTGCACGATGGCGTGCGCGACCCGGTGCCAAACGAAGCGGGCCCACAGCGTAAGATTGACGAACGGATTGTTACTGCTCATCTGGGATTTGACCACCAGCACGCGGACGTAGCGTGCGGCGAAGCTTTGGGGAACCGTGCCATCGTCAGCGAATGCCTGAACCGTTTCGACTTCGACCTGCGTGGCCTGGTTTAAAATGGCCTGCATTTTCTTTTTGTCCGGGCGTTGGTCCGTAGCCTGACTGTTGAGAATTTCAATTACGGATTGTGTTGCGGCGGAATCGGCGGTACTTTCTTGGGCTAAACGGTCAGTCGCGTAGGCCACGAGTGCCTTGCGTTCCTTGAGCGCCGTTGCGGGATCCACGGGCAGTTCCTTATTTGGCAACACGAATGGCAGCACGATGGTCGGCACCAGAAGACTCAGAATGATGACGACCGCGGCGATAAAGATCATCGTATTACGGAAAGGGAAGACGGCACCGTTAAACGTCAGTGGCAAGGAAAAAGCCATGGCTAGCGTGATGGTTCCGTGCACACCGGACAAAGCCCCAACTAGCGCATTTTTCCGCCGGTTGTTTTTTTCGGAATGAATCAGGGCCCAGTCGAAACGAATCCAGAGATAGCGGAGGGCGAGCATGACCAGATAGAGGGTCACGGCCAGCAACAAATAGGTCGGTAGCGACTTGGTGTGGTCCTGTTGAATATTTACCCAGACGGTCGGCAGGGAGACCCCTAACAGGACGAAAACGAACCCGTTGAGGACGCTGGTGATGATGCTCCAAGTCGACCGTGAAACCAGCTGTAACTGTGTGCTGGAGAGTCGCAACTGGTTGTTAGACGCACTGTAGACCAGACCGGCGGCGACCACCGCAAGAATTCCGGATAGTTCGGCGTGTTCTGCGGCCAAGTAGATGAGAAAGGGCACCAGCACGTCGTAGGGCACGATGACGCTAGCGGAGTCCTTCCCACTTTGAACCAGATAAACACGGGCCCAAACGGCGATGACCCCAAGAACCAGGCCAATCAGGAGGCCGCCGAGAAAGACGACTAGGAAGTGCTTGATCCCACCGCCAACGGAGAATTTGCCGGTCGTAAATGCGGTCAAGGCAAGACTGAAGGCCACCAAACCGGAAGCGTCGTTGAAGAGCGATTCCCGTTCCAACATGCCCATGACGCGTTCGGGGACCGCCATGTTGGTGGTGATCGACGACACGGCCACGGCATCGGTCGGCGTGACGATGGCGGCGAGGGCGAAGGCCAAGGCCAACGGGATGCTGGCAATCATGGCGTGGCTCACGTAGCCCATCAAGATGACCGTCAGAATGGCTAGGACGACCGCCATGGAGAGCACCGACCCGACGTTACGGCGGAGTTCCTTGCCATCGGCATTGCGGCCATCGTAGAACATGAGCGGGGCAATGATCAGCAGCATGAACACTTCGGGCTCAAGGACGAAGTGGTGGTAGAGCGGCACCAAGGATAGAATGGCCCCGGCAAAAATTTGGTAGAAAGCCTGCGGAATTAGCGGAAAATACGGATAGATCGTATTGGCGACGATGGTCGCGAGCACTAGTAGCAGGACGGCATAGAAGACGTTCACGGAAAATTCCTCCCAGTGGAAATAACTTTGTGCTCTCATTCTACAACTAATGATGACAGAAAGGGGAAACGAATATCTTTACATAGCAGAAACGCCGGTTTAGCCACATCGGCTAGTTTGGAGTGTTAAATTTAGATTGAAATTTCGATTAAAAGTGAATATAAATTCCGTATCAATGAATATTAATACATTATCGTGAAAAAGACACACGTGGCGGATTTAATGGATAATCAAAATGACTTATCAGGGGATAATTTGCCAACTGCAATCACATTGTGACAAAACTAACGCCGATAATTCCGCCATTTTTAATTAATATCACAAATTCGATTGGGTCAAAGGTAATGGTTGGGGACAACAACCAACTCACTAAAAAATGTTGCCTGTAATTTAGAAAGTTTCCAAAAAAGGTTGATTATTCATTCAGTTGTGGTAACATATAAGTTGGTTCTACTAGATGATTCAGTGAATTATTTGGTAGCAACCAAGCTAAGTCAATTGTTTTTTCTATCGTTACTCAATCCAACGATAAGGAAGTGCTGAGATATGATCAATTTATACATTGCGCCAAGTAGCGCATCCAGTCGGAAGGCCCGTGCATGGCTGAAGGGACACGATATTGCGTTCAGAGAACGGAACATCAAGTCCAAGCCATTGAACGCAGCCGAAATTAAGCAGATTCTTCGCTTAACTGAAAACGGCAGTGAAGACATCATTTCGACCCGGTCGAATGTTTTCAAGCAACTACACGTTGACCTAGACACGCTCTCGGTTAGCCAGTTGGTTGATTTGGTTGTAAAGTACCCCGATTTAATCAAGCGCCCCATCATTTTTGATGACAAGCGGCTTGAAGTGGGCTACAACGAAGAAGAAATTCGGCGGTTCTTGCCTCGCGATGTGCGGACGGCGGAATTACACCATTTGGAATCACAACTAAGCTCATAGACTAGATCGATCAGTTCTCGGGGGAGTGCTGATCGGTTTTTTATTTTGCCTTGAATTGAACAACAGGAATAGAAAGGGAACGACGCGATTGAAGTGCCCCACAATTATTAGACAGATAAGTCTAACGATTGTGGGGCTTTTCTTATGACGACATCATAGTAGCTAATTCAAAGCTAAAGTCTGCGATGAATATCCTTAATTGGTTAACTGTTGTTTTACTTGTATCATCATTCTATGATACATTAGAAAGCTTGATATGATAGGGAATGTAACTAGGGGAAACGATGGGTGTCTTTGCAAATGTGCTGTTTTCTTATATGCTATGGGTGGTGCCACTGGTTTTGCGCTTCGTATTGGATTGAAAGGTGCTTATTTAATACAGTTTGTAAAGGATTTGCTAAGGGCCGTGTATTCCAATTTAAAGGTGGTAAGTATAAGTCATGGTCATATCAATAAAAAGAATACTTCTAGTTTTGGTTAGTATCTTAATAGGCATTTTTGCGGCAATGAACTTTGAGTATACGTTAAGAACGAGAATTATTTTGGCCGTTGCGTTTTCAATTGCAAACGTGTTTTCGTCATTGTATACGTTAGCGCATTGGAATGAATTGCGTGAGGACCGTTATAGTCAGTTTCAATACTTTATCATGTTTGTCGTGATGGAGGCCGCTTTGTGGGTGTTTACGGCCGTTGTTCCTAGCGGTTTAACTGGAATAAATTCATGGGTTTGGCTTGGTGCCATTAACATATGTTTTTTTGCTGTTTTGATGATTATTGCAATCTCGTTTGAAAGATTTTGGAGAAAGCACTAGATAGAGTTAGATGGGGAGGCTGCGATATAACTAGTCCCTGTAGGAAGGACCTGGGACCAATTTTTTCGCCAATAATATTTTTTTAGTATAGTATTAGATTTGACAATATAATTTATATTCGTCAAAAAATTTTCTTACATAGGAGGAATATCTAATCGCAGATTTTAGCTTGCAACTAAAGAGTGCTCGTATTGCACAAGGATTTTCACAAAACGAAGTGGCCACAATTCTACACGTCACCCGCCAATCCATTTCAAAATGGGAAAATGGTCGAGGCTATCCAGACCTGGATAATCTAATTCAGCTCAGCGATATTTATAAAATGTCAATTGATAAATTACTAAAGGAAAACTCAGAACTAAAAGAACAAATTGACGTCAACAACGAGCAAATTGCTGAGAAAAAGGGACAGTTAAAAAAGATTGACACGTCTCCTTATCAAAATACTGACGAAGGAATCATTTTGATTTTACTGGCAATGGTTTCAGTGCTTCTCCCGCCAGTCGGAATCTTTTTACCCATGTATGTCATGTGGCGAAACACCAGATATAATAGTCTACATAAGACCATCATTTTAGTCTCACTACTAGTCATTGTTTTCAGTCTAATTAGTTGCTACGTCGTTATTGAAGACAAATGGATTACACCATCAAAAACCGTTGTCTACCAAATTAAGTAAGCCTAAGTCTCGCAACTTTTACTAACCCTTGCAGAAAACCTACTACTTAAGTTATAGGCAATATCACTCTATTGACAGAACCTTATACTACATAGTATTTCAACAATTTTATGACATGTTTTTAATATCCGAAATTATATCATCAGAGATAGCACCTTTGTATTTTTTAAACAAGATATCGCTGATCATATAGTACCGTTACTGTCACAACCGCAACTATCCCTTTACATTTACCCACGTAAACAGCCCGGTTCTTTTTCTCTCAATTAATATCGTTTAGTATTAACCTTGTTCCAAAAGAAAAGGAAGGAAACACACAATTCATCCCGCGATTAAAAGCGCAGGCTTTCTGCTTGGTTTTTAGTAAAAGAGGTCTAAACAAATATGAGACAATTTTATAGTCATTACAAAAAGTAAATAGATAGTTACTTTAGTACCGTACAAAGTTACACCTATTTCCTAGTCTTTCTCATATTTATCATCAAAGGAATAATAGATTTGTTTCAAAAAGGCCATTACTACTTACTCAAGTACCTTCAAACAGCAGCAACGTCCTTTCTCAGTGGGTTAGCATTTTTCGGAATAATCCTAGCAATCGAATGCTTGTACGAAAGACACAAACGCAAAAAGCACCAAAAGTAATGCTTACCAACATGGATCAGAGTGGAAAGGTTGGGTTAAAGTTCGCACTCAAGAAGGCTGGCTTTAACAATTACTGGGCAGGTGTCACAGCAAAGGCCATCTCTTTCATATTCTTCTAAAAGGACATAGGGATAATGAAAAAATTGTACAATCGATATCAATTACAATTTACCAATTATTTTGAAAGTATAGAGTTACTAATAATAGTCATCCTCATAGTAACTTTTGGCATAAAAGGCCCAATAGATCTATTCACCAAGGGTCATTATTACTTAATTAATTATATACGCATCTCAATAATATCAATTATTGGTGTTGCTCTATCATTCATAGATGTTCTCATCGTTGATTGTATAAATGCAAAACGTAAGGCCAAAAAAGACAAGATGAAACGATAATGGTTTCGTTTTTAATGAATATAGAATGAATCAAAGATACTGAAGAAGTCAATAATTTTCAAATTTCGAAAATCGGTTTCCAAAATATGTGCAAACAATAAGAAATTTGAAAAGTATCTCCATATTTTTTGTTGTTTGAGTAGGGGACTATATGGAAAAGATTGTTCGGATTATATGTCTATGTATAGTGTTTGGATTATTTTCATCCCTAGTGTTTAGTTTCGTAACGGATTTCAAAGTGATGCTATTGGTAACGCTCGCCCTATGGGGTACAAGCTATATCAAAAAACACTTCTTGGGTAAGTAGTTAACGATGAAAAAAATAGGTGAATGAAAACCGGTATCGTGGCAGTTTTCGCTACGGTACCGGTTTTTTCATCTCGTCATAAATTACAAAAGCCCACTAAGCGTGTTGTTGCTTCTGATAGTTGTTGGCCATATTTTGGTAGCCAAGTTGTTCCAGCGTCTCCACCACGGTCGCTTCGATTGTGCCAGTCGCAACGATGTCAAAGCCTGCGAGCTGGGCAACAATCAGGCTTTCAACACGGTGGACGACTGTGGGGTCGTTGGTGAGCGCCGTTAACGCCGCGTGAATCTTACGCGAGTTAAACGGAGCGTGCTCCCCAGCTAAGTTTTCCACGGTTAGTCCGCCGGGATGCATCGTGGTCTGTGATCTTCTTAAAACGTCCATCGTCTCTAGCCCTCCAAGCCTTTTGGAACGTAAATCTAATTAATTTCTACGTTCAGTCAAAATGAGTATAAGTCTATGTTACGATGAACGGGCGGAAATTACAACTAGATATTGGGGAGTAAAAGACACTTTTTCTACATATAGTAGTAAAACCACAGAGCGTGGTGCAACGGATTTTCCGTTAGATACCCAACAGGCTTTCCTTAGCGTGGATCTGCTGAGCGAGGTTAGCATTGATGGGGGCAGGAACGTTAAGTTGGGCACCTAATTTCGCCACGTAACCGTTCAGAAAATCCACTTCGGTTGGCCGGCGCTTGGCCATATCCTGATGCATCGACGGATAGTGACCGCCGTTGGTCGTTGGGTCGAATTGTGCGGCGATGAGCTCGGTCACGGCCTGCGCATCGAAACTAATTTTAGCGGCATCGGCGACGGCTTGAAATTCATCGAGCACGGCATCGTTGAGCGTCCGCCAGTTAGGCAAGGCGCCGAACTCACCGATATTGCAGTCAAACAGGGTGCAGTAGGTGTTCAAGACACTATTGAGGCCGGCCTTTTTCCAGATAGCGGCCAACACGTCTTCGGCCACGCTAGCGTTGAGACCCGCGTCATTAAAGGTGTTCAGCACAGCTGGCAAGTCCGGGAACTCGTCTGGCACGATGGCCTGAAGTGAAATACTGCCGGTCCCCGTGACCGTAATATGGCCGGGGCCGGTGAGACTGGAGGACCAGATGGTGGTTCCCGCCACGACGCGGTTCTTCGGCACGTGTTTTTCAATCGTTTCGATGTTGCCGATACCGTTGGCGAGGGTCAACACGACTGGCTGATTGCTCAAGACGTCGCCCAGTTCCGTCAGCATGTGGTCCATCTGCATGGCCTTGGTGAAGAGAATGATGAGGTCAAAGTGGTCGGTCACGTCCTGTGGGGCCGCGGCGGTCATGGCCGTCACGTGATCGGTGCCATCGTCGGTGGTGACGATGAGGCCGGTCGTATTGATGGCCGCCACGTGGTCGGTCCAGTTATCGATCAAGGTCACGTCGTTGCCGGCATTCTGTAACTTCACGCCAAAGCGACACCCCATGGCGCCAGCACCCGCAATTGCAATTTTCATAGCAAAATCACTCCTTATCTTATAGTTGTGTTTAGTCTACCATGCTTTGTTCGCCCCTGGCTGGCGGAGGACGAGCAATCGAACTAATTTTGGGGCAAACTCAGCTTGGGAATTGACATCGGTTGGCGACTAGGCTAACATGAAAAACAATCAAATGAGAATATAATGAGAAATTAAGCTGAGGAGCGATGTGTATGCCACAAAGTGTCAGTGCCCAGGATCTTTTTAAATTAAAATCAGTGTCGCAACCGTTAGCAGCAGGTCAATCGTATGTCTTCGTTGAAAATAGTGTGGATCAGGCCAGCAATGGTTATCGCGCGCAACTCAATCGCGTTGACGACGCCGGCCATCAACAGGTCGTTGCGGTCAATGGCAAGTTAAACGTCCAACCCGCCGTGGTGGGGGACCAAGTCTTCTTTGCGGCCAATGTTGGCGATGCCAAGGCGCAGCTCTTTCAAGTGCCCATCACCGGTGGCGAGCCCCAGTTAGTGACGACCACCACGCCAGCCGAAGCCGTTAACACGGTGTTGGCGACGGCCGATGGCACCAGTGTCTTCTTCAAGACGACCGAAACGGCCGAACAGCCCAAGTTGCCGAGTCCGCAAGCCTTTCCGCAGACGCGTCACGTGGAGCGCCTGATCAACAAGGCGGACGGCTATGGCTGGTTACCGCTGGACGTGACGTACCGATTACGGCGCTTCGTGCCAGCAACCGGCGTGGTTGAGGAGTTGTTCCAACAGGCCAATGATTTTAGTTTAACGTCCGTGAGCGCTGACGGTCGGTTCGTGGCCATCTTACAGGATGACCATCCGGGAAATGACCGTGACTTTGCGCATGGTGTCTACTGCGTCGACGTGGCGACCGGGGATGTCGTTGATTTGACGGCGACGCTACCCGCTGGTCGCTTCAGTGACGCCAGCTTTTCTCCAGACGGTCTTCAGCTCGCCTTAGTCGGTAACGATGGTGAATTCGGTGAGCAGACGGTATCTAACCTATACGTGGTCAACCGCGAGACCGGCGAGCTGTCGAATTTGACGCCGGACCTGCAGGCGGACTTGGTCCCGGACTTTGCCGGGGACTTCGTGCAGCAGCCAGAGGGTAAATTAGCCCGGTGGTTGGATGCCGACCACATCGTGTTTGCCGCGGCTTTCCATGCCCACAGCCAGTTGTACGTGGCCGGGGATGACGGCGTGAAATTGGTCGACAATACGGCCCGCCAGATTGTTGATTTTGATGTGGTTGACGCGGAACACGTGATCCTCGCCGTTTCCTATCAGGATAAGCCGAGTGAGCTGGTGAAGTTAGACCTGGTGAGTGGCCAAGAAAGGGTCATCTATGACCCGAACGCCGCATACGAGGGCACGCATGAGTTCGCCCACCCACAGCATTTCGAGTACCAAGCCGCCGATGGCCAACCGTTAGAAGGCTGGTATTTACCGGCGCAAACGCAGGCGGCAACGCAACCGGTTCTCCTGTATGTTCACGGTGGCCCGCACGCCAACTACGGTGAGACCTTCTTCTATGAATTTCAAGTCCACGCCAGTCGTGGGTTTGGCGTCGTCTTCTTCAATCCGCGCGGGTCGACCAGTTATGGTCAGGCGTATGAAAATGACGTGAACGGTCATTACGGCGAGAACGACTACCACGATGTGATGAGCGGGCTCGACGCGGCATTAGAGACCTATCCGGCCCTGGACCCTAAGCGCCAATACATCGCCGGCGGGTCGTACGGTGGGTTCATGACGCTCTGGACGATTGGGCATACGCACCGCTTCGCCGCGGCCGTGTCACAACGGTCGGTGACCAACTGGATCAGTTTGTTTGGGACCAGCGACATCGGCTTTTACTTTAATCCGGTCGAACTGGGCACGGACCTCTTCGACAAGGGGGGCGTGGCCTCATATTGGAAACAGTCGCCAATTGCCTACGCGCAAAACGTGACGACGCCGGTCCGCTTGCTGCATGGCGAGTGGGATATGCGTTGCCCCATCAGTCAGTCCGAGGAATACTTCACGGCGGTCAAACGCAACGGGGTCGACGCCGACTTTATTCGTTACCCGCAGAGTTTTCATGGCGTGTCCCGCAATGGGTTGCCAAGCCTGCGGATTCAACGGCTCGATGACATGACGGAATGGTTTACGGCGCATCCATCTGTGCAGCCAGAAAAGGATGAAAATTAAGTTCAATTGTAAAACGACCACCCCTTGATCTTGTGGTGGTCGTTTTTTGGTGCTAAAGCTGATAATATTGATTTACCGGGATTCGCAACCCGTTCTGCAACAGTGACGGGCGCAACTAGCCCGGGCAAAGTGCGGCTTGGAACAGTTGTTTGCTAGTCAGCATCTGAGGGAGTGGGTATGATAGGGTCAAACATAAGGGAGGGAAGACGCATGGAGAATTTGTTTAAACAGCAGCTGGTTAAATTACGCCGGCAGAGAAACTTGTCACAGGAACAGTTGGCAAGTCAGCTATTTGTGACCCGCCAATCGATTTCAAAGTGGGAGCAAGGAGAAACGTCACCGGATCTGAATACGCTGGTGAGCTTAGCAAATATATTTGAGGTTGATTTGAATGAGTTGGTTGGGGGCGAGCGGGTAGAAGCTACGGTGAACGACGCTGATCGGGTGACGGAACGCCGACCGACGAATGATGAGATGCGTCGCCATCCGATGAACTTCTGGGAATTCTTCGCCGGGTATTGGTGGTTATTGGTTCCTTTGGCGGCGATTTTTAGTTCAATGTTTCACTGAGAACGTAGGGGAGGTGTCACTGTCGTTTTGGCGGTGGCACCTTTTATATTTTTGGGAGGGGATGGCTGACGAGGTGGGTTGGTTCGTTAAGTCGTGTCCCGCGGAACAATGGCGAACACCTGCGGCTTCTGAAACGCGTTCCACGAGGCAGGTCCCTGCGCTTAACCCCAATCAGCACCAAACCGGTTTCACCGGCTCGGCGCTGATTGACGTTAATGCTCAGGACCTAAACGCCTCGTTCCACGCTCTACCAAAAAGCCCCCGTCGCGACGTACGACGGGGGCACAGTTTATTTCATTTATGAAGGTTGGAACTGTTTTTGAATTCTAACTATTCAACGGAACCGACACGAGCGTAACCAACCGCGTGCCACCATGGGGCGTGAACGGCTTCCGTCACAACACCACGGTTTTGTGAATCGATCATCCGACCGTTACCGACGTATAAGCCGACGTGGGAGATGGAGTGCTTAGAGCCACCAAAGAAGACCAGGTCGCCCTTCTTGATGTTCTTGTAGCTCACATGCTTGTACTTGTTGTATTGGGCTTGGGCAGTCCGGGGAATACTCTTAGAAGCACCCTTCTTGTAAACGTAGCTGGTAAAACCAGAGCAGTCAAAGCTAGAAGGACCAGTTGAGCCCCAGCCGTAAGGTTTGCCAAGTTGAGCCTTAGCGACCTTGTGGATCTTGCTGTAGGACATGGCTGCGGCATTAGCATCAGTGGGTTGCATGATTTCAAAACCTGCAACAGCAAAAGCAACAGTGGCCAGTAAAGTTAAAATAATGTTCGTAAACGTCGTCTTCATAAATGTAAATAAACTCCCTTAATTTCAAATTTGTTTTTAGTATTGAATATCTTTCGATGTGTTTAATACTATCAGGGAGTTGTTACAGAAATGTCTCAAACCAATATCAATCGGATTAAAGGTGAAGTTAAGCTTTGCAACATTTACAGTTAATCGGCTGAATAAGTGTGTGGGAAACGCCGGTGGGCCGCCATTTCAGCCGTTAATGTGATTTGTTGCAAACGGCCTGTCGTGCGCGGAATAAAATTGTAAGTTAAAGTGTCCAAGTCGATGACGGCCCGGTAATGGGTGTAGTTATGGTTGCCTTGATGGCGTCGCGTTGCGTCGTAGGGCAGGATAACTTCGGCTAACCAGTGGAAAATACCGGTCACTGTTTCATCCGTCGCGGCCATTGGGAAAGCACCCCAACGGCGAATCGCGGTACTAATGAAGCGCCGTGTTGGCACGGTCCCGGTCGGCAGGGGAGCACCACTCGCCAGGTAGTCTCGGGCGGCAGTCACGGTCTCACCGGTAAACTCTGAGCCTGCAACGCCGAGAAAGTCATTGAGATTCTTGAGGTGGGTCCCCAGCACCGGCGTATTGGTCAGCACGTCAGCGGGATTGCGCTGGGCGGTCAGGGGGCCGCCGGTGGGCTCGATGACCAACGTTTGCCCACTGCGGTCACTTAAAATCCAGTGGAAGGGGTAGACGTAGCGATCCTGACCCCATTTGCGACTGACCAGGGTCACCCGTGGCAGGTCAGCAACGATTTCAGCGAGCGTGGCGTGTTCGCCCAGCACCCAGTTGATGAAGTCCTGCGGTGTCAGGTTGATTTGACCGTCAACCGGATCATCGGCGTAATCGACGGCCCCGGGCAGATAGAGTTCAGCACAGGTGATACCGCTTTCATTCATGCCGTCAGCCATGAGGTAGGCGGAGAAATCAACGGCCGGTCGACCACCACCGAGAATCGCATAACGCGTGGTCCGCGTGGTGTTCAGCGCCGTTTGCCACTGGTAGTTGCGCGGTAAAAAGACTGGCCGCCAAGGGGTGGTCGTGGGAAAATCCATGGTGCGCGCAAAAAAATGGTGGTTCGCAACGGAGGTATAGGTTAGACTAGTACACACAAGGGATTCCTTCTTTTTTCTTCATATTAGGTTTAGTATAACGTAAATTGACCGAGACAGTGGCTTGTATTCCCGGGGCGAATCTCGTAAGCTAGTAAAGAAGTGAAATACCCGAATTGTGTTTTTAACTATTGGAAGGGAATTGGGAAAATGAAATCAACTTGGAATTTGGTGGGGATGGGCATTTGGCTGCTCGTCCTCATCGCGCTGGTCTGGATGGTGCACGATATGCGTGTTCGCCGGATTCAGCTAATCGTTAAGGAACACCACAGTTTTTCGTGGCGCAACTTTACCATTTCGACGATTGAACTTGTGGCGTGGCTCCTGGTCTTTGGCGGCATGAGCTACACGACCTTTTTCCAAAACGTGAACCATTTAGGCGACCGGGTCAGTCAAACGACGCGTTACGAACCGTTGGTCATCAACACGGGGGATGGCAACGGCTCGTCCTATTACGTGACGGTCAACAACAGCAAGGGCAACAAGCCGATTCAGACGTATACATACCTGACTGAGGGTGAGAAATACCAGGTCAGCAGTACGGACGCCACCGTATCGGACGGGAAGAAAGCCATCAACTTGCCGGCATCCGCTTATAAATGGGATGCCAAAAAGGTGACGAAGTACGATCAGCGCCACCAAAAAGCGTGGGTTGGCGTCATCGAGACGACCTATAAGAAGTCGTTCGTGAACGGTCTAGGGCTGCACGCGGGTCGGTTAGCGGATCGCTTTACGTTGATTCGGATTCCGGATCACTCGTTTATGTTAGACCAATAAATGAATACAAAAAGTGAGTCCGAGAGTTGTTCTCAGGCTCACTTTTTTTCGTCGTACTCGGGGGAGTGACTAACGTGGTGCAGTACACAACTAACCTTAGAAATCATTGGGATTGGCCGCGGCCGGGCCGTAGTCGTCCATTTGCGCATCGCGGTAGTCCCACCATTCGTTTTCGTAGCCGAAGAAGCCGGCATCGCGCATGGCTTGATCCAAAATCTGGTAGTGCTTGTCCTGTAATGGCGTCCGCGGCTGGTCGCGATGTGCGGCGGTCGTGAAGTCGTCGAAAGGTGTTTGCATTTCCAGTTCGTTCCCTTCGGCATCACAGAGTGTGAGGTCGAAGGTCACCCCTTTTTGATGTGAAAAATTGGGGTTGGGCTTAGCCACGAACGAAGGATCGGGATAAACAGCATAAAGGCGTTCCTGAGCGGATACGGGGCGATAGGCGTCCCAAATCTTTAAGCGGTAACCCTGTTCACGCAGCGCAGCGCTGGCCGCCGCTAATTTTTTAGCCGTGCCAGTCCGTGCAATTGCAGTGGTGAAGTCGTAAATCACGTGATGGGTAAAGTTGTCCGGGGTGGCGTAGCGCAGGTCGACAAGGATGCTGGGGTCCAGCGCTTGGACGTTGGTAAAGCCAGTTTCGATTGATGACATGGGGCACCTCCTGTAGTTGTTAGGGTCAGTATACCGGGTATCGTTCAGAAAAGCTTGTGAAAGGGCTCAGTTCGGCTGGAAATAAACGACAAAATTTACGGAGTGGCGACAATGATGTGGCGGTCGCCTTACCGGCCGCCAGATATGGGCCGGAACGGTGCGAACACAACTTGAAGCCTCGAAAGTGCCGAGTCTTCAAGCTTGGTTTTCTACTAAGCCAGTGGGAAAGTCACCCACTAGCTAAGTAGAACGACGCGCCGGGGCCCATATCTGGCGACCTCTCGGCTTACGTGGTGGTTTTGTGGCAACTGTAGGGTTGTGATGGCAGACTGGTTATTGTTTTCCGTTGGACAGCTAGTGAAATTTTGACGTCTACTAGTTATAGCGGTAACAAGCAATTGGAGGCTACCCGTAGTAAGGTAAGTGCGGTGACCAAATCTACTAGCTGACATACTGATTCATCTTATAAATCAGTGAACGGTGGACAAACAAGTTAAATTGTTTTCAGGAACTCAACACGTGTTGTGAGAATGCTCAATCTAAGCCGGAGGCGGCCAGGGATGCAGCCAGCCGTGGTAATCCTGTTAGCTGGCCGTTGGCTAGCTAACAGGATGGGCGACTTTGGAGACACGTGTTTTTCGTGGCTCCAAAGCGAGTCGGAGGACCGCCCCTCAGTCCGGAGCGTCCCCACAGCAGGCGGAATCCCTGGCAGCCGCAGTGCGTCAAAGTTTAACCAACCTGATTTTAAACACAAAAAACGTCCAACCGATCAAAGGGTTGGGCGCTTGTTTTAGTCGGGAAACACGAAAGTCACTCCACTTCCGTACCGTCTATTTTACAGGAAATGGTTAACGACCAGGGCATTTAACGTCTGGTTGGTACGGTGGGCTAGCAAACTTGTTCTAGCGCGCATGCTCCAGCCGGTCCTGAGCGTAAATACCGATGTCGGCGACATGAATGGTGCCACTGTGTTGCTTACCACTAGTCGTTAAAAGACCGACCTTGTTGTAGGCCATGGTGGTGGTACTGTCGGCAACAACGGCAACGCCAAGAACGTCGCCAGTGTCGGCGTTAATGCCGGATGGCACGTCGATGGCGACGGTCTTGGCATCGGCCGCGTTAATGGCGTTGATGGCATCGGCAAATTTACCAGTGACCAGCCGGGATAGGCCGACCCCGAAGATGGCGTCGACGATCAACGTGGCGTTGACGATACGGTTGAGGTCGGTGATCCGCGGAATGCTGTAGTAATCGGCGATCTTGAGCTGTTGCTTGGTCTGTGGCGTGGCGTTGTCGGGATTGCCTAAGAGGTAGATCTCAACGTTGAGGCCGCGAATCTTGAGCAGACGGGCAACGGCGATACCGTCACCACCGTTATTCCCGGTGGCAGCGACCACGACGATTCGGCTGAGGTCGAAATCGTCGTTTAAGATGTTATTGAAGGTTGCCAGGGCCGCGCGTTCCATCAGGACGAGTGCGGGGATGCCGATTTCATTGATCGTGTGGGCATCGTAGCGTTGGGCTTCAGCAATAGTAATGGCTTTACTCATCAAAAATCCCTCCTTCTGGGAAAAAACGCGGCTAGTGGCTCTCTGATTGCCGGTCGTCGACTTCCAAGACACGACTGGAGAGCAACTGGAGCTGAGCGGTAATGGTGGCGTAATCGAAATTGCTGTCGGTTGGTGTGGCCTGTTGCCACCAGTCGTGGAGGACGGCAATGGCCTGTTTTACCAGTTCCTTACCATCCGCAGTTAATTTGAGCCGCCGGTTACGTCGGTCGGTAGGGTCGGTCTCCTTTTGTAGGAGCGACAGCTTGACCAGGTGTTGGACCATCCGCGCCATGAGGCCTTCATCGACGGCCATGGTCCAGGCCGCCCGCCGTTGGTTGAGATGACTAGTTTCTGAGATGAGGACTAACAAATAAAATTCGGTGATATTGACTGGCATTTTGTCGGCTTCCAGAATCTGGTTCATTGCCCGCTGAAATTGGCGGTGGAGGATGGCCAGATTCGTGGTAAAGTCGAGTATCGAGTCTTCCATGAGCCGCCTCCTTAATCGTAATTGCTTAACTTACCCCTAGTTTACACCAGATTGTGTGGAACGATAATGCTTTGACTCGTTTCTTTAGTAGGAAGTGATAGAATAGCAGTAAAACTAATTATGGGAGGCACCGCCGTGTTTATTCAAGTACCGACTGATATGGATGAAGTGCAGATGCGCCAGCTACAATTGAAGCAACAGGGAGAAACGGTCACGGAGGACGTCATTATTCGCCAAGCCGTGCTCGATATCTTCCAAAACTTATTGGACCAAATTGAGGATGGCCACTACGATACCGCCAAGTGGCAAGACGAAACGTTAACGGTCACGGACATCAATGGGGATTTGATGGCCACGGTCAAGCCAAAGGGAGAAACGTTTATCGCAGACTTCCGCAAGAATTCGGACGCCACGGAGGAATATTTGGAGCAAGAAGCCATCCGGGCTGCCGGGGGCCGATAAAATAGTTGGTCACTGGACTAATTTAGGACTAAAATAAAGGTGTTGTGCGCCCTTAGTGTAATGGATAGCACATGAGATTTCGGTCCTCATGATCCGAGTTCGACTCTCGGGGGGCGCAATAGAATAGTAAGTTGAGCTGATGTTCTGGGAAAATTCCTGGAATGTCAGTTTTTTTGTTGTCGGCGATGACCTAGTTAGCAGTGCGTTTTAGGTCTTAGTATACGTTAAACGTAAGGTGGCTTGCCAATTTGGTAATTTTCAAATGGTCAGCTACCCTTTATGCTTGATTGGACTTATGAAAACAAGAGAAATGGCCAAGCATTTTCCCGCAATAGGGTGGTCAAACGACTCAAACTGATGATTAGGATAGGGGTTTGCCATGAATCAAAAAAACGAAAAATTTGGCATTGTTCTACCGATTATTTTATTAAGCTACGTCATGATTCTTTTGGATAACTCGATTATTTTTACGAGTACCGTCAAAATTGCCACAGACCTTCACTTGAATTCGCAAACGTTGGCCTGGGTTAGCAGTGCCTACACCTTGACCTTTGGCGGCTTTCAATTGTTCGGCGGCCGTATCGGTGACGTGTATGGCCGTAAGCGGGTCTTCTTGATTGGTCTCTTGGTATTTTCCTTAGGGTCATTGATGGTGGGAATTTCCACCAGTGCGGCAATGATTATCTCAATGCGGGCGCTTCAAGGTGTTGGTTCTGCTATTCTGGCGCCCACCACGCTGGCGCTCCTGCTAGATAATTACCACGGTACGATGCGTTCGCGGGCGATTGCGGCCTATGGGGCAACGGCCGGGATCGGCGCGAGTCTAGGAATGGTCCTTGGCGGCGTGATTACGAGTGTTTTCTCGTGGCGTTACGGTTTCTTCTTAAACGTACCGGTTGGGTTATTGATGTTTATCCTAACAATCCGGTTTGTTGATGACGGTGCGGGCAAAAGCGGCAATCGGCTTGATGTTGTGGGCACGTTATTGTCAGTTCTAGGGTTATCCGCCTTGGTTTACAGCATCGATGGGACTAGCCATCAGCTGCTGGCTTTAGTCGTTGGCATCATTGCTTTGGGACTGTTCGTTTACGCTGAACGCGTGGTTAAAAGTCCGATTATGCCGTTGCGGCTATTTGCCGATGGCCAACGGAACAGTGCGTATGTCGCGCGATTCTTCTTTATTGGTGCCGCGTTTGCCTACTTTTTTGTCACGACACAGGCGCTGCAAAGGATTTATGGTTTTACGCCGTTTTTAACCGGTCTGGCATTTTTACCGGTAACCATTCCTCAACTGATTGGCGCACTCCAGGTTTCAAGGCTATCTAGCAAAATCGGTAATGCCCGGTTGATCGTTATTGCCGACCTGCTGGTTGTTGGGGGCATCTTGATGACCGCGATTATAGGTATGAATCGTGGCTACTGGGTTGCCGTTGCCGTGCCAATGGTGATTTTTGGCGTTGGCCAAGGACTAGTGCTGAGCCCGCTGACGGCAGAGGGGGTTGCGAATACTGATCCTGAAATAGCTGGGGCTGCCTCCGGGGTCGTCAATACGGTCCATCAGTTTGGGCAATCGGTTGGTATTTCGGTCGTCGTGGCCCTTACCAGTGGTGTGCATGACTTTTCAACGAGCTATCATGACCAGTTGTTGATCATTACGTTGATTGCTGGGCTTAGTTTGCTGGCGGCCCTGGTCCTTCAGGGAAGTCGTAGTCGGCAGCTTGTGCGAGATTTGAAATAAATGAGCATGTAGATTGTCTGTTGGATTAGGCTAACTTATATGGATTGGACGCCATTTAACTTGGGCGTCCTTTTTTTGACTAAAAGTAGCGGCTGGGTTTGATCCCGACAATGAATATGTTGGCCGTTAGAACGCGATGTGCCGGCTCTTGGGGTTGGCAGCGCTTCCGGAAATTCAGCGTTGACAACCAGTCGAAAAGACCTATACTTAATAAGTCGTTACGACCTATCTATTTGGAGGCAGAACATGTACGAATTGTTAATATTAGGTGCTTTGATGTCACGGGATATGTCCGGCTATAAGCTAGGACGGGTCCTTGAAAGCATATTGGTCCCGCGCCGAAAAATTTCAAATGGCGTGATGTACCCAATCTTAAATAAGCTGGCAGCCGCTGACGATATTGTCTTTGTGCCGGCGAAGGCGGACACGCGGGGGAAGCGGTTGGCGCAGATTACCCCCCAGGGACGGGCGCACTTGCACGAGATGTTAGTGGCACCGGTCGCGATGGATGCGAAGCGCGAATCAATCTATCGGTTCAAATTTAAAGGGATGGGAAATGAACCCTTGGCCGTTCAACTGCAGATCCTCAACGAATATAAGGCGGCCGTTATCACGGATCTTGAAGTGTATCAACGGATTTACCTCCATCTGCAAAAGAAGCTAGAAACGGCGGCACCAGATCGCGTTAGTGGCTTGGAATGGGGGATTCGCACTCTGGAACTCCAGATTGCGGAGGGCGAAACGAAAGTAAAATGGACGAATCAGCAGTTAGCTAATTTAGGACCCGCTGAAGTAAATGGAGGAAATCAACAAAATGACTAAGTCATCTCGAAATTGGATTGGGCTGGCGGCCCTTTCTCTAGGGGTCTTCATGGCCTTACTGGACGTTACGATTGTTAACGTGGCGCTGCCGACGATGGTCCGCGATTTCAATGAATCATTTAATAATGTGCAGTGGGTTTTGAACGCCTACTCACTGGTACTGGGAGTTACGTTACTGATTGTGTCGAAGATTGGTGATATGTATGGCTTGAAGCACATTTTTGTGCTGTCGCTGGCTGTCTTTGTCTTGGCATCGGCCGTTAATGGGATGGCGCCGAACCTGCTGATCTTAGACATTGGGCGGGGCGTGCAAGCGTTAGGTGGTGCGGGGATGAATGCCCTAGCCATGGCACTAGTTGCCGTTAGCTTCAAGGGGAGCAAACGGGGCGTGGCGCTCGGTATTTTAGGTTCCGTTATTGGGTTGTCATCGGCGTCCGGTCCCCTGGTCGGCGGTTACTTGGTGGCCCAATTCGGCTGGCGGTCGATTTTCTACGTTAACATTCCAATTGGGATCATTGCTATTATTTTAACCATGATTTATGTTGACGAAGTACCAGACCTGAGTCGAAATCATAAGATCGATTTTGCCGGGATGACGCTGTCGGCGGGGAGTTTATTTGCCCTGATCTACGGCTTGATTTTAAAGGAAAATCATCTAAATTGGAGCTGGACGAGTCCGCAAATGCTGGGCTGGTTTGGCGCGGCCATTCTGTTGTTTGTTCTCTTCATCGTGGTTGAGAGCAAGCTGAAACAACCGATGGTCAATTTGGAAATGTTCAAGAATCCCCATTTTGTCGGTACGGTCATTGTGGCCTTGGCGCTGGGGGCCGGGATTTATTCCTACAACACTTACTTGACGGCTTTGATGCAAAACTACATGGGCTACTCGGCGCTGCAGGCCGGGGTGCGTCAATTGACGATTAGCATCTGGTCCTTAATTTTAGGGCCGCTGACAGGATATTTAGGCAATCGTTATTCGAAAAAATGGATGATCAGCGGCAGTCTGTTCCTGGGCGGAATTGGGTTTCTCATGTTGGCCAACGCGATGACGGTAAAGGTTTCCTTCGCCGAATTGTGGCCGGGGATGATCCTGATGGGGATTACCAATGGGATGGTCAATCCACTCCTGAATAGTACCGGGATGGAAGGCGTGCCGGTGAGCGAGATGGGGATGGCCTCCGGGCTGATCAACGTCTTCCGGCAAATCGGGGTGACACTGGGAATCGTGAGCCTGGGATTGGTCCAAAACAACGTCTACGAAAAGTACCTGACGGCTCACTTTGGTCAAATCAACATGCCAAAGGCAGCGGCCACGGGGATTCATAAGGCGTTGGTCAGTGCGGGACCATTTTCCGGTCACAGCATTGCCTTCAGCAGCCGCATGTCTCAGATGCCATTCGGTCATGCCGTTCAACAGACGGTGTGGCAGGCGTACGCTAATGGTACCCGGGCCGTCACGCTGACATCGGCCGGCATTGTGGTCGTTGGGGCGATCTGCGCCGGCATCTTTATGCGGAATCGGCGAGCTGCGGCGGAGAAATTGGATTAGGTTTGGTTCGGCTTGGACAAGAAAGAATATAAGCGGAAAAGCGGGTACCACTGGGATTGTCTCGGGTGGTACCCGCTTTGTGTTATTGATGGTTAGTCTACTTCGGTACTTCAATCCGCCGAACAAAGTCCACAATCGTCTGCACCGACACATCCTTTGAGTCGTGCCCCCACAGACTAACTAAAGTACCGGTCGTTGTCACATCAGATTCCACCGTTCGATTCTGGTTCTGGCCGTACACGTCAATTTCATTAAATAGGTTTGGACGATACTGGTCGTGTAGATATTCCAAGAAATAGCGGTCGTCGTTAGCGTTGTCGATGTATTTGAGTTGGTAGTAAGTGGCATAGCTGTTGGCATTCACGATTTTTCGGTTGGCAGCGATTAGGTCGGGCACGGACACGCGTTTAGCCTTACGTGAGTTGAGTTGGCGTGCTTCTGAGTGATTCCCAGACTGTGACCAGTAATTGATGACAATATTGGTGTCTAACTTGGGCAGTTCTTTTTTGTACAGAGAGTCATTCCAAATGGTCGTGGTAAATCCGTGCTTGTTTTGGTCGAGGTTGATCTGGTTGATGAAGGTCGTCAGCGATTTATGGGCAGTGCCATCGCCGGGGACTTCGTCGGCACCTAAGATTAGGTCACGGTGCGGCTGGTGTTTAAAGGCGGCGTCTAATTCATGATAGATTTTCTTGACGACCGTGATGGATTTCTTTTTAGTGTAGTCGATGGTCTGTTTGTCGAGCTTAACGGCGCGGTACGTCTTGGGATGCTTGCGCTTTAACTGTTTTAAAATGGCACCGGCATGTGACGGGAAGTCCACGTCTGGGACCACTTGAACACCCTTGGCATTGGCAAACATCACCAGCTTTTTCAAATGACGTTGTGAAAGAACGGTAGCCGAAGCCTTGTTACCAAGGTAGGCCGAGTGAAAGCTGAGATGTTCGTTGTCGCTGAGGTGTAAAACGACATAGTCTAATTTGGCGGTCGCTGCGGCGTCGATGATTCGTTCAAGACTGGGTTCAGATAGGGGATGCCGGCCGAGATCTAGCAGTAGCCCCTGACGGTTATTCAATTGCGACGGTTGGACTGCGGCGTGGGCGGCTAGTGGTGTTTGTAAGATAAGTAGGCAGCTCAAAATAGCGATGATACTGGTTAATAAGGGATGATTTTTCTTTTGCACGGTTGGTTCCTCCAAAGCAGGTTGGATTGAATTCAGAAGTATTAGATTTGTTCGTGACGCGTTACCCTCATAGTACGGGAATTATTATCAAAATCATAGGGACAATTGGGCTGAATGATTGGATAATCTGGTTGCCCTAGCAGTGATTCAGGTGGTTAAGTGTACCAATCAAATGGCCGGTTTAGCGTGAATGCTACTAAACTTTACCAGCTGCTGGATCTTGCAAAATGGTATAATTTAGCTTAACAGAATGTCAGGAGGGGTCGACAGATGGCTGATTTGGATTACTCACAAGTGATACAGGAGTTGCGTGACTTTCGTGATCAACGGGGGTGGCGCAAATACCACACGCTACCAGCTTTGGCACGGGCATTGTCGGTTGAAGCAGCAGAGGTCAATGAGATTTTTCTTTGGCAGGACAATCAGACCACTATTTCTGATCAGCAGACTGCGGACCTGAAGCTTGAGATGGCGGACGCGCTGACATACCTTTACTACATGTGTGACCAGTTAGGGGTAACGCCTAACGAGTTAGTTCAGGCTAAGCATGAGATCAACTTGAAGCGTCATTGGAAATTTGATCAGGATTAGGGGGTCGGCTAGATGACAAAATTACCGAAACCAGTAATTGAGGAAGTTGGGTTTAGTCATCAAGGACTGGCCGACATCAAGGAAAAGGTCAGCGGCAAGCACGTTGAGCTCCTTTTAGAGTATCCAACTGTTTATATTGTTTATGATCAGGAAAAACCGCGGGCTTACCAAGTCTATGTTGGCGAGACCAACGACATTGAGCAACGAACCCGCCAGCACCTAGACGATGATGCTCATGACCGCCAAGATTGGCAGTATTTGGCGAATAGTGCAGAGTCACAATTGCTGGTGATTGGTCACCCGCATTTCAATAAGTCACTGACACTGGATATCGAGAATAGCATGATGTTGTACATGTCTGGTGTAGAAAGTGTTAAGAAGCTTAATAACCGGCGTGAAAATCAACAGAATAAATACTATACCGCTGATGAAAAAGGGGCAATTTTTTCTGCCATTTGGCGTAAACTACACCAGTTTGACCCTGATTTATTTCCGATTGAATCGGTGGTTCGGGACTCGGCACTATTTAAGGCTTCACCCTTTCATGAGTTGACTCGTGAACAGGACAGTGCCCGCGAGCTGATTCTGCGGCGAATCAAAGCCGTTTTTCGAGCTCACGAGACGCAGCAACTGATTCTGGTCGAGGGCGAGGCGGGGTCTGGAAAAACGGTGTTGTTAAGTACCTTGTTCTATCAGCTATGGCAACTGGGAGAAGACTTAAACTATACCGATTTCAAAACGGCTAATATTTACTTGTTGGTCAATCACGATGAGCAGGTCAAAGTGTATCAGAACATTGCTGAGAAGCTAGGAATGAAGGTTGCTAATGTCAGCAAGCCTACAACGTTTATCAATCACCATGACCCGGATGATCCGGTCGATGTTGTATTGGTCGATGAAGCCCATTTGTTGTGGACACAAGGAAAACAGTCTTATCGCGGCCAAAATCAGTTACAAGATATCATGGCGCGAGCGAAGCTGACTGTAGCGGTGTTTGACGCAAAACAGATGCTGAAAACGGAAGGTTATTTAACAACTAATGAGATTCAGAAGTTGGAGAACCAAGCCGCGCAACGGGGTAATCTGATTAAATTCAAACAGCAATTACGAATGAATGCCAGTGAAGCAACGACGACTTGGCTACATAGTTTGATTGACCGGCGCGTGGTGGATAAAATTCCCCAAGACGACCAGTATGATTTGCGAATTTTTGATGATCCTCAGGCGATGTATCAGGCCATTGTCGCCCGCGCACAGGATGAATCGCATGGCTTATCGCGGGTGTTGGCAACGTTTGATTGGCCGTTTAAACTCAGGGACGGTCACAGAGATATGGTCACGGTCGGCGATTTTTCGTTACCATGGAATCTGCAATTGCCATTAGCAGCTGACCAGCGAGGACAAGCGAAGCATTTGGCTTGGGCTGAGCAGCATCAAACGTTGGGCGAGGTTGGGTCAACGTATACGATTCAAGGATTTGATTTGAACTACAGTGGCGTCATTATTGGGCCCTCGGTCAAGTATCGGGATGGCAAAATTATTTTTGACCCAACGGCCAGTGAGAACACTAATGCGACGCGGAATCGGACCATGCCGGATGGCACCATGCGACATGTTGACGATGAACTCTTGCCGAATGAATTAAACGTTTTGTTGACGCGAGGGGTGAATGGCCTCTACATTTATGCTGTCGATGATGAATTACGAGCGGCGTTACAACGTGCCAGTCGTTAGAAAAGAAGGTCAACGTGGTTGCCAGCGTTGGCCTTTTTCATCGCGCAAGTTTATCATAAAAGATAAAAGGACGGTGATTCTCGTGGAGCAAGAATCATTATTTGCAAACCAACAGAATACGCCGCTAGCCAGTCGGGTGCGGCCACGGACGTTAGCGGAATTCGTCGGGCAGACGCACCTGCTGGGTTCCGGCAAGATTCTCCGTGAGCTAATTGAAAATGACCAGGTCTCATCGATGATTTTCTGGGGACCGCCTGGTGTGGGCAAGACAACGTTGGCTGAAATTATTGCCCGGCAGACACAGGCCAAATTTCTACGGTTCAGTGCGGTCGACAGCAGTATCAGCCAAATCAAAAAGATTATGAAACAGGCGGCTAGCGATGTCGCAGTCGGCGAGAAGACCATCGTATTCGTTGATGAAATCCACCGGTTCAATAAGGCCCAGCAGGATGCGTTCTTGCCGTATGTTGAGCGGGGAAGCATCGTCTTGATCGGGGCGACTACCGAGAATCCTTCGTTCGAGATCAATTCGGCGTTACTCTCCCGGTGTAAGGTCTTCGTGTTAAAGGCCTTGGAGAGCACTGACATCGAACAACTATTGACCAACGCGTTGGCTAGTCCAGAGGGTTTCAAAGGAAACGTCAAAATTGGGGATGACGAATTACGCGCCATCGCTGAATTTGCCAATGGCGATGCCCGCACAGCCTTGAACACGCTCGAAATGGCAGTGCTCAATGGCGACAAGCAGGGCGACCAAGTGACGGTCGACATGAACGACTTGAAACAGTTGATCACGGAGAAGTTCGTGCTCTACGACAAGTCTGGTGAGGAGCACTACAACATTATTTCCGCGCTTCATAAGTCGATGCGCAACAGTGATCCGGACGCCGCTATCTACTGGCTGTCGCGGATGCTGGAGGGTGGCGAAGACCCATTGTACATTGCGCGACGACTGGTCCGGTTTGCTAGTGAAGATATTGGTTTGGCCGACACCAACGCGCTCAACGTCGCCGTGAATGTCTTTCAGGCCTGCCAGTTTCTGGGAATGCCAGAGTGTGATGTTCATTTGACGGAGGCCGTGACCTATTTGGCACTGGCCCCGAAGTCCAATGCCATTTATAAGGCCCGGTTAGCTGCCAAGAAAGATGTCCAAGAGACCCGTGACGAGCCGGTGCCGTTACAGATTCGTAACGCGCCAACTAAACTGATGAAGGACTTGGATTATGGCAAGGACTATCAGTATGCACACGACACCAAGGATAAATTGACGACCATGCAGACGTTGCCGGATTCTCTCGTGGGGCACGAGTATTATCAACCGACGGATCAGGGGCGCGAGGACTTATTCAAGAAGCGCTTGGATTATGTCAAAAAGTGGCGCAAGGAACATGAAACGGAAGACTAATTCGAGATTGGGCTGATTTGGGATTAATAGCCATAAATGTGTTCTGTTTATTGAAAAATAGCCGAATTTTTGATTATTGGAGCACTTAAGTAGTCTCTTAATCCAAAATTCGGCTATTTTTGGATTAGTGGGGGTCTTGGACCCGTTGTTTATTGAAATATCGGCTATTTTTGAATTATTGGCGGTCCGTGACCATCTGTTTATTGAAAAATCGCCTATATTTTCAATGGCGAATTCTATAATCAAGTTAGCCACTTAGAATTTAGGACAAAATAAATACACCAAGACGTAGATCTCAGGTAT
>NZ_BOLP01000016.1 GCF_016861695.1 Levilactobacillus andaensis | reverse complement strand
GATACCTGAGATCTACGTCTTGGTGTATTTATTTTGTCCTAAATTCTAAGTGGCTAACTTGATTATAGAATTCGCCAATGAAAGTTGAACAGAGAAGGCTGGTATTTTCGTCACGGAGAACAATGGAAAATTTTTTCAAGTTAGGATGAATCGATGGTTGTTGGCGTAGGGATTAAATGATTTGCTGTGGAAAAACGCAGTGTGAGCCGGAGGAGGACAGGGATGTAGCCAGCCATGGAAATCATGGTAGCTGTAAGCTACCATGATGGGCGACTTTGGAGACACGTGGTCTTCGTGGCTTCAAAGCGAGCGAGAAGACTGGTGGTCTTCCAGTCTGAAGCGGTCCCCACAGCGGGCGGAATCCCTGGCAGCCGGAGTGCGGTCATTCTACACGATTCCGTCTTTAAAACGACACAAAAACAGCGACAACTCTCCATGAAAGGAAAGAGTCGCTGTTTCTAGATGCCGGTTAAGCTTCGGCGATGGCGGTCAAAGCGAGAAGCAGAGCCTGTAACTCGAAGGAATCGCCCACCGTCTGATCGGGAATCCAGTCGCCATCGGGCATTTCCAGATTCCGGTGGTTGAACCAGAAGGCTTGCCAGCCGGCTTTTTTTGCTGCCCGCACGTCCATGCTATAGCAGTCGCCAATGTAGACGACTTCACTCGCACGGAGGTTTAACCGGTGATTCATGAGCGTGAAGATTTCGGGATCGGGTTTGGCCAATCCGGTTTCTTCAGACGTCATGATGGCATCGCGGTCGATCCACCGGTGCATCTCTAATTGCATCACTTTCGCCAATTGGTGTTGCGTTTTACCATTGGTGATGATGCCTAATTTGTAATGTTCCTTAAGCTGGTCCAAGGCGTTGGCTAGTCCAGGAAAAAGCTTGATTTTCTTCAGACCAGCACAGTAAGCGTTTTGGAAAGCTAAGGCTATCTCGGTTGTCACCGAGGGTATATTTTGACTGCGTAAAGCGGCATTCAACCGTTTAACAGCCATTTCTTCGTGAGACCAAATACCGGCGGCCACTTGTTCGTAAGCGGCGGCACTTTGTTGCCGGTAAGTTTGGAAAGCCAAACTGAGGTCCGCGGCTTCGGGCAACTTGAGTAACGGTGCTAACGCTGCCGTGAAGGGGGCCTTTTGGTCATAGAGCGTGTCATCGACATCGAAGACGACCGCTTTTATCATGCTGGTTCCTCCTCATTTGTGACCTAAGCAGTTTACCATATTCTCCTGGGAAAGCCAATTTTATTAGAAAGTTTAGGATTTTAGCTTGTGTTTAGCCAGTCAGTTTTGTATAATAACTTTCGGTGCGTATGCGCCAATTCACACCTCGCGTGATGACCGGAGGGGTGCTCGCTTGCGAGTTCTCCAGTCAATTGATTGTGGGGGAGGAAATCAAAAACTATTTGGAGGCATTTTATCATGGCTGTTATTTCAATGAAACAACTGCTCGAAGCCGGTGTCCACTTTGGTCACCAAACCCGTCGTTGGAACCCAAAGATGAAGCAATACATCTTTACGGAACGTAACGGTATCTACATCATCGATTTACAAAAGACGGTGAAGTTGATCGACGTTGCTTACAACTACATGAAGGACGAAGCTGCTAAAGGCGCCGTTGTTCTGTTTGTTGGGACTAAGAAGCAAGCGCAAGACTCTATCGAAGAAGAAGCTACCCGTGCTGGTCAATACTACGTTAACCACCGTTGGTTAGGTGGGACTTTGACTAACTGGGAAACTATCCAAACGCGGATCAAGCGTCTGAAGTCATTGAAGAAGATGGCTACTGACGGTACGTTTGATGTTCTTCCTAAGAAGGAAGTTTCTTTACTTAAGAAGTCTCAAGACAAGTTGGAACGGTTCTTAGGCGGTATCGAAGATATGCCTAAGTTGCCTGACGTTATGTTCATCGTTGACCCTCGCAAGGAACAAATCGCTGTTCACGAAGCACAAAAGTTGAACATTCCGATCGTTGCTATGGTTGACACGAACACTGACCCAGATGAAATTGACGTGGTTATCCCATCTAACGATGACGCTATCCGTGCCGTTCGTCTGATCACTTCTAAGATGGCTGACGCTATCGTTGAAGGCCGTCAGGGTGAAGACCAAGTTGACGAAAAGACTTTCGAAGGCCAAAAGTCCGATGCCGCTAAGAGCGACAAGAAGACCGCTGACAACTCGATGGAAGACATCGTTAACGCCGTTGAAGGCGACAACAAGTAATTAAATGCAAGGTGTCGTTCGCGGCACTTTCCAAATACTAGATTTAAAGCACCTTAGGCTGGCTTAATGTTTAGGACCGTTCATGGCCTGAGATTGAGTCAGTCTTTTTTGGTGAATTAGATGAATTGATAAAAGGAGGCCATTACACATGGCAAGCAAAATCACTGCGGCACAAGTAAAAGAATTACGGGACAAGACCCAAGTTGGGATGATGGATGCTAAAAAGGCCCTTGTTGCTTCTGAAGGCGACATGGACAAGGCCATCGATTTCCTGCGTGAAAAGGGAATTGCTAAGGCAAAGAAGAAGAGCGGCAACGTTGCTGCTAACGGTTTAGCTCGGGTGAAGGTTAGTGGGAACACCGCTGCCATCATCGAAGTTAACTCCGAAACTGACTTCGTGGCAACTAACGACACCTTCAACGCTTTAGTTGACAAGGTTGCTGACACGATTGCTGCACAACAACCAGCTGACTTGGATGCTGCTTTAGCTTTGAAGGCTGACGATGGCGAAACGTTAAACGAAGCCATCATCAAGACCACTCAAGTTACCAGCGAAAACGTTCAATTACGTCGTTTCGCCGTTGTTAAGAAGACCGATGGCCAAGTCTTTGGTGCTTACTTACACCAAGGTGGCCAAATCGCCGCTGTCGTTGTCTTAGACGGTGCCGATGAAGAAACTGCTAAGGACGTTGCAATGCACGTTGCTGCGATCAACCCAGAATTCGTCTCACGTGACGACATTCCTGCTGACCGTTTAGCACACGAACGCGAAGTTCTGAAGCAAGAAGCCTTGAACGAAGGCAAGCCTGAAAAGATCGTCGAAAAGATGGTTGAAGGCCGTTTACACAAGTTCTTGTCCGAAATCAGTTTAGCTGACCAACCATTCGTTAAGGATGGCGACCAAACTGTGAGCCAATTCGTTGCTAGCAAGGGTGGCAAGTTAGTGACCTTTGTTCGTTACGAAGTTGGTGAAGGAATCGAAAAGCCAACGGTTGACTTGGCCAAAGAAGTTCAAGACCAAATCAACGGTTAAGCAAACCGTAAAAAAGCGTAGATTCCGCTAAGGGGCCTACGCTTTTTTGTTAGGGTCGACTGGTGGATCGGGTAAGCTCGTGAGCTACTTGCTTTACCGGCTGGCAGCCGCAGTGCGACCAGATTAGACTGATTTAGGGTTAACGACTAAGCAAAAAGTAAAAATAAAAACTTTTTGGTGACAAACCAGGGATTTCGTACCCCCTGACTATCACTAAAGGGTGTAAGTATGATAGAATTATTGTCAGAATACAATAGGAGGAAACACAATGGCGGACGTAAAGTATAAGCGGATTATGCTCAAACTCAGTGGCGAGGCTTTGGCCGGTGACAAGGGATTTGGGATCAATCCGCCAGTAATTAAAACCGTAGCGGAAGAGGTCAAGGATGTCTATAACTTAGGAATCCAAATCGCTATTGTGGTTGGTGGCGGTAACATGTGGCGTGGCGAAGCTGGCGCACAAATGGGCATGGAACGCGCACAAGCCGACTACATTGGCATGTTAGCAACCATCATGAATGCTTTGGCATTACAAGATAACTTGGAGTCAATTGGCGTGCCAACGCGCGTTCAGACTTCTATTGAGATGCGGCAGATTGCTGAGCCGTACATTCGACGGAAAGCAATTCGGCACTTGGAGAAGGAACGCGTCGTTATCTTTGCTGGGGGAACGGGTAGTCCTTACTTCTCCACGGATACGACCGCTGCTTTGCGGGCAGCCGAAATCAATGCTGATGCTATCTTAATGGCTAAGAATGGGGTCGACGGAATTTACTCTGCTGATCCTAACAAGGATCCCAAGGCCGTTAAGTTTGATAAGCTGACGCAACTGGACATTATCAACAAGGGCTTACACGTCATGGATACGACGGCTAGCTCACTTTCAATGGACAATGATATCCCGTTTGTTGTCTTCAACTTAAACGAACCCGGTAACATTCGCCGGGTCGTTGAAGGCGAAAACATCGGGACCACAGTTAGGGGAAAATAGATATGGCTGATCAGATAATTACTACTGCAGAATCAAAAATGAAAAAGGCGGAAGAAGCCCTCAAACGTGAATTGGGAACGATTCGTGCTGGCCGGGCCAACGCTAGTATTTTAAACCGGGTCATGGTGAACTACTACGATGCCCAAACACCACTGAACCAAGTGGCTTCCATCACGATTCCTGAACCCCGCATCTTAATGGTTACCCCATACGATAAGTCTGCGCTTGAAGACATCGAAAAGGGCATCATGGAATCTGATGTTGGGATTACCCCTGCCAATGACGGGACGGCCATTCGTTTGGTCATTCCACAATTGACTGAGGAACGGCGTAAAGAAATTGCCAAGCGTGTGAAGGCTACTGCCGAAGAAGGCAAGGTTGCCGTGCGGAACGTTCGTCGTGACGCCATGGATAGCATCAAAAAGGGCCACAAGGATGGCGATTACACCGATGATGACTTGCACAACTTAGAGGACCAAGTCCAAAAGGTTACCGACAAGGCCATCAAGAGCGTCGATGCGATTGCGGCCGATAAAGAAAAAGAAGTCTTAACCGACTAAATCTGATTAGAGTAAGGAGCGTTTTAAGATGGCAGAAGATAACCAAGATCAACAAAACGTAGAAATCACCCCCGGAACTGAAGAATTCGGGAAAATGGTTTTCCGTTTGAACAACGAAGTTAACGCCGAAAACATTTCAATTTTGAACTACAATGGTGCAGAACTGGAACAAATCCAAGACGGTGTGTATGCCCAACCCGCCTTTGTCAGCGATGACTTTAACTTATTCTTCGTAGTGACCCAATTGATTGGGGACGATTGGATTGTTGCGTTCTCTAAGGCAACGATTGAAAACGGCAATGAAATTACCGACTTATCCGACCCATTACCAACTGGGGAAGGCCTGAACCTCTTAGGTCAAGTTAGCGCCGATGACGCCAACAAGCTGTTAAGCTACTTCGGAACGTTAGCGGATGCTAAGCGTGGCGAATGGCGGTTAATCGAGTAATCAGCCGGTCAAAAGCTAAAGATTTCGCTCAATTTGGGGGCCGGGATAGTTTCCCGGTCCTTTTTTTGTTATGATGAGAGGTTGTAAAGACCAATGGAGGTGCGCTGTGTTTTCATTCTTAAATAAAAATCAATCGACGGGCGAGGTGGAAGAGCTTCAACTTGACGAAGCCAACATCCCCGCTCACGTCGCTATTATCATGGATGGTAATGGTCGGTGGGCGCAACAACGTCATTTACCACGAATCGCTGGCCACAAGCAGGGGATGGATACCGTGAAGACGGTGGCCACCGCAGCTAGCCACTTAGGGGTGAAGGTGTTGACTCTATACGCCTTCTCGACCGAAAATTGGAAACGGCCAACGGCGGAAGTCAATTACCTGATGAAACTCCCAGTCGACTTCTTTGGGACGTTCGTGCCTGATCTGATCAAGAACAACATTCGCGTCAAGGTCATGGGCTACACGGACCAGTTACCAGCCGCGACCCAAAAGGCCGTTCGTGATGCCATTGCCGATACCGCAGATTGTACCGGAATGGTCCTGAACTTCGCGTTGAACTATGGTGGTCGGGCCGAAATCGTCACGGCGGTGCAAAACCTGGCTGAGGAGGTCAAGGCGGGCAAGTTAGATCCAGCAGCCATTGACGAAGCGGCCATTGACCAGCAGCTGATGACGGCAGATCTGGGTGACCTCCGTGATCCGGACCTCTTGATTCGGACGAGTGGTGAGGAACGCCTATCGAACTTTATGTTATGGCAGGTCGCCTACAGTGAATTTGTGTTCACGCAGCAACACTGGCCTGATTTCGACCAGACAGCGTTAGAACAAGCGATTTATGAATATCAACAGCGCCACCGACGGTTCGGTGGGTTGACGCCCGCTAAGGGGTAATTTAAAGAAACTAAGGAGCTTGGAAGATGAAACAACGGGTTATCACGGCGGTTGTCGCCTTAATTATATTTATTCCCATTATCGTGGCGGGTCATATTTGGATCGACATTGCGGGGTTTGCTTTAGGGCTAGTAGCCTTATCGGAAATCTTGATTATGCGGAAGAAATTGTTGGTCAGTGCAGAAGCCATTATTTCTGGCATCGGGATTTTAGCCGTTATTGCGCCACAGAGTTGGTGGGCAGATCTGCCAAAGTTCTTGAGTCCCTGGTACATCGTGTACCTGTTTGTGCTGTTACTCTTGTTACGGACGGTGGTATCACGCAACCGGTTCTCCTTTGACGATGCCGGGGTGATCACCCTGAGCATGCTGTACATCGGGATCGGGTTTCACTTCTTTATCGCGGCCAGAGCGGTTAGCTTAGTTGCCTTGTTGTACGCGCTATTTATCGTTTGGACCACTGATTCTGGGGCCTACATGATTGGGCGGAAATTTGGCCGGAACAAGCTGGCACCGCACATCAGTCCCAACAAGACTTGGGAAGGCTCCATCGGGGGGTCCATTGTCGGGACCATCGTTGGGAGTGTCTTCTGGTACTTCTTCCCAATCGGTCATTTAAGCTTAGGCGTTATGATCTTACTGACGTTGATTTTCTCTGTCGTTGGTCAGTTTGGTGATTTAGTCGAGTCTGCGCTCAAACGGTACTATGGCGTGAAGGATTCCGGGAAGATCTTACCCGGTCATGGTGGTATTTTAGACCGGTTTGATAGCTTACTGTTAGTACTGCCAGTCATCCACTTGTTCGGTTTGATTTAGTCCTCGCTGTTCGCTTGCGCCGTCTAGGGTGCTTAGGGTATGCTAGGTGGCAGAGAAAAAGTTGGGGATACTACGAATTGAAGAAGGGACGACATCTGTGATTACGACGATTATTACCTTTATCATTGTGTTTGGAATTCTGGTCATCGTGCATGAATTCGGTCACTTTTATTTCGCCAAACGCGGCGGCATTTTAGTGCGTGAATTTTCCATTGGGATGGGGCCCAAGCTCGTCTATCACCGCGGCAAGGATGGCACAACGTATACGTTACGCCTGCTGCCAGTCGGTGGGTACGTCCGCATGGCGGGTGCCGAAGATGACGAGGAAGAGCTAAAACCCGGGACCCCCGTGAGCTTATACGTTGGGGACGCCGGCAAGGTTGAACGAATCAATACGAGTAAGAAATCAACACTATTTAACGGGATTCCGTTAGAGGTTACCGGGACTGATTTGGAAGATGAATTGTGGATCGAAGGGTATGAAAACGGGGATGAAGCCGAAGCTAAACGCTACCCGGTTGCCCATAACGCCACGATTATCGAAAGTGACGGGACCGAGTTGCAGATTGCTCCGAAGGACGTTCAGTTCCAAGCTGCCTCGTTAGGTCGCCGGTTGATGACTAATTTCGCCGGACCAATGAACAACATTTTATTGGCCATCGTGACCTTTATGCTGATGTCATTTGTCCAGGGTGGCGTCGCCATGGGGACCAATCAGGTTCAGGTGGCCAGTTCGCCCGTTTCCGTTGCCAAGAAGGCTGGCGTGCAGTCTAACGACAAGATTACGGCGGTCAACGGCAAGAAGACCACGAGTTGGACGGATCTGAGTACGGCAATTCAACCGTTAGCCAATAAGCGGACGGTTCTGACCGTTAAACGGGGGGACACGACCCGCAAAATCACGTTGACGCCGACTGGTGAAAAGTCCAATGGCAAGACGGTCGGTATGATTGGGATCACGCAAGCCCAGGACAAGCATATGGGGGCCATCTTAGCGTCTGGCTTTACGCAGACTTGGACCATGACCAAGGCGTTGTTTGGCGCTCTGTGGCACATGGTCTCTGGTCACTTTAGTCTAAACGACTTGGGTGGACCCGTCGCCATCTTTGCGACGACCTCTCAGGCCACGCAATACGGGGTTGTCGGGGTTCTGAACTTCCTGGCCTTCCTGTCGATTAACTTAGCAATTGTCAATTTACTACCAATTCCAGCCTTGGATGGTGGTAAAATATTATTAAACTTTATTGAAGCCATTCGGCGTAAGCCACTTTCGGAAAATGTGGAAGCTGCGATTACGTTGGTGGGGGTAGGGTTCTTGGTTCTACTCATGCTACTTGTGACGTGGAACGATATTGAACGTTACTTTATTCATTAACAAATTCGGTCGTTAAGAGAAGGGAATATTTAACTATGAAACAATCGAAACTACTCATTCCTACTTTGAAAGAAGTTCCGAATGGGGCAGAAGCGCTTAGCCATCAAATGATGTTGCGCGCCGGGTACATTCGCCAGGTCACTGCAGGGGTTTACGCTTATCTGCCACTGGCTTACCGGGTCGTTGAAAACATCGAAAAGATCATTCGCGAAGAAATGGACAAAATTGACGCCGTAGAAACGTTGATGCCAGCCATTTTACCCGCTACGCTTTGGCAGGAGTCTGGCCGTTACGAGACGTACGGTCCGAACTTGTTTAAGTTTAAGAACCGGCATGACAGTGACTTCATCTTAGGGCCGACCCACGAAGAAACGTATACCATGTTGATTCGCGATGCCATCAAGTCCTACAAGCGCTTGCCATTGGTCATGTACCAAATCCAACCCAAGTATCGGGATGAAGACCGTCCCCGTTATGGCTTACTTCGAGGTCGTGAGTTCATCATGAAGGATGCTTACTCCTTCTCCATTAACGATGAAGACCTCGACCGGATCTACAGCCAAATGGAACAGGCTTACGAAAACATCTTTGACCGCGTTGGTTTGAACTATCGGGCTATCGTTGGTGATGGTGGGGCCATGGGTGGTAAGGATTCCAAGGAATTCTCCGCCATTGCTCCCGTTGGGGAAGACACGATCGTTTACTCGGATTCTTCCGACTACGCAGCTAACTTGGAAATGGCTAAGAGCCTCTTCATCAGCAAAAAGTCTCACGCCCAACCAGAAGAGCTACAAAAGATTGCGACTCCTGGTGCGAAGACCATTGATGAGCTTGCCGAATTTTTAGACGTTAAGCCATCTGCCTTGGTCAAGAGCATGTTATACGTGGCCGACAAGGAACAACCCGTGATGGTCCTGGTTCGTGGCGATCACGAAGTCAACGAGACCAAGCTGAAAAATTATTTGGGTGCGGACTTCTTAGATCCCGCAACGCCAGAAGATGCGCAGAAGTACTTGAACGCCAACTTTGGTTCACTTGGCCCAGTTGGTGTTGGCGAAGACGTGAAGATCTTGGCCGACCAATACGTTGGGGACATGGTCAACGTTGCCGTTGGTGCCGATGAAGATGGGTTCCACTACATCAACGCCAATGCTGGCCGTGATTTCCGGGTCGATGATTACGCTGATTTGCGGGATGTCCAACCTGGTGACCTGTCACCAGACGGTTCCGGTGTGCTAAAGTTCACTAAGGGAATCGAAATCGGGCACATCTTCAAGTTAGGGACCCGGTATTCAGATGCCATGAACGCCACGGTGCTTGACGAAGGTGGCCGGCAAAAGCCTGTCATCATGGGGTGCTACGGTATCGGTGTCAGCCGGTTACTGTCCGCTATCGCCGAACAACAAGCCGATGAAAATGGGCTAGTTTGGCCACGGAACATCGCGCCATTTGACATTCACTTGGTCCCAGTTAACCTGAAGAAGGAAGACCAAGCCAACCTGACGACCGAACTGGAAGAACAGTTGACGGCTAAGGGTTACCGTGTCCTGACTGATGACCGGAAAGAACGCCCAGGCGTTAAGTTTGCTGATTCTGACCTCATGGGGATTCCTGTGCGGATCACGATCGGTAAGAAGGCCGGCGAAGGTATCGTTGAAATTAAGATTCGCAAGACTGGTGAAACGGTCGAAGTCATTAAAGACGAAGTTGCTAGCACCGTTGAGATCTTATTCAAAGACATCGACTAGCACACTTGAAAAGGCCAGCAAAAATGCTGGCTTTTTTCATTCTAAACGGTAGGTTGGGTAGCACTTTGGTAATTTTGCCTCACTGGCAGACAGACATAGACTGGAGCGGTGCGAACAGGACGCACTTGAGTCCATATCTGCTGACCTCTCGACTCATAGTGTGCTCTCTGATAACTTCGGGATAATCATACAAATCGTTATGACCTGGGACCACGGAATAGGATATCAGCCGATCAACAGTTGTTGTGGTAGAGTACAATCAGAGCCGGAGGAGGCCAGGGATGTAGCCAGCCGTGAGAATATTGTTAGCTGGCCGTTGGCTAGCTAACAATATGGGCGACTTTGGAGACGCGTGGTCTTCGCGGCTTCAAATCGAGCGAGAAGACTGGTGTTCTTCCAGTCTGAAGCGTCCCCACAGCAGGCGGAATCCCTGGCAGCCGCAGTGCGGGCCAATTTACACAAATTTTAAATTACTATGATATCAAGATAACTTGTAAGCAAGACAGTTGAAAGGAGTTCGCTCGTGGACGAAGATCGCCATGCTTTATTTGAAAAGCTCTTACAACAATTAGATTTAACCAGTGCGGCCGAGCAACCGTACTTTCAAACGGCTACGATTGACCATTTGACGGTTCATGAACAGTCACGTCGGTGGCATTTTTATTTAAACGTGCCCAGCATTCTACCGTTTACGGCCTTTGCGGAATTTCAAAATCATCTGCAGATTGCCTTTCGCGAGATTGCGACGGTGGAAAACACCTTTTTAATTGCGGAACCAGAACTCACGAACCGCGCCTTAGGTGACTATTGGCAGTGGGTCGTCAAGAACAGTGGGCTGACGAGCAATTTGATTCAGGAGTTGTGTCAGTCCCAGGTACCAGAGCTAGATCCGGACGGACGGGTCCTCCTGTACGCACAAAACGAGGTCGTGAAGGATTTTCTGAGCAATCAGGCGTTAGGTCCCATTGAGGATACCTACCGGAATGCTGGTTTCCCTAAATTCAACATTCACGTCATGATCGACGAATCGAAGTCGCAGGCTAAGATCGACGAGTTTAAGGCGCGTCAGGAAAAGACGGATGCGCAACTCGCACAACAGGCCGCAGCAGCCATCGAGAAGGCTAACCAAAAGCGGCAGAGTCAGGGCGATACGCCAGCCGCCGAGGGACCCACACAGATTGGGAAGACCATTAAGGGTGACCAACCGATCATGCGGATGGCCGATATTGTCCAAGAAGAACGCTCCGTCATTGTTGAGGGCTACGTTTTTGACAAGGAAGTACGGAAATTACGGTCGGGTCGGCAATTATTGACCATTAAGATCACCGACTACACGTCATCAATCGTGGTCAAGAAGTTCTCCCGGGGGGCCGAAGACGAAGCCCAATTTGCTGGGGTTACCGAAGGCAGTTGGGTCAAGGTTCGTGGGAGCGTCCAAGAGGATAGCTTCATGCGTGACCTGGCGTTAAACGCCTACGATATCAACGAAGTCAAGCATGCCAGTCGCCAGGACACGGCGCCGGCCGATGAAAAACGGGTGGAACTCCACCTGCATACGACCATGAGTCAGATGGATGCGACTAATCCCATTGAAGATTACGTCAATCAGGCGAAAAAATGGGGCATGCCGGCCCTGGCAATTACGGATCACGCCGACGTGCAAGGGTTCCCTGCGGCCTTTAATTCATCCGCTAAGGCGGGAATTAAGATGCTTTACGGGGTCGAGGCCAATCTGGTGGATGATGGGGTGCCTATCGGGTACAACAGCGCACACGTCCCGCTAGACGGTGCCACGTACGTTGTCTTTGACGTGGAAACCACTGGGCTGTCAGCCATTTATGACAAGGTCATTGAACTGTCGGCCGTTAAGATGCAGCATAAGAACGTCATCGACCAGTTTGAAGAGTTCATCGATCCCGGATTTCCACTGTCCGAGCAGACCACGAATTTGACCAGTATCACCGATGATATGGTTGCCGGGTCGAAGTCGGAAGAAGAAGTCTTCAAGCTCTTCCGGGAGTTCTGTGGCGACGCGATTATCGTTGGGCATAACGTCACGTTTGACGTGGGGTTCATGAACACCGGGTATCAACGGCACGGCATGTCTGAGATCAGTAATCCCATCATCGATACCTTAACGTTGGCGCGGTTCTTGTACCCGACGTTAAAGAGTTACCGGTTGAACACCTTGGCTAAGCGGTTCCACGTGAGCTTGGAACACCATCACCGGGCCGTTTATGATGCAGAGTCGACGGGTCACCTGAACTATCTGTTCTTGAAGGATGCCGAAGATCGTTATGATATCCAGTATCACGACCAGTTGAACGATCACATGACCGATAATGACGCGTATAAACATGCGCGGCCAAGTCATGCCATTTTGATTGCCAAGACGCAGGCAGGCTTGAAGAACATGTTCAAACTGGTCTCGGCGTCCAACGTGGACTACTACTACCGGGTACCACGAGTGCCACGGAGCGTGCTCGACCACTACCGCGAGGGGATTATCGTCGGCTCTGCCTGTTCCTCAGGCGAAGTCTTCACGGCGATGATGCAAAAGGGGCAAGTGGAAGCCGCTGCTAAGGCCAAATACTATGATTATCTCGAAGTACAACCTAAGGCGGCCTATCAACCGCTGATTGATTCCGGATTGATAGCCGATGAAGCGAACCTAGAAGAGATCGTCGGCAACATGGTCAAGCTCGGTCATGATTTGAACAAGCCAGTCGTGGCCACTGGGGATGTGCACTACCTGAATCCCGAGGACTATATTTACCGGAAGATCCTGATTCATTCACAAGGGGGAGCCAATCCCCTGAACCGGCAGGAACTCCCGGACGTGCACTTCTTGACGACCAACGAAATGTTGGCGGACTTCTCCTATTTGGGCGAGGACGTGGCCAAGGAAATCGTCGTGACCAACACGCAAAAGATTGCGAACGATGTCGATGAAGTTCACCCCCTGAAGGACAAACTGTATACGCCGCGGATGGAAGGGGCCGAAGATGAAATTCGGCAACGAACCATGGATACGGCGCATGCTTGGTACGGTGATCCGCTACCAGAGCTAGTCCAACACCGAGTTGACCGGGAATTGAAGTCGATCATTGGGAACGGGTTCTCCGTGATTTATTTGATTGCCCAACGGTTAGTAGCCAAGTCCAACAAGGATGGGTACTTGGTTGGGTCACGGGGGTCCGTCGGGTCCAGTGTCGTGGCGACATTTACCGGAATCACCGAGGTTAACCCGTTGCCACCGCACTACCGTTGTCCTAACTGTCAGTACTCGCACTTCTATACCAAAGGGGAATACAGCTCGGGATACGATTTACCCGAAAAGAATTGCCCGAAGTGCGGGACGCTGATGATTGGCGACGGGCACAACATTCCGTTCGAAACTTTCTTAGGGTTCAAAGGAAACAAGGTCCCCGATATCGATTTGAACTTCTCCGGGGACTACCAACCCATCGCGCATAACTATACCAAAGTCTTGTTCGGTGAGAAGAACGTTTACCGGGCCGGGACGATTGGGACGGTGGCCGACAAGACCGCTTACGGCTACGTGAAGGCGTACGAGCGTGATACGGAACAGACCTTCCGGGGCGCCGAAATCGACCGCCTAGCTAAGGGCGCGACCGGGGTCAAACGGACGACCGGTCAACATCCCGCGGGAATCATCGTTGTGCCGGATTACATGGAGATCTACGACTTCACGCCGATTCAGTATCCAGCCGATGACCAGACCGCTGCTTGGCAAACGACCCACTTTGATTTCCATTCGATCCATGATAATATTTTGAAAATTGATATTCTGGGACATGATGACCCGACCATGATTCGGACCCTGCAAGATTTGTCCGGGGTCGATCCGCAGACGATTCCAATGGATGACCCGGGCGTCATGGCACTGTTTTCCGGAACGGATTCGCTAGGGGTCACGCCGGAACAAATTCAGTCCAAGACCGGGACGTTAGGGGTGCCGGAATTTGGGACGCGATTTGTTCGGGGGATGCTGGAAGAAACCCACCCGAAGAACTACTCACAACTGCTGCAAATCTCCGGTCTGTCTCATGGGACCGATGTGTGGTTAGGGAACGCCGAAGAATTAATCAAGGCCGGAACCGCGACCATCGCCAACGTCATTGGGTGTCGGGATAACATCATGACCGACTTGATCAACTTCGGCCTCGATTCCGAAACGTCTTTCCAAGTCATGGAACACGTGCGGAAGGGCCGGGGGATTCCAGACGAATGGCAAGAAAAGATGAAGCAGACGGATTGTCCGGACTGGTACATTGATTCTTGTTTGAAGATCAAGTACATGTTCCCGCGGGCCCATGCCGCTGCCTACGTCTTGATGGCGTTGCGGGTAGCTTACTTCAAGGTCTACTTCCCAATCATTTACTACGCCGCTTACTTCTCCGTGCGGGCCGACGACTTCGATGTTGTGGCCATGTCACAAGGAAAAACGGCTGTGAAGGCTGCCATGAAGGCAATCAATGACCAGGGGATGGACGCGTCGACCAAGGACAAGAACCTGTTGACGGTGCTGGAACTGGCCAATGAAATGCTTGAACGGGGCTTTAAGTTTAAGATGATTGATTTGAACCGCTCCGATGCGGCCGATTGGATCATCGATGGCGACACGCTGATTGCGCCGTTCCAAGCCGCACCTGGGCTGGGGTTGAACGTAGCCAAGCAGATTGTGGCCGCTAGAAACGACCGGCCATTTATCTCGAAAGAGGACTTGGCTAAGCGGGGCAAGGTCTCCAAGACGATTATCGACTTCATGACGGAAAACGGTGTTTTGACTGGTTTGCCAGACGAAAACCAATTGAGCTTATTTGACGACATGATGTAATCAATCGTGTAGCGGTTCGTTCGCCTTACCGGTCACCAGATATGGGCTGCGACAGTCGTAGGGTTTATCGAAAAGTTATGTAGTTACTAAAACTGCTGATGCTATCTGATTTTCTTGGATAGCATCGGCAGTTTTTTTGCTTATACAGCCAATGTCTGTAAGGTGGAATCGGGCTCAGCGACAATTGAGTCTGAGGTAGTCAGCTACTTCTGATGGTTTGGGAACGACGTTAGAAACAAAAAGCTAATTGCCAATGCCATATGTAAAATGTTAAGTGTTGGCGTTAGAGTTGCAGCATAACTATTTAAAACTAGTGAGATGATTCAAAACCATACTGCCAGAATGCACAATCAGAGCCGGAGGAGGCCAGGGATGCAGCCAGCCGTGGAAATCGTGGTAGCTGGCAGCTACCACGATGGGCGACTTTGGAGACACGCGGTCTTCGTGGCTTCAAAGCGAGCGAGAAGACTGGTGTCCTTCCAGGCTGAAGCGTCCCCACAGCAGGCGGAATCTCTGGCAGCCGGAGTGCGGACGACCTTAACTAATCCAGCTTCAAAACCGACTTTCAGAAATCACGGGATTAACCGAATTAAAGGACTGTAACCGCTTACAAAACGGCTGTTTCATGTTATAATAGCAGTGAGGAATAATAGAACCATTAATAAACTTTACCGAAAGCGGGTGTTCACCATGTTACGGCGATTTGTAGGCTTACCAGATGGGTGGATTTTTCTAGCAGGTTATTGTTTGATTGGTTTGGGGTACATTCTGTTTGGCACTCTGGCAACAGTGGTCGCAACCCCATTTTTGGCGCTAGTTGTGGCCTATTTCCTGGCAGCATTTGTCCTGACGATTATCAAGGCTATCAGTTTACGTGAGATGGCCACAACGCGGCTGAACTTTCTGGTGTTTGAGTTCATTACGGCGGCCGGATTCATTTTACTCCTGATGACGGTCGAATAGCAGGTGGCGCAATGGTTGCAATCGCCGGAGAACTGGTGTATTCTAGTGTTTGTAGTTAAACTCGTTTTTTAAATGAGTGAGCAGTCATTGCTCACTCTTTTTAATGGAAAAATGTAGGAGGCGGAATTTTTTGAGTACTGTCGTCGAGACCGTAACAGACCTAGCTCAGCCAATCGTGGCGCAGCATCAGTTTGAATTAGTTGACGTTGAATTTGTCAAGGAAGGTAAGAGCTGGTACCTGCGGCTCTACATTGATAAGCCTGGTGGCATCAATATTGAAGAATGTGCGATGGTCAGTGATGAGGTGTCCGAAAAGATGGACTCTCTTGATCCAGATCCCATTCCTCAAGCTTACTTCTTAGAGGTATCCTCACCGGGAGCTGAACGACCGTTAAAGAAGCCGGAAGATTTTGAACGGGCCGTGGGCGATTACATCCACGTATCCCTGTACCAAAAGATCGGCCAGAGTAAGGTTTATGAAGGAACGTTATTGACGCTGACGGATGATAGCATGGATCTCAAGGTTAATTTGAAGGGTCGTATCAAGACCCTGACGATTCCTCGCGATGCCATTGCGCAAGCCCGCTTAGCCATCAAGTTCTAACTAAATAAGGAGCGTAGCACACCATGAGTAAAGAATTATTGGGGGCCTTAGACGTCCTCGAAACGGAAAAGGGAATCGATAAGCAAATTGTGATCGATGCCCTGGAAGCCGCTTTAGTTTCAGCATACAAGCGTAACTACGACCAAGCCCAAAACGTTGAAGTTAACTTTGACCAACGTAAGGGTGACATTCACGTTTTTGCTGTGAAGAAGGTCGTTGACCAAGTGTACGATTCACGCTTGGAAGTTGGCTTGGATGAAGCCTTGACCATCAACAAGGGTTACGAACTTGGCGATGACATTAAGTTTGAGGTGACGCCAAAGAACTTTGGTCGGATCGCAGCTCAGACGGCTAAGCAGGTCATCTTGCAACGGGTTCGGGAAGCCGAACGGAACATCATCTACAACCAATACAGCCAATACGAAAATGAAATCGTGACTGGTGAGGTTGAACGTCAAGACTCTCGTTTCGTTTACGTGAGCTTGGGTAAGGTCGAAGCCGTCATGGGTCGTCAGGATCAAATGCCTAACGAAACTTACCGGATTCACGACCGCATCAAGGTTTACGTGACCCGTGTGGAAAACGCCACGAAGGGCCCACAAGTCTTCGTTAGTCGGACTCACGCTGACTTATTGAAGCGTTTGTTCGAACAAGAAGTTCCAGAAATTTACGACGGGACCGTGGAAATCATGGCCATCGCCCGTGAAGCTGGTGACCGAGCCAAGGTTGCTGTTCGGTCGAATAACCCGGACATCGATCCAGTCGGGACGAGTGTTGGTCCCCGTGGGCAACGGGTTCAAACTATCGTGAACGAACTTGGCGGCGAAAACATGGACATTGTTGAATGGACTGAAGACCAAGCGAAGTTTATCGCCAACGCGTTGAACCCTGCTGAAGTCTTGGACGTTATCTTTGATCCAAACAACGAACGGGCCTGTGAAGTTGTCGTTCCTGACTATCAATTGTCCTTAGCTATCGGTAAGCGAGGCCAAAACGCTCGTTTAGCCGCAAAGTTAACCGGTTATAAGATTGATATTAAATCAGAATCCGAAGCATCTGCTATAATGGAAGCTGATCAGGAAAATGGCGCGTCAACAGACGTTGCTCCTGATAACGCAGACGTTGTTACCGACGACGTTGAGACGGCTGATGCAGAAGCTACGGAGGCACCAGCAACGGCTACAGATTCAGCAACCACTGAAGACGTAGCCGCTGACGCCCCTGAGACGGATGCCGCAGAACCAACGAGTGAAACTACCAGCGACGCTAACGACCAAACGGCCGAATAACGTCCACCTTAAGGAGGTTTGGGTCCATGAAACAACGGAAAGTCCCCATGCGCAAGGATATTGTGACCGGGGAAATGGCGCCCAAGAAGCAATTGGTCCGCATTGTACGGAACCAAGAACAAGAGGTTAGTATCGATCCGACCGGCAAGCAATCTGGCCGTGGCGCTTACATCAGTTTAGATGTTGCCATTGCTAAGAAGGCCAAGCAGGAACGGACCTTCGACCATACCTTTGGCGTTAAAATCGATGATCAATTCTACGATGATCTCATCGCATACGTTGACCATCAGCAAGCACGGCGGGAATTATTTAACAATGACTAATTCTGAGCGCGCTTTACAATTGTTGGGGTTGGTGCGGCGAGCAGGTAAGCTGGTCACCGGCGAATCCTTTGTCCTAGCTGCTGTTCGTGACGGTTCTGCAAAATTGGTGTTGATGGCCAGTGATACTGGCAAGTCGAGCCAAAAACAGTTCCGTGACAAGACGACGAGCTATGATGTCCCATTGAATGAATCGTTTACCAAGGACCAGTTGAGCACGGCCATTGGGTCGGCGCGCACGGTCATTGCCATTACTGATCCGGGATTCGTCCGGAAGTTACACCAACTATTAGAGTAGCCACCTGACGTTCTCGTGATCGGTAGAATATGAAGGAGAGTGAAGATATGGGGAAAAAGCGAATTTATGAACTCGCCAAAGAAATTAATGTCTCCAGTAAACAGATCATCGCGAAGGCCGAAGAAAAAGGCTTTCCGGTGAAAAACCATATGTCAACGCTCGGCGAGAACGAAGAACGTCAGTTACGGGCTGCTTTTCAACCGAAGCAGTCAGCCTCTAAAGCAACATCCTCGGCCAAACAACCCGTGAAAACGCAGGCTGCTCGGCCGGCTAACCACGGCAACGGTACCGGGAATCAGACAACCCATAAGGCAACTGCTAATGGTGGCAATAATAACCATCAGGGGAAGCCAGCCAATAGTCGGCAGCACAGCAACAACAGTAATAACAGTGCGGCCAATGGCAACCGGAATGCTAGTGGCAACAATAATCAACAACGCAACAACAATAAAAATAATGGCCAGACCGGCAGTAATCACAGTGAGCAACATAATACCGGTACCGGCAGATTTGGTGGAAGCTTGAATAATAATACAAATAATAGTAATGGTCGGCGGAGTAGCAACAACGGCAATAGCAGCAACAGTCGCGGGGGCCGGAATAACCGGAACAATCGCAATAACCGTCGCCGAAACAATAATAATAACAACCGTTATAAGAAGAACCAACGGATTAAAGACACGAACCAACACAAGGGCGCACCAGAACGTAAGAACAAGGCGTTACCAGAAGTCTTAGTTTATACGGATGGCATGAACGCTCAAGATTTGGCCAAGATCTTACACCGTTCTTCAGCTGAAATCGTGAAGAAACTCTTCATGTTGGGTGTCATGGTCAACCAAAACCAATCCTTGGACAAGGATACGATCGAAGTCTTAGCAGACGACTATGGTATCGAAGCACAAGAAAAGGTTGAAGTCGATGTGACCGACATCGACAAGTTCTTTGACGCCGAAATGGCTAACAAGGAACACCAAGTTACGCGGGCACCAGTCGTTACCATCATGGGTCACGTTGACCATGGTAAGACGACACTGCTTGACCACTTACGTCACTCGCACATTACCGATGGTGAAGCCGGTGGGATCACGCAGGCCATTGGGGCTTACCAAGTCCACTACAATGACAAGCTGATCACCTTCTTGGATACCCCAGGACATGCGGCCTTTACCGAAATGCGGGCGCGTGGTGCCGAAATTACCGACATCACTGTCTTGGTTGTTGCTGCCGATGATGGTGTGATGCCACAAACTATCGAAGCCATTCACCATGCGAAGGCTGCGGGGACGCCAATCATCGTTGCCGTTAACAAAATCGATAAGCCGGGTGCTAACCCGAACCACGTTATGGAACAATTGACGGAATACGAATTGATTCCTGAAGACTGGGGTGGCGATACCATCTTCGTTGAAATTTCTGCGAAGTTTGGGAAGAACATCGACGAATTGCTCGACATGATCTTACTTCAATCCGAAGTGCTTGAATTGAAGGCCAACCCTGTTCAAAATGGTGCTGGTAGTGTGATCGAAGCCCGCTTGGACCAAGGTCAAGGTTCCGTTGCAACCTTACTGGTACAACAAGGAACGTTGCACGTTGGGGACCCAATCGTAGTTGGGAACACCTTTGGTCGTGTCCGGACGATGGTCAACGAACGTGGCCGACGGATCAAAGACGCCGTTCCTTCTACGCCAGTTGAAATCACTGGGTTAAACGACGTGCCAGAAGCCGGTGACCGGTTTATCGTCTTCGATGACGAAAAGACGGCGCGGGCAGCTGGTGAAGAACGGGCCAAGGAAGCCTTGGTCAAGGAACGTGGGAACACTAGCCATGTGACGTTAGACAACCTCTTCGATTCCCTTAAGGAAGGCGAAATGAAGGAAGTTGACGTTATCATCAAGGCCGATGTTCAAGGTTCCGTTGAAGCCTTAGCTGGTAGCTTGAAGAAAATCGATGTATCCGGTGTTCGGGTCAACATCATTCACTCTGCCGTTGGGGCCATCAATGAAAGTGACGTTACTCTGGCGGAAGCCTCAGATGCCATCATCATTGGGTTCAACGTTCGGCCAACCCCACAAGCACGGGCTCAAGCCGATGGCGACAAGGTCGACATTCGCTTGCACAACGTCATCTACAACGCCATTGATGAAATTGAGACGGCGATGAAAGGGATGCTGGAACCAACCTACGAAGAAGAAATTATCGGTGAAATTGAAGTTAAGGATATTTTCCACGCTTCTAAAGTCGGTACGATCGTCGGTGGGATGGTGACTGAAGGCTACGTGACGTCAGATAGTGACGTTCGTTTGATTCGTGATGGCGTTGTCATCTACGAAGGTAAGCTGGGCAGTCTGAAGCGTTTCAAGGACGATGTCAAGCAAGTTAAGATGGGTTATGAATTAGGACTGACTATCGAGAACTACAACGACATCAAGGTAGACGACGTGATTGAAGCCTACGTGATGAAAGAAGTTCCCGTTAAATAAAGATTCGGAGGCAAAACGTCTATGGCACAATATCGAGTTGGCCGGTTGGAACAAGAAATCCAACGGGAAGTTACGGATATTTTACTAAAGCGTGTCCGCGATCCGCGGGTCGAGGGTGTCACCGTTACTGGTGTGGAAGTCACTGGTGACTTGCAGCAAGCCACAATTTACTACAGCATTTTGTCAGACAAGGCGTCTTCCGCTGAGAAGACCCAACAGGGGCTGAACAAAGCCACTGGTCTGATTCGCTCTGAATTGGGCTCACGCTTGAGCATCTATAAGACGCCAGAACTGGTTTTCGAACAGGATTCGTCAGTTCGTTACGGTAGTCATATCGATGAACTCTTAAATGAACTTCATCACCGCGAGTAATTGCGGTATACAAAAGGCATTGGTCGGTTATGATCAATGCCTTTTTTGTTTGCAGCGATAGTTACGTTGGAGGAGATTGCCGCACTCCGGCTGCCAGGGATTCCGCCTGCTGTGGGGACGCTCCGGACTATGGGGCGATCCTCCGACTCTGATTGGTGGCTTCAATAGAAATTGTTGGCTAACGTGCCAATGGTTTGAGCTACCAATGTTATGCGTGACAACTTTGGTGGTTGTTTTGTAGTGGCCTAACAACGTTTGTATAAGCCGAGAGAAGTGTACACTCGGTGATGGTTTGCAAAAATTCACGTCACACCTGTACTGTTTCAATTCGGTTGAATGGAGTGGGCAGGCCATCGTTCAGCCCAGGCTTGGGGAATTTTCCCTGTAGAAAGCCACCAGAGCTTGCCAAAGTAGCGATGAGACGGGAACTTGTGGTAAACTAAATGTTACGCCACGTGTGGGCACGTTTTTTAGTGGTCACTCGTGATCGAGACTGTCACTGAATTGTGAGTCGTGATGACGCATCGGCGACTCAGGTTTAGCGCGATAATTAAAATAATGATTAAAAGTAAAGAAGCGGAGGCTCCATCATGGACGGGATTATTCCCCTGTACAAAGAACGTGGCTTGACCAGTTTTGACTGTGTCGCTAAGCTACGTCACATTTTACACACGAAGAAAGTCGGTCATAGTGGGACGTTGGATCCCAGCGTCGATGGCGTTTTGCCTATCTGTATTGGTTCTGCGACGAAGGTTGTACCTTACCTAATGGGCTCCGGAAAAATGTACCGCGGGACCGTCACTCTGGGCTTGGCAACGACCACCGAGGACCTCGATGGGGATGTTATTGACAAGCAACCGCTGACGCAAGCGTTCACTTTGGACCAGTTGACGGCAGCAACTGCTAAACTGACGGGGACGATTCAACAGACACCACCGATGTATTCGGCGGTCAAGGTGAATGGTCGGAAGTTATATGAGTACGCCAGAGCTGGTGAATCGGTTGAGCGGCCAACGCGGACGATTACCGTGGAGCACTTTACGCTGGCAGACGCTGGGACGTTTGACGCCGACCCTGGTACGCAGACGGTGGCATTTGAAGTGGCGTGCTCGAAAGGGACCTACGTGCGGACACTGGCTGTCGACTTGGGCCGGCAGTTGGGTGTTCCGGCCGTTATGGCCTCTTTGACACGGCATAAGAGCGGTGGGTTTACGTTGGACCAGACGGTGACCTTGGCGCAAGTTGAAGCTGCGATGGCCGCCGATGACCTGAGCACGATTTTACGGCCCATCGACTACGCCCTGCAGGATTACCCGCATGTGGCGCTTTCCGACAAGTTGTGGGGACTGGTCAAAAATGGCGTCTTTCTAACGCCCGAGGAAATGGCTAGCACGGCACCAGTTGTCGCGTTGACTTATCAGGGCCAGACGAAGTGCCTGTACCAATGGGTGCCAGAAAAAAAGCAATATAAACCACTAAAAATGTTTACGGTTAATTAATTCTCAGTAAAGGAAGTCCACCATGGAAGTTATACGCATACATCATCCATTAGATTCACGTCAGATTCCTGATGAGCCAGTCGTCCTCGCCATGGGTTTCTTTGATGGCGTTCACTTGGGTCATCAGGCGGTCATTGAACGGGCAAAAACGATTGCTCAGGCCAAGGGGGTTAAATTAGCCGTATTGACCTACGACCATCATCCGGCGTTGGTCTATCGGCCACTGGAAGCCGATGACCGTAAATATTTAAGCACAACGGACCGTAAAATGCATCAACTGGATCGGCTGGGCGTTGACCGGGTCTTTTTAGTTAACTATACCGGTGAATTCGCTGCGCAGACACCCCAGGAGTTCGTTGACCACTATTTGGTTGGATTCCATACAATCGTGGCCGTGGCGGGTTTTGACCACACGTACGGGAAAAAGGACGTGGCAACGATGGCCCGTTTACCCGAATACGCGCAGGGACGCTTTGAGGTCGAAACGGTTGCCGAAGAGGCCAGTGACCACGAAAAAATCAGCTCCAGTCGGATTCGTCAAGCGATGAAGGCCGGTGACATTGATATGGTCAACCAGTTGCTGGGCTATACGTATCGGTCGACCGGCCTCGTCGTTCACGGTGAAGCCCGGGGACGGACGATTGGCTATCCGACGGCAAACGTGATGACGCCAGAAAATGAGTGGATTCCCGGAATTGGTATCTACACGGCCCGGTTAAAAGTTGGCGCCATCTGGTATCCGGGGATGGTGTCCGTCGGTCATAACGTGACCTTCGGCGATGACCGGCCAATTACGGTCGAAATGAATCTGCTCGACTTCCAAGGTAATCTGTACGGTGAGCCGGTCGAAGTGGAGTGGCACCATCGGTTACGCGGCGAAGTTAAATTCGCTGGCGTTGATCCCCTGGTAGCCCAATTGAAGCAAGATGAAGCTGATACCCGCGACTATTTCCAAGGCGTGGCCAATAAAATTTAGAAATGAGTGAAGTGATTGTCTTTGCGGCCGAGCAGGTCGGTGGAGATGGTCACTTTTTTTATGGAAAGTTATTGGTAGGCCCACTGATTCAATCAATAGGTATGGCTTAGAATATATAATTTTTACCCAGAACAAATTCAAATGCCAAAATAGGCTGTTTGATAGATTAGTGGCAGAATTACTGCCGGTTGGGTAGAATGACACCCCTGAGCTTCTAGAGCCTAGTTTATGCTCACGGATAGGGTTGTTGTAGGCCTAGCTAGAAAGTTTGAGCACACCCAGAATGCAAACTACGTTATGGAAAAAACAATCAGAGCCGTAGGAGGCCAGGGATGTAGCCGGCCGTGGTAATGTTGTTGGCTGGCGTTCTTTGCTAGCCTACAACATGGGCGACCTTGAAGATACGTGATTTTCGTCGCTTCAAATCGAGTCGGAGGACCGCCCCTCAGTCCGGAGCGTCCCTACAGCAGGCGGAATCCCTGGCAGCCGGAGCGCGGCTGTTTTAGTGTCTTTAATTGGAAATACCGCTAATTTCTCGCCAAACGAAACTTTTTTAGCACTTAATAGCAGAGATTGCTAAAAAGTCTACCAGATTTCTTGACTTCAAAACCGGGTTTTGCTACATTATATATGTGTCTTAGCACTTGTATTGTTTGAGTGCTAAAAAAGGGGTGATTGTGATGCTTTCAGAAAGACAAATGATGATTCTGCGAGCCGTTGTCCGCGACTTTACTAACACCGGGGTTCCGGTGGGGTCAAAGGCACTAGCCAAGCAGTTGCCCATCCACGTAAGCTCAGCGACAATTCGTAATGAGATGGCGGCGCTGGAAGAGTTGGGCCTGATTAAAAAGACCCACTCGTCTTCTGGTCGGATTCCTTCGGTCGAAGGCTACCGGTATTACGTCGACCATTTAGTCAAGCCGGATCCATTGCGGCCCAACGATATGGACGTGATTCAGTCGTCATTGGGTGGGGATTTTCATAAGATCGACGAAATTATTTCGCAGTCCGCGACGATTCTTTCCAACCTGACGAGTTACACGGCGTTCACCTTGAAGCCGGAATTAAAAGATAGTCGCCTCAGCGGGTTTCGTTTAGTCCCATTAGGGAAACGGCAAGTCATGGCCATCCTAGTCACCGACAGTGGTGACGTGGAGAACCAGACGTTTGACGTCAACGAGTCCGTCACCGGTGACCAGCTGGAAGCAGTCGTCCGCTTGATCAATGATCAATTGGTCGGCTTGACGTTACCAGAAGTGGTGAAGAAGTTACAGGCAGATATTCCGATGAAGATCGCCAATTATCTCCAGAGTCCTCAAGGGTTCTTGGATATCTTCGGTGATGTTTTGACCAGAGCAGCCCAAGAACGTTTCTACGTTGGCGGCCGGCTCAACCTGTTGAACTTCTCACAGGATAGCGATGTGGATTCACTGAAGTCGTTGTATTCGTTGATCGATAAGACCGACGACATTGCCAACGTCTTGGGCCGACCGGACGATAAAATTTCCGTTCAGATCGGTAACGAGATGACCAACGATGCGTTACGCAACTTTAGCTTGATTACCGCCACTTACGATGTGAACCAGCATGGCCGCGGCATGATCGCCATTCTAGGCCCAACACGAATGCCATATTCGCGAATGCTGGGAATTGTCGGTGCGTTTCGTGAAGAGCTCGCGAAAAAACTACTGGATTACTACCGGTTTTACGACGAGTAAAGAAAGGGAGGTTTTATCGTGGCTGACAAGCAACAACCGTCCACTGATGACCAAACGGCGACTAAAGCCGCCGCACAGCAATCCGCTGGCAAAGCCAAGGATGCGCAAGCAAAAGACCAACCAAAGACCGACTCGAAGGCCGCTACTGAAGCTGCTAAGCCAGTAGCAACGGCTGCCGAGGTCGCTGCACTGAAACAAAAGGCCAGTGACTTTGAAGATAAGTATCTCCGAGCCGAAGCTGAAGTGCAGAACATGCAGACCCGTTTCCAAAAGGAACAGGCCACGTTGATCAAGTATGATGGTCAGCAGCTCGCCAAGGACGTGCTTCCCGTGATTGATAATCTGGAACGCGCCTTGGCAGTGGAAGCAACGGATGAGACCGCTGCACAACTACAAAAGGGTGTTCAAATGACCTATGATCATTTGGAAGACGCTTTGAAGCGTAACAACGTGACGGAAATTTCCGCCATCGGTCAGAAGTTTGACCCCACCCAGCACCAAGCCGTCCAGTCGGTTCCCGTTGAAGACGGGCAAACGGCCGATACAGTGGTCAAGGTGCTCCAAAAGGGTTACCTATTGAAAGATCGAGTTTTACGGCCAGCAATGGTCGTCGTTGCACAATAAATTTATAAATAAACTATAAAAGAGGGAATTTTTGATGGCAAGTAACAAGATTATTGGGATTGACTTAGGGACGACTAACTCAGCCGTTGCCGTTCTTGAAGGTAGTACCCCGAAGATTATCGCGAACAAGGAAGGCGCCCGGACGACGCCATCTGTCGTTGCATTTAAAGACGGTGAAACTCAAGTTGGGGAAGTTGCTAAGCGGCAAGCTATCACCAACCCAAACACGATTTCATCAATCAAGAGTCACATGGGTGAAGCCGGCTACAAGGTGACCGTTGATGGCAAGGATTACTCCCCAGAACAAGTTTCTGCGATGATCTTACAACACTTGAAGGCCTTCGCTGAAGACTACATTGGTGACACGGTTGACAAGGCCGTTATCACGGTGCCAGCTTACTTCAACGATGCCCAACGGCAAGCCACCAAAGATGCCGGTAAGATCGCTGGTTTGAACGTTGAACGGATCATCAACGAACCAACGGCTGCTGCCTTAGCTTACGGCTTGGACAAGCAAGACAAAGATGAAAAAGTCATGGTTTACGACCTTGGTGGTGGGACCTTTGATGTTTCCGTCTTGGACTTAGGTGATGGTGTCTTTGATGTTCTGTCTACGAACGGGGATACCCATTTAGGTGGGGACGACTTTGACCAAAAGATCATGGACTGGTTAATTGCCGGCTTCAAGGAAGAAAACGGTGTTGACTTATCCAAGGATAAGATGGCAACGCAACGGTTGAAGGATGCTGCTGAAAAGGCTAAGAAGGACCTCTCCGGTGTGACTGAAGCCCAAATCAGCTTACCATTTATCTCCGCTGGTGCTAACGGCCCATTGCATTTGGAAAAGAGCTTGAGCCGCGCTAAGTTCAACGAATTGACCGCTGACTTAGTTGAAAAGACGCGGATCCCTGTTGAAAACGCCTTGAAGGATGCTGACTTACAAGCTAGCGACATCGACGTTGTCATCTTAAACGGTGGTTCAACGCGGATTCCAGCCGTTCAAGAAGCCGTTGAAAAGTGGACGGGTAAGGAATCTAACCACTCCATCAACCCTGACGAAGCCGTTGCCTTAGGTGCCGCCGTTCAAGGTGGGGTTATCACCGGTGATGTGAAGGATGTTGTTTTACTTGATGTTACGCCATTGTCCTTAGGGATCGAAACTATGGGTGGTGTCTTCACGAAGTTAATCGACAGAAACACGACGATTCCAACCAGCAAGTCACAAGTCTTCTCAACGGCCGCTGACAACCAACCAGCCGTTGATATCCACGTCTTACAAGGTGAACGGCCAATGGCTGCTGACAACAAGACGTTGGGTAACTTCCAACTGACTGACATTCCTGCTGCTCCTCGTGGTGTTCCTCAAATCCAAGTGACTTTCGATATCGATAAGAACGGGATCGTTAACGTTTCCGCTAAGGATATGGGAACGAACAAGGAACAAAAGATCACCATCAAGAGTTCCGACGGTCTTTCTGACGACGAAATCGAAAAGATGATGAAGGAAGCTAAGGAAAACGAAGCTGCCGACAAGAAGCGTAAGGAAGAAGTCGACACCAAGAACGAAGTCGACCAATTACTCTTCCAGACCGACAAGACGTTGAAAGACGTTAAGGGTAAGGTTTCCGATGACGAAATCAAGAAGGCTGAAGATGCTCGTGATGCCTTAAAGAAGGCTCAAGAAGCTAACAACCTTGATGACATGAAGACCAAGAAGGACGATTTGACGAAGATCATCCAGGACCTCTCCGTCAAGCTGTATCAACAAGCCCAACAAGCACAAGGTGCCCAGGGCGGTGCTGATGCGGGTGCTGCTGGCCAAGCTAGTGGCGACGCTAAGAGCGATGGCAAGGATGGCGACACCGTTGACGGTGACTTCCACGAAGTTAACGACGACGATAAGAAGTAATCCGTTCCATTGGCTTAAGAGAGTTCAGACAAGAAGTCAGAGTCCGTGGGGCTTTGGCTTTTTGTTTCGAGTATGCTATTCTTACTAGTAGCGAAAAATTTCGGAATGGATTGGGAGGAAAAAGATGGCGCAATCGGACTTATATGGCGTTTTAGGCGTTGCAAAAGATGCCAGCCAAGCAGAAATCAAGAAAGCCTATCGGCACTTGTCAAAGAAGTATCACCCAGATTTGAACAAGGCCCCAGACGCGGCTGAAAAATTCAAAGAGGTTCAGGACGCCTATGATGTCTTAGGTGACGAACAAAAACGGGCGAACTACGACCAATACGGATCAGCCGATGGCGCTCAAGGCGGCTTTGGCGGTTTCGGTGGCGGTCAACAAGGTGGCTTCGGCGGCGGCTTTAGTGGTGGCGGTTTCGATGACATTTTCAACCAATTCTTTGGCGGCGGTGGTGGCCAGCGGAATCCTAACGCACCACGGCCTGGTCGGGACCTTCAGTACCAGATGGACTTGAAGTTTGAAGAGGCCATCTTTGGGAAGAAGACCAAGATCAAGTACAACCGTGAAGCCCAGTGTCATACCTGTGGCGGTAACGGTGCCAAGCCAGGCACCACGCCGGAGACCTGCTCACGGTGTAATGGGTCGGGTTACGTGACGACGGTAACGAACACACCACTGGGCCGGATGCAGAGTCAACAACCTTGCCCGGTTTGTCACGGAACTGGTAAAGAAATCAAGGAAAAGTGCCCAACTTGTGGCGGTTCTGGTCATGAAGAAGAACGGCATGAAGTTGAAGTTACCATCCCAGCCGGGGTCGATGACGGTCAACAAATGCGGTTACAAGGTCAAGGTGAAGCCGGTCAAAACGGCGGTAGTTACGGCGACCTCTTCATCATTTTCCAAGTGGAACCTAGCAAGGACTTCCGGCGTGACGGCACCGAAATCTACTTTAATCAAGAGATTTCCTTCGTGCAGGCCACGTTGGGTGACGATGTGACGGTCAAGACGGTTCACGGTGATGTCAAGCTCAAGGTGCCAGCTGGTACGCAAGGCGGGACGACTTTCCGTCTGCATGGCAAGGGTGCGCCTCGTTTACGTGGTAATGGTAACGGGGACGAACACGTGACGGTCAAGGTCATCACGCCAAAGAACCTGAACAAAGGGCAACGTGACGCGTTACGTGACTTTGCGAAGGCTAGCGGCGAAAATGTCACAGGGAGTGGCAAAGGTAACTTATTTAACAAAATGCGCGATAAATTCAATGAAAATTAGTCCACAAACGAAAGTGCGATAATGACTAATCTATCAAGGCTGCTGAAGATTTTCAGCGGCCTTTTTTGTGTCCCACAAGTAATCCCGCATTTTTGAAAAGAAAAGAAAACGTTAAGGTTGAGTAGTGTTGTTTGCAATCCCTTGGTAGCAATGATAACCTCAGAACATAAGGAGTGTGGCAGGGGCCACAGAACTCCTCTTCAAGGACGGGTCATTCGTCGGGGAAAATGAGTCCCGGACTTGAGGATCGATCGGCAGCTAGCTTCGGGGGCGAATGAGCTAGCAAACTTTGGGGGTGAATTTCATGAGAGCAAAGTGGCTGGCTATTTGGCATCAGCCTGTGGTCGCGTTCATTGGCTGGACCGCGTTCTACTTTGTAATTTTGATGGCATTAGTTTATTTATACGGTTACAGTGGGTTAAACAACTCGACATTTATTTACAACGAGTTCTAGTTGTGGGGTCAACAACTAACCATGTAACCGAGGAGTCTTTGGGGGGGATAGATAATGATTAAAAACATGATCACGGCGATCGATGAAATCGCTGTACGTGATCCGCAGCGGATTGCTTATGATGATTTAGGACACACGAACACTTACGGTGAATTAAAACAACGTTCTGATGCTTTGGCAGCCCACTTAGACGGTTTGTCGTTGCCACGTGAAGCCCCGATTATGGTTTTCGGGGGTCAGACGTTTGATATGATGGCGACCTTTTTAGGGGTCGTTAAGAGTGGTCACGCATATGCGCCAATTGATACGCATTCACCACTGGAACGGGTAACGACGATCAACGAAATTGCGCAACCTGCCGCAGCAATTGCTGTGAGTGAGTTGCCAACCACTTTAGGGGCCACACCGGTGATCACGCCTAGCGCGTTGGCCGAAATTTTTGACCAGACCGTGGACTATCAGGTCGACCATGGCGTAACCGGAGATGAGAACTACTATATCATCTTTACGTCCGGAACAACTGGGAAACCTAAAGGGGTTCAAATTTCACACGCTAATCTGTTGAGCTACGTCAATTGGATGCTGAGTGATGACTTTGCTTTACCAGCAGCGCCACGGACGCTCTCACAGGCGCCATACTCGTTTGACTTATCCGTGATGGACTGGGGTCCAACGTTAGCTGCTGGTGGAACGCTAGTGGCGTTGCCAAAGGCCGTTACGGATAACTTCAAGCAATTATTTGAAACCTTGCCAACAATGGACTTAAACGTCTGGGTATCCACACCATCTTTCGTGGATATCTGCTTAATGGAACCGTCATTTGACGCGGCCCATTATCCAAACTTAAGCCGTTTTCTGTTCTGTGGTGAAGAATTAACGCACGCCACGGCGCAGAACTTACACAAACGGTTCCCAGCAGCCCGGATTTTCAATACGTACGGCCCGACGGAAACGACTGTCGCCGTAACGCAGGTGGAAATCACCGAACAAATCTTAGCCGATTACCCCCGGTTACCAATTGGGTATGCCAAGGGTGATACGGAAATTATGGTGGTCGATGACCAACTCAATCCAGTGCCTGTAGGAACTGAGGGCGAGCTGTTGATCTGCGGGCCATCGATGTCCAAGGGTTACCTGAACAATCCAGAGAAGACAGTTAAGGCCTTTGTACCACTAAACGGGCGAACCGTTTATCGGGCAGGCGACTTGGGTGTCCAATTGGATAACGGGTTGATCATGTATCGTGGGCGAACGGATTTCCAAATCAAGCTGCATGGTTACCGCATCGAATTAGAAGAGGTCAACCATTACCTGTCACAAGAAGATCATATTCAAGTGGGAGTGGCAGTACCACGGTATGACCGGAACCACAAGGTGAGTCAATTGATTGCCTGGGTCGTTCCGGCCGACCATAACTTTGATAGTGAATTAGCTTTAACTAAGGCGATTAAGGAAAATTTACAGGGCGGCGATATGATGGAATACATGATTCCACAGCGCTTCGTCTACAAAGAAAACCTACCGATGACTCCCAACGGCAAGGTTGATATTAAATCCATCATTGCCGAGGTCAATCAGTAATGTTGACGTTTGAACCTTACGGTAACCCAACGTATTTCGCCTTGTTGGGCGTGGCATTATTGCCACTGATGATTGGTCTCCTGTACGGCAAACGGTCACGCTTGTACGAAACGTTGATTTCAATCTTCTTCTTGGTCTTAACCTTCGGGGGTTCGAAATGGACCCAAGGGGTGGCCTTGATCATCTACATTTTGTATGAGGTGGGATTGACTTGGGGGTATGCCGTTTACCGGAGGCATAAAAATTCAGGACCGTTCTTCTACCTGATGGTCATTTTGGCCATTGCACCGCTAACCATTGTGAAGGTGACACCGGCTGTTGAAAATGGGCAGTCGTCGCTGATTGGCTTCCTGGGAATCAGTTATCTGACGTTCCGGGCGGTTCAGACCATTATGGAAACGCGGGATGGAACGTTAAAGAACTACAATCTGATGACGTTTCTGCAGTTTATGCTTTTCTTCCCAACGATTTCTTCAGGACCAATTGACCGTTACCGGCGATTCGAAAAGGATTACCGGTCTGTGCCAAGTCGTGAACAATATTTGGGAATGTTACAAAAGGGTATTCGCTATATTTTCGTGGGGTTCCTGTACAAATTCGTTCTGGCGTACTACTTTGGGACGATGCTGATGCCAAAGCTCCAACTGATGGCGATGCACTCACGGGGCGGGTTCTTGGACCTGTCCTGGCCAGTGGTCGGGTACATGTATGCATACAGTGCCGACTTGTTCTTTGACTTCGCGGGTTACTCGTTGTTTGCGGTGGGGACATCCTATATCATGGGAATTGCCACACCGATGAACTTCAATCAACCATGGCGGTCACCGAACATCAAAGACTTCTGGAATCGTTGGCACATTACCTTGTCCTTCTGGTTCCGTGATTTTATCTACATGCGCCTGGTCTTCTGGTTCATGAAGCATAAAATCTTTAAGAAGCCGACTACGACCGCTAACGTGACTTACATTATTAACATGTTAGTCATGGGGTTCTGGCACGGGGTGACATGGTACTATATCGCTTACGGCCTGTTCCACGGGGTAGCGTTAATGGTCAACGATATGTGGTTGCGTTACAAGAAGAAACATCGTAAGAGCATTCCACATAACGGGTTCACTCAGGTCTTCGCCATCTTCTTGACGGCTAACCTGGTCTGCTTTAGCTTCCTAATCTTTTCGGGGTTACTCAACAAATTGTGGTTCAACTAAATTAGGTTATTAATTTCATCGAGGGGGAAATTATTATGGATATCAAAGAAACTGTATTGGAAATTTTGAACGATTTAACGGGGAACGATGTTAGTGGCGCAATGGACGACAACCTGTTTGACAGCGGGTTACTCGACTCCATGGGGTCCGTTCAACTCTTATTGCAATTACAAAGTGAACTGGACGTTACCGTGCCAGTTTCTGAATTTGAGCGGTCAGAGTGGGACACGCCCAACAAGATCATTGCGAAAGTGGAAAGCCTGGCCTAGCCAATGGCAAAGCGACTTCTACGGATCTTTGGTCCGTTAATACTCGCGGCAATTCTGGTTTTTGCGGTGTTGGCAATGCCCGTCAAGTTAGGCCTCAGTAAGGTCAGTGCCAATCGGGAACGTCAAGCGGCCGTCTCACTTTCTCCGAATGTGATGAAGGGCAAGTACATCAAGGAAGCAGCGTTAAAGGGAAAATATGTGCCATTCTTCGGGTCATCGGAATGGTCACGGTTTGACCCACTGCATCCGTCCGTCTTAGCCCAGAAGTACAATCGAAGTTACCGACCATTTCTACTTGGTGCGCGGGGATCACAATCCCTTACCCAATACTTTGTGATGCAAAATATTCAGGGCGAATTGCGCAACAAGAAGGCCGTCTTTGTGATTTCGCCGCAATGGTTTGTTAAAGATGGGACGCGTAAGGATGCCTTTGGGTTCTACTACTCACAACTCCAAACGACTGAGTGGTTGACCCACTTCCGTCACGATGCCATAGATCAGTACGCGGCTAAACGGCTGTTACAGATGCCAGTGGCCAACTCGGATCACTTTATTTACCAGGCCTTACAACGAGTCGCAGCTGGGAAGAGTTTGACTAAGTATCAGCGGTTCTACTTGGAAACACGGAAGAACATGCTGACACATGAGGACCAATTCTTCTCTGGCATTGACTTACCATCGCAAAACCTGAACCGAGTCAACAAGCAGGCCGAGAAGTTACCCACTCATTATTCTTACTCGGCACTGGATGAACTCGGTGGTCGGATTGGGAAAGCGGAAACGGGGAATAACCCGTTCCGTATCAGTGATAAGTTTTACAATCACGGGTTGAAACAAGAATTGAAGAAGGGGAAGTTGAAGGATTTCCAGAAGAACTTGTCTTACACCGAGTCACCGGAATTCGCGGACTTCCAACTTTGTCTGGATCAATTTGCCCGGTTGAACACGAACGTCATGTTTATCATTCCGCCAATCAATGCTAAGTGGCAGAAGTATACCGGACTTTCGGCGTCGATGCTGAAACAATTTGACCAGAAGATTCACTATCAACTGCAATCGCAAGGGTTCAACAACATTGTTGACCTGAGCGACAAGGGAAACGTGCCGTACTTTATGACCGACACGATTCACTTGGGTTGGCGCGGTTGGCTGGCGGTCGACAAGCGGGTAAATCCGTTCTTGACCGAACAGCAACAACAACCAACCTACTCGATTAGTGATAAGTTCTACTCAACCAAGTGGCAAAATTTAGCGCCGTCTCAATTAAAGCAGTATGAAAATGATACGAAATAAACACGTTAAGTAAACGGGTTCCTGCCGATAGTGGTGGGAACCCGTTTTGTTAGGGGCTGAGTTAATGCAGGCAGGTTTGTCTATGGATGCTGTCGACTCTGGCTGCAGTGGCCATTTTCTCAAGTAATCTTAGCTACTTTAGGTTTTCCGATGAGTCTATGGCCCTCGTTTATGGGTCTGACCAATGTAAGCTGAGAGGCTGCCAGATATGGGCTCAGGTGCGTCCGCACCATTTCAGCCCATATCTGATGGCCGGTAAGTCGAAGGAGACAAAGCCAACCAACGTCAAGTTTGTACTTAGGGCGGCTGGTTTGGTATAATTGTCGAGACATGGCGTTTAAGAAAGTAGGAAATCAACATGGATCTTGAGAAATTAAAAAACCATCAAAAATACATTCGCAACTTTTCCATTGTGGCGCATATTGACCACGGGAAATCAACGTTAGCAGACCGTATTTTGGAGCTAACGGATACCATCTCCAAACGCGATATGCAAGATCAAGTGTTGGATAACATGGACCTGGAGCGTGAACGAGGCATTACCATCAAGCTTAACGCGGTGGAATTGACCTACCACGCAAAAGACGGTCACGACTATGAGTTTCATTTGATCGATACCCCGGGGCACGTGGACTTCTCGTATGAGGTCTCACGGAGCCTGGCAGCCTGTGAAGGAGCCATCTTGGTCGTTGATGCCGCTCAGGGTGTCGAAGCGCAGACGCTAGCTAACGTGTACCTGGCGTTGGACGACAATCTGGAAATTGTACCGGTCGTGAATAAGATTGATTTACCAGCCGCTGACCCCGAGAAGGTTAAGCAGGAGATCGAAGACGTGATTGGTTTGGATGCTTCCGATGCCGTATTGGCCAGTGCTAAGAAAGGAATTGGGATTCCAGAACTCTTGGAACAGATTGTCCACAAGGTGCCAGCACCAACCGGTGATTTGGACGCGCCGTTGAAGGCCCTGGTCTTCGATTCCGTTTATGATGATTACCGTGGGGTCGTGCTGAGTGTCCGGGTCTTTGAAGGCACCGTTCAGCCGGGCGATAAGATTCGCTTGATGAACAGCGGCAGTGAGTATGAAGTGACCGAGGTCGGCGTCAACTCACCTAAGCCGATTTCCAGAGACAATCTGATTGCCGGCGACGTGGGTTACATCACGGCTAGCATCAAGGATATCACCGACACCCGTGTTGGGGATACGGTCACCAATGCTGCTAAACCGGCCGAAAAGGCACTGCCAGGCTACCGGGAAATGAGTCCCATGGTGTATGCTGGGCTGTACCCAACTGACAATGCCAAGCTGAACGATCTGCGCGAAGCCTTGGAAAAATTGAAGTTGAATGATGCCGCGCTGGAGTTTGAACCAGAAGCTTCACAGGCGTTGGGCTTTGGGTTCCGATGTGGGTTCTTGGGGATGCTCCATATGGACGTTATCCAGGAACGACTTGAACGGGAATTTGATTTAGACTTGATCACCACGGCGCCATCTGTTACGTACCACGCGTACTTAACGGACGGTGGCATGAAGGAAGTTGAAAACCCAGCAGAAATGCCGGAAGCTTCCGCCATCAAACGCATCGAAGAACCCGTGGTCAAGGCCACGATTATGGCGCCTAACGATTACGTGGGGGCCGTCATGGAACTCTGCCAACACCGTCGGGGCCAATTCTTGACGATGGAGTACTTGGATGACTACCGTGTGAATATTATCTACAACATGCCGTTGTCGGAAATCATTTTCGATTTCTTTGACAAGTTGAAGTCCAGCACGCGGGGTTACGCGTCATTGGATTACGAAATGAATGGTTATCAAGCGGCCGACTTGGTTAAGATTGACCTGTTGCTAAACGGCGACAAGGTCGATGCACTGAGCTTCATCGCCCACAGAACGTTTGCGGCACAACGGGGTCGTGAGATTGCCTCTCGTTTGAAGAAAATCATTCCCCGTCAAAACTTCGAAATTCCAGTCCAAGCAGCCATCGGGGCAAAAATCATTGCCCGAACGACCATCAAGGCCTACCGGAAGGACGTTACCGCCAAGCTCTACGGTGGTGACCGTACCCGGCGGATGAAGTTGCTGGAGAAACAAAAGGTTGGTAAGAAACGGATGAAGGCTGTTGGGAAGGTAGACATCCCTCAGGAAGCGTTCATGGCCGTTTTGAAGACTGATGAGGATGAAACTGAGTAGTAGCAAGGGCTTAAGAAAACTGCTTCTTCGGTATCCGACCGTTATCCTACCTGTATCCGACGAATATTGTGAATTAATGTTAAACTTGAAAAATATTTTCAAATGGTGCACTGTCGTTTTCTTTAGGCAGTGTATTTTTTTGGAAAAATTGCGTACAAAATTGACACTTTTAGGATTGTTTCAGTAATCATTAGCAATCTATTTGTGCTGTTCATAAAAGACAAAATTAATCTTTTTACAAGAATAATACATGGAATTAATCATATGTTTACATAATCTCTGTATGCTAGTTCAAGTAGCAAAAAATATATAGATGGTCTTCATACGTAGCAATTATAAAGGGTCCCTTTACCATTTTTGTTTTAGAGAAATCGGCGTGTATATTTATTATTTGTACATGGACAATCAGACACAATTTATATTATTTGACAACTAAATTTATTAAAGGAGAAAGTATCTATGAAAGAAGATATCGTTCTTTATCCAGCCGTTTTTAGTGAAGATGGTAATCGTACTTTGATTCGAGTTCCCGATTTACAGGACAGCTATATGCAAGGTGCCAGTGTTGCTGAGGCTGTGACCATGGTAGAGTCTATGATTGGAAAACGGTTGGATAACGAGAAGACGTACCCGGAACCTTCGAGCCCCAAAGATATACAGTTACAGGAAGGTGAGAGCTTAGTTTACATTACTGTTAACATGGCTAGATTTAGAATTAAAAATTCGAGAACAGTTAAAAAGAACTTAACGATTCCAGAATACTTGAATATTATGGCACTAGAGAGAAATATTAACGTGTCACAAGTCTTAACGGAAGCATTACGTACTAAATTTGAGGTTTAGTTAAAGACATTTCCACTAGCTATTCGATACTTGGAATTTTACACAAACCATGAAGAAGATTTAATACATCTAATATTAAGTTGAATGATAAGATTCTTAATTTACTACAGCATAAATGATTGGGGCGTTACCGAACTGAGAATTTCAGTCTGATAACGCCCTGTTAAAAATAACAGATTTTCAACTATTACAAGAATTATAAACTAACTAAGAGTAGCTCTGGTACGTCTGTAAAAAGTGTTTGTCCGTTCATGAGCTCTGCCGTGACACTCGGAACCTCAGAATAATCGGCAGGGGTTACACTTATAATTTCGTTTATATCGCTTTCTGGTGAATAGATGTTACCGGAACCTTCGTTAGCTAAAATGCTATAGAATCCAGGCCTGATATCAAGACCAACTTTCCATTTTCCGGGAGTGAGTTTTCTTTGAAAGTGTCGCTTAATGATCGGATTGAAATCTAATTTTTGAATTCCAGAGATTTTTAGACGTTGATCAGTTTCTAGGTCAGTTGTATAAGAGCTAATTTCAAAGCTTTCTGGATGATGACTGAGAATAACGTTTATGTCATCACCTGTGAGATTGCCACTTCCTGCCGGTGCTGTGATTTTGTAACGGCCAGGCGTAATGTCTCTGCCAACAAAGTGGAGTCCAGTTGTTACGGAAAAAGGTCTTGCCAAAGGAGCGACGACAATATTAGCTTCGGTAACTGTTTCCGAAACTAACTGTATCTTCTTATCTTGGGGCGGGAACTCAACACTACTTTTGGGAAGATAGAATTTTGTTGTATCTACTGGTAGCAATGGCTCCTTTTCAGATGATTTGTTTCGTTCAGGTTTAGAGTCAATTCTTGTTGTGGTAGGTTGTTCCTGGTTCCATTTGGAGGCAGATGAGTCGCTACTGTTTTTCAGCAAAGGATTTCGTCGTTTAAAAAAGATAATCGTTTTATAAATGGCGAATACAATTATCAACCTTATAAGTATGAATAGGAAGTATTGCCAAAAGGCAAGCGCCACAGCTACGATGGCTACGGCAGATATATTCCAGATAACGGGATGTTTATCCAATATTTGGCATCTCCATTCTAGATTGTTCTCAGGTTATTTATGCACGATTTGACTTTGAGCCGGCTAGTTTAATATTGAGTATAAGAATGAACACTAAAATAGCAAAAGATTCAAAGTGAAAAATAGTCAGATGTACGTTTGATAGGCTGTCGTTCTAATTTTCCAGTTTCCTCTTTCACTTATTGTGTTTTTCTATATACACTTTTTATTTTAAGCGTATATACAGAGAAATTCTAGGATAATTGAGCCTGAACACCATAATCTATAAAGATTTAGTGGAACGAGATGTTAAAAAATAAGTAGCACTGTTTTCCTTGGAGAATTAGATGAGGAGTTACTAGTCGCATACAATTATTCCCAGTCCGTTAGTTCGTCAATTGCACTATCCAGACAAGAGTTATCCTGTGCATGGTCCTAACAGTAAATGGTAAGCTACCCTTATCAGTAGGACACCTGTGACTACTAAGGGGGAGTACCAATGACTAAAGGATTAATGTTTGCGTTTCATGGGGGACCGACGGCATTTATTAACCGTATCAACGATGTTGTTGATCAGCTTGATGATGTCGACTTGGATCTGCTGGAACGGCTGTGCGAATGGTCTAAGGACAATGGGTCCATTATTCCAATGGGGAGTCTTGAGCTGACGGTGGAGGATGTTCAATTTCGGTTAGATAAACTGGAAAAATTAGAGCTAATCGACTTTGGCGTCCGTATGTAGGCCAAGCAAAAAGGTCTGGGATTTTCCCAGACCTTTTGCGTCTCTAAATTTATATTGGTGCACTCTAGGATTCGCGTTCAACGTCTTCAGCCAGTTCCAGCCAAATCGTCAGTGGTGAGGGGATGTAGTCTGGCCAGACCTCCATCTTCTTCGCACATCGATCGAGTAGGTGACTCTGACCATCTTCGGCTAAGTCGGTGAAAACGGTCAACGCCTGGATGTTGTCTTCCAAATCAGTCATGAGTGTCGGGACGTTATGTTTCCATTCTTCAATCAAGTCTTGATAAATGACAATGCGGCGAGCCTGCAGAATCGTGTAGTCAACGCCCTCGACGTGTAGTCGTTTGACGAAACGGTCGTATTCATTGAATACCGCCGTTTGGGCACGTTGCCAGTCCGTCTTCGTAAATTCCGCTCGTTTTTCCTTCATGCTGTTCGACCTCTTTATCTCGTGCTTAATTTCCAAAAGTTTAATAAAATCTTTTCCCTATCTTTGAGAAATTGCATCTTTTATCAGTATAGCATTTTAACGAATAATAGTAAGGTATCTTTACATGTTGGCCAGTTGGCTAGTCGTAACGGCGCAAATTACTGGATACAAAAACGGGGAATCGATTTGCTCCCCGTGGTTGACGCTATTTTTCCCAACCGCACAGCTTGTAGTGGGTATGTTTAGCCCATTTCAGCGTGACGTGCTTCAGCTTGCCGGCATGATTCAAGCCCCGGCAGTGCTTGTCGTAGTGATACTTCTTGCCGTGGTTCGGCGCAATCCAAACTTTGGTGGCCTTGGCTTCGGCAGTCGTAGTCGGGGCGGTCAGTGGTTCGACCATCCCGCCAAGTGTAAATGAAACGGCAATCAGCGCCATGGCGCGACGTAATGTCTTCATAGTATCCTCCCTGGATATGTAATGGTGGCAGCTTTTTTCGTCTTCAGCAGTTGGACGATGACTTAGCTCGCTTGGCTATAGCCGGTCGCATAGTCAATGGTGTAACCGGGTTCGATGTTAAAAATATAAACGTTAAATCGAATGGCGTTTGAGCCAACGGATTGGGCCCGCATCTGGACACCGCGAGCCACCAGTTCATGGCCCTTAAAGACTGGCGTGACGGTGTAGCGAACGTAGTGACTCGAACTGGATTTCAGGTAAGTGGCCACGTCCATTTCGTTATGGAGCATGCTGGGATTGTTCAAGGTCCGCGTCCCAGTCATCAGGTTCTTGGGGTTATTGTTCTGCCCGGTAAATTGATAACCGATTAAATGGCTACGATTATACAGCCAACCATGATGGGTACGCTTGTTGTGCCAACCGGTGGGATCAAACGTCAAGGCCTCACGCTTGGCACTAGGCATCAGCGACCGATTCAGCAGAGCCGCTGCTCCAGTGACCCGGTTATACCCGTCTAGGTTGTGGTAAGTCTGCCACGGCCCTTTTTTCGTGGAAAGTTGCGCCTGACTAAAGTGGGGATTATTGTGGTCAATGGTAATCTCCTGTTGCCCACTGTAGGTTAACGTGGCCAGATTGGTCTTAGCCTTTGGGGTCGTTGAAGATTTTTTCACAACCTTTTTGGCCTTCGATTTGGTCGTTGCCCGCTTGTGTTCGTACGAAACTTGTTGCTGAGAAATATCGTCTTTTTGACTGGATAGACGTTCCTTTTCCGCGGCGTTGGCCTTCTCCAGCTTAACGGCCTTTTTTTCTGGTGAGTGGTCGTAGACGACCTTAGTATTCGTGGTGGTCTTGGCCGACGACTTAGTGGGGGCACAACCACTGACGCCGATAGCGAAGGTGCTGAACAATGCCAGCGTTAAAACTGTTATCTTTTTCATTAGCGTAATGCCTTTCTATAGCCGGCCGCCTTGGCCTGTGCTTCCGTTTGGAAGTAGACCGCGTTGCTACTATTCATGTGGTAGCCCGCTTGGTCCGGCGTATGATAAATTTTGGAATTCCGATTGCCAATGATTTTACCCGTTTTACGCGTGTCGAGGTCACCCTTGGCGTGAGACGATGTTGAGTGATGACTACTGCTACTGGCAGCCGCTGCCCGACTCGTGGACGTTGCTGCCGCTTGACTCGCCGCCACAGCGCGTTCCGATTCAACCTGGCGACTGGCACGACGACTCGCTTGCTGACTGGATTCTTCAGAACTTGCCTTAGATGAGGCGGCAGATGACGAACTGATCTTGTCGGCTAGGGCCATGCTGGCGTCGTCTTGATGACTGGCGGTGGCGGCTAATCGTTTGGATTCGGCCTTGGCTTTGGCCAGCCGCTGACTACCAACATGAATCGTTTTGGTGGTTACGATCGTCTGGGGCTTCGCGTTAGCCGTTCCAATCGCGTAAAAACCACCAGATAACACTAAAATAATACTGATAATACCCAAAATCAGGTGACGCCTTTGGTGCTGATGTGGTCGGCGAAAGGCCCAGTAAGCGCCGCCAGCCCAAACCAGCATCCACAGAATACTCCAAATAATAAGATGACCCCCTTCATCAATAGTTTTTCAGATTTAGCTGTGAACAATGAGCGGTAAGTAATAAACGCCCAACACTAATTTTATGGGGGAAGCCATGGTTTTGCAATGCCTACTTGTTCTTTTTTGGTAAAGAATGGTTGTTTAAAAAAATATTTGGACTATTTTTACGCACGGCTAATTTTGATGGCAAACAAAAAGGTCGCCCGCCAGGACAATGACCAGCGGGCGACCCACGAAGAGTCGGTTTATTTTTTCTCTTTTAACAAGTCTACAATTTCCTTGAGATAAACTTCTTCTTGCGAGGGGGCTTCATCTTCATCGGGTTCCTCAGGTGCGGTTGGAACCAGCTTATTGATAAATTTAATCAATAGGAAGACGACAAATGCGATGATCAAAAAGTTAATGACGGAGTTGATAAAGGCCCCGTATTTAAAATGGGCGCTGCCAATGGTCAAGACGAGATTGGAAAAATCAATGTTGCCAATGAAGATACCCAGCAGCGGATTGATCAGATTGTCGACCAGCGATTTGACGATGGCAGTGAAGGCGGCCCCAACGATGACCCCAACAGCCAAGTCCATGACGTTGCCCCGGGCGATGAATTCCTTAAACTCTTTTAACACGTGTGCTTCCTCCTTTAAATAACGATAACGGTTATCTTCTATTTTTAACGATTACGTTATAAAAAGCAACAAAAACGCTGACGAGAATTTCACGGGAATCTTAGCTTTTTACTCAGAAACTAAAAGGGAGTGTGCTATAATTGTAAGTGGTTTCAAAGTAGTCAATGGGTGTCTGAAATCCGTTACATTGGTGCCTAAAAAGTGGGCCTTAGCAAACGTTTTGCTTGCATTCCATTTCAAAATCAACTATTATCAATTATTGATACATTTTAACCCGTTTGGGACAACCGAAGTGGTTTTAAAATGTTTTGAGAACCGAGTAGATTGTCATTATAGGAGGTGATTACCATGCTGAGTCGAACCAAAGAGTTTTTACGGCAACATAACTATCGTTACGAAAAGTCGTATATTCGACCATTGATGGCGCCAGAGAGCGTTTATGTATTTAAATTCGGTCAAGATTCGCTCAATAATCGGGTAATCATTCGTTATGGTCATACGTGGACGGGCCGTCAGCGAATCAACGAGATTGATTTGCGACTGCACAAGCAAAAGCATCCACGCGTCTTTCAAAACGAAGCGGATATGCTAGATTATTTAGAATCGCACATTTCCCGCGAGCAGCGAGACCCTGACCACACGACCGATGCCGAAAAAGTTTAAGGCCGTTCTATCAATTCTTTAATTTAGCGAAGAGCTGGTGACAATTTGAGTTGTCATTAGCTCTTTTTCTATAGAACAGAGTGAGCTAGAAGGCGCTTAGCTGGTGAGCATTAAGGCTGATAGCTGAATAATCCCGGGTTTGGATTGTTTGGCTATCAGGTTTAAGCGGAGCCGGCTGCCTTTTAGCACACGTTTCGACAAGCTGAAATTCAAGGGTCAACCTGTTTTGTGACCGGCTATCATTGGCTCTTTTTCTATAGAAGCACTTAAATCGAGCTGTGACTGTTGCACTCCCCGCGGTCGACCTTTAAACTGATAATTAAAGGTTGAAAGTTCGGCCAGTCATTGCCGTATTTGCTAGGTTGTCGATTTGATGTGAGGGCTTCTCAAGTCTAAGGCCTGAGATTACGGCGTGGTTTGAACTCTGCCATGATAAACGGTTACTATGGGTTCGTCAGTGTCGACCGGTAAGGCGAATTGACCGCTAGTCTGATTTTATTACTTAGTAAATTAATTGAAAGAACCGTATTAATAAGGAGGAAACAAGTCACATGCAATGGACCGAAGTGAGTGTCATCACCACCAATGAAGCGGTGGAAGCCGTTAGCAACATTCTCCAAGAAGCCGGGGCCAGCGGCGTTAAGATCGACGATGCAGCCGACTACGACCATCTGAAGGCGGGAAAGTACGGTGAAATCGTCGATTTGAAGACGATTCCGCACCGCACCAGTGGGGCCGAAATCAGTGCCTACTATCCCGAAACGATTTTTGTTCCCGAAATCTTACCGACCATTAAGCAGCGAGTCAGTGATCTGACGAAGTTTGGTTTGGACCCGACTCCCGGAACTGTCACGACCAAGGCCGTCGACGATGTGAGTTGGTCGACCGCTTGGCAGAAGTATTACCATCCAGTTCGCGTGACGCGCTACCTAACCGTTAGCCCCAGCTGGGAGAACTATCAACCCGTTCAGCCCGACGAACACGTCATTCGCCTCGACCCGGGGATGGCCTTTGGGACCGGGACGCATCCAACCACGCGGCTGTCCATGACGGCACTGGAAATGGTAGTTCGTGGTGGCGAAACCATGTACGATGTCGGCACAGGTTCCGGTGTCCTGAGCATCGCGGCAAAATATCTGGGTGTGAAGCAGATCACGGCCTTTGACCTGGATGACATTGCCGTGCGTTCGGCCAAGACCAACCTGGACTTGAACCCGGTCGCCAAGGATATCGTTGCTAAGCCCAATGACTTGCTTAAGGGAATTCATCAGCCGGTCGATCTGGTCGTGGCTAACATCTTAGCTGAAATCATCTTGCCATTGATTCCCCAAGCCTGGGAGAATTTAAACGTTGGCGGTTACTTCCTGACGTCTGGCATTATTGCCGATAAATTGGACGAAATCGTGGCGGCACAGGAGAAGCAAGGCTTCATTATCGATAACATTTTACAAATGAAGGATTGGCGCGGGGTGATTGCCCACAAGCCAACGGAGGATGAATAGGTTATGCAACGGTATTTTCTAGAAACGGCGCACCAGACGGGCGACCACGTGGCGTTGCCTGCGCCGATCGCCCATCATTGGGTGACCGTCTTGCGAGCCGCACCGGGTGCTGAAGCGGAGTTCGTGGATAACACGGCCCACTTGTTTCACGGTCAGCTCGACGCGATAGAGCCCGCGACAGTCACGCTGACGGCCGTCACTACGCCAACCGTCGAGCTGCCGGTCGCGGTCACGATTGCATGTGGCCTGCCGAAGCAGGAAAAGGCGGAGTGGATCACGCAAAAGGCGACCGAGCTGGGCGTTGACCACATCATTTTTTACGCCGCGGATTGGTCCGTGGCCAAGTGGCAGCCTAATAAAGTTGCGAAAAAGTTAGCGCGCCTAACTAAGATTGCCCACGGCGCTGCCGAACAGGCCCATCGCTTGCGGCGGCCCGAAGTCAGTTTCGCCAAGAGCCTCAAAGAAGTCGTGGACCAGCCAGCCGATGTGAAGCTGTTGGCGTACGAGGAGTCGGCCAAGCAAGGCGAACAAAGCGCGCTAAACCAGCAATTGCAGACCATTCAGTCGGGACAGAGTCTGCTCGCTATTTTTGGTCCTGAAGGTGGCATTAGTCCGGCCGAGGTCCAAACGGCGCAGGCCGCGCAAGCCGTCTTAGTTGGGTTGGGGCCCCGCATTTTACGGACCGAAACGGCCCCGTTATTTCTTCTGTCAGCGGTTTCAATGGTCTTGGAACTGCAGCAACCGAGATAACAGGGTGAAATCTCATCTGAAACATGCTAAAATAATTGCAATATAAAGAGAGATAGGTGAGAGATAGATGGCAGTTTTAAATAAATTGGGGTGGCGGTACTGGCTCGTCGGTATCGTTATGGGCCTATTGCTCCCGGCAGTCGCAACCTGGCTGAATATTAGTCCGGTCATGCGATTTGGCGGTCTGCTTCTGTTAGTGAATGGTGGCTTGGCCATTTGGTTGGGGAGATTCATCTATCGGCACACGCAGCCCGGCTGGTGGCTCTTGATTTGGCCACTGGTCTACGTGCTGGGAGCCTACTGGTTCCTGCCACAGTATACATTGTACTTTGCCGTGGTTTACCTGTGCCTGTCCTACTTGGGATACGGGTTGACCCAAACGAAAATTGAAGTGAAATCATAATTTAAATCTAAGGGTGGTGGCGTCCAATATGACCAAAGAACGTGTCTGGACGGCTGAAGAAGTAATTGCCAGAGTCGGTAAATATATGAATGCGCAACACGTTGAAATGGTGGTCAAAGCCTGTCATTTCGCAACGGTCGCGCATAAAGACCAAACGCGACAATCCGGTGAGCCCTACATTATGCATCCCATTCAGGTGGCGGGAATTCTAGCCGACTTGAACATGGACCCCGAAACGGTTTCGGCTGGTTTCTTGCACGATATTGTGGAGGATACTGGCGTGACGCTGAGCGATGTGCAGGAGTTATTTGGCGACGACGTGGCCCTGATTGTGGATGGCGTGACCAAGTTAGGGAAAATTAAATACAAGTCTAACCGGGAACAATTGGCGGAAAATCACCGTAAACTCCTGCTAGCCATGTCCAAGGACATTCGGGTCATGATCGTCAAGTTGGCCGACCGCCTGCACAACATGCGGACGCTGGAACACCTACGACCGGATAAGCAGCGGCGAATCGCGAACGAAACGCTTGAGATTTACGCGCCGCTAGCCGACCGGTTGGGGATCAGCACCATCAAGTGGGAGCTGGAGGATATTTCCCTGCGCTACCTGAACCCGCAGCAGTACTACCGCATCGTCCATTTGATGAATTCGCGGCGTGACCAGCGGGAACAGTATATTGCGGGTGCCATCAAGGATATTCAGTCGTCCATTCAGGATCTCAAGCTGTCACCTGAAATCTATGGACGGCCGAAGCACATCTACTCCGTTTACCGAAAAATGAAGGATCAGCACAAGCAGTTTAGCCAAATTTACGACCTGCTCGCAATTCGGGTAATCGTTGATACCATTAAGGACTGTTACGCGGTGCTCGGGGCCATTCACTCGCAGTGGAAGCCCATGCCTGGGCGGTTCAAAGACTACATTGCGATGCCTAAAGCTAACATGTACCAGTCGCTACACACCACGGTCATTGGGCCAGAGGGCAAGCCGCTCGAAGTCCAGATTCGGACCAAAGAGATGCATGCCGTGGCTGAATACGGGGTTGCCGCGCACTGGGCCTACAAGGAAGGTGTCAAGGACAAGGTTCAAGAGACCAATTCCGGTGACAAACTGAATTTGTTCAAGCACATCATCGAACTCCAAGAGGACACGGATGATGCGTCGGACTTCATGGACAGTGTTAAGGGTGAACTCTTCGGCGACCACGTGTACGCGTTCACGCCCAAGGGGGATGTCTTGGAGCTACCTAAGGGCGCCGGGCCGTTGGATATGGCCTATGCCATCCACACCGAGGTCGGTCACCATACGACCGGGGCAACGATCAATGGTAAGATCGTACCGTTGAACTATGAGATCAAGAATGGGGACATCGTTGACATTCGGACGTCCTCGAGTTCCGCTGGACCCAGTCGTGATTGGATGAAATTAGTCTCAACACGGCGCGCGCGGAACAAGATCAAGCAGTTCTTCCGGCAAACGGATCGGGAACAAAACATCATTGCTGGTCAGGAAAGCGTCGAGCGGACGATTCGTGATTTGGGCTATGATCCGAAGTTATTGATGACCAAGGAAAACTTGGACCGCGTCACGGCGAAGATGCACTATCAACACGCCGATGACCTTATGGCTGCTATTGGTTTTGGCGACATGCAACCACGTGGCGTCGCCAACCGGTTGACGGAAGGCGTGCGGCAAGCCGCGGAAGACGAACGGCGCCGTCGTGAAGAGCGAGAATTGCTGGAAGAACACCAGACGATTAAGAACGATAATGATAATGACAAGAAGGATCGCAAGAACAAGGACTCCGATGGCGTGGTCATCGAAGGCGTTGACAACCTGTTGATTCGGCTGAGCCATTGTTGTTCACCCGTTCCTGGCGACGATATCGTGGGCTACATCACCAAGGGCCGCGGGGTCTCCGTTCACCGTAAGGATTGCCCGAACGTTCGCAACGCCGAAAAGAACGGCGAACGGATCGTGGCGGTTCGGTGGGGCAATATGGCTGGCGATAAGACCAACTATAACGCCGACATCGAGGTGCAAGGCTACAATCGGAATGGTTTGCTTAACGATGTGTTGCGGACCATCAACAACAATACCAAGTACCTCACGTCCATCAACGGGAAGGTCGACCACAACAAGATGGCCACCATTTCCATCAGCCTGGGGACGCGAAATCAATTAGAATTGCAACGAATCTTGGATAACATTAAAAATATTCCGGACGTCTACGTGGTCAAGCGGGCGTTCCATTAATTAGTCAGAAGGGTGAGTTAGCATGCGAGTCTTGCTTCAACGAGTCAGTCGAGCCAGCGTGGCCATTGACGGCCAAGTTCACGGTGCCATCGACCAAGGTTTTCTCCTACTGGTAGCTGCCGAGGATAGCGATACCAGTGAACAGGTCGACTATTTGGTGCATAAGATCAGTAAGCTACGGGTCTTTCAAGATGACGCGGACAAGATGAATCTGAGTCTAGCCGATGTGCACGGCAGCGTGCTGTCGGTCTCCCAATTCACGCTGTACGCCAACACCAAGAAGGGCAACCGCCCGAGCTTCGTGGCAGCTGGGGAACCTACACACGCTAAGGCTCTTTATGAAGAGTTCAATAAAAAATTAGCGGCAACGGGACTCACGGTCGCCACGGGGGTCTTCGGGGCCGATATGGAGGTCGACCTAGTCAATGATGGACCAGTGACGATTTGGTTCGACACGGACGCCAAATAAGATTAAAAATAGCGGGTAGCTTCTGTGATGGAAACTAGCCGCTTTTTAGGAGGAAAACCATGCGTTATCAGCAGTATTTTTGGGACTTTGACGGCACACTAGTGAACACGTATCCGGGAATGGTCACGGCCTTTGGGGAAGCTCTCGTGGCCTCCGGGGTCAACGACTTTGAAATCGACAGTGAAGAAATTTATAAAACGATGCGGCAACACAGTTTGGGGACGGCCCTGCAACGTTTCGCGGCAGAGTATCAGCTCGACCGGCAGCGTTTGGAAAAAATTTATCGGTTGCAAGCGGCGCCCAAATTAAAGGATGCGCAGGCCTTTCAGGGCATTGGTGAGCTGTTGGCACAGATCACAGCGGCTGGTGGCCGCAACTTTCTGCTGACGCATAAGGATCACCGGGCAATGGATCGGTTGGAGCAGTTGGGGCTCGCACAAGACTTCACGGGTGCCGTGACGGCGGATGACCACTATCCGCGCAAGCCCGATCCAACGAGCCTGCTGGCATTGTGTCGGCAATATCAGGTCGACCCGCAAACGGCAATCATGATTGGTGACCGGAATCTGGACGTCACGGTTGGCCACAGAGCGGGGATGGCCGGGGCGTTATTTGACCCTGAACACCTCATTGTTGATGAAAGCCAACCAGAGATTCGTGTGATCAATTACGACGAACTACGGGATTGGTTAATGACGGATTAATCGTTTAGAAATTCTGGTTGTTGTGTTGAAATTGAGCAGCCTAGTAGAGGTCATCGCCTTACCGGTCGACAGATATGGGCTGGAACGGTGCGAACGCAACTTGAAGCCTCGAAAGAACCGAGTCTATAAGCTTGGTTTTCTACTAAGCCAGCGGGTAAATTCACCCGCTAACTAAGTAGAACGACGCACCCGAGCCCGTATCTGCCGACCTCTCGGCTAACGTTGTTTTTTTGCGGCAACCGAGAGTGTAGCCGTGAAAGTCGTTATCATGTTGGACTACAACGTATCCCAGTTAAAAAAGGCTCATAGCAAGCTTTCCCGCATATTGGGAGTGCTTGCTATGAGCCTTTTTAATTTAGCCGCGAGATAAAATCTCGTTAACGGCGCCACCATACTCCTCACCAAAGAGGTTGAGGTGGGCTAATAAATAATAAAGTTGGTAGTGCGGTAATCGGTCGGCGTAGCCCGCGTCAAAGGGATAGCTGTCCTGATAACCCTTGTAGAAGTCGGCGCTGAAGCCACCAAAAATGGTGGTCATGGCAATGTCGAATTCGCGGTCACCATAGAGCACGTCGGGGTCGATCAAGGTCGGCGTGCCATCGTCAGTGAACAGGTAGTTGCCGGACCAGAGATCACCGTGGAGCAGCGAAGGCACGATATGGCGGCCGTCATTTTCGGTCAGAATGTTTTGGCGGACGCGGTCGTAGGCAGTTTGGCGTTGCTCGTTCCATAGGCCATGCTGCTGGGCCCGTTGAACCAGCGGGTCGAGGCGTTGCTGCAAGTAAAAGGTCGACCAATCGTCCTGCCAGTCGTTGTGCTTGGGCAGCTTGCCGACGAGGTTGTCTTGGTCAAAGCCAAATTGTGGGGCCGTGATGCGGTGGACCCGAGCGACGGCTTGACCGAGGTCGTATTGGCTGCCGTGACCGGTTTCCAGAAATTCCAAAACCAGGTAGGTGTCACCATCGATGCTGCCGGTCGCAAGGACTTCGGGCACGTTGACGGCCTGGCCTAACGCCTTGAGTCCGGCGACCTCATGACTGTAAAAACTAGCTGGCGTCTGTGGTTGAACCAGTAGGAAAGCCGGTCCCTCCGAAGTTGTTAAACGAAAGGCTAAGTTGATGTCGCCACCGGACACGGGGATTGCCGCCGTCACCTGTGGGAGCGGAAGTTGTGCTAACCATGCCGCTGTGAGTTCCATATGTTGTCGCGCTTCTTTCTAAAAATTAAGATGCTGACTTGAAGTATTGGCTGAGACCGGCAACAACACGGGTAGCCACGTGCTGCTGGTAAGTGCTATTGCGAATCTCATTGAAGTCTTTCTTGGTGTTGATGTAGCCCATTTCCAGCAGCAGGGATGGCCGGTTGTTGTCGCGAATGACCTCGAAATTACCGAATTCAACGCCCCGATTAGCGAGGGGGAGGTCATTCATTTGTGAATTGACAGCTTTGGCCAAGTCGTAAGACGTCTTGCGATGATAGTAGTAGGTGGTAGTCCCGGACCCCAGGTTGTCGCTAGGGGCCGAGTCAAAGTGAAAACTGATAAACGCACTGGCCTGATTGGTGTTGGCGAGTGCTGGGCGATCCGCCAGACTAACGGTCTTGTCGCTCGAACGCGTCATGATGACGTGCGCACCGCGAGCCCGTAAGAGTTTTTCTACTTTGGTTGCCAATTGCAGCGTGTAGGTCTTTTCGTCGTGTTTCTGGTCGATCGATAGGGCCCCTGAGTCGCTGCCCCCATGACCAGGGTCTAGGACAATCGTGGCTTCCGACAGGTTCGTGGCCCGTTTGAGATTGCCCGGATGATCAACTAACCAACTGGCAACCCAGCCAAAATGATTATGGCTATCGCGCACATGATACCAATTATTTTTTTCGCTTAAAATGGTTAAGCGGCTATTCTTTTTAACTTTATGGGTCACTTGGTAGGTCAGTCCCGGGCCGTCGCGCAAATTCAAATTGCCAACGGTAGCGGTGACGGCATTGTGCTGAGTAAAGGCAAAGAGCAGACCGCCAGCCACTAAGAGAATGGCGAGGCCGGTGACCAAGCCCACCCAGTTTTGAGGTTTAAAGTGCATACTGTGTCTCCTTCGTCAAATTAGAATCAATTATACCACGAAAGAAATTGCGACTTGGTTAAATTATGGCGGAAATGAGGCTAAAAGCGGGACGAGGACAGTGCGAATGGCGGTAGCGGGATTTTCGGTTCCAACACTTGAAGTGGAATCGCACAGTCAAAGCCAGATTTAGAAGTGGATGGGGCTTGTCAATTGACGGTCCACCCTGTATCTAAATCAAATAGTGACATTTGTCATATCGAAGTCATGACAAACGCGCCTACTGGCCTAACCGATAACTTGCTACACTAAGGTTATTCCATAGGGGAGGCAAGTAAAATGAAACCAATTGTTCAAGCAACGCAGTTACAGTTCGGCTACGGCACCCATGCTGTTCTAAAAGACGTTACGCTGTCGATTTATCCGGGAGAAATTATTGGTCTGATCGGCGAAAATGGGGCTGGTAAGACCACCTTACTTAATTTAATGCTCGGCCTGTTTCCGGCTAACCACGGACAATTACAATTGTTTGGTCAACAACCGGGGGCGCCAATCGCGAAGCAAAAGATTGGGGCCATGCGGCAAAATGATATGGTCATTCGCGGGGTTACCGTACAAGAGGTTTTATATTTAGCGGCGGCGCAGTATCCCGAAGCCTTAAACGTCACGACTATTTTGAAAAGTTTGGACCTGACCGCCATTGCCAAGCAACGCTTAACCGCACTGTCAGGCGGCCAATTGCGCCGGGTGACTTTTGCCCTCGCGCTAATCGGTAACCCGGACCTCCTATTTTTAGATGAGCCGACGGTCGGGATGGACACCAACGCGCAACAAGCCTTCTGGCGCCGAATTCAGCAATTAAAAGCCGCCGGTAAAACAATCGTGATTACCAGCCATTATTTACCGGAAATTCAGGCCGTTGCCGATCGAATTTGCTTATTACGGAACGGAAAGATTGCTTTTCAAGGCACGTTTCAAGCATTACAACAGCAGTATCAGCAGGTTGAAATCACATGTCAGACGGCGTTACCAGTTTCTTCTTTTAAAGATTTACCGGGGGTCACTGCGGTCACTAAAACGGGACCACAACTCCAAATTAGTAGCGAAGCGGGCGATGCCACGCTGCAGGCCCTAGCACCAATTTTAGCTGACCTACACCAACTCACCATTAATCGCGAATCATTAACGGATATTTTTGTCCATTTGACTAAGGGGGTCCTCGCATGAATGCCTGGTTTGAACGCTTTAAATTTGATGGTCGGCGACTGATTTTACGGAATTTTTCATTTCAATTCTTCTCCATCGTCATGCCCGCCGGTTTTTACTTGTTATTTACTAAGGTGATGGTCACCGGCAACGTTCCCGATAGCTTTAATGTAAAATACATGGGGAGCATGATTGTCTACAGTGGCACCATCAACGCGTTGTTTGGTATCGCCGCGTTTTTACAACGTGATCGCGAAGCGGGTGTTTTGCAGTGGTGCTGGCTATCTCCGGCTGGTATCCGCCCTTACTATTTGTCGATTGGGTGTTGGAGTCTACTCATGAACATGTTATCCGTCGTCGTCCTCGGTGGGATTGCCATCGGTGTCAATGGCGTGTCGTTATCAGTTGCGCAGTGGGGCGCAATTGCGGGGATTGCCATCTTGGGGCAACTGTCCACGATGCTACTAGGCGTTTTGATGTCCTTTGTTGAACGTACCGAAACGCTCAGCGTCTTAAGCAACCTGATTACCTTTCCAATGGCAATTATTAGTGGCTTGTGGTGGCCAATAGCTTTATTACCGAACTGGTTACAACCAATTGGAAAACTCATGCCGACCTATTTTATTAACGATTGGTTGGGGCGAGTCGCCACGCATGGTACAATGGTGCCAGCAGATATCTTGGGGACCGGTGCGTGGATGATCAGCTTGTTATTAGTGGTTATCGTCAGTGTCCGGTTATTACTAAAACGGAGTGATGGGGTTGTTTGGGCGTAAATGGCGACAAAAATTCAAAAGCTTAACGTGGTCCAGCTATATTTGGCTGGGCTACTTGCCGTATTCGATTGCGATGTACTTGCCAATAACCGGCTGGCAAAATGTGGTTTGGTTAAGCTTGATTGGATTGTTTTTAGTTCTATATATTCTGGTGATTGAACAGCCGGCGTGGCGACGTATCACAATGCCGTTAGAGTTAGTTGTCACGGGCCTCTTTTCTATCTGGGGTGCCAACAACTACATGATTATTTTCCCGGGGTGGCAAGTCGCGTTTATCTTAGGACGCGGGCCCAAAAAATATTTTTACCGATTCATCACGGGTTACTACGGGCTGATTTTGATTGGCATTATCTATGATATGGGCGTGGACCATCTGCTTTTTAGTTGGCAAAACGGGGCGGTCATGGGGTTAGTCTTCCCGCTGCTGTCCCCAATCATGGCTTACACGTTTTCACGGTCAATTTGGCGGCAACAGCAATTACGACAAACGAACCGCCGACTACAAGCCATTATTCAACGGGACGAACGGGAGCGGATTGCACGGGACCTGCACGATACCTTGGGTCAGAGCTTTTCGATGATTACGCTCAAAACGGAGCTAGCTAAGAAATTGCTGGAAAAGGCCCCCGAACGAGTCGCCGCCGAGTTGACTGATATTGAGCAAACCAGCCGGCAAAATCTACAGCTAGTCCGGTCGATCGTGAATGACTTGCACCAACAATCGCTGAGTGAGATGTTGCTCAATCAGAGTCGTAACCTAGTGGCAGCCAACGTTGGGCTAACAACCACTGGTGAGGCAGCGGCCACTCAATGGCCAACGAGTGTACAGGGCGTTTTTGCGGATACCCTCGTTGAAGCCATTACCAACGTCATTCGCTACGCACAGGCCCGTAACGTCTACTTGACCTTTCAGCAGACCGACCAGGGGTATGACGTTCAATTACAAGATGACGGCAAGGGTGGGAAGCTCAGTCGACCGAATGCAAACGGAATTCAGGGCATGCGGTCGCGCATGCTGAACGCGCACGGGACGTTTGCCATTGAAGCGCAACCCCATGGGACCTGTGTGACCCTGAGCTTACCAAAGGAGGAAACGGTTAATTGATTACGCTATATTTAGCCGAGGACCAAAGCATGTTGAACTCCGCGTTGACACAACTCTTAGAGCTAGAAGATGATTTACATGTGATCGGCAGTGCTCGTGATGGTAAGATGGCGTGGGCCGATTTGCAACGGTTACGGCCACAGGTAGCCATTTTAGATATTGAAATTCCGGGGATGTCAGGACTGGACGTTGCGGATCACTTGCAGGTCGCAGACTGGGAAACCAAGGTGGTGATCTTGACGACTTTCGCCCAGCAGGCTTATTTTGAGCGCGCCGTCAAAGCGCAAGTTGCCGGCTATTTGTTAAAGGATAGTCCGAGTGACGACCTAATTGATACGGTTCGGCAGGTCATGCAGGGCAAGACAATCTATGCACCTGAATTGGTGGTTAATATGTTTTCGGCCGCCACGAATCCATTGACCGATCGCGAACTGGCCGTTTTAACGGAAGCCGATAAGGGATTACCGACGAAGACGATTGCGGCTAACCTATACCTCTCTGCGGGCACGGTGCGCAACTACTTGTCAGCCATTTTCAGCAAACTAGGTGTCCACAACCGCTTAGAGGCGATTAAGATTGCAAAGGATAACAAGTGGTTAACCTGAAGGTTGCAAGATGAAATGCCTGTTTTATCCCAGTATCGGTAAGTATTCGCAACATTAAATTAGTGTGAATTTTCCGCACTCCGGCTGCCAGGGATTCCGCCTGCTGTGGGGACGCTTCAGCCTGGAAAAGCACCAGTCTTCTCGCTCGATTTGAAGCCACGAAGACCACGCGTCTTCAAAGTCGCCCATATTGTGAGCTAGCCATTGGCCAGCTCACAATATTACCACGGCTGGCTGCATCCCTGTCCTCCTCCGGCTCGATTGGGTTTTATCACGACAACAGTCGGAAAACATGGAAACTTAGCGCTTTCGGTCCAATCGATAGCGACTGTTACAGTCATTGCCTTCGTCGTTTAAGAGCACTGTGTAAGCCGAGAGGTCGCCAGATATGGGCTCAGGCGCGTCGTTCTGCTTGGTCGGCGATGTTTTTTCGCCGGCCTAGCAGAAGACCAACCTTGTAGACTCGCGCTTTTCGAGGCTTCAAGTTGCGTCCGCACCGTTCCAGCCCATATCTGGCGGCCGGTAAGGCGAAGGCCATACGCACGCATTTATAAGCAACATATTCTTCAAACAAACCAGTATATTTTCTTAGGACACCTTGACTTTTCAAGCCATTTTCAGTATTCTTAGGAAGAATAAAATAGATTGCCGATGAGAGAGAACAGTAGAAGAAAGCCCGTTTCTAGAGAGGTCGCGTAGCTGAGAGCGACTAACGGTGTGACTTTGAAGACACTCTTGAGGCTAATGACGCTTGTCGTCATTCGTTTGCAACGTTATCCTGCAGAGAACTTTATTAAAGGTGGTACCGTGCATACCTGCGCCCTTGTCAATTGACAGGGGCGTTTTTTATTTTCTGCAAACGAAGAGAGGAAGAATGCTCATGCGTTATCAACGACCAAAGGGAACGGCTGACATCTTACCAGGGACTTCCGAGACCTGGCAATTTGTTGAAGCCACTGCCCGTCAGTTGTTCGCTAACTACCGCTTCAAAGAGATTCGGACGCCAATGTTTGAAAACTTTGAAGTCTTTTCACGGACCTCGGGGGACACCTCCGACATCGTGACCAAGGAAATGTACGACTTTAAAGACAAGGGCGATCGGCACCTATCCCTGCGGCCTGAAGGGACTGCCGGGGTCGTTCGAGCCTTCGTCGAAAATAAGCTATACGGTCCAGAAACGACCAAGCCTTACAAGGTCTACTACATGGGACCGATGTTCCGTTACGAACGGCCACAATCCGGTCGGCAACGGGAATTCCACCAAATCGGGGTCGAAGCCTTCGGGAGTGACGCGCCAGAATTAGACGTTGAAGTCATTGCCTTAGGGATGAACCTGCTGAACCAATTGGGGTTGAAGCACCTGCGCTTGGCTTTGAACACGTTAGGTGATCAAGACACGCGGGCGGCTTACCGTCAGGCTTTGATCGACTTCTTGGAACCTCACTTTGACGAATTGAGTGATGACTCCAAGGTTCGGCTGCATAAGAACCCATTGCGGGTCTTGGACAGCAAGGACAAGCATGACCAAGAGCTGGTTGCCGATGCGCCATCGATTCTGGATTTCTTGACGCCAGAAGCCACTGCACACTTTGACCGGGTCAAGGCTAGTCTGGACGCCTTAGGGGTTGACTACGATGTCGACGCCACCATGGTGCGGGGGTTGGACTACTACAACCACACCATCTTTGAAATCATGGCGGATTCACCAGCATTGGGTGAAGGCTACACGACCGTTCTGGCCGGTGGCCGGTACAATGGCTTGGTTGAAGAACTGGGCGGTCCCGAAATGTCCGGTGTTGGTTTTGGACTAGGGGTTGAACGGCTGGTCTTACTGATGGAAGCTGAAAAGGTTGACATTCCCAATGATCACCCGTTAGACGTTTACGTTGTGGGTATCGGCGACGATACGTCATTAGAAACGTTGAAACTCGTCCAAGCCATTCGGACGGCGGGCTTAACGGCCGACCGGGATTACCTGGGTCGTAAGCCTAAGGCCCAGTTCAAGACGGCCAACCGTTTGGATGCGGCCTACACCTTGACTATCGGGGACCAAGAATTAGCCAACCAAACGGCTAACTTGAAGTCCATGGCCAGTGGTGAAGAAATCAGCGTGCCATTAGCTGACATTTATCAAGATTTCCAAAACGTCGTAACAACCAAGTTTACGGCAAAATAAGAGGGGAAAATAATGGAAAAGAATTTGAAACGGACCACATACGCTGGTTTGGTCGACGAACAATATCTTGACCAAACTATCGTCTTAAAGGGTTGGGTGCAAAAGCGCCGGAACCTAGGTGGCTTGATCTTTATCGACTTACGCGACCGCGAAGGCATCGTTCAACTGGTCTTCAGTGAAGAATACGGCAAGGATGCCCTAGACGTCGCTGAACACCTGCGGAGCGAATACGTTATCGAAGTGCAAGGCCAAGTCGTTGCCCGGGCACCTAAAGAAGTTAACCCTGACATGAAGACGGGGAAGGTCGAAGTCCGCGTTACGGGCATCAACCTGTTGAACAAGGCTAAGGAATTGCCATTTGAAATCAAGGATGGCGTCAACGCTTCCGATGACTTGCGGCTCCAGTACCGGTACTTAGACTTACGTCGGCCTGAAATGCAAAAGTCACTGTTACTGCGGAACCGGATCGTGCAATCCGTCCACAGTTACTTCGATAAGAACGGCTTTATCGATATCGAAACGCCAGACTTAACGAAGTCAACGCCTGAAGGGGCCAGAGACTACCTGGTTCCTTCACGGATCTACAAGGGCCATTTCTACGCCTTGCCACAGTCACCACAACTGTTCAAGCAGTTATTGATGGGTTCTGGCTTTGACCGGTACTACCAAATCGCTCGTTGCTTCCGTGACGAAGACTTGCGTGGGGACCGTCAACCTGAATTTACGCAGATCGACTTGGAAACGTCCTTCTTAACGGCTGAAGAAATTCAGGACCTGACTGAAGGCTTGATTGCCAAGGTCATGAAGGACACGTTGAACGTTGACGTTAAGTTGCCATTCGAACGGATGGACTGGGACGATTCCATGGCTCGCTTTGGGACCGACCAACCCGATGTTCGTTTCGGGATGGAATTAAAGGACCTATCTGCGATCATGGCCAACACCGACTTTAAGGTCTTCTCTGGTGCCGTTGCTGACGGTGGCCAAGTCAAGGCCATTGCCGTTCCTGGTGGTGCTGACAAGTACAGCCGTAAGGACATCGACAAGTACGGCCAATACGTTGAACGGTTCGGCGCTAAGGGCTTGGCTTGGATGAAGGTGACCGACGACGGCTTCAGCGGTCCTATCGCGAAGTTCTTCAAGGAAGGCGACTGGTTCAAGCAGATCGCCGAAGCAACTGGTGCTAAGAGCGGCGACTTGTTGCTGTTCGCTGCTGACTCCAAGCGCATCGTTGCCCAAACCTTGGGTTACCTGCGGGTTGCCATTGCCAAGGAACAAGACATGATCGACAAGAACAAGTGGGCCTTCCTCTGGATCGTCAACTGGCCATTGTTCGACTACGATGTCGACTTGAAGCGGTGGGTTCCTGCCCATCACCCATTCACGATGCCTGCTGAAGGGGATGCTCACTTCTTGAACGACGGCGAAGACCCACACAAGGCCTACGCTCAAAGTTACGACATCATCTTGAACGGTTTGGAATTAGGTGGGGGGTCTATCCGGATCCACACCCGCGAACTCCAAATGAAGATGCTGAAGGCCTTAGGCTTTACGCCTGAACGCGCCGAAAAGCAATTTGGGTTCTTACTAAAGGCCCTGGATTACGGGTTCCCGCCTCATGGTGGTCTGGCCATTGGGTTGGATCGGTTCGCTCGCTTGCTTGCTAAGCGCGACAACATCCGCGACGTGATTGCCTTCCCTAAGAACTCGAAGGCCACGGAACCAATGACTGAAGCCCCATCGACGGTTGCTGACAAGCAGTTGCTTGACCTCGACCTGTTGATTGCGGACGAAGACAAGCCTGAAGCTTAATTGAACGGACTTGGAAAATAGATAATTAGAGGTAGTCGTGATCGGCCGTTTGGCTGGTCATGGCTACCTTTTTGTTTAGAGCGGGATTGTGGAAAATAGGCCGCACTCCGGCTGCCAGGGATTCCGCCTGCTGTGGGGACGCTCCGGACTGAGGGGCGGTCCTCCGACTCGATTTTAAGCCACGAAAACCACGTGTCTTAAAAGTCGCCCATCTTGTTAGCTAGCCAGCGCCAGCTAACAAGATTACCACGGCTGGCTGCATCCCTGTCCTCCTCCGGCTCTGATTGTGCTTTACCATGACAGGTAATAACCCCAAAAATAGATGTGAACTTTCTGTTGAGAGCATAACGAGTCGTCCAGTTCTAACTCATTACTAGAACGTCGGCAGGTAGAAGTTAAGTGTGTCAATGGCTTCTAACGGATAGTTATCGACGGGCTAGGTCAAGAGTTAGTCTTTAGTTTTTGAGAGTACTCGGCAGTCACTAAAGATGTTGGTCAAGAAAATTTTAGTCTACAGAGGGGCTTGACGATAGCCCGAAAAAGTCGTGTAATTAATACATTAGAAAATGGAGTGATTATGATGAGTGAAATTGAAACGGCAACTTTTGCTGGCGGTTGCTTCTGGTGTATGGTTCGGCCATTCGATGAATTTCCGGGCATTAAAAAAGTGTTGTCCGGCTATACCGGTGGCTTTGTCACGAATCCGACCTATGAACAGGTCAAGGCACAGCGGACTGGCCACACGGAGGCCGTCAAGATTTGGTTTGATCCGGCAGTGGTCAGTTACGAGCAGTTGGTGGACCTCTATTGGCAGCAAACGGACCCGACCGATGATGCCGGCCAGTTTCAGGACCGCGGCAGCAACTATCGGCCAGTCATCTTCGTGAACAGCTTAGCGCAGGCCCAAACGGCAATGGCGTCCAGGGCCGCTTTACAGGAACGGGAACAATTTGACCAGCCCATCGTGACCAAAATTCAAGTCGCGCAGCCATTTTTCCCAGCCGAGGAACGTCATCAACAATTTTATAAAAAGAACCCGGAACGATTTGCCGCAGAAGAAGCCGGCGGTCGCGAAGACTTTGTCAAAAGTCATTGGCAGAAAGGTTAGAAGTCGATAAAACCCGGTATTTGCCGTGGCCGTGACGGCGATTAAATGCTATACTAAGCCGAGCATAGTATAAAGGATAATTAAAGATATAAGCGAGGTCGGTATTTAAATCATGGATGATGTGCAGCAGTTGTTAAAACGGCATACCTATACGGCGAAATTCTCCGTTGCCTTTTTCTACGGAGTCTTAGTGTCAATTGCGGTGAACTTTTTCTGGACGCCCGGTCATATTTATTCTTCCGGAGTTACCGGGTTAGCCCAATTGGTCAACAGTTTGACGGCTGGGTTGGGGGCGTTTCATATTACGACGGCCCTGGGTCTGTTTCTGATCAACATTCCTATGTTTTTCCTAGCCTGGAAGCAGATTGGGAAGTCTTTCACGGTCTTCACCTTCATTTGTGTTCTGTTTGCGTCGGTGATGATTCGGGTGATTCAACCGGTCCATTTAACCAGTGACCCCATTATCTGTGCGATTTTCGGGGGCGCGGTCAATGGGTTTGGGACAGGATTTGCGTTGAAAAATGGGATCTCGACCGGTGGGTTGGATATCATCGGCATCGTGTTACGGCGGAAAACGGGCCGGAGCATGGGAACCATCAACATTGCCTTTAACAGTTTGATTGTCATCAGTGCCGGATTCGTTTACGGCTGGCCATACGCGCTGTATTCTGCGCTGGGCCTGTTCGTCAACGCTAAGGTGATCGACATGACCTTTACGCGGCAACAGCGGATGCAGGTCATGGTCATCACCGACCGGCCGAAGACGGTGATCGATAGCATTCAAAACCACATGCGACGGGGAATCACCATCGTCCATGGGGCGGAAGGGGCGTATCGTCACGATGAAAAGACGATTCTATTTACCGTCATTACGCGTTACGAAATGGACGCCTTAGAAACGGCGATGGAAGAGGCTGATCCGAAAGCCTTCGTCAGCATTTCTGACACGGTTAAGGTTCTGGGCCACTTCTATGAGCCCAAATGGTAAGTGGTCAACAACAGGTTTTGCGGATGAATGCCGTAAAACCTGTTTCTTTTCGGGCGAATTTCCGCTGCGTTTCTTAAAGGTTCTTAAAAATCGCTAGGTTCTTTAAGGAGATGTGGTATAATTCTCGGTGTTATGGACAGCGAAAAATAAGTGATATTGGTGATTAACGTGAAAGAGATTTATTTATGGTTAGTACGACTAATGTCGCTACTGTGTGCGGGTCGTCGTCAGCGTCACGTGGTCTACCTGATGAGCTTCGGGGATAATCTCCCGTTCATCAAGGCGTTGGCTGCGGCACTGCCGGCTGACCGGACGTTGGTCGTTTTTTATCGTCCGGCATACGAAATGGCCGCACAAAAATTGGCTGCGGCGGGGATCACCGTTCATCCGTTTCGAGATGACCTGCAGTTTGTCTTCAAGGGGATTCCGACCATTATGCGGGCGCGCGTGTTATTTTGCGATAACTACTACGCTTTCTTGGGCGGACTCTATCACCCTAAGCACATGCGCATTGTGCAGTTATGGCATGCGGCCGGGGCAATCAAACGATTTGGTTGGGACGATCCGACGACGGGCCAACGGTCGCAGAGTGATCAACGACGGTTTCAGGCCGTGTATGATCAGTTCGATGACTACGTGGTGGGGGCCGCGGCGATGGGCCAGGTCTTTGCGAAGAGTTATCATGTCCCTGCGGACCGGATGCAGGTGCTGGGGTATCCGCGGTCGGATCGGTTGAACGATCCCGACTGGGTGGCCCAAGCGCAGGCTAAGGTTGCCCAGCGCGCTCCGGAGTTAACGGGGCACCGGGTCATCTTGTATGCACCAACTTATCGCGATGGCGTGACGTTTACGCCACCGACTGATTTGGCCCAGGCGTTGCGGGCAGATCCTGATGCGCGGGTGGTCGTCAAGCTCCATCCCGTGCTAACAGATCAAGCAACGACTTTGCAGTCGCAACTCGGTGAGCAGGTCGTCGTGGCCCAGCAACTGAGTACGGCTGACCTGCTAACGGTGGCGGAGACCGTGGTGACGGATTATTCCTCCGTGGCGTTTGACTATAGTCTGCTACCGAACGCGCACAGCTTACTGTTTTACCTGTTCGACCTGCCAACGTATTCGCAAGACCCCGGGGTGCAGGAAGATCTATTCGATTGGTTGCCGAGTCCGGCACTGACCGACAGTCAGCACTTGGCGGCAGCAATTGCTGCAGACGCGCCAACTGACTTTACACAATTCAATCAACATTGGAATAGTGCCAATGACGGCCAAGCGACGAGTCGTGTCGTGGCGCAGTACGTGGCGCTATTAACTGATTAATTAAAGGAGTGCAGTGCCTTGAAAGAGGTCATGACCTTATTCAAAGAACAAATTTCGAGTATCGGGATCATTTTCCGAATTTCCCGCTATGAGGATCAAGCAAGTTATCAGAGTCATTACTTAGGATTGGCGTGGGAATACTTATATCCGTTAATTCAAATCGCGATTTACTGGTTAGTCTTCGGTGTCGGGTTAAAACACGGTCAACCCTTAAATGGGGTCGGCTACCTGCCATGGATGGTTATCGGGATCACCCCTTGGTTCTTTATGAACCGGGCAACGTTGGACGCGTCGAAGAGTATCTATCAACGGGTTAACATGGTTGCCAAAATGAAGTTCCCAGTCTCAGCGTTACCAACGATTAAAGTGGTCAGCAATCTGAGTTCCTTCTGGACGATGATGGTCTTCTCCATCTTTATTGGTCTGCTGAACGGGGTCTACCCGAAGGTGTCTTGGTTCCAATGGATCTACTACTTCTTCGCCATGATCTGCTTATTGGTGGCGCTAGGGGTCTTAAACTCATGTATCAGTGTGCTGGTACGGGATTACCACATCTTGCTACAGTCCGTGATGCGGATGTTATTCTACGTGTCTGGCGTGCTGTTTAACTTCGTCACGACGTCATTCCCCGCACCATTTGTCCACTTACTCGAATTGAATCCTTACTATTACATTGTTAATGGGTTCCGGGAGTCCTTCATTGGGACCGGTTGGTTCTGGCAACACCCAATGTTGACGCTGGAATTCTGGATGTTTGTGTTCTTCGTATTACTGATTGGCTCGCACTTACACTACAAGTTCCGGTCACGTTTCGTAGATTTAATCTAATTGAAAGGAGCAACCTCAAATGGCGAATGGTTTAAGTCACATTATTCAGTCATTGAAGCTCGTTGCTCGCTGTGGGCTCATCGTGTTGAACGATGGGCTTATTTGTTTACCCATAAAGCGACGGCTCGTGATGTTTGAAAGTTTTAACGGCAAGGATGTCAATGACAATCCGGCGGCCATCTACCGTGAATTGGTCAAGACCCACCCAGAGTATGCGCAGACAGCTTACTTTAGCGTGAAACCGCGGGAATATACGGCGTTACAGGCGAAATACCCGGAGGTCAAATTGGTCAAACGCTTCACGCCACGCTGGGTTGGTCTGATGGCCCGCGCGGAGTTCTGGGTCTTAAATTCCCGGCTGCCCAACTGGTGGCATAAGAACCGCCGAACGCAAACGATTCAGACCTGGCATGGAACGCCGCTTAAGAAACTAGGCGCCGATATCGAACACGTCGCCATTCCGGGGACCTCGACGGCCGACTATCACCAGCAGTTCGTCACGGCCGCCAGTCGTTGGGACTACCTGATTGCGCCGAACCAGTATTCGCAGGATATTTTCAAGTCGGCGTTTGGGTTTCGCAATCAATTCTTGTCGATCGGTTATCCCCGTAACGATGTGCTCTATACGACCAGTGCCGAGCAGATACAACACTTGAAACAAAAATTACTGGGAGCAGTGACGGGGCCCGTCGTGACGTACGCGCCGACCTGGCGAGACGACATGGCGGTGCGGCCCGGTGTCTATCAGTTTGACCTGCCATTTGACCTGGGGGAGTTCTTTCAACACGTGCCAGCAGGGACGCACCTGATTATTCGGCCGCACTACTTGGTCAAGGACGCCATTGACACTCACGGCTTCGAGGACCGGGTGACGGTGCTGGCCGATACGGATATTGCCGAATTGTATCTGATTTCAGACCTGCTGATCACGGATTATTCCTCGGTCATGTTCGACTTTGCTAACTTAAAACGACCGGAATTATTCTTCGCCTATGACTTGGCCCATTACCGCGACCAGTTGCGAGGCTTTTACTTCGATTACGACCAGGAAATCCCGGGGCCACTGGTCACCACGGCGACGGCCTTTTACCAGCAGCTTGATGTTTGGCGAACCGCCGGTGAATTTGCCGATTATCGCCAGCAACAAGCGGCCTTCTACCATAAATTCTGTGAGTGGGAAAATGGAACGGCGAGTCAACGGGTCGTCCAGGTGATCGTTAACGGAAAGGAAGATTAAGATGGCAGAATTTTTAATCGGCTCACACGTTAGTATGAAGGGCAAGGACATGTTGCTGGGCTCGGCACGAGAAGCCGCCAGCTTTGGCGAAAATGTGTTCATGATCTACACGGGTGCGCCACAGAACACACGGCGCAAGCCCATTGACGAATTAAACATTGAAGCGGGCAAGGCATTTATGGCCGCGCACGACCAACGGGCCATCGTGGTTCATGCGCCATACGTGGTCAATTTAGGAAATACGGTGAAGCCGCAAAATTATGGCTTTGCCGTGGAATTCTTGACGGCAGAGGTCCAGCGGGCAGCGGCTCTGGGGGCGACACAAATCGTTCTCCACCCGGGCGCCCATGTTGGTGCGGGGGCCCCGGCGGCCATTGCGCAGATTGCCAAGGGTCTCGATGAGATTTTAAGTGCCGCGCAAGCCCCCGTCCAGATTGCCTTAGAGACAATGGCGGGTAAGGGCACCGAAGTTGGCCGGACGTTTGAGGAGTTGGCGGCAATCATGGATGCCACGGCGGCCAATGACTGCTTGTCCGTCTGCTTCGACACCTGTCACACCAGTGATGCCGGTTACGCGATCGCCGACGACTTCGATGGGGTGCTCAATGAGTTCGACCACGTCATCGGCATTGATAGGCTGAAGGTGATTCACCTGAACGATTCGAAGAACCCACAGGGTAGCCATAAGGACCGGCACACGAATATTGGCCTGGGAACGCTGGGCTTTGACGTGTTGAACCAAGTGGCACATCATCCCCAACTCACGGCAGTGCCTAAGATTATGGAGACGCCGGTGATGGGCCCCGACCGGAAGCACGGCGTCAATCCACATGGGTATGAGGTGGCCATGCTGAAGGCCCAGAAATTCAATCCGGATTTAGAGGCCGATGTGTTAGCTGAGAAACCGGTCGATGAGTTTTTAACGCGGTAATTAAGGGTTGAAAGATGAAACACCTGTAAATTAGTATGAATTGTCCGCACTGCGGCTGCCAGGGATTCCGCCTGCTGTGGGGACGCTTCAGCCTGGAAGAACACCAGTCTTCTCGCTCGCTTTTAAGCCGCGAAAACCACGCGTCTTAAAAGTCGCCCATGGTCTAGGCTAGCAAAGGACGCCAGCCAAGACCATTACCACGGCTGGCTACATCCCTGGCTTCCTCCGGCTCAGGTTGTGTTCTATTACAACAACTGCTAAAAGTTTTTGCGGAGGTCAATATCTTTGGTTCAATAACGATTTTACGCTTATCTTCCTAGTCGACAGAAAGTCACCGTGTAAGCCGAGAGGTCGACAGATATGGGATCAGGCGCGTCGTTCTACTTGGTCGGCGTTCTTGGCCGGCTTAGTAGAAAACCAACCTTGGAGACTCGCGGTTTTCGAGGATTCAAGTTGTGTTCGCACCGATCCAGCCCATATCTGCCGGCCGGTAAGGCGAAGGACCCACCAGGTTGCGCAGTTTTAGTCCCACTGTTGTTGCCAGAACAGGCATAGTTAGCACTTTGGAGCTTTCAAACTTTAGGCGAAAATTAAAAATAGGAGAAGTGCCTCGACCAATTTGAGTCGTGAGCACTTCTCCTATTATTTTTAGTGGTTAATCAGCTAAAGGATGGGGAATTAAATCGTAATCCACGCTTTCCATGATTAACGTGGCCGTTTCTTCAATCGACTTATTTGAAACATCGATGACTAAACAACCGATTTTTTTATAAAGTTTAGCAGCGTAGTCGAGTTCTTCCGTAATTTTTTGGGTATCGGAATAGGCACTGTCGGCGGGTAAGCCGTAAGAAATCATTCGTTCCTGCCGAATTTTACGTAAAATTTCTGGGCGGTTGGTCAGGCCAAAGATACGTTTCGGGTCGACCTGCCAAAGCTCTTGCGGCAATTGGGTCTGCGGCGACAGCGGTAGGTTGGCAACACGCAGGTTCCGGTTGGCCAAGAACAAGGACAAAGGTGTCTTGGAGGTCCGTGAGACGCCCAAAATGACGATGTCAGCCTTTAGAAGGCCGGCGGGGTCCTTGCCATCATCGTAGGTCACGGCGAACTCCATGGCGGCAATGCGGTCGAAATACGTGTCATTTAGATTATGGACCAATCCAGGCACGCCCTCGGGGTCTAATCCCGTGGCATTGTGGAGGACGGCCATAGCCGGTTGGATGCAATCAAACTGTTGTAATTGGTTGGCGGCCGAAAATTCGCGAACGTGTTGACTTAATTTTGCATTAACTAAAGTATGAAAAATCATGGCGCGTTGCTTCTTAGCTAGGTTTAGGATCCCTTCCAGGATGGAATCGGTTTGAATGAAGGGGAACCGTTGATAGCTTGCTTTGACGCTAGGAAACTGGGAAACAGCAGTCTGGGCAACAGTTAGCGCGGTCTCACCAGATGAATCAGATATGACGAAAATATTGATTTGCGGCATGTGGGCAACTCCTCTGACGTTTTCTTCTAGTTTAACCCGTAGACGAAAACGGTTCAAATTTTATTTGCTGGCATTATTGACGTACTTTGGGTGTTTATGTATAATAGTTAAGAACCGTTACGCCGGTGGACAAATTCCAACCGACGTTATTACTTGTGCTCGGAGGGAGGGAATTTTATATGGCAAAGACAGTCGTTCGCAAAAACGAGTCTTTTGACGACGCTCTTCGGCGCTTCAAACGTACGGTTTCCCGTAGCGGTACTTTACAAGAATACCGTAAACGTGAATTTTACGAAAAACCAAGTGTGAAGAAAAAGTTAAAATCAGAAGCTGCGCGTAAGCGTAAAGCTAAGAAGAAGCGTTTCTAAGCTCTTTTTGCAATTTAACTAAAGAAACTCAGGACATTTACGTGTCCTGAGTTTTTTTATGCGCTTATTTTTCATTAGTTAAAACGACTTTACCGATCATCCGGTTGGCTTCGACCAGGGCGTGGGCCGCCCGGAGATTGGCGACGTTGATGGGCGTGAAGGTCTTGGTCAACGTTGACTGTAATTTACCAGCGTCCAGTAGCTCACGAACCCGTTCGAGAATGTCGTGCTGGGTGATCATGTCCGGAGTCTCGAAGAAGGACTTGGTGTACATCCACTCCCAAGCGAAGGTTGCCCGCTTTTGTTTCAGCGCGCGCAGGTCGATGGGGGTCTCGTTCCCGGTAACAGAGACGATGGTCCCACTTGGTGCGATTAACGAGACGATTTCATGCCAATGCTGATTGAGATTACTGAGCTCTAAAATGTAATCGACGGTGGGGTGGCCGAGCGCCTGAACCTGGGGAACCAGGTCCTCACGATGGTTGACGACCGCATCCGCCCCGTGGTCCTTTGTCCAGGCAATAGTTTCTGGTCGCGAAGCCGTGGCAATGACCGTCAAGCCGGCGAGATGCGCCAGTTGGGTCGCCATGGAGCCGACACCACCAGCCCCGTTGATGACGAGCAGCGTCTTGCCAGAATTGGCGGCAGGGTCATCAAATGACAGGTGCATTTGCTCGAATAAGGCTTCCCACGCCGTCAGTGAGGTTAGCGGCACCGCAGCGATTTCCGCGGCCGTTAAACGAGTGGGTGCGTGGCCGACGATTCGTTCGTCGACTAGGTGATACTCGCTGTCCGTTCCCGGACGTTTAAAGGAGCCCGCGTAAAAGACCCGGTCGCCGGGATGAAATAGCGTCACGGCTTCCCCAACGCCATCCACGACACCATAGGCATCCCAGCCAATCACTTTAGGTGTCGCCAGGGCTTGCTGAGTGCCCCGCCGCACGCCGGTATCGACCGGATTGACCGAGGTCGCAATCACCTTGACGAGGATGTCGTGGCCGGTTGGCGTGGGTTTGGGTTCAAAGAATTCGATGAAACTTTTTTCGTCTGTAATCGGTAAATTCTGGGTAAAGCCAATGGCCCGCATATCGGTCATAATAGGACTTCCTTTCTTGATTAAGGCAAGCGTAACCGATTCGGCCGCAAAAGACAATCATGGACTATTTGTTAGTGACTAACCGGCTTGTTAGTACGAGTTGAGAAGCGGATAATTAGGCGAAGGAGAGATACTATTTGCCACGCTTTAGCGTCTGATGATTATATTAAAGGATGAGAGTAAGAGTGTCTATGACACGACAAATTTACGACTGCACAGAGGGATGTCTGGTTGAGAGCCATGGTAGCCGCAGTGCGGCCAATTTAAATCAACTTTACCTGACGACTACGGAGATTAGGTGTAAACTAAATAGTAACCATGATTTTTTAGGAGGAAATGAAATGAGTTTAGAAACCCAACTCAACACTGATTTAAAGACGGCCATGAAGGCCCACGACAAGTTGTCATTGAACGTTATCCGGATGATGAAGGCTGCTTTGACCAACGAAAAGGTCAAGCAAGGCCATGATTTGACCCCTGACGAAGAATTGACGATCGTTTCCCGTGAATTGAAGCAACGTAAGGAATCCATGGAAGAATTCGCTAAGGGTAACCGCGATGACTTGGTTGAAGGCGTTAAGGCCGAAATTGCCATCGTTGAAAAGTATGCGCCTAAGCAAATGAGCGAAGACGACGTGGCTAAAATCGTCGCTGACAGCATTGCTAAGGTCTCCGCGAGTGGCATGGGGGACTTCGGTAAGGTCATGGGTGTTGTGATGCCTCAGGTTAAGGGCAAGGCCGATGGTGCCGTTGTCAACAAGACCGTTAAGGCTCAGTTGAACAAGTAAGCTAACAAGAGTGGGACAAAGGGCGATTAGCTGGTGAGCATTAAGGCTGATAACTGAATAATCCCGAACTTGGATTGTTTGGTTATCAGTTTTAAGCGGAGCCAGCTGCCCTTTGGCGCACGTTTCGACAATGTAAACTGAGAGACGCGAAAAGCCTGGGGGTGTCCCAGGCTTTTTTTGACGAAACGAGGAGAACGCTAATGGCATTAACCTATCAAAAAGTGACGACCCCGACGGCCGAACAGCAACAGCTTCTGCTATTAGCAGACCCCAGTCAGCAATTGATTGCATCGTACTTACCGCACAGCACAACATATGCGGCCAGTGACGTCAGCGGATTGGCCGGTATCGTGGTGTTGTGTCCGCGGTCCAAACGAGTCGTCGAAATTATGAATATCGCCGTTTCTCCAGCAAAGCAACGGCGCGGTTATGGCCGCCAGCTCCTCGAATTTTCCCGGGAGTGGGCGATCGAACACGGCTATCGGACCGTACGAATCGCTACGGGGACGACCAGTTTGACCCAACTCTACTTGTATCAGCAGGCCGGCTTTCGCGTGGTGGCGGTCGAGCCCGACTATTTCCCGACCAACTATCCGCAGGTCATCATTGAAAATGGGCTGACGTTGCGGGACCGACTCGTCTTGGAACTGCCGATCACGTTGCCCGATTTACCCGCTGATTAAGCCGTAATTGTCGGCGATTGGCGGAAAAAGGCGTCACTCGCCGGCTTTTCGCGTCGAATCCTTTTACAATCCGCGGCAGTATGCTAAAATTTGACTATCAGTATACCTAAATAAAAATAAAGGAGCCACCGTATTTGACTGAAAACACAACGATTGAAAAAGAATATATCTTGGAACGACCAGAAGATGAAATTGGTCTGCTGGGCGCACAAGATCAATTTGTGACCATCCTCGAAGAAGGACAACAGGTGACCATCAAGCCTTTCGGCAATTCAATCAAAGTCTCTGGGGCCGCGGATGCGGTTGACCACACGCTGGCCATTTTACGGAACATGAGCGACTTACTTGCTAAGGGGATCAAACTGAACAGCGCCGACGTGATCAGTGCCATGAAGATGGCTGATAAGGGGACGTTGACGTACTTTAAGGACTTCTACACGGAAACCTTGATCAAGGACGCCAAGGGCCGCGCTGTGCGGGTCAAGAACTTTGGCCAACGCCAATACATTGACGCCATCAAGCACAACGACATTACCTTTGGCATCGGCCCGGCCGGTACAGGGAAAACGTACTTGGCCGTTGTCATGGCGATTGCGGCGTTGAAACACGGGGATGTTGAAAAATTGATCATTACCCGACCAGCCGTTGAAGCCGGTGAAAGCCTGGGGTTCTTACCCGGGGACTTGAAGGAAAAGGTCGATCCTTACTTGCGGCCAATCTATGACGCCTTGTACGCCATTTTAGGGGCGGAACACACGACTCGTTTGATGGACCGCGGCGTCATTGAAATTGCGCCGTTAGCCTACATGCGTGGTCGGACGTTGGAATCGGCCTTTGTCATCTTGGATGAAGCGCAGAACACGACGAACATGCAGATGAAGATGTTCTTGACGCGACTGGGCTTTGGGTCAAAGATGATCGTTAACGGGGATATCTCGCAAATTGACTTGCCACACAACGCCAAGTCCGGGTTGATTCAGGCCCAACACATTTTGCAAAACGTTCAGCACATCAGCTTTGTGACCTTTAATTCTGATGACGTGGTCCGGCATCCAGTCGTAGCCAGCATCATCAACGCTTACGAAGCCAACGATACTACACCAAATGGAGCTAAAAAATAATGGATTTAGAGATCTACGATAAGACTAAAGATGGCGTGCCAGCGAAGCACGTTGACATGATCAAAGACGTTTTAGAATATGCCGGCAAGTACCTGGAGTTGGCGGAGAACACGGAAATGTCCGTGACCCTGATGAATAACGAAGATATTCATCAGATCAACAAGCAATACCGGGGGGTTGACCGGGCGACCGACGTCATCAGCTTTGCCATCGAAGACGATGAAGACGCCGACGATGACTTCCCCTTAGTGATGGACGAAGAAATGGCGGCCGAGATTCCCGAAAACATCGGTGACATCTTCGTTTCCATGGACAAAGTTGAAGAACAAGCGGAATACTTGGGCCATTCCTACGAACGGGAATTAGGTTTTCTCGTGGTCCATGGCTTCCTGCATCTTAACGGCTATGACCACATGAAGCCTGAGGACGAGAAAGTCATGTTCAAACTTCAGGCCGACATTTTGGATGCCTATGGCCTTAAGCGATAAAACAAAACAAACGGGGAAAAATCGCGCCTTTCGTCAGTCATTGGGCCACGCGTGGGATGGCCTGCGGGCGCTGTTTCGTTATGAACGTAATTTTCGTAAGCACTTGGTCGTGGGCACCCTGGCAGTCATTGCCGGGGCAATTCTGCGACTAACGTTAAATGAGTGGCTGTGGCTGGTGCTGGCCATATTCTTGGTGTTGATCGCCGAAACGTTGAATACTATCGTGGAAGCGGTCGTTGACCTTATCGTGGGCGAAACCTATCACGATTTGGCGAAGCGTGCCAAGGATATTGCGGCCGGTGGTGTCTTAATGGCGGCGATTTTTGCCGTAATCGTCGGGGCGTTGGTGATGTTGCCAGCCCTCGGCCGTTGGTTCTAGGAGGAAAAAATGGATAATCCAAATTATAAATCAGGGTTCGTGGCCATCGTTGGTCGCCCTAACGTTGGGAAATCAACGTTTTTAAACCGCGTGATCGGGCAAAAAATTGCCATCATGTCGGATACGGCACAGACGACCCGGAACAAGATTCAAGGCATTTACACGACGGATGAAGCACAGATTGTGTTCATCGATACCCCAGGGGTTCATAAACCCAAGAGTAAACTGGGCGACTACATGGTGCAGTCAGCGATGTCCGCACTAAACGAAGTCGATGCCGTTCTGTTCATGATCAATGCGGCTGAAAAGCGCGGGGCCGGTGACAACTTTATCATTGACCGCTTGAAAGGTATCAAGGCACCGGTGTACTTGCTGATCAACAAGATCGACCAAGTCAAGCCCGATGACATGCTGCCAATCATGGAACAGTACAAGACGGCCTTGCCATGGAAGGCTGTTTACCCAATTTCTGCGTTGGAAGGTAATAACGTCGACGAACTCCTTACGGGATTGGTCGATGCGATGCCGAATGGACCACAGTACTATCCCGAAGATCAAGTGACCGATCACCCAGAACGATTCGTGGTTAGCGAATTGATCAGAGAAAAGATCTTCATGCTGACGCGTGAGGAAGTGCCACATTCCGTTGCCGTTGAGATTGAAAGCATGAAGCAAAAGGACGAAGATCACGTCCACATCGAAGCGACGATCATTGTGGAACGGCCAACGCAAAAGGGCATCATGATCGGTAAGGGCGGCAGCATGCTCAAGAAGATCGGGACGATGGCACGCCGCGATATTGAACACTTGTTAGGTAGCAAGGTCTACCTACAGTTGTGGGTCAAGGTCCAACCAAATTGGCGTGACAAGGCGACCCTATTGAAGTCCTACGGGTATCGGAAAGACGATTTATAAACAACAGAAGGTGGGGATGAGCCGTGGCACGTAATGTGACTGATTTTCACGGCATCCTCCTTTTTCGTCGGGACTATGCCGAACGCGATTTCTTGATTAAATTTTTAACGGCGGAGTTCGGAAAAAAGATGTTTCTGGTGCGGGGCGCCAAGAAGCGCGGCTTTAAAATGGTGGCGGATATCTTGCCGTTTACCATGGGGAGCTACGTGGGCGACATTGCGGACGATGGGTTGTCCTACATTCGCACGGCCCGCGAGACGGCTCAATTTCAAAACATCAGTACTGATATCTTTAAAAATGCCTATGCGACGTATATCATGAGTCTGGTCGATCAGGCGTTTCCGGATAGCCAACCGCTGCCGGACTGGTATCACCGAGTCGAACGGGCGTTGACACTGATCGATGACGGGGTCAATCCCGCCATCGTGACGAATATCATGGAGATTCAGCTGATGCCAGCTTTCGGGGTGGCCCCCCAGTTACAAGGGTGTGCCGTGTGTGGTCGAACGGACTTGCCGTTTGATTATTCCGAAAGTTATGGGGGCCTGTTGTGCCAGCAGCATTGGCAACTCGATCCCCGGCGCTTACATTTGAATCAGCGGACGATTTATTACTTGCGGCAGTTCTCCGTGCTAGACTTAGACCGGTTACACACGATCAACGTCAAGCCGCAGACGGAGCACGCGTTGCGCCAGCTGATGGATGAAATCTATACCAGCCAGATTGGTGTGCACCCGAAGAGTAAACGGTTCTTGGATCAGATGCAGTCCTGGTCGGCGCGGTTGATGACGCCACCGACGGATGATTCGCCAGAAAAATAGGGCATTTAAAATGCAGTTCAGGCCTACTCGTTGAGAGGGGTCTGGACTGCATTTTTATGTAGCGATTAATTGGTTTTAATGTCGCCCCACCAATCAGGAAGGAGTGACCCGAGCGTGACCGTTCGTCTGGTGCCGTAGTCCGCCATGATTTGCGTGTTGCGGTTGTTGGTTGAGAATTGGAGCAGTGCTTCGCGACAGACACCGCAGGGCATGCCAGTAATGCCGGTTGGTGGCGCGTCTCGAAAGGCAATGAGCCGTTTGACCTCGGTTTCGCCGCTGGTCGTGTACATGTTAAGTAGTGCGACCCGTTCGGCACAGAGATTGAGGGTGCCGGAGAGGCCTTCGATGCAAAATCCCGTGTAGATTTCGCCAGACTTGCTTTGTAACGCGCAAACGACATTGTGAGCGTAAATAAAATCGTTGACTTCTTCCGGATGGTAAAGCGGTTTTGCTGCTTGGTAGAGCTGTTCCCAAATATCCAAAAAGATCACCTCCAAGTAAAATTAAAATTGAGTTTAGCACAAATTATTTCGAATAGCAGCCTAATTAGTGAAGTTAATATGATAAATGGTCACTTGGTGGGACATGACAGGAGACGGTTTTTTTAGCGTGTTCTTTTCAAAAGATAAATCTGAAATTTTCACAAGCTTTCAATTCAAAGACACGGTAGGAAATCGAATCGCTGCTTTCAAAACTAAAATGCTAGCTGTATGATTAGTTTTGTTGGAAAGGAACTGAGGTCGTGTGAAGACACACTTGTATACGAAAGATGTCAAATTAGTTTTAGCTGCCAGCTTTTTCTTCCTGATGAGTCCTATGTTGGTCAATCCGATCATTGCGGGATTCTCAAGTAATGTTGGGGCAAACAGTGTTTTAGCCGGAATCGTTGCTGGAATGATGAACCTAACGTCACTGATTTTGCGGCCACTAGCCGGCAATTTGACCGACCGCTTCTCGAAGTATCGGTTGAGCTCAATCGGGGCTAGTTTTATTTTAATCGCTTGCATTGGGTACGGGGTTTCGACGGCAGTGCCTTTGATCATGCTTTGGCGCGTCGTCAACGGAATTGGGTATACGTTGTGTTCCGTTTGCATGGCCACCTGGATGGCGAGCTTACTGCCGGCCGACCGCATCGGTGCCGGCATGGGCATCTACGGCATCGCCAACGCGCTGGGGATGGCTATTGGTCCTGCCGTTAGTGTGTTTCTCTATCATCGGTTCGGCTACCGCAGTGTTTTCTGGGTGGCGACCGGCTTTATTATCCTCCTGCTGATCACGATTCAATTCGTCGGGGATAAAAGCGTGCCGCACCCGGATTACCGGAAAAATAAGGCGGAACATCCCAAGATGCGGTTGGTGCAGCCCAAGGTGGTGCCGGTCGCGGCCATTCTATTGCTCTTTTCGTTGCCTTACTTTGCGACGCAGACCTATATCGTTAGCTACGTCTTTCACCGGGGATTTGCGATCCCAGCCGGAGCCTTCTTCCCAGTCTATGCGCTGGTCTTACTAGCGATGCGACTCATCTTGCGCGATGCCTTTGACCGGGTACCGTTTAAAAAGTTTTTCTGGATTTGTCTCGGCTGTAATCTGATTGGCATCATCGGTCTGACCGACATGGATAATTGGCTCATGCTAATTGTCGGTGCGGTCGGTCTCGCTGCCGGGTATGGCCTGATGTTTTCCATCTGTCAGGCGAAATCGCTGACGTTGGTACCCAAAGCGGACCGCGGATTGGCCAACAGTACTTTCTACATTGGAATCGATCTCGGGATGACCCTGGGACCGATGCTGGCAGGGGTTATCACGACGTACCTGCCGTGGGCATGGCTTTACCCCGTCATGGCGGTCACACTACCGGCAATCGTGGTGGTCTACTGGAAGAATCGCCGGGGACTTGCCTAAAAAGTTTGAAAAGATACCGTATAATCAATGACAATACTGGCCTGACCGAATAATTGGCTCAATGATACTAGTCGTGGTAAACTAATTTCATATCATTTTCTAATTAAAATCTTATTATTTTACAATGAATAGGAGCGACTACATATGAAGTATCGGCAGTTAGGTCAGTCAGGGTTAAAGGTTAGTGAATTGGCGTTGGGAAGTTGGCTAACGGATGTTAGTGATACCGCTAAGCAGGAGTTGGCAGCGCAGAGTGTTCAACTCGCCTATGAGAACGGCATTAACTATTTTGACTGTGCGGACGTTTATAGTGGCGGCGGTGCTGAACGGTTCTTGGGTAACGCACTCCAACAATTTCCGCGGAAAGAGTTGGTCGTCTCAAGCAAGGTCTACTTTCCATCCGGCAAAGGCGTTAATGACCGAGGGCTATCGCGAAAACACATCACGGAATCAATCGATCAGTCATTAGCTAATTTACAAACGGATTATTTGGACCTGTACTTCTGTCACCGGTTCGACACCCAGACGCCCTTAGCGGAAACGCTAACGACGCTGAGCGGGCTGGTCGACCAAGGGAAGATTCTGTATTACGGGGTCAGCGAGTGGACGCCGGTTCAGATTTTAAAGGCTGAGTTGATCATTCAGGAGCGCGGGCTACACCCAATCACGGTGGTCCAACCGGAATATAACATGTTTGACCGTTACATTGAACATGAGCTATTGGACTTATGTGGCGAACTTGGGTTAGGCGTCGTGCCATTTTCACCGTTGGCCCAGGGCTTGTTGACCGGAAAGTATCGTCAAGGGCAACCCGTTCCTGCTGGGTCCCGGGGAATCTTCCAACCGGACCTACAGGCGCAACTGGTTCCTGAGAATCTCGCCAAGGTTGAGGAATTATCTAAGATGGCGGCGGAGCTGAATACGGACCTGGCGACCTTCGCTCTAGCCTGGGACAAGCGTGATGCCCGTATCTCCAGTTTGATCATCGGGGCCAGCAAGCCCGAACAGTTGCAGAATAACTTGAAGGCCGTTGATTTGGAGATTCCAGCAGAATACGAAGCTCGAATCGATAAGCTATTTGGGTTTAAGAAGTTTTTCCGCGAAATTTAATTATTTTGGCTCTTTGTCAACGGGTGTTGATGAGGGGAATTTGAGAGGTTCAATTCATTTTCGAATTGGGCCTCTTTTTT
>NZ_BOLP01000015.1 GCF_016861695.1 Levilactobacillus andaensis | reverse complement strand
GGAAGTTAAGCTTTAGCACGCCGATAGTAGTTGGGGGATCGCCCCCTGCGAGGATAGGACGTTGCCACGCGAACGAAAGAACCCAGTGATTGGGTTCTTTTTTTGTGCAAAAAATAAAAGAAGACCGAGCGCATGACCGCGGCGCCAGTGCGTCTGGCACCGCAGTCGCGTCAGAAACAAAATACTGACTTCAAGAGGGCCGTGCCCCTTCTGACAACAGCTGGCCAGATGAACAGAGGATTTACGCAAAACAGGTTATAAACGGGTCCATTGTATAGCCAATGAACGTCCTGGATCTTCCCATAGTTTCCTACAGGCGTTGCGTACAACTCGTAAACGCGTATCCGAATGTTATTTATAATCATCATGATTAAGTTTGCCTATGGGCCATATATTACCGATTTTATGGACCACAAACATTCAAGACAACTTTGGCCTAATCGCCGTGGTGTGCTATCATAGTTATTGTTGTGGGTGACCCCGGTTACCCGAACAATCAAACGCGCACGACTAACCTTTAAAAAAGAGAGAATGGGTGACACACACATGAAAAAGTATCGTAACTACCGCCTGAGTCTGGGGTGGCAGATTTTGATTGGGCTGGTTCTCGGAATTATCCTGGGAGCGGTCTTCTATCAAAACAAAGTGGCCATTACCGCCATGCAAAACATTGGGAACATGTTTATTGGCTTGATTCAAATGATCGTTCTACCAATCGTAGTGTCTTGTTTGACCGTTGGGATCGCGAACATGGGGGACATCAAGCAACTAGGCCGGGTCGGTGGGAAGACCATCATCTACTTTGAAATCATGACGACCATTGCGATTGCCTTAGGGCTGCTGGTCGGCAATATCTTCCATCCTGGGGACTTTATCGACATTCACCAACTACATAGTACGGATATCAGTCAGTACGTCTCCTCGGCTAAATCAGCGCAGAATACGGGTATCTGGTCGACACTGATGGGGATCATTCCCACCAACATCTTCAAGTCGCTGGGTGAAGGCGATATGATGCCGGTCATCTTCTTCTCCGTCTTCTTTGGTTTAGGGACTGCGGCGATCGGCAAACAGGATCAGGTCATCATTGACGTGCTGGATGCCGTGTCACAAGTCATGTTCCGCGTTACCAACTGGGTCATGCACACCGCACCAATCGGGGTTTGTGCCCTGATTGGGGTCACGATTGCTCAAATGGGGATCTCGGCGTTAGCACCCCTAGGCTACTTTATCGTGTTGGCCTACGGGACGATGGCCGTCTTCATCGTGGTCTTCATGGGCATCGTTGCCCGGATGTTCCATTTCAAATTGTGGGACCTCTTATACGTGATCAAAGACGAAGCCGTTCTGGCGTTCTCTACGGCTAGTTCTGAAGCGACTCTGCCACGGTTGATCGATAAAATGGACAAGTTTGGGGTCAGCCAAGGGATCGTTTCCTTCGTGATTCCCACCGGCTACACGTTTAACCTGGATGGGTCCGCCATCTATCAATCTTTGGCAGCGTTGTTCTTGGCGCAGGCTTACCATATTCATTTAAGCTTAGGTCAACAGATTACCCTCTTAGTGGTCTTGATGATCACTAGTAAAGGGATGGCTGGGGTGCCTGGGGCGTCCTTCGTGGTCCTGCTGGCGACCGTTTCGACGATTGGGGTTCCCATGAGTGGGTTGACCTTTATCGCTGGGATCGACCGATTAGTCGACATGGGGCGGACCGCGGTCAACGTGGTCGGGAACTCCTTAGCAACGGTCATCATCGGGAAATCAGAACACGAATTTAGTGAAGAAAAGAGTCAAGCTTACCTGCAGGAGATGCGGCGAGCGAAGGCGAAAGCATAATTGCTGAAGGGGACTGGCGTGGGCCGGTTCCTTTTTTTATGCCAAAAAGCAGGTCACCATCCTTCGCGAATGGTGACCTGCTTTACTTTATTGGAGCAATGTCTTCAAATGAATACCAGCTCAATCACGTTGCGTGGCGGTAACACACTTGCGGGGTGATTCCCATCAGCCCATGGGCGCCGCCAATTCACGTGGTTAACCGGAATCGGTTTGGTATTACGTTTATTGTATCGACCATTCAGAGATTAAAAACCAGCCTAGTTGAAACGGCGTCAGTTACTAATCTTCTTCTCCCCACCGGGTTCCCCCAGCGGTGAAGTGCAGTTACGAGTTCGTAACGCTATTCTGACTAGCACGTCAATGCATCGATGTCGAAATAGTACCGAGAAAAAGGGCGTAACTCTAGCTTGCGTTATCCATTAAGTGGCTTGAATCCAACTGATCCACGAACGAATTCGGGAAGTTCAGACGAGTTACGGTCGGTTGCAACGCCGACAGCGTCTGAAATAATGTGGTCAGTCGATTCTGTTTAAAATCTGCCAGTCGAACCCTCCGCATCAAGCTACGGGGTCCGGGAACGGGAAAGCTAGAGAGCTGTCCTCCTCAAAGCGTCAACCAAGAGGCTTGAACAGGCGGTAACTTTCCCACCGGCGAGTTATAACACGCTCCGGGATCATCTAAAAGTTGCAATGTCATGTTCAATCACCTCCAAGGTGGATAGTCGACAGGGACGGACGGGGATAAAAGAAAAGCGCTTAGCCACAACTAGCTAAGCGCACCACAAAAAGTGTGTGAGTTTTGGCTAGTCGTTGAGTTTTAGCACTATACGGCGTAGTTAGTTCATAACAGCTACATTAGATCAGGCCTTAAATTGACCTGAACAGCTGACTCATTGGCGTTTCTCGACGTTTCTGAGCAGTAGCATTTTCCGTATAGGAGCCTCACCTAACAGCTTCTGATTTATCCTATGTAAATAGTGTATATCATTTTCAAAGCAAGTGCAAGCAAAACACTCAAGTTCTAGTGAATAATAATTATAATAACTTACTATAAAAATAATTATAGTAAAATCGGCATTTCTGACTCTAGTTTAGAATCATTCTTGATTTAAGCTGTAAAAACGGTTATGCTAAAGATGATTCAGAATTCAGAAAATGAGGGGAGAAATTATCGTGAATTATATTGGTTCAGCGTTACCCGATTTTCAAGTCAATGCGTATCAGGACGGCGAGGTCAAAGCCTTAACGGCGGACGACTTACGCGGTCACTGGTCAATTCTGTTCTTTTACCCAGCAGACTTTTCGTTCGTTTGTCCCACGGAACTCGGCGACTTAGCTGCCCATTACGCAGCATTTCAGCAACAAAATGCGGAGATCTACAGTGTTTCTGAGGATACCGAGTTTGTTCATCAGGCTTGGCACGAACAGAGTGAAGAGGTCGGTCAGGTCGACTACCCAATGATTGCGGACCCTGCTGGTGATTTGGCGCGGCACTACGGGGTTCTCGACGAAGCGGCCGGGCAAGCTTACCGTGGTGTCTTCATTCTGGACCCTCAAGGCGAAGTTCGGTCCTATACGATCAATGATATGGGCATCGGGCGCAACGCCGGTGAAATCCTGCGGACGCTGACTGCGGCGCAATTCGTTGCGGAACACGGCGACCGTGTCTGCCCCGCCAACTGGCATCCCGGCGAAGAAACCCTGAAGCCCGGCACGGACCTTGTGGGTAAAATCTAACTAATAATTTGGCGGTTATGTCGCCTTACCGGTCGCCAGATATGGGCTGGAACGGTGCGGACACAACTTGAAGCCTCGAAAAGCACGAGTCTTCAAGCTTGGTCTTCTACTAGGACGGCAAGAAACGCCGACCAAGTAGAACGACGCGCCTGAGCCCATATCTGGCGACCTCTCGGCTTAAATGGTGGTAGTTTCAATTTAAGCGGAAGGTGGAGCGGAGCAGCTGCGTTTAACGTCGAAGTGGTTTCACTGTAGCTGTTTGGCAGCTGCAATACGTCCAGTTCACATCAATTTACAACAATATCAAAAAAGGCGGCCCCCATCAGCATTTCTGCTGACGGTGACCGCCTTTTTAACGGGTCAATCGTTACTTACCTTCGACGACCTTAGCGTATTCTTGTTGGTACCAGCCTTCCCAAGTGGTGTCCTTGAGAGAACCGTTTTCGTTGAACGCGATGTCCATCGTGGATAGGATGGAGACGAATAAGTCGTGCTTCAAACCTAATACACCGGCAACCAATTCATCCGGGTGGAAGTTTTTGTTAGCGTACAAGTACATGTTGATATCGTTCATGGCGTAATCAACCTTGTATTGGGACAAAATTTCCAAGTCGTTGGTCTTGTAGTGCCGTAAGTAAAACTTGACAAAGTCGGTCAAAGCCGTCTGTTGTGCGTGTTCGTCTAAGTCGTTAATGGTTAAATCTTGATTCTGCAAAGTGCAGACCTCCTCAAAAATCGTAAGCAACAATCTAGCGGTTAAGTGATTCCCGTGCAATATATTTTTAGCTTCAATTTCATTATGGCACAAAATGACGTGGGGTAAAGCAGACAGCGTCAATTTTTTTTACAGTTAACGAATTAAAACGCTCTCATGGCGTTGTATAATGAAACGATGAGAGTGTTGAAGGGAGTTTGTTAGGTTATGCGAGTTTTAGTCGTGGGTGCCAACGGCCAAGTCGGTCGCCTATTGATAGCAGATTTATTAGCCAGAGGGGATGACCCTATCGCCGGCTTACGTTTTAGCGAAGATGGCGAAGACTGGGAGGATCAGGGCGTCACGGTCCGGCAAATGGATCTCCTCACTAAGCCAGAGCAGCTAGCCAACGTCATGCTCGACGTGGACGCCGTCATCTTTGCGGCCGGGTCCGGTGGTCGTACCAAGGACGACATGACGTTACTGGTCGACCTCGATGGGGCCGTGAAGACCATGCAGGCCGCTGAGATTGCCGGTGTCGACCGCTTCTTGATGATCAGCATGTTATTTGCTGAGGACCGCAACCGTTGGGCTGACCCGTTGAAGTCATTGTACGTGGCGAAATTTTACGCCGATAACTGGTTGGTCAATCAAACGAATCTGAACTATACGATCGTGCAGCCGGGGGCGCTGTCCTTTCACGCCGGAACGGGCAAGGTGAAGAGTGATCCGCTGGCGGTTGGTAGCATTTCACGGGCCGACCTCGCGGCATTTCTGGTCGCCGCCTTGCATTCCCCACGGGCGAGTCGCAAGACCATTCCGTTACTGAGCGGGGAGACACCAATCGAACAGGTGCTTGACCAGTTATGAGCATATTAGTCGCGCCGGCTGATATTTTCTGGTAAAGTAATAGCAAGTTAAGAGACTGTCCGTCCGATTTTTGCTAAGGAGGCCATCATTATGACTGAGAACTTAGTATTAGCCCCACCGGAAGCCCTAGAGTTAGCGAAACATCTCGATGAGTGGGCGAAATGGCGGCAAACGACCGATCGAACCACAGCCGATATGGATTGGGACCGATTCATTGAAAATAGCCGCGAGAAAGCAGAGTGGCAAGCCGGCTTAGCAACCGAAATTGAGCATTGGGAGAACCTCCACGCGATTCAAATGGCATTGCAGGATAACTTAGTGGGGATGACCGCCGGCGGCCACACACGGCAATAAAATGGATTATAAAATGGCCTGGGACAAAAGTCTCAGGCCATTTTTGCGCGCCGAACGTCCATGGTCGAAACGTGTGACAAAAGGCAATCAACTCCGCTTAACCCCGATAGACAAACAATCCAAGACCAGGATTAGTTGTCTATCGACGTTAATGCTCATTGACTAACCGCCTTTTGTCGCACTCTCTTTTCTGTCGATTTAAGGTAATTGACCCGCTTGTTCCGCGTGGCGCCGTTGCCGGGAGTAAGTGATCTCGGCGTAAACCAGGGCGATGCTGGCGCCAAGGGCTAGGAACGTAAAGTCGTTGGTGAGCGACGGCGCGTGAATGACCATTGCCCCGAGTGCGGCGAGTGCGCTACCGATAGCAATCAGTAGCACCCATGGCCGGCGTTTTGTCCAAGCCATATAAGGGGTGGTGTCGTCCAGCACACGAGCAAAACTATTTAACTTGTTGAGCGCCAAAATGTTGACCATACCCATCAAATAGAGCAGGTCCTTCACAATGAAGAGTTGGTGAGCGAAGACCAGTCCCAGGACGAAGAGGACATCCACAATGGTTAAGTTTTTAATGATTGGTTGAATTGATTTGAGAACGACAGGTTTACGGAGTGTTTCAGTGAGCCCGGGGTCCTTCTTGAGCAGTGTGTCTAGTGAAAGCTGATAGTAGTCGCTTAACCGAATTAAGCTGTCGATATCTGGATAGCTCTTGCCCCGTTCCCAACTGGAAATTGTTTGGCGCGTGACGTGTAATTCCGCCGCGACGGTTTCCTGTGTCAGATTTTGATGTTGCCGTGCGTGTTTGATTCTCTCCCCGAATTCCATAATGATTCCTCCTCTAGCTGATGGACCTAGTATACGCATGTTCGGTGTAAAACGTCCAGCAAAGGTTCTCTGCAATGCTGGTATGACGGGGATTATGCCCAATCGCGTTTGTACGGAAACTTCGCCTTACCGGTCGCCAGATATGGGCTGGAACGGTGCGAACACAACTTGCAGCCTCGAAAAACACGAGTCTTCAAGGTTGGTTTTCTGCTAAGCCGGCACAAAACGCCGACCAAGCAGAACGACGCGCCTGAGCCCATATCTGGCGACCTCTCGGCTTACACAGGTGTCTTACGAGTCGATTAGAAGTTGACCTACAAATACATAATCTCCATGCCCGTCTTGAAAGTGGTCAACCTGAGCAAGTGTGTAACAAACTTAATATTTTTCTTGCTTAGCCGTCGCATTCTCCCGATCCTTGAGCCGCTGAATGCCATGACCAAGCCAGAGTCCGAACAGCGTCAGGCAGGATATCGTGACCAGTGTCTCCAGGTTGTTCGTCACCGCTTTAGCAGCGATAGGCCACCAATAGGTCATAACTAGCGCGCCAGTTGAAATTAGGATATTCAAGCCGCTCGGTAGCCAGCCATTGCGCCAGCGCTGTTCGGAAATGGGCAGGGGACTGAGTTGTTCCTCGAATTTTTGTAGATAGAGGAAACCACAACCACTCGCTAAAAAAGCCGCAATTAAAATCCAAGCACCGATTGGGTTGGGCATAAAGAACAAGAGAATCACGATAAATAATTCATTTAAAACCAGCATAGTTTGGTGAATGGGTCGTAGCCGTTTGAGAATCTCCGGTTTGCGCAGGTAGTCCATCATGCCCGTGTCGTCCTTGATCAGCACGTCCAGCGATAGCCCGTACAGGTTGCTGAGGGTGACTAGACTGTCGATGTCCGGATAACTCTTGCCGGTCTCCCAGCTCGAAATGGTCTGGCGCGAGACGGTCACGTGTTTCGCCACGTCGCTCTGCGTGAGCTGATGGTCGTGGCGGGCTTGCTGTAATTTTTCCCCGAGTGTCATAGAAATTCCTCCCTGAATATGGGTTAAGCTTATCAAACACCGCTGAAATTGACCAGCTAAGTTTGCTTGCATCGTTGATTTGATGCGGTTTCTATTCAGACAACAAAAAAACTCACGGCCCAAACGACCGTGAGTTTTCAACATCAATTTAAAATTAAATTTATTGTTCTTCGTACCAAGTGTAGTGGAAGTTCCCATCGCGGTCGTTCCGTTCGTACGTGTGGGCACCGAAGTAGTCCCGTTGTGCTTGTAACAAGTTAGCAGGCAGAACTTCTGCACGGAAGCTATCGTAGTAAGTGATAGCAGCGGACAAACTAGGAACGGGGATGCCAGCTTGAACAGCCATAGCAACCACGTCACGGATGGATTGTTGATACTTACCAGCGATATCCTTGAAGTAGCTATCGAACAGCAAGTTGGTCAACTTAGGATCCTTGTCGAAGGCGTCGGTGATGTTTTGCAGGAATTGGGCACGGATAATGCAACCGCCACGCCAGATTTGTGCTAATTCACCAAACTTAAGGTCCCAATCGTTAGCTTCGGAAGCAAAGCGAAGTTGTTCGAACCCTTGCGCGTAACTCATCAGCTTACCAAAGAAGAGCGCTTGACGAACTTCTTCAACAAACTTGTCCTTGTCAGCAATTTCAGCCTTGCCTTGCTTTTCAGCAGATGGCAATACCTTAGAAGCCTTGACCCGTTCGTCCTTCAACATAGAAATGTAACGGGCGTAAACGGCTTCAGTGATGACGGATTGAGGGACTTGAACGTCGAGAGCATCTTCGGAACTCCACTTACCAGTCCCTTTGTTGTTCCCACGGTCCTTGATGGCGTCAACGATTGGCAAGTTCTTGTCATCGCCTAAGTCATCCTTACGCGTCAAAATGTCAGCGGTGATTTCGACTAAGTAGCTGTCCAATTCACCCTTGTTCCATTCTTTAAAGATGTCAGCCATATCGTCAACTGAGATCCCGGCAACGTTACGCATGATGTTGTAGCTTTCGTCGATCAGCTCTTCATCACCGTATTCGATACCGTTGTGGACCATCTTAACGTAGTGACCAGCACCGTTAGGCCCAATGTAAGTTACACATGGCTTGCCGTCTTGAGGCGCCTTAGCAGCAATCTTGGTCAAGATAGGTTCAACGAGATCGTAGGCTTCTTTTTGGCCACCTGGCATCAAAGAAGGACCTTGTAAGGCACCCAGTTCACCACCGGAAACACCCATACCAATAAAGTTGATCCCGGACTTGTCGAGTTCAGCGTTACGAGCCATCGTGTCGTGGAAGTTCGTGTTCCCACCATCAATCAGCACGTCACCCTTGTCGAGCAGCGGGAGCAGTTCGTGAATGACGGCATCGGTTGGCTTACCAGCCTTAACCATCAAAAGAATCCGCCGTGGCGTTTCCAATGAGCTTACGAAGTCTTCAATCTTGTAACTAGGAATCAGTTTCTTTTCGCTGTGGTCTTTCATGACTTGTTCAGTCTTGCTTGCGGAACGGTTAAAGATACCTACCGTGTAACCGCGACTTTCAATGTTCAGGGCTAAGTTCTTGCCCATAACAGCCATACCAACAACACCAATATTTGCTTTTTGATCTGCCATTAGTAACCTTCCTTTGCGTTCAAAATTAGTAACGACGTTCCACTCATTAGTGTAGCATTGAACAATGTGAAAGGACAATCATTTGTCTCACTTTTTTGAAAATCATTAAAATTTTTCACCTGCGAGTGGTCAAAACGCTTAATCAATGGCCCCGTTGGTAGGATTTCATATTCCGGGCGACTTTTGCCAATAATTCTTCCAGCAGGGCTTGTTCACCGGCCGAAAGCTCCTGGGTGCCCACGGCTAAAACGTGTTGTTCGTAGTCCTGGAGAGCGGGGTACATGGCCTGGCCCTTAGCGGTAGCCTGTAGTGGCCGGCGTTTCTTGTTGGTGGCGTCGGTCAACCGGGTCACGTAGTGGTTGGCAATTAGCTTGCGCACCGTGCGCAGGCAGGTCGAAGGGTCGACGTGGAGTTGGTCGGCCAATTCGGTCTGGGTGATGCCGGGGGTCTCGTTGATCCGCATCAAGTAAATGAATTGATTGTTCTGCAGGTCGTTGGCCTGAAAAAGTTGGTTCCCCATGGTGGCCGTGACCCGGGCGATGAGGCCGATACTGCGAAATGAATTTGGCATATTTTCTCCTTTTATAGTTGCATTTGCAATTAAAATGAACGATACTAGATACCATATTATAACATGAAAGAAGATTATGTGATGCTTGAATGGCGGGTTAAGTCCATGGACGAACTGACTCCTAATGAATTTTACGATATTGCGTTTGAACGTATTCGAACGTTTGTGATCGCCCAAGAACGAATTTACCAAGAAATTGATGAGACGGATAAGGTGGCTCGCCACATTCTGGGGTATCAGGATGGCCGGCTGGTGGCCTACGCGCGGGTCTTCACGGAGCGCGATCACGTCACGTTTGGCCGGGTACTGACGATTCCAGAACGCCGCGGTCAGGGACTAGGCCGACAATTAGTCATGCAGATTGAAGCGGAGATTCACGCGAACTTTGCGGGGATGCCCATCAGTATTGAGGCCCAGATTGATAAGCAGCAGTTTTACGAAAAATTCGGCTACGAAGCGGCGGGGGATGTCTTCTTGTTCCATAGCACCCCACACATTCAAATGAATAAGGCAGTATTGTAAGGACGTTTAGCGACGTTCTTTTTTAATGAAGTTGATTAGATTAATTGGATTGAAAAGTCAATTTTAGCTTAATTTTAGTTTGATTTTTGAATAAACTACCATGTGTACAATTGGATTGTCTATACTGAAGCCTGTAACTGTTCTACGGGGAAAAGTTTTAATTCTAATCTGACTGTTGAAGGGGAGAATCTCATGTCGAAGACGCGTTATAAGATGTATAAAAAAGGTAAACATTGGATTATTACAGGAATTGTAAGCGGTGCCGTAGTATTAGGTGTCGGTAATGTTACGGCCCAGGCGGACACGGGGGCGTCTGCCGACGTGGGACTGTCCGTGGTAGACGATGAATCGGGGTCAGGGGAACCGACGGATAAAGTAGTACTTACGACACCGACTGGTAGTTCAATGGAAGAGTCAGCAGCGGGTGAGGCGATTGGCGTGCCCGATGAGTCGGCTGAACCAGAGGTGACGACTGACGCAAGTGAAGCACCGACACCGGTTATCGACCAAAAGGCTAGCGGTGAAGGTTCAACGGTTAACGCTGTACCTCAAAAATCACCCGATAATGTGGCAGATGTCACAATGTCAAAGACACCGTCAGTTCCAAGGGTAACGTCAGAGGTGCCAAGTGCATCGGACGTTCCTGAGGTTACCATGCCGGAGACTCAGCCAGCGGTTCCAGACACCAGTACCAAGGTCCATGCTGAGCCAGTTTTAGCGGCAGTACCGTTAGTTAAGAAACAGGTTGCAAAAATGTCTGCGCCAGTAGTGACGCCCGCTCCGGCCACGACCAACATTGATCAGTGGATGCCGAACAAGACGTTGCAGAAGGTTATTTTGCTGACATTACAGGAGGTCGAGGGTACCGATAAGACCTGGAATAGTGTGGCTGATATTACGCAAGACGACCTGGCGCTCCTGACCACGCTCGATGTGAAGGATGGTAAGGGGTACGATACTTATATCGACGGTAAGACACCTTTTTCAGTGGAAGGGCTACAGTACGCGAAAAATCTCTGGTGGCTGAGCATGGGGGGCAGTCTCAATATTGAGCCGGGAGCTGTCTTTGGGGACATTGTGGATGTTACGCCACTAGCTAATCTGCAGAAACTGACGCACCTTGATTTACAAGGCAATAAAATTACGGATATATCGCCGCTAGCAAACTTGAAAAATTTAGATGGTCTCTACTTAGCCTATAACCACATTCGAGATTTCTCACCATTAAAGGGATTCAAAGGTGATATGAATAGTCTTGGTCAATTTATCATACTGGACCCACTTTTGGTCAGCGATAAGGACCGTACCGGACACATGCAGATTCAGTGTATAACGATTGATGGAGAAGTCGTTCAGTTGACTGCTAAAGGAGGACTTGTAGAACCGGTTTTTGCGAATCCGGAAAAAGATAATCCAGACTATCATTTTTACTATACTAAGGGAGAGTCCAAATCAGATGGGAAGGGTGGAATTTACTTTAGCGGTCTTCGGGATCAACAACCAGGTCCAACAGCTTCGCCAATCCCTGGTTTGAACGCAATTGCCTTACCAGACGCCTTTTATTTGACCGGGCAGGGTGAAGGCTTTAACGTTGTTCAGCCTTACATCATCGCTGACGATGCGGCGAATGTTATTGTTCATTATCAAGACAAAAACGGCGGTAAGCTTGCGGATGACAAGGTGTTATCGGGTGGTTTAGTGGGTGAGGATTATAAAACCACACCCGCTGATATTCCGGGCTATAAGCTGACAGATCAGTCAGCAAATACAACTGGAAAATATAGCAAGGATAAAATCGATGTCACATACGTTTACACGAAAATAGCGGGCTTGGTTACTGCTCACTATCAGGATAAGGACGGTCATCAGCTTGCGGCGGATAAAGTGTTACCAGGAGGCTTAGTAGGTGAGGATTATAAAACCACTCCTGTTGATGTTCCGGGCTACAAGCTGACAGATCAGTCAGCGAATGCAACTGGAAAACTTGGTGAGAACGATATCGTAGTTACGTACACTTACACGCAAATAGCGGGCTCGGTTACTGTTCACTATCAGGATAAGGACGGCCATCAGCTCGCAGCCGATAAAGTGTTGCCAGCAGGTTTAGTGGGTGCGGATTATGCAACCACTCCCGTTGATGTTCCGGGCTACAAGCTGACAGATCAGTCAGCGAATGCAACTGGAAAACTTGGTGATAAAGATATTGTGGTTACGTACACTTACACGCAAATAGCGGGTTCGGTTACTGCTCACTATCAAGATAAGGACGGTCATCAGCTCGCGGCTGACAAAGTGTTACCAGCAGGTTTAGTGGGTGCGGACTACACAACCACGCCAATTGATGTTCCGGGCTATACACTGATGGGGCATCCAGACAATGCGTCTGGTAAATATAGCGCAATCCCCGTAACGGTGACTTACGTTTATGCTAAGGACGAAGTGAAACCACCTGTGGCGCCGCCCGCTAAACAGACGACGGTGACGGTCCATCATCGAACGGTAGACGGGAAGACGGTTGCTCCTGATGCTGTGCAATCCGGTAAAGTGGGGACGGCGTATGTCACCCACGCAGCCAATCCAGCAGGCTATAAGTTGAAGATAACTCCGGAGAATGCCACTGGGACATTTGGTGAGAAAGATTTTGAGATCACTTACTTCTACGCACCAGTGGAAACGGGCGGTGGCGAGACGCCGGGTCCCGGAAATCCTGGTGGCAGCGGTGAAAAACCAGAGCCAGGTAATCCAGGTGATGGTAATACTGGTGGGAGTGAGAAGCCCAATCCAGGCAATCCCGGTGGCGGTGAAAAACCGACTCCTGGAACCCCTGGCGGTGGGAACAATGGTGGCGGTCAAACCCCAGGTCCTAGTAACCCAGACACCGGCAACCATGGGAATGGCAATGAAATTCCGGGCACGAGTCAGCCGGGTCCTGGGACCGACAACCCCGGCCAGACACCGGGAAGTAATGGTTCCAATCCGGCTCCCGATACAAGTACTGAAGGGGCTGGGGATGGTGCCGATTTAACCACGCCGCCTAGCAAGCCAGCCGTTGCACCAACATCAACGGTTTCGGCTACGTCGCCGGCAACGATAAATCTCGCAACACCCAACCGGCCAACGTCGACGAAACCCAAACCGCAGACGGCCTCAATGCTCCCGCAAACGGGCGAAAAGCCAACGCAATTATCAGTTTGGGGCTTCATCTGTCTTTCGGTCACGTGGGGCGTTCTCGGCCTGTTAGGGGTCAAACGGAAAATACGGTAAGGTAGCCTTTCGAGGATTCCATAATGCTCGTCAGCTATGGTAACCCCCAAAAATTATGAGTATACGAAAAAACCACCAACTCCAAATCGGAGTCGGTGGTTTTTACAATCTAAGGTTTTAAATTACTTGTTTAAACGGTAGATCCATTCACGGTGGTCGCGTTGAATGAGTTCTTCAGCGGCGGCTGGTCCCATTGAATGTGGCGTGTAGTTAGGGAATTGTGGTTCTTGTAAGTCCCAAACGCGGCGGATTTGGTCAACAAACTTCCAAGCGTAGGAAACTTCTGGCCAGCTAGAGAAGTTGGTCCCGTCACCCTTCAAGACGTCATGCAAGAGACGTTCGTAAGGTTCTGGCGTTTCCTTAGACTTTTCAGCATCGACCAAGTAGTCCAACTTGATTGGTTCCGTTGAGAAGCCAGCGTCGTTGGTCTTGGCGTTCAATTGCAGAGAGAACCCTGCGTGTGGTTCAACGAAGATGGTCAAAACGTTGGCAGCCAATGGCGTATTTTGAGATTGTGGGAAGGCAAAGATATCAACCAGTGGACGCTTGAAGACCACGTCAACGCGGGTGAACTTGTCAGCCAGCATCTTCCCAGTCCGGACGTAGAATGGGGTACCTGACCAGCGGTAGTTGTCAAATAACAACTTGCCGGCAACGAACGTTTCAGTCGTAGAGTCTTCTGGAACATTGTCTTCGTGACGGTAGTCGGGTTGGTCGTTGATCGAGCCATATTGGCCACGAACAAAGTTGGTTGCGGCGTCGGCGACGTTGTAAACACGTAAGCTCCGTAAAGCCTTGACCTTTTCAGCCCGGATGTCAGTATCCGTGAAGGCAACAGGTTGTTCCATAGCCAACAGGGAAACGATTTGCATGATATGGTTTTGGACCATGTCACGTAAGGCACCACTGTTGTCGTAGTAAGAAGCCCGTTCTTCAACCCCTAATTTTTCGGAAAGGGTCACTTGGATGTTGTCGATGTACCGGTTGTTCCAGAGGGATTCAACCAGCGTGTTGCCAAAACGCAAAGCTTCGATGTTTTGGATCATTTCCTTACCTAAGTAGTGGTCGATCCGGAAGATTTGTTCTTCATCGAAGGACTTGCTTAAGGCGTCGTTTAATTGTTTAGCGGAGTCGTAGTCACGGCCGAATGGCTTTTCAATGACTAAGCGGTTGAAGGCGTCCTTGTTGGTGGACATCAAGCCTTGGCTCTTCAGGTCTTGGGCAATCGTGCCGAAGAATTGTGGGGCCATGGACAGGTAGAAAATCCGGTTACCTTCCAGCTTGTACTTCTTGTCCAGCTTGTCAGCGGCTTCCTTCAAGACGGAGTAGTGCGCCGTGTTGGTTACGTCGTGTGCTTGGTAGTAGAAATGAGATGAGAAGTCCGTTGCTTCCTTTGAGTCGGCGCGGTTACCGCTGTCGGCCAAAGACTTACGAACGGCTTCCCGGAACTTGTCGTCGTCCATTGCTTGACGAGAAGTCCCGATAACTGCGAAATGGGACCGCAAGTTACCTTTCTTATAAAGGTTGAAAAGACTTGGGTAAAGTTTCCGGTAAGCCAAGTCACCAGTACCACCGAAGAACAAGAATAAAGCTTTACGTTCAGTTGCCACGAGATCGTCACTCCTTAAAGTTTAAGTACCTTAGTTATATGCGTTGTGTCTACAAAAAATGAGAATCCAACGATGCAATCCGGTTATCCAAAGATGGGGGCAACCATCCTGGGTCCGCGAGTGTCTAGCAAGTATGTCTAGACCACTTCGAAAGTTATTATACGCTACTTCTCCATGAAACGCGACCTTTTTAAAGCAAGAATTTAAATTTAGGACAACCGGTTGCAATGCTATGAAATCAACGTTTTCAGTCAAAATTCGTTTTCATGAAAGCATTTATATTTTCGCGAAATGGTCATGGAAACGCCTTTCTTAGTGCCCAAAAACTGAAATCGCTATCACGGACAGTCTACCAAATATTGGCGCGAAAGTAACGTTAGAGGAATCGGTCTAGGCAAATTTGTTTTGGATTTTAAGTAATGGCTGCTGATATTGGTGAAAAGTGGCCGCACTCCGGCTGCCAGGGATTCCGCCTGCTGTGGGGACGCTCCGGACTGAGGAACGGTCCTCCGACTCGATTTGAAGCCGCGAAGGTCACGCGTCTTCAAAGTCGCCCGTGCTGTAAACTGGCAAAAATCGTCAGTTAACACCACCTCCACGGCTGGCTACATCCCTGGCCGCCTCCGGCTTAGATTGAGCTTGTCCGTAACTAAGAAACCAACATTGCCCGTACTTTCTGTTAATCTCCAAGCAGACAATTCACCACGCCCAAAAAGCCCCACCGATCATCTTACTCGGTGGGGCTTCTTCAAATTGAAGTGAGTGGTTCAATCATTAGTAGTAGAAAAAGTAACGACTAGTCACTAAATGTCGGCTGTATTTAGCAAATACAGAGGCTCTCTACCGCCGCTTAAACAGTGCCAAACCCAAACCACTCAACAGGGCTAGGCAGGCAGCACCCAATGTCGCAAGAAAAGTCTGAGAACTCTCATCGGTCTGTGGCAGGGCGGCTTGTTGTTGCTGAGCTTGGTCATGGTTCAGAGTACCCGTTGCCGTTGGCATCACGGTTGCGGTCGAACCGGCACCCGCGCCACCGGTCTGAACGTTGTTACCACTACCCGGTTTGTCTGGCGTCACCAAGTCGCCATCACCGCCAGGGGTCACGACATTACCGGGGTTGCCCGGTTCTCCCGGTGTCCCGGGATTGCCGGGGTCAGGTGTTTCCGGGACTTCTGGATTACCCGGATCTGGCGTTTCCGGTGTTTCGGGGTCCGGGCCGCCAGGTGGGGTCACCGTTGGCGGTGTTTTCTTAAAGACTAACGTGAGTGTCTGCGGGTCCTGCTGGTAAGTTCCGGTCAGGTCGTCACTCTTGTCGGCCACGAAGGTATAGCCGTCGCGTTTGGTCAGGTCGGTCACGTCAAAGGCGTCGCCGATCAATTTGCCATCGCGGTCCACGGTCGCCAGCTCTTGCCCATCGGTCGTCATGAGCTTGATGGTCAATTGGGGATGTTCCAGCCAGTTGACCTGCCGGTAGATCCGGACGTCGTATTGGAGTTCGATATTGTTCGGGTAGATGACGTCGACGTATTTTTCGGAGGGCCCGCCAGCGAAAATGAAGCCATACGGTCCATACGTGATCCAGTTGTTGATGGGGTCATTGTCGTAGATGAATGGCGTGTCGATCTGTAGCTTGCCATTGCCGAGATTGGTGATGGGCGCGTAGGTGCCTTCATCGTTAGCGTTAAAGGAGTAGGGCGCGTTAAAAATCAGTGGTTCGCCCAAAAAGCCGATGGATTCGGTCGCACTAAAGATAGCGGGCTGACCAATGACGATGTTGATGGGATCAGGGTTGTCGTAGTACTGCCCGATGGCCGTGATCCAGGCGTCCTTGGTCGTAATGCCGCTGAGGGGCGTGAAGTCCGTCAGACAGTTGTTGGTCAGCGTAAGGTGGTTAAACCCGTACGCACCGTGGCCGTTATTGGCAACGGTGGTCAACCACGGCCCCAGTATGGCCAACTGGCGGTTCGTCATGCCGTTCTTGTTCTTCATGTAGAGGCTACCCGACAGGCTGACCGAGTCGATGATGGTCGGGTCGATCTGCATGATCGTCTGGAGGGCCGTGTCGGACATGGCCCCGAAGTAGTTGGATGAGACTTCGAACTGTTTGAAACGCAGGTTAACTAATGGCGAAAAGTCTAAATTGGCCGCAACCTGTTTGTCGTCCGCAATCGTCGCGTAGAAAGTGATCATTTTATTCTGCGGCAGGTATTTCAGCGCGTCTAGGCCTTCAAAACTGGTAATCGTTTTACCATTGATGATCTTGATATTTAGCGGCACCTGGCCATCGAAGCCGTTGGTCCCGTAGCGGCGAATAACGCCATAGGTCAGCGGGGCATCGCCCTTTAAGGAGAAACTGTCGCGCACGGCCTGTTCCAAGGTCGGGTCGGCAATCATGACTAGCTCGTCGTCGGCGGGGTCACTCTGCGGCGTGACCTTGGCGGCGGTCTTCGCTAAGCCCGTGGGTGTGGCAGTCGTGGACCGGACCGCGGTGGTCGTGCCATCTTTAGGTGTGGTCGGGTCGACGACGGGTTTCTCGGGTGATTTTTGTTTATCTATTGTCTTAGCTGTTTCTTTAGCGGTAATTGTATCAGGATTCGTGGCAGTTGAATCGGTCGTTTCGTCGTTTGTTACCGCTTTCATAGAACCGGTTGTTGAATCGTCCACTGGGTCTGGCGTCGCTGAGTCCACAGCTGGTGGCTCGGACTCGTCAGTGGTCGTTGTCGGTGGGGTCGTCTCATCAGTAGTGGGGGCAGCCGACTCGTTAATCGTTGCGTCTTCGGCAGGTTGAGCGGCCGGTGTCAGGGTCACGCTAGACTGGTCAGCGAGTGCCACACTTTTTTGATTCTGGGTGGTTGCTGCGGCAGCCGGTGTGTCATCGGCTTGGGCGGTGACTTCGCCGCTAGCGAGCAGTCCGCCCGCGATAAGTGCTAGAACTAAGGGTGCCCGGGTCAGGTTGTGGGACATCATGAACGCCTCCTTTGATTGGCAGGTCAGATTTCTCTCTCTATAGACATTATATCCTTTAAACTAGCTTAAAGCTGTGTTTATGTCCCGCAAAAAATGGGGTCCATGACGTTTTGGCGATTGGCTGCGTTGGCGGTCACTGGAAAATGAGATAGGGCAACGGTTACGATAGTTCTGGAAAAATGAGAAAATAATGATAAAATGAGAAAGACAACGAAAAGAGGAAAATAGATGACGACAGATTGGAAAGCAAAGACCATTACGACCGTGACGACTGGTGATGAACTGGCGGCTGATTTACGCCAGCTCGGTTTGACCGCCACGGATTCGTGCTTGGTCCATACAAAATTAAGCGCATTCGGCTTCATCCCGGGTGGGGAACAGACGGTGGTCAGTACGCTCCAGAGCGTTTTGAACCAAGGCAACATCGCCATGCCAGCCCAGTCGGCGGACTATTCGGACCCGAAGGAATGGCTCTATCCGCCGGTTGAAAAATCGCTTCAATCCAAGGTGATCGCCGGGTTACCGGGGTATGACCCCCAGACCACGCCGATTCACTACATTGGGCTGACGCCGGAATATTTCCGCAATCAACCGGGCGTTCATCGTAGCGGCCACCCGACCTGCTCGCTAACGGCATGGGGTAAGGATGCCGAGAGCATTTGCGAAACGATGACCTACGACCTGCCATTTGGCGTGAACAGCCCGCTCCAGAAACTTTACGACTTGGACGCCAAGGTCGTGTGCCTGGGCACGGACTTTGAGAGCTGTACGGCCATTCACTTGGCGGAGTCGCAGCTGGATCGGCCCCGTTTCCAAGAGTCGGCGCCGGTGTTGGTCGATGGCCAGACAAAATGGGTCGACTATGCGGCCATTGAGCTGGAACCCTATGACGACTTCAACGAGATGGGGGCCAAGTTCGTGGCGGCTAATAGAGGCGCCGTGCACGACCTGACGTTAGCCAATGGCACGCTGCTGCGGACCTTCTCATTTCGCGCCATCGTTGACTTTGCGTTGGATTACTACCGGCAAAAAGATGCGGAGACGGGGACGTTTGCTGGAAAATAAGTTAGCTTGAAGTGGCCGTATCTCTATTTAGATTGTTATGTGGAAATTATAACAGTGACAAAAGGACTCAGAACGCGGAGTATCATGCGTTCTGAGTCCTTTGTAGTTTAAATATAGTTCTAATGAGATTGGTACGACACGTCCACAAGCAGTGTAATGGAAAAATTTAGTCTGAGCCGGAGCGCGGCCAATTTAAACCAATTGCTCCTCCACATACTGCCGGTACAGCGGGTGCGTCGCAATCAGGCTCTGGTGCGTGCCGGAACCGGTGACGGCGCCCTTTTCGATGAAGAAGATGGTGTTGGCGTTCTTGACCGTGGCGAGGCGGTGGGCAACGATGATGATGGTCTTGGTCTGTTGGAGGCGTTCGATGGCGTCTTCAATCGACTGTTCCGACGCGCTGTCCAGGCTGGCCGTGGCTTCATCGAGGATGATGATCGGCGCTGGTCGAAGGAAGGCGCGGGCAATCATCAACCGTTGAATCTGACCGCCAGAGAGGTTTTGGGCCTGTTCAGCGAGTTCCGTGTCCAAGCCAGCTGGCAAATCGTTGACGAAATCCAGTGCCGCCGCGGATTGTAGCGCCCTTTTGATCGTGTCATCGTCCGGTTTAGTCGTTAGCCCGAAGACCAGGTTGTCGCGAATTGTGCCGAACAGCATCGACGTTTCCTGCGAGACGTAGGAGATTGACGCGCGCCACTGCGGCAAGGGGATGTCCTGCACGTTGCGTCCGGCGTAGGTGATGGTCCCGCTGTCCAAATGGTAGAAGCGTTCGATCAGGCTAAGAATTGTGGACTTCCCGCCACCACTGGGGCCAACGAACGCGGTCGTCTTCTGCGGTGCAATCGTCAGGGACAGGTCGTTGATGGTTGGGCCGTCGCCGGTCTGGTAGCTAAAGTTCACGTGGTCAAAGGTGATGGCCGAAGAGGTGGTCGGCACGTCGTCACTGAGCGTGGTCGTCGCCTCACCAGGGTGATTGAGCAGCTCGGTCAGCGTTTCGGCGGCACCGTTAGCGGCTCTGAATTCAGTCAGCGTTGTTCCAACGTTAGCGACTGGCGTGAGAATCTGGAAAACGTAGATGAGAAATGAGGTCAAAGTCCCAATCGTAATGATGCCGCGGGAAACCATGGCACCACCGGCAATGAAGACGAAGAAAATCGTCCCCATTAAAATAGCAAAATCAATTGGGTTGATGAGCGCGTTTAGCAGGGTAATGTGCAAATTAGTCCGGTAAAGCTGCTGAATACGTTTCCCCAGAATACGAATCATACCAGGTTCGGCATCCGAGGTCTTGATCAAGCGGATTTCAGCAATGCTTTGCTGGAGGTCGGCGTTGTATTTGCCTAATTGGTCCTGCGTTTCGTGATACAATTTGACTTCCTTTTTAGAGATCGGCGCGATGATGGCTGACATTAAGGCCAAGGCCCCAATGATAATGGCCGTCAATAAGGGGCTAATGGTAAACAGGATAATTACTGAGCCAACGGTTAGTAGCAGCCCAGAGACTAAGGTGCTCACGTTACCGCTAATTAAGTTGTTGATTTTTTCAGTGTCACTGCTGACGTGACTAGCGACTTCAGCTGACCGGTGCGTGTCAAAGAACGGGACCGGTAACGTGATGATATGGGCTGAAATTTTGTGCCGCAATTGACTAACGATACGTAGACCAGACACACCCAAGAGGTAGCCGCCACCCATATCAAAAACGGTGGACCCTACGAGCATGATGATGATTAAGGTTAAACTACGAGCTGAAAAACCCGTCTTAAAACTATCGACAAACGTTCGGACCTCCAAAGGTAAAATCAGTGAGAAGGCCACACCACCGATCGTTAGTAAAATACCACCGAAAAATAAGAGTTTAGGAAATTTTATTTGACTAAATAAAGTCATAACGTTATTGCGTCGCTTTGCCTGTGTCATCAGTATCGCGCTCCTTTTATATCTAACAATTGTAGCACTAAGTAAAAAAACTTGTCATCATATTCTAATGTTCGTACGCTGAATGTTAGAAGCCTCACATTAACTTACTCGCGGAATCAGTTAACCCAATTACTAATTGAAGATTAAGACTAGTTTAAGGGTGCTTAAAAAACCCTAAACTCTTGTTCGATTATGTAACGATTTTGTAAAAAATCTGTTATACTACAAGTCGGTTTAAAAAATATGCCGGTGGGTAACTGCCGGTAGACTAAGGGGTCAGAATATAATGAAGAAATTTATGGTTGCTTTGACTGGGTTAGTCACGTTAGCCACTGTTGGCGCAACGGTCCCAGCTACTGCAGTTACCTCCGCAACGACGGCTCACGCGGCAACGAAGTCAACTTACGTTAGCCCAAGCTTGAAGGTCAACGCCATTTACACGACGTCAACGACGATTTCAGGGACTGCTACGAAGGGCTCTAAGATCACGGTCAAGGCCACGAAGAATGCTAAGAAGAACTTGGCAAGTGGCACGGCTTCTAAGACGACTGGAAAATACACCATCAAGTTGTCCAACAAGCTAAAGAAGGACGCTAACGTCTACGTGTACGCAACGAATGCGAAGACTAAGGCTTACTTCTACCGGATCATCCGCGTCCAAGCTGCTTCAACGAAGGCCGCAACGACCACGAAGAAGACCGCAGCTAAGACGACTACGACCAAGAAGACCACCACGAAGAAGACGACCGCAACCAAGACTGCTACCAAGAAGAGTACGGCTGCTAGCTTCTCCGTTAAGACGCCAACTGGGACTTGGGCTTCTAACACGGCCAACAAGTACTCCCAAAAGTTCGTCTTCAGTCAAAAGACTGGTTTTAACCAAACCCTTTACAAGAACGGCAAGAAGGTTAAGACTTTAGTTTCTTACGCGAAGTACAGCGTAGATGCTAAGACGCCTACTTTCTGGAAGATTACTTACACGCCTAAGGGTTCTAAGACGGCTGAAACCTTCTACATGCGCTTTACTTCCGCAAAGAAGTTCAAGATCGTTAACAGCAAGAACCAAGTGATCTCAACCAAGGCCGGCGTTGCGCCAGCTGCTAAGTGGACTTTCACTAAGGCTTAAGCTTAAAAATTTAAATAAACCGTGACGGCGACTACTGGTCGTTGGAACGGAAAATGGCTCGTGAAATCTGGATGGATTTCGCGAGCCATTTTTGTCGGATATTAAGTGGCGTGGGTACTTGTGGAATGGCCACAGGGGGTAATGTATCCCCTGAAAAAGCAGAGCTTCTGAGCAGAAATAGTTACCAATGGCTATCTAGAATGATGTTCATTATGGAAGCATAACTATCAAATAGAAACGCAGAAAGAAATTAGTGCCTTTAGAGCAGATGGCGGTACAATTTTGTCATTACTAAGGAAACTTAGAAGAAAATTTGGTGCAAGAATAATTTTGAAGAAATATTATTTGAAAATAAGTGGTGACCAGCAGATAAGGTCAGCTATGGGGAGACTTATAGAGCGTCAGTTGGCTATTACAGAAGTCCCTAGTCGAGAAGTGAATGATAGTAGGTGACGAATGATGGAAACTTTTAGAAATTGGAAAAGTGTCTTTCGATTATTTGTGATGACCATTAAGAAGTTGGTTGTCTTTGGACTTTGGCTAGGTGATATCGGGTGTAGTACGCTTTTTCTAACCCTCTTTACATTATTGCCGGCCATTATCATTCGCCTAACGACTAGCAGTCTGTCAACTTGGATAATAGCAATATTTATTGGGGGAATGGCGGCCGTTGCTTATGGATTGGCCGGTCTGGATACGCAAATTCAGAGTCATTTGGCGAAAAAAACGTTTTTATTTCGCTATCAATACCTACCTAAGTTTGCTCAAGACATCTTCCAATGGCCGCAGGAAACTTTAGATTCGGTTGAAGGAAAGACGTTGATTGATCAGGGGTATGAGGCAATCTACAATGGCGGAAATACTGGACTTGAAGCAATTCTGAATCGCACGTTTGATTTTAGCCGTAACTTGGTTCAGGGCATGGCTTTGCTGTTCATTATGGGATGGGCGAATATTGGGAGCGTCATCTGGCTTCTGGGCTTGAACGCTTTGGCGTTACTCCTGCAAAGGTGGCGCAATAACTGGTTTATTAAGCATAAACCGGAACGCAATCGGATTAATACGCAAGTTAGTAATCTTGTCCGAACATTAATGCAGCGTCAAAATGGCAAAGATATCCGTCTATTTCATTTCGATTCGGTATTTACCAAGTACTTTCAAAGATTCATTCGACAGCTTGTTGATTGGCAACGCAAGTACGTTAGAATTTCTGCCAACGTTAATGGGATTCAGGTGATGTTGAACACATTAGGAATTGTTGGCGCGCTCGGTTGGCTTATTTTTACGAAATCTAACGTTGACGTTATCATAACTTTTATGGTGGCCATTCAAGCATTCAACGGTCGACTAATAGCGCTATTTCAAGATCTAACTGAAATTGGCAGAAATCAGGTCTATGTCGCAGACTTGGAAAAATTTCTAGCTGTGGCCGATCAACAAAAGCATTCTGGGAAAAAACAGGTAGCTGCTATTGAGCGGATAACCTTTGATCGAGTTAGCTATTCAGTAAATGAGACTGAGGTGATTCATGATGTTTCCTTCTCTATTGGAAAGGGGGAGACGGTCGCAATAGTTGGTGAAAATGGCGCAGGAAAGACGACCCTAATAAAGTTGATGTGTGGCTTATATCAACCAACGCAAGGCGAAATACGAGTTAACAATCAACCATTACGTGAGCTTGACATGGCCGATTACTGGCGCCGAGTTGCGGTGGAATTTCAAGACGATATTCTCTTACACGTTACGGTTTCGGAAAATGTTTCCGGGAAACCCTTAGCGAGTACTGATAGCAAACGGGTTGTTTGGGCCTTGCGTCAAAGCGGTCTTGCGAATTTGAGCCCAGACACAATTATTGGCAATGAACTAGATCCGAAAGGAATTTCACTATCTGGTGGGCAACAGCAATCTTTGCTTTTTGCTCGCGTACTTTATCGAAAAGCGGAAATCGTTATTTTCGATGAACCAACGGCTGCGCTGGATCCTTTGGCAGAGCAAAACTTTTACGATAAGTTTATGGCAACATTTAACAACCAGTTGAATGTCTTAATTTCGCATCGTTTGGGGTCGACATTACGCGCCAATCAAATATTGGTCATGCAAGCGGGAAGGATTGTTCAACAGGGAAATCATCAAATGCTAGTCAAACAAAAGGGCCTGTATCAAAAATTATGGTTAGCACAAAAACAGCTGTATCAGGGGAAAGAGTGACTGGGGATGCATGTGAAGCTGAGAATCATACCAACGCTTAAACTTTTAGCCCAAGAAAATCGTTACATTGTTGGGGTTGCAGTCTGTGTTAGCTTAATTAATGGAATTTTGCCGTTTGTAATTATTTTGGGAAACTCGGAGATCCTGAATAGTTTGATGCAAGCAAGCTATCAACAAGTGTGGCAACAGTTGGGGTTAACGTATGCCATTTATATTTTAGGGCAGGTTGCAGTTAACGTTGGTCAACGCTATCTAGATGTGCAGATGGTAAATGTGGATGAGCGACTGAAATTACGCTTACGGCGGTCGTGGATGATGGTTGATTTTGAACAGTTGGAAACGGATGATTTTTTTGCTCAAATGAATCAAAGCGAGACATCATTTAGATACTCCGGTGGGTTCGCGGTGTTCATGCAACAATTAAATCAGACTATTCAGAGTGTGACGAGTTTATCCGTGGGGATTGGTGTGACGGTCACATTAATTGTTCTCGGAATTAACCAGTCGAAGTTGATGGCACTCTTATCGATCGCGAGTTTAGGCTTGATTTTATTTGGCGAATGGTTGGGGCTTATCTGGTATCGTCGGCTAACGGTGCAAAATTTAAAAATATTTCGTATTTTAATGAAGCAAGAACGGGTTTTGAATTATTTTCTGTTGGAAGTGATTAACCGCTACGAAATTATAAAGTCGATTAAGCTGAATCAGTTCACAACGGTCATTATGAAACATTACCGTGAACAGTGGGCGACGTCGCAAAAAACCAATGAAGCTTATATTGGAAACCAATTTCAATCGCGAGTCGTAACGACAGTGATGACCGGGTTACCAATTAGCGTATTAGTTGCGTTGTTAATCGTTAAAATTCGACTGAAAATCCTAAAAATTGGTAGCCTGAACAATTTATTTGGCAGCTTAGTCCAAGTTGCGGCGTCTAGTACAGCATTAGTGACGGCCTATCAAAATTTAGAGCGATTTGAGCAGCAAACGGAATTTATTCATCATCAGTTATTGAAGCCGAATGTGCTAAAGAAGAAACAAAGGGTGACAGCAGGAAGGGTCATTACATTTGAAAATGTTTCTTTTCGTTATGCCAGTGGGAAACTAGCTCTGAACCACGTGAATCTTGTGTTGCCAATCCAAGGAACGACCGCCATTATTGGGGAAAACGGAAGTGGCAAGACAACTTTAGTCAAGCTATTGTTGGGTTTATATCACCCAACCAGTGGTAGGGTGACGCTAGACGGTGTGGATATCCAAGCGCTCAATCGAGAAGATTACCTTAAATTGTTTAGTCCTGTATTTCAAGATTATGCAGTCTTTGATTTTAGTTTAAAAGAGAATATGATTGCTAATCACGTAGAAGATCCAGCAATGCTTGATACATTATTACGGCGATGGCAATTACGACCGTGGATTCAAAAGCTTCCCAAGCAACTGGAGACGATTGTCGGAAGTTATAGTAGCGAGAACTTCCAGCCAAGTGGGGGGCAGAAGCAGCAAATAGCGTTGGTTCGGGGAGGATATCAAGCTGGAAAACTAGCATTATTGGATGAACCAACAGCGAGTCTTGATCCGTTGAAGGAGTTAACCACATTTCAGAATATCAAGCGTTTTTCGTTACAGCAGCCGACGATTTTTATCACGCATCGACTGGGAGCGGCGAAGATTGCAGATCGTGTCTTGCTCATGAAAAGTGGTCAGCTGATTGCGGATGGCACACCTGAAGAGTTGAAACAGGTGTCGCCTGAATTTAGAACCTTATGGGCAGCACAAGCTAGGATTTATCGGTAGCTGTCATGTCGTGTGAATCGTAAGTCAATGATGAGGGTACCAATGAGTCATGTGATAGATGGCCCTGACCGGTATTATGTGGCAATAAGAAATTTAAATAAACCGTGACGGCGACTACTGGTCGTTGGAACGGAAAATGGCTCGTGAAATCTGAATGGATTTCACGGGCCATTTTTGTCATGTAGAAGCTCTCTATGAAGTGGAGTAATTGCTTACGACGATAGTATCGGATATGATGTTACCGTAGTAGCAAGGAACTGCCAACAGAGTAAGGAAGATAAAAATGACTGATAAAGTAACTGCATTGCAAAGAAGCATTCGCCAAGCCACTGCCGCATTAAATGGTGATTCATCGATGGTTACCGTAGAAACAGTTAAGCTCATCAGCAGCAAGAACCAAGTGATTTCAACCAAGGCCGGTGTTGCGCCAGCTGCTAAGTTGACTTTCACTAAGGCTTAAGCTTAAAATTTAAATAAACCGTGACGGCGACTACTGGTCGTTGGAACGGGGAATGGCTCGTGAAATCTGGATGGATTTCGCGGGCCATTTTTGTCATGTAGAAGCTCTTTATGAAGTGGGGTAATTGCTTACGACGATGGCGATTTGTCGTCAACTACTATTTAATTATTTTCTAGAGTAGCTTCATTAACTAACAAGATTAGTTTTGAATAGATACTGATTGGAAACAAGAAGTCATTTAAAAATTTTTCGGAGTTTTCATCAAAATCATTTGCGATAAGCTTATTTTGAAAACCATAATATTCTTTATCGTCGCGTAGTTGTTGATGAAGAAACTCAATATTAGATTTATTGAACTCTTTAGGAGCACGAAGCATCAAAACTAGGCAGGCTAACGAAAAGTTCTCAAAGTCGTAGATCTGAGCATAATAAGCAGCTACCCCATTTGTTAGTGAAGCATCAGTTCTGTCAAATCCCCTTGAAAAGATTAATTTTTTTAGATTATCACTATTATCTTCTTTCAAGACTTCTGGTATTACCTGGGAAGTTGTTAGCCCGAGATTATAGTGATCCTCAATTTTAGAAAATGAATCGGCAAAAATAGCCGGTTGCCAATAATGTAATAAAATTACAACAGATTCAGATAGTTTCTTAGGTCTAAGGTGTTGAATAGCTTCCGTATCGTTTGCCTTTAGCGCCTCATAAAGTTCATTTTTATGTCGTCTCATCTAGAACCTCACCTTAACTGGAGTCTGTCTAAACTAATTAAGTTTGAAAGATTTAGTTTTTTCCTGTCAATAATATTTAGCCAAAAATCATTGTTTAACACCATCTGATATTTGGCTAACGCATTCCATTTTTTCTGCTTACACAGTAAAGCCATCACCTCGGATAAATTTAAAGCTGGACGTAACCCAAGTATATGTTCATACAACGCCCAAGTTAACTGGTACTCGTTAAACATTGATTTTGGGTTAACTCTGTTGATATCAAAATCATAAATTGTTAGCGGAACACGTACTTCTTTGCTTAAACTGTGTAATAGTTTAAGCTTCAAAAATGTTTCATATTGCATTTCATAATTTGACAAGGCATTATCAAATCTAATCAATGGTGTTCCTAAGTTGTACTTATTTAGAACTAGTCCTATAGCATAAATGTCAACTTGCATTTTAGGATTGGTGACCATTAATTCATTCACATTAAAATTTCGAGCGAATTTTGTAAATACTTTAAAAAAAATTGAATTTTCTCTTGTCTCATCCAATTTGAGCAAAAAAAGATCCGAATATGCTAAATCAGAAATGACGTTTATATAAGCCATCGGTGTCATTTTTTCAGATAACCGGTTTTGTAATTCATTATCTATCAAATACTTACCTCCAGACAGGAACTTAGCATATTTGAAACAAGCAAGTAATGATAATATTTTCCAAAACTAACAGATTTTAGATTATTGGAAATTAACGGCTTGTAGAACTGTGTAAACTGAACTTCATACAAGGAATCATACATCTTTAATTCCGCAGAAGTAAGAAACTTATGAAAAAAACATAAACAGAGTAATAATTCTACGGATAGATCATAATGTCCACTCTTTAATGAAAATCCCAGTGATTCAAATAATCTTTGAATGATGGCCGATTTATCGGGCATATCCACCGTTTTTCCCATGTTAGTATAGAAAAAAATATCATGAGTTACATTATATAAATTGATGTAGTCTGCGTTCAGAATTGGATAATGTCGATACACCTCTGTGTACTTCCATAACTTTTTCCGTGAATCGTTCAGATTGACACCGAATTGGTTCAAACAATAAAAATGTTGTAGACGCTCATATGGAACTAAGTAATAGCTTTGCCACAAATATTCTACCTGGTTAAGTGTAGTATCTGACAGTTTATGGTTAGTCACCCTAGATAATAGGAGAAATACGTCAACAGTAGCAGGCATCCGTCTAACAGTTTCAGCATTCACTAATTCGGCTCTCACTTTTCCCATAAAAGTATTAGCTTCTGTATCAATGTCTGTGTTTGGAAAACCAACAACTACCAATGCCAGTTCAGCTATCTTCTTTAGACTGAAAGTTATATTTTTCTGATTAATATCAAAAAAAGGCAAGTTCTCATTAATTAAAAGACTTGTCTCCTTTTGAATTTTACTATTAAGTAAAAATTTTTTATCCATAATCAACTATACTAAACTAAGCTTCGGCGCAGTTTTTTCAATAGCGACGACAGTACTTGCAACTTTAATCGTTAATACCCAACCACGCATTACGATAACACGATTGTTCTCCTCATTTGCATCTGCGTTACTCTTACGAATTGTTAATTTCATATTAAGTACCTCCTAGGGTATATGGTCATTCACAACAAAGTTAAAATAATAATCATCAAATTCTAATGGGGCGCCCCCTGAATTGATAAGTTGATTACAATTCGATTTGAAAGCTAATTCAATGTAAAAACGGCAATTTTGTAAGTATTATCAATGTAATATCACATATAGGTATATACTTAAGTCAAGACTAAGATTATAATTCGATTAAAAGAAGGTGTGCAAATGAAGGAACCTAATACTATTAAAATTTCAGCGAACCTCAGTTCAGTAGATGTTGGTTATATTGATATTCTTATTCAGAAGGGGATTTTTTCCTCAAGAACGGATTTTCTTCACTACGCTGCAAAAAAGGAAATCGACAATCACCGATCCGATCTCAAAAAAATCATTGCAGCTGATTCTCAAACCATGCTAACTGATGATCACTCTGTTAGTGGTTTTGAAGTTCTCATTGGTCGATATGATATTGACGATTCTTTCGTCAACAAATTGTGGCTAAAGCAAACTGTTGTTAATTATTATGTAATTGGCCAGCTTCATTTTAACGGCATCCAGCATGAAGACAGACTTTTTAAAATAGTTAAGTCCGTTAAAGTATTTGGTAAACTATACGCCAGTGATAGTATCTACAACCATTATGTAGGAAAGTGAGGCCCTGTGAATGTCCAATCGTACTATATCTAAATTTCAAATGACGCTGGCCACGATTAGCCTCTTCGTTGGGAATGCCACCAGTGAGTTCTTTTCTTTTGCACTTGGACTTTATATCTTAAAAACGACGGGCTCATCGCTACTATTTTCTATAATTGCATTTGTAGGTCCTGCAGCACAAACTTTACTTACACCATTGATTGGATACTTAGTTGATAGGTTTCCCCACAAAGGAGTTGCACTTTCGGCGCAGATAACAAGCGTCATTGTGATGGCTATTTTTGTTTTCAACATAAAAACGGCGTTACAACGCCCAGCATTATCCATTATTTTATTGGTAACCTTATTAAACGTCTGCGATGGATTCCAAAGTACGGCTTACAAGGCGTCATCAAATCAAATGGTCATGGCCGAGGACTTACAAAAGCTCGTTTCTTTAGAACAATTAGGAAGTACTATTACGACCTTAGCCGCACCAATTCTAGGCGGAGTTCTTTATAGTTACTTGTCATTACGAATATTTTCATTAATTGAACTAATTGGAGAGACTATTGTTTTACTGTTCATTATGGCCTTGCGGTTCCGCTACTTCGCACTTAAAACTCAACCTGAGAAGAAAAGTGATGATAGTATTTGGCAGTCATTTAAGCAGGGACTTACATACATTACAACTTCTACAATACTGCGTCCGCTTCTTCTTTTTATAGTTATAATGGATCTTGCCTTCTCATCAATTTCAATTGGACTTCCCTACATTACGGTCAAGGTCTTAAATGTATCTAATACGCAATATGGGATGATCCAAGCTGCCATTAGTTTTGGTATGATTCTTGGAAGCTTGCTTTTATCGTTATCCAATACAATTACACAAAAGCTCCCTAAAATTTCAAATATTGGATTAACATTCTGTACTTTATTAGCCGCCCTCTCCTTCATCTCTTTTAACATTTTTTCAGTAAGCATCAGCGTTGCCTTGTACATCATCATCTTGGCATTTGTTGGTCTCATACTAATCGTTATCAACATTCCTTTTGCCACATTTATTCGTAAAAATACGCCAGAAAACTTACAAGGACGCGTAAATATTACAGTCAATGCTACAGCCAATCTGTCGATTTCAGTGGGAGTACTCCTTTTTGGATTCCTTTTTGGCAAATTCCAACCAACCGTAATTTTTGCGGTGGTTACAGTAATATTGTTTACTATCAGTGTTCGATTCTATCGCGCTTTGAGTTTTAGTATTCCCAAAAATAACGTTGACTAGGTAAAAAATCTTCTCGCCGTATGAAAAGAAGGCAAAATGACTGATAAAGTAACTGCATTGCAAAGAAGCATTCGCCAAGCCACTGCCGCATTAAATGGTGATTCATCGATGGTTACCGTAGAAACAGTTAAGCTCATCAGCAGCAAGAACCAAGTGATCTCAACCAAGGCCGGCGTTGCGCCAGCTGCTAAGTGGACCTTCACTAAGGCTTAAGCATAAAAATTTAAATAAACCGTGACGGCGACTACTGGTCGTTGAAACGGAAAATGGCTCGTGAAATCTGAATGGATTTCGCGGGCTATTTTTTGTCGTGATATTAAGTGGCGTGGGTACTCACTAACTCGCCAGCTTACTATTCTGATGATGTCGTTGGCCCAGCCAAAGCACTAATGTGATGGCATCGAACGCTAATAATCCCACCCAGGATATTTCCAGTGAGAGTGTGTTGGCTAAAATGGCGAAAACGAATGACCCCAGGGGAACTGTCAGTTGGATGACCGTGTAAAAGGCACTAATAATGGATCCGATAGATTTCTTGGGCAGATCGTTTATCATTTTTCCCTGTACTTGGGGGTTAAGAATGCCGATGAGAACATTGGCAACGATAACGACCGCGAGTAAGAGACCGCGGCTTTTCAGAAGGAGGATGTTTAGTGGCATCAGCGCGTACGCAGTGTAAATCAAAAGAATACTTTTGGAAATACTAACGTGCTTGGTTATCCGGCCGGGGAGGAGTGACCCAATAATACTACCGACTGAGCCAATCATGCCGACCAAAGCAACGGTGTACCCGTAGTTACCGATCAGGAGCTGCCGTTGATGCGCGAATGATAGGTTCAACAGAACACCCTGACCGGCGTCAAACAGGTTGATCGCCATAAAGACGCCGACGTACTGCATGATTGTCGATTGGCTTTTGAGTAAACCAAAGTTAGCCTTGGTCTGCCGAAAGAAATGGGTGATGTTCGCCAGTAGGCCGGTCGTTTTCTGAATCGTCACCTGACTGCTGGCCAATGTCGAAAAATGTTGGCGGACGTGGAAGAGCAGAGCAAAGGCGACAAAGAAGGAGGCAGCATTGACGAGCGCAAATAAACTGTAATTGTAGTGAAAGGCGGTCAGCAATGCGGCACCAATGAGACCCCCGGTGAGCGAAATTGTGGCGTTGATGCCGGCTTCAAACCCTTCTGCTTCGGAGATGTCCTGTGAGGCCACGATATCTTTGATAATGGGGATTGCACCGAATGTATTGTAACTACTGATTAGGCTGACAAGCATACTAAATCCCAAAATCACAATAAAGCCGGGCCACTGCGCGCGACTAACCATTAAGCCACTGATAATCACGTATAGGCTCCCTTGAATCACCCGATTCCGCAGTTGCTGGCGATAGTGATTGTGTGTTTGATCGGCCAGATAACCCATTAAAATGTCAAATATGAGGGGTAAGCTACCAACAACGGAGGCAATACTGATTGCTAGGGTCGGATGGGGCATGTGCCGCGCGTAGATCACGAAGACAATGCTAAATAGCGAGGAGCCGATGGCACTGATGATATTGGCTAGCATGAAGATGCGGTAGTGAAAATTGCGAAGAAAGACTTCCATAGCATTTCCTCCATCTCTCAGACTTGACAGTTATTTTTAGCAGGCATTGGGCAGAATTCCTTTCAGGTAAGGGATGAATGCCAGTAATAGAAGCAAGACTAGAGTTACAGTAGACTACGCCTGAATATATATCCAAACTAAATTAATGGCAAAACAATTGGATGTATAAATGTTGGTTGGTTCAAAAGATAAAATAAATGATCGGCACAGAGTCGTTGGCAGGACGCTTAAACTAGTTTAAGCGAGGAGAGTGCCGATTGGATGCGTTCGTCGGTCAATTGACCCTCGGCAGAAATGGATCCATTTTTAACGACGATAATATTGTCGGACTGACTGAACAAGTCTTGATTGAAACGGTGTGTAATAAGTAGGAAGCCGTCGTACAGGTGGAAAATCTTGGTTTCTAGTTCTTCCGCCGTCTTAGGGTCAAGCCCTGTTGTGGGTTCATCGAACACATAAAATAGCCGTTTACGGAGTAGCATTCGGGCTAAATCAATCCGTCGCTTCTCGCCACCAGATAATTTCTTAGCAATATTTGGCATATCATCCGTGAGGCGCGGGATGAGCTTTTCTAGGGAAACATCCTTAAGTGCCTGTTCCACGGCCTGTCCGGAAATATTTTCGTCAAATAAACGGACGTTATCGAGGAGAGTTCCATTGAGAATTACTGATTCTTGCGGTAGAAAGCCAATTTCTTCAAAGTTAGGAGTGGTCAGTGGCTGATTTTTCTTATCTAAGATGCAAAATGATCCACTGGAGATAGGAATCGTGCCCAGTAGGACGTTGATCAAAGAACTCTTACCAGCACCGCTTTCACCAACGATGATGGTCTTTTGATTGAACGGAATCTGAGTGGTGATATGTGTGAGAACCTGCTTCTTTTCAATCTGCACGCTCACATCTTGATAGCTGATGAGATATGCTGAAGGCTCTGTGTTAGTGGCTCCAGGCTGGTAGTTGATAAGTTTAGAAATATTTTGGCCGACTTTTTCGCCACCAAAGAATTCAGTGAGAACGGGGGTGATTTCTCCCAGGGGAATAGTGATAAATACGACCAACTGCGACAACGAAACCAGTTGTCCCAAGGAAATCTGTTTTTTTATGACGAAGTAGGTGCCAACTACCCAAGTCCCTAAGTACATGACATTACCGAACAGGTCGCTACCAGCGGAGATAATCTGTTGAATGAGGGCTTCATTGCGGCTAGTTTGTTTGAGCGTCTTTGTTTCACCAGCCATATTTTTAATGAATTTTTGTTCGGCCTGGTTAAATTTTAGTAACCGAAAGCCGGATAGCGTGTCGTTGACGGTGGTCGTCACTTGCTGAATAGATGCCAGTACGGGCGTTCTTAGGCTTTTAAGTAAGTTACGGCCGAAGAAGGGGAGCAGTAGGGAAGGAAGACTTAGCAGCAGAATGGCAATGGTGATCTGCCATTGCATTTCTAGGGTCATCGCTACGGCTAAGATCAGGTTTAAGCTTAGGCCAGTTGCATACATAATATTACCGTAGTAATCTTCCTCGAGCATTTCCAAATCAGTGGTGAATTTTGATAAATAGAAGTCGCGTGGTCGGTTCTCAAAATCGAAAATCTCCTCTTTCAAGATAGACGAGTAGAGGTCATCACGAACCTGCTTCATGATATGGAGTCGGTACCATTTCTTAAAATAGCTAAAACCGAAGTTAATAAATGCTGTTGCAAGCAAGTAAACGATGACAACAGTGGCTAGGGTTGCAAATGACCACCCCGTCTTGCCGGTAGCAGTATCGGTGATTAATTCAAGCATCTTGGCATAGCCGACGTTGGCGAGAGAAAAGAGGAACGCTAGGACGAGGAGAATGATTGGGAGCAACTTGTTGCGGAACATGTAGTTGAACAATTACAGGCCTTCTTTGTATGTATAAAATTAAAAATAAATGAAATTATGATGTGAAAAATATAATGTTTTAAGTATACGACAATGTTTTTGATTGTGCCAGTTGTTACGGTGTGATTTTAGAGGCGTAGAAGTTAAGCTAACCAACTTTAATTACACTCAGAATTTGCGGCGATTAAGTTGTGCTTGAATCTGACGGGTTGTATTCTGCCAGTGGAACGGTCAATTTGACGGCGGTTCCATCCACTAAATTTTAAAATGAAAGTAGGAAATGCGTTATGCGTGAAGCTAGTTTTGCCAGCCATTTAACGATGGTTGTGATCTTAAAAATGAAGGGAAGAGTCAGACACAGGCGACAAATGAATCGGGGTTTATTTGATTATGGAAAATGTTTTAGAGGTCCAGCATCTTAGCAAGACCTTCGTGACGCACAAGGACAGCTTTCACGCGGTCACCGATGTTTCCTTTGGAATTCGGCCGGGCGAAATCGTCTCCTTGCTAGGCCCTAACGGCGCGGGCAAAACGACCATCGTGTCCATGGTGGGCGGCTATCTTCTGCCGACCAGTGGGACCGTTTTGATCAATGGTATCGACCGCTACAAAACGCGTGAGAAACCCAAGGTCGGCGTGGTGTTGGGCGGTGACCTGGGATTCTACGGTCGCGCGAGTGCCCAAGCCAACCTGTTGTTTTTCGCGGACCTGGCGCGGATTCCGCGGCGTGAGCAACGCCAGGAAGTTCAGCGCGTCTTACAGGTCGTGGACTTGGCAAATGTGGCGGGGAAGAAGGTCCAATTCTTCTCTAAGGGGATGCGCCAACGCTTACACATTGCGCGGGCGCTCCTGGGAAATCCAACGTTATTGTTACTGGATGAACCAACGAGTGGGTTAGATGTTGAAATCGCCAATGAACTTCACCAAACGATTCGGCAGTTGGCGGATGCCGGCGTGGCGGTGCTCCTGACCAGTCACACGATGAGCGAGATCGAAATGCTGGCTGACCGGGTGCTCCTATTCGGGGCCGGGAAAATCTTTACGACCGGAACGGTTGCCGAAATTGTTGCCCAGTCAAAGGTTCACCATATTGACCGGGCCGCCACCTTAGAGGAGTCCTATCTGGCACTGGCCCCCATGCTAAGGAGGCCCTAACCATGCGCTTTCTTCGCTTGTTTTGGTTCCATTTGAAACTCTACGCGTCCAACCAATACTTCTTCTGGTTAACGCTCTCGAGTACGGCGTCGATTTTCCTCCTGCAATACGTCATGGCCTACGCGACGCACAACTTGAGCGACCCCAACCTGTGGGTCCGCAGTGGCGTCTTTGGCCTGTGGTCCTCGGCGACCACGGCGGCCGGGGCCATCGGCTTTCAGCGGTATCAGGGGACGCTCCGTTACATTACGAACACCCGCATCGACAATCGACTTTCGCTGGCGGCGCTCCTGCTTCCGGCGGCTAGTTTTGGCTTGCTGGCCTTTCCGGTGGCTTACGGGTTAGCGGTGCTCCTGAAAACGGGGCACGCCAACCTGTCATGGCATTTGGTGCTGGTCATGGGCCTGCTGTGGGTGGCGGCCGCGCTGATGGACCAGCTGATTGCGACGTTCTTCGTGCTGACGGTCAACGCGATCGTTTACGAGGAGTTGATCACGATTCCACTCCTCCTCTTGTCGGGGCTGTTCGGGTCGTCGCCACTGGTGCGGCCGCTGCTCAATGCGGGCGAGTGGGTCATCCCGATTGCGGTGCCGGTGAACCGGTTGCTAAATGAGCAGGCCACCGTCAACTGGGTGGGCTTCCTGTGTAGTTTGGCGCTGTGGACGGGATTGACCTTAGTCTTGTCCGGCCGCATCATGCGCATCACCAAGCAAACCGGTAGTGCGGGGGTGATGTGACATGTGGCTACAATTATCGTCATTACCTTACCTGCAAAATTGGCGCACGGGCTTCGTTAATTTCATGCTGATTCCCTTTATCAACCTAGCATTGCTGGTGCTGATCGATTCGCAGTACACGAACGCCTTCAACTGGTCGGTGGCCGTTGCCGCCATCGTGATTGCGAGCGGTGGATTGGCGATGGAAAATATGACGGGGCTGTTCGTGATGGACCGTGACTTGGGCATTGACCGCGAACTATTGGTCCAGCGGCCATTCTCGTTGGCCTATTGGGGCGCGAAGGTTGCGGCCGCGGCACTTACCAGCCTACTCGCGGTCAGCGTGAACCTGTTGGTCTTGCTGGCATTCGGCGCGCCGGTGCAGTTGTTGCTGCGAGCGGTCGCGATGGTCCCGTTGATGATTCTTTCGGGCGTCGTGCTAGGCTTCTTCTGTGGCGTGGCGGCTTGGAAGAATAACAATCCTTATTTTTACCTGAATCTGATTGGGACGCTAACGACCATCGTGTCGGGCGCGCTGGTCGTCATCACCAAGTATCCCGTATGGTTGCGGCTATTCAGCCGGCTATTCCCGTTCTCCCAGACGATTGGCTTCGTCATCACCGGGCAATCCCCGTGGTATCTGGACCTGGTCATCGACGGGCTGTGGGGTATTGCGGCCGGTCTGATCTACCTGTTCCAACTGCGCGCAACGCTAAAGAATTCGGTGCATGTGTGGTAATCGGGCGACCTAGTGTGAGCCTGCGCCTTACCGGCCGCCAGATATGGGCTGGAACGGTGCGGACACAACTTGAAGCCTCGCAAGTGCCGAGTCTTCAAGCTTGGTCTTCTACTAGGCCGGCAAGAAACGCCGACCAAGTAGAACGACGCGCCTGAGCCCATATCTGGCGACCTCTCGGCTTACGTTGGTGGCCAATAGCAGTGTGAACAGGAAGCTGTAGGATAGTTGTACGCTTAGCCTGAAATTCAGAGCATGATGAGTCGCGGTTGTTGCGTAAGCGTTCAATCTGAGCCGGAGGAGGACAGGGATGTAGCCAGCCGTGGTAATGGCGTTAGTCGGGTGGTCTTCCAGTCTGAAGCGTCCCCCACAGCAGGCGGAATCCCTGGCAGCCGTAGTGCGACCACATTTCAACCGGTAAGGCGATGCAAAAAACCAAGGTCGCAATCCTTCGTGGTGAGGGGTTGCGACCTTGGTTTGTAGACAAGCTAGTTTAATTTGGAGAATAGTTTAGTTCGTCGCCAATTGTTGAGCGACTGGCTTAGGACTCTTGGCAACACTGGGATGGTAACCGATCAGACGCATGGCGTTGAAGATGACGACCAGGATAGAGGCTTCGTGGACGAACATCCCGCTGGCCATGTAGATGTAACCGTAGACCAGGCCAATCAGTAAGAAGACAACGACGCCAATGGCGATGGTGATGTTTTCCTTGGTGTTCGCGGAGGTCTTTTTCGCCAGGCCGACCGCGTGATTCAAGGCGGTAAAGCTGGATTGCATCAGGACCACGTCGGCCGTTTCGATGGCGACGTCGGTCCCACCACCCATAGCGATACCAACGCTGGCAGTGGCAAGGGAAGGACTATCGTTGATGCCGTCCCCAACGAAGGCAACTTTGCGACCCATATCTTGGAACTTCTTGACGAAGGTGACCTTGTCGGCTGGCAATAAGTCGGCGTGGACCTCATCGATGCCCAGTGATTCGGCAACGGCTTGGGCGGTGGCTTGGTTGTCACCCGTTAACATGACGAGGTGCTTGATGCCTTGACGTTTCAAAGCGGCTAAAGCGCCCGGAACTTCTGTCCGTACCGTATCTGCAACGCCCAGGATAAAGGCTAAGGCGCCTTGGTACCCAACTAGGACGGTGGATTGGCCCTCGTCTTGCATGTGGTGCAGGTCAGCGAGTTGTTCGGCGGTCAAATCGATGCCGTTATCCTTCAGTAAGGCGGCATTCCCAACGTAGAGGTCATGGCCAGCCCATTTGCCGACCATGCCGCGGCCCTTGATGGTTTCCGTTTCGATGGTGGCCGCGTCGTCTTTCATATGAGCGGCGAGATTGGTAGTGATGGCTTGAGCTAAGGGGTGATCGGAAGTCTTTTCAACTTGGGCAACACCGGCTAACAAGCTACGGTCGTCGGTGTACGCCTGCATGTCGGCAACGGTCATTTTACCCGTGGTCAAGGTCCCGGTCTTGTCAAAGACGATGGTGTCGACCTTGGCGAGACTTTCCACCACGTCGCCACCCTTGATCAGGATACCGTTCTTGGCGCCGTTACCGATCCCGGCAACGTTAGAGACGGGTGCACCAATGACCAGGGCCCCAGGGCAACCGAGGACCAGAACGGTGATGGCCAGCTTCAGGTCACGGGAGAAGACGAAGACCAGAATGGCGATAATCAAGACGGCTGGCGTGTAGTATTGGGCAAATTTATCAATAAACTTTTCGGCAGGTGACTTGGTATCTTGGGCTTCTTCGACCAGCTCGATAATCTTAGAGAAGGTCGTCTCGTCCCCAACTTGGGTGGCTTCGATCTGTAAGGACCCACTTTCAACCATGGCGCCAGAGAAGACGCCGTCGCCGTTAGCCTTGTTGACGGGCCGGGATTCACCGGTAATGGAGGCTTCGTTGACGTAACCCGTGCCATCGATGACTTTACCATCGACGGGAACTTGACCACCGGCCTTGACTAAGACCACGTTGCCTTCTTCCAGATCGTCCACGTCGACTTCTTCGGTCGTGCCGTCGTCACCGACGAGAAGGGCGGTCGTTGGGGCCATTTCGGTCAGGGATTGGATGGCCCCCCGCGTCTTGGCCAGCGTCTTTTGTTCGAGGTAAGATCCAAAGAGAAAGAGGAAAGTCACAATGGCAGATTCTTCAAATTCCCCGATGGCAAACGCCCCGATAACGGCGATGCCGACTAATAATTCAATACTGAAGACTTTGGCTTTGAGCGCGCTGATGGCCCGCAGGATGATGGGGGCAGCGGCGATGACGGAAGCGATGATCCAGGCCACGTCGGTCACATAACTGATGTGGGTGAACCAGGTGTTGAGAAAGCCGACGATGATGAGGCCGGCTGACCAGAAGGTGATTGGATTGGTGTGTGAGTAGATATAACGTTGAAATGCCATATGATGTACGTTCCTTTCTATACTGTTCTTTGGCTACGAGTTCTTGTGTCCTTGTTTATGTACCCATTATGCCTTGGACCAGCGGGAATTAACTTGATGCGAATCAAGTTGGCGAAATTAACGTTATTTTTTTGAAATTAAGTTGCAGATAAGCTGGCAACCTGGTGGGGCTTGCGCCTTACCGGCCGCCAGCTATGGGCTGAAACGGTGCGGACGCAACTTGAAGCCTCGTAAGACCCGAGTCTTCAAGATTGGTCTTCTACTAGGCCGGCAAGAAACACCGACCAAGTAGAACGACGCGCCTGAGCCCATAGCTGGCGGCCTCTCGGCTTACGTTGGTGGAGATGGTAATATTTGTTTAGGGTTGAATTGGCGTTATGGATTTAGCTGGCAGGGTGGCGTGTGGATTTTGACACTTGTTGTGGAATAATACCAAAGATGGCGCGCATGATTCATCGGGTAGTCTTTATAATCTGACCAATAACGGTCATAACCAGTGGATTTTCTAAGTATTAGTCATTTAATCGCCTATGAACGACCGATTCATGCTATCCTATCTCAATTAGAGGGGGAGAGTTGAATATGAAAAAGCCACTTAAACTGCTATTGACGCTGGCCTTGGTTGCCGTCGGGGCGGTCGCATTACCCGTCACGGCGCAGGCCAAGACGACGTATCAGATTACATCGAAGTTTGTTGACAGCGTACCCTACACCACGAATATGGCGAAGGTGAAATCCAACGGGGTCATTTGGAATGCCGGCCATACGAAGAAGCTGCATAACCTGAAGAATTACCCGTACACGCGGTGGAACGTGTCCAACATTGTCACGAAGCGGCAGAATGGGAAGGCCGTTAGCTATTACTACGAGCTGGTCAGTCAGACCAACCCTAAGGTGAAGGGCATCGCCTGGAGCAAGTACTTCACTAAGATCATTGCGCAGAATCCCGCGTCGTTCAGTTCGGACGCGGCGTATCTGAAATACATCCAAATGGACCCGTCGCAACGCCTGACCCGGGCCATTTTAAAGTTATATCCGAATGTTACGGTGAGTGCGAAATTGTCGGCGTACGCGAACACGGGCGCTTACAGTTATCTTCAGAAGCCGGCTGGGTTTAAGGACGTGACGAATATCAGCTATATTCAAAATTACCAACCGTCCAGTGACCTCTGGAGCACCATGGGCCAGCCCGTGGTGCCCCGAATCAAGAAGATGACGGCGCAACTGGATGCGATGGGATACACGGCGGAGAAACGGGCATCGTTTACCGGTAACATTGGGATCTTTATTGCGGACGAGGCCAACGATGGGGACTATTCCAAGGACGGTCTGCCAACGCGCGACGAGTCAGAGGGGCAAATGACTTCTTATGGGATGGTGCTGGCGACGCCGACGAAGTAGTTGGCCGGTGAAATTTGACTGGTGCGTAGCGTTCGGGGTTGGCTTGAGCGGTTTGAAAGTCGTGCATAATCGGTAGAAACCGGGCCAACTTCGCCGCGTCCCAGCGATAGATCGTAAAGGTGACGAGGTCCGGTAGCGCATCTGGCTTGACCATTTTGGCCAGAGATATTTCATGTTCGTAGGCTGGTTGAAGGGAAAATTGGGCGGAAATCCGGCCCAGCGCGGCGGCGACTTGAAGAATCACACTGTAGCCGCGGACATCGACGGCCAGAGCGGTATCGGTTGGACTGATGTCATAGAAGTCGAGGCCATTAGCCAAGGGATTGAAGGCAAACAACTTGAAGGACAGGTAGTTTTGAAGTAGCTGGAAATCGGGCGTTGGCATAATCGGCTTCCTTTCGGTAAATAGTGATTCTTAACAGCATAGCAAATGGATGTAAAAATCCCGTAAAGACAGCGTTAATTTTCACTGCCTTTACGGGATTTTTTGATTGCTGGTTAAGTTGTTAAGTGACTAAATGTTGTTCAAGCCTGGTACAACAACGATATTAGCGTGTACATTGGACAACCGGGTGAAGACTTACGCCTTACCGGCCGCCAGATATGGGCTGGAACGGTGCGGACGCAACTTGAAGCCTCGTAAGACCCGAGTCTTCAAGCTTGGTCTTCTACTAAGCCGGCAAGAAACGCCGACCAAGTAGAACGACGCGCCTGAGCCCATAGCTGGCGACCTCTCGGCTCACACAGTGATTTTTTGGCGATTGAGAGGATAAGCGTAAAACCCGTTATCAGTCGGACCAGAAAATTTAGAGTGTACGTGCGGCTTTCGGCCGTTGTTATGGTAGAGCACAATCAGAGCCGGAGGAGGCCAGGGATGCAGCCAGCCGTGGTAATCTTGTTAGCTGGCCGCTGGCTAGCTAACAAGATGGGTGACTTTGGAGACGCGCGAATTTCGCGGCTTCAAAGCGAGCGAGAAGACTGGTGGTCTTCCAGTCTGAAGCGTCCCCACAGCAGGCGGAATCCCTGGCATCCGCAGTGCGGCCAATTTAGCAGCACTGATTCGTGTTAACACTAGGTCTAGGCACTAACTAAGCATGGTAACTCTGACTAGCCGCGTCGTAAGTCAAGGTGACGGACTTGGCGGGCAGGTCGACCGTAATCGTCTGGTAGACCGGCTTGAAGCCGCTGTGGGTCAAGGCGACGTTGACGTCACCATCTTTGACCGTGATCAAGTAGCGGTTGAACTCGCCGTCTTCGTAGTTGAAGTCGCTACCGTTGTCTTGGTAGTGCTCGTAGCTGGCGTTTTGGCCAAATGCCTTGAAGGTCATGGTCGTGTCGGGTGTTTCGGCAACGTGGCTGACTTCTTGGCCCCATGGCAACAGGGTGTCCTTCTTGATGAACAGCGGTAATTTATCCAGTGGCGCGTCGACTAAGATGTCTTGGTTGCCAGGATATTCGCGGTTGTTCCAGAAGTCGATCCAGTCGCCGGCTGGCAGGTAAACGGTCCGGTTGAGCTTGGATTTTTGAACGATGGGGGCGACTAAGACGTTGTCGCCGACCATGAATTCATCGTCCAGGTCCCGTACGCGGGCATCTTCTGGGTAGTTTAAGACCAGTGGCCGCATGATTGGCAGGCCGTTCGTCGATTCTTGGGCAAACAGGTCGTAGAGGTACGGAATGAAGCGGTAGCGCAGCTTCAGGTACTTCCGGTAAATGGAGAGGGTCGGTTCGCCGAAACTCCAAGGTTCCTGGTGCCGAGTGCCCATGGCCGCGTGGTTCCGTAGCAAAGGACTGAAGATGGCGGCTTCGATCCAACGGGTCAAGAGTTCGGCCGAGGTATCGGAGGCAAATCCACCGATGTCGGTCCCCACGAAGCTAAAGCCACTCAGACCGAGGTTGCAAAGTTGTGGAATCATCATTTGAATGTGGGGCCACATGCTGCGGTTATCCCCGGTCCAAACGGTCGAGTACTTCTGCGTGCCGGCGTAGGCTGCCCGGGTGATGACGTAGGGCCGTTTGCCTTGCTGGGCCTTCAAACCAGCGTAGGTCGCCTTGGCCATGTTGTGGCCGTAGACATTGTGCATCTTCTTGTGCGTGGACGGGGTGTCCTGGTCGTTGAAGACCACATCGTCTGGGATCTCGCCCTCAAACGTTGCGGGTTCGTTCATGTCGATCCAGACACCGCCAACGCCCATGTCGGTCAAGAATTTGTTGTTATTGGCCCACCATTTGCGAACATCGGGCCGACCAAAGTCAGGGAAGGCGGAGTCGCCGGGCCAAACCTTGTTGATGTAGACCTTGCCCGCTGGCGTTTTGACAAAGTAGTTGTTCTTGATGCCCTCGGTGTACTTGTCGTAGTCGGGGTCCTGCTTAACACCGGGGTCGATGATGGGGATGACCTTGATGCCTTGGCCCTTTAGGCTGCTGACGAATTTCTTGGGATCGGCATACTTGGCCTTGTCCCAGGTGAAGACGCGGTAGCCGCGCATGTAGTCAACGTCAAAGTGGATGGCGTCGCAGGGGAGGTCGTTTTTCTTCATGTTGTCGGCGATCTCTTGGACTTCATCCTCGCTGGCACTGTAGCCCCAACGAGATTGTTGGTAACCCAACGTCCACTTTTGCGGCAATGGCGTGCGACCGGTCAGGTAGGTGTAGTTGGTGACGACATCCTTCAACGTTTGACCGCCAATGATGTAGTAGTCAAGGTTCCCGTCAACGGCGGAGTAGAAGTAGTAGTTGTCGCTTTCCTTGCCCATGTCGAAGTGGCTCTTGTAGGTGTTATCGAAGAATAGGCCATAAGGATGACCGTTCTTTAAGCCCAACATGACGGGGATGGACTTGTAAATGTTCGGTAAAATTTCCAACTGGGGAGATGGGTTGTCCACGTTCCAGTTGTCGTATTCGAAGCCCCGTTTGTCGAGGTAACCGGTCTTGTCACCCAGGCCGTAGAGGTGTTCATCGGGAGCCAACGTCTTGACGACTTCATAGTAGCTGGAGTTGGCCTTGACGGTGGACTTGGTGACGCTGTGTCCTTCGGCTTCGACTAACCGTTGGTGCACCTTGTCGACCCCTTTGTCGAGCAGGGTCCGTTCGCCGCGGAAATCGGTGACGAGGGCGTTGCCATTGGCGTCGTAAACGTCGACGTGGCGTTCGGCGTCAAGGTCGATGGTCAGGGCGCTGGTGGTCAGTTCGTAGTGGTCACCGGCAGCGGTCAATTTGAAGTCGGTCGCGGTCTGTTTGTTGCCCTCGATGGCGTAGGAATGACCGTCGTTGCCGCGGTATTCGAACACGCGGACGATAGCAGGCGTCAGGACGGTCAGCTGCAGATCGTGGTCGGGATAGTGAAACGTAATGGTTTGATCTTTTTGTTCATAGGTTGGTAAAGCAGTCATAACAAGGTATCTCCTTTTTCTCTTACTCTTCTCTATTATAGAACTAGCTTTGAAATTTTGTTTTTGGCGACGATGGTCGGTGTTTTCGCCTTACCGGCCGGCAGATATGGGCTGGAACGGTGCGAACGCAACTTGAAGCCTCGCAAGTGCCGAGTCTTCAAGATTGGTTTTCTGCTAAGCCGGCCAAGGACGCCAACTAAGCAGAACGACGCGCCTGAGCCCATATCTGCCGGCCTCTCGGCTTACGTGGTGGCTGTGGGGCAACAGTAAAATTAAATAGTGAGGTCAAAGGTTGATGTCACTAGTGATGTCGCTGTACGTCACAGGAAGTCTGCCGTGAGTCCAGTCAGAAAATCCGTATACCATGTGGGTTTCAACGCCCATTACGGTAGTGATCAATCTGAGCCGGCGGAATCCCTGGAATCCGGAGCGCGACCATATTTAATCAATATAACTAGGCAGCGGCCTTATCTGACAGATCCTTTTGCGGCTTGTCTGACTTGATAACGCTGATGGCGATGACGGCGATCAACATGGAGATGCCGGCAACTAACATCATGCCGGGCATGGACTTACCGACCATCCGGAAGACCAGGAAGCTGGCAACGGAGGCGATGATTTGTGGCAAGCAGATGGTCCCATTGAAGATGCCGATGTAAGACCCTTCATTTGACCCGTCCAAAGATGACGTGAAGATGTTGAAGGGTTCCACGTGAACCGTGAAGAAGCCGATACCGATCAGGCAGAATGGCAAGATCAAAAGGTACTGATTGTGAATGAAGAAGACCCAGATCAAGCCAACGGCGAAGCAGGCGATCCCGAAGCGGTACCAGAATTTCCGTTTGAGCGGGTTGGTGTGTGACAAGACCAAGAAACCATAGAGCACGGCGGCCATGGACTGGATGAAGGTTAAGATCCCGTACCAGTTACCGGCGGCTTGATACCCAGCGGAAGCAGCGTTGGCGGTGTGCCAAACGTTTTGGGCGATGGCACCAGTCGTGTAGGTCCACATGTACTGAATCCCGATCCAAGCGAACATTTGAACAACGGCGACTTCCCATAAGGCTTTAGGTGCATCCTTAATTAATTTCCAGAGCGGTTTGGTGTTCTTGTGGCTTGCGGGTCGATGTGGTGATAGAGCGCGTAAGTGTCGGGGTCGTATTCCTTGACCGTGTGAATGGTGTAGGCGGAAATGCCTAACAGAATGGCCGCGCCGATGTAGAAGGCGAGGCGAACGGACAGAGGAACGACACCCTTTTTAGCCGTGTTGGCGACACCGAAGAAGGTCAGAATGAATGGTAACAACGTGGCGAGGACACCACCGAGGTTACTGAAGGCTTGTTGCCAAGACCAAGCTTTATCCTTTTGCTTTTCGTTGACCATGTCCCCGATGATCATTCGGAATGGTTGCATACAGATATTGCTGGACAGGTCCATGAATAGAATGGCGATGGCCCCGAAGACCAAGGCCGCCATGGAGGCGTAGCCGAAGCCAAATGACCCGGCGTTAGGCAGTAAAATCATGACTAAAGCGGCAACGGGTGCACTGAATAAGAGGTAAGGCATCCGGCGACCGAAGCGGTTCCAGGTCCGGTCGGAATATTTTCCGACTAACGGTTGGACAATCAAGCCGGCCAGTGGGGGCAGGATGAAGAACAGTCCCAGGTTGGTCGGGTTGGCGCCGATGGTCTGGAAGATTCGGCTCATCTGTGAAGATTGCAGTGAGAAGGCCATGTTGACCCCACAGAAACCGAACGTAATGGCAAATAGTGTTTTCAACGGTAAATTTGGCAGGGAGTTCGCAAGTCGTTTGGTCTTGGATGGGGCGGCCGCAGTGACTTTGTGATTTCCCAGCGAGTTCGTTGCTGGTTGATTCATGATCAGGACATCTCCTTGAATTTAAATAATGGCTATTTCTTTCAACGCCTTCATACTAGCACGTTACGTAAACGTTTACAATGCCTATTTAAAAGGAATGTAAACGTTTACTCTTTTAGCTAGGAAAATAGCGGCATTAAGGCTATAATGGGACTATATTGAAGTGAGGTGGGGGACGTATGAAACCAACGATTAAGGATATCGCTGCCGAATCAGGCGTGTCGATCGCCACCGTTTCACGAGTGCTGAGCCATAAAACGGGAACGTATAGTGAGAAAACACAGGCTAAGATTCTAGCCGTGGCCAAGCGGTTGGGCTACCGTAAAAATTCGACCGCCGTGGAGCTGGTCAAGAAAAAGGCCGCGGTCATTGCGCTGATCATCAACGCCACGCCAACCAACTTTTCCACGCAGATCATCGACGGGATTCAACGCCGGGCCAGCGAATTGGGGCAGGGCGTGATTATTTTGTACGCGGGTAACCGGAACGCTGAGCTGCAGCACCAAGCCATCGTGACGGCGTTGGAACGCGCGGTGTCGGGGATCTTGCTGGCGGCAATCGAACCGGATGCGGAGGATTTGACGCTGCTGAAGGAGTCGCACGTGCCGTTCTGTTTCGTCTCGGTCTACTTGGGCACGGACAAGGTCCTGTCGGTCAGCTCGGATAATGAAAAATTGGCGGCGACCACGACGGACTATCTGCTCGACCACGGTCACACGCGCATTGGCCTCGCCGGGGTCGACACCTACCATACCGGGAGTCAGCGAATTGCCGGTTACCAAAGGGCATTGGCGGCGCGCGGCATTCAGGAAACGACGATCAAATACGGCGATTACAGTTACGAATCGGGCCGGCAGTTGTTGGCGGAATTTCTCCCATTGAAGGTCACGGCCATCATTGCGGCCAGTGACATGGTCGCGGCGGGCCTGCTGAATGCGGCCCAGGAAGCGGGCATCGCGGTGCCGGAACAGCTGTCGTTGGTCAGCATTGATGGCACCGACATTTGTCGCATCACCACGCCAGCACTGACCAGCCTGACGCAGGACTTCTATCAGATTGGTGCGCAGAGTGTGGACCGCGTGATGGGGGAAAAGGCGGCGACGTTTGTGCCGGTTGAGATGGTGGAGCGGGACAGCGTAAAGAGTGTTTCAAGGGGCGGTTAGCCGGTGAGCATTAACGGTGATAACCGGATAATCCCGGGCTTGGATTATTTGGTTATCAGTGTTAAGCGGAGCCGGCTGCCCCGTGAAACACGTTTCGGCCATTTAAAATGAAAGCTAAATAAACAAGGACCGCGACAATTCCGCCGCGGTCCTTTGTTGTGTAAAGATTGTAAAGAGTAAGTACAGGTTTAACTCTATCGAACATCCGTTTGCTTTTGTATGCTAAACTAAGAAAACGGCAAACGAGAAATAAGTCTCGTCGCCGGGTCACTTGTCGTCCGGTGCCTTCCGATTGAAGATCAAAACAATGGCACTGACAAAGAAGATTCCAGCTAAAATGTACAGCAGAAGCGTATACGCTGGTAGTAACTTGGCGGCCACAGTGGCCAGTAATAATGAAAAAATAAATAAACAGCCGACTCCGATTCGGCGAAGATGTGTGTTCATTAGAATCACCCCTAAACCTAGTATAGGGGATATAAAAAGGAAACGCTAGCACCTCGCAGTGCGCTGACGTTCCCTCAAAGTTAAAGATTAGTCTTCATCATCGTCATCGTCTTCTTCATCCAGACCGTCGCGGGCATCGTTGCCCAGAACCGCTTGGAGCTCACGGATGATATGGTTGTTCGTCCCCCGCAGGCTAACCAGGAAGCTGGCTAAGGCTGGGCGTTCTTCCTTATCGGCGAGCTTGATGGCCCGGTCGATAAAGAGATTGTGGGTATCCGCGTCACGAACCAGCTCGCTGACTTGGTCTTCGGCGCTGAGATACTTCTTGTCGCCGCCTTCTTGAAGCATGTTGTAGTCGTGGAATTCCTTAGTTGTTGTGGAGACCGTTTCGCCCTCGTCCAAGAGGAGTTCACCTAAGGCGTCGAATTGGTCGCGGTAAGTGGCAATGTAGTCGTTGAGTAAGCTACGCACACTCAAAGCTAAGGGGCCTTTGACGGACCAGCGAACCTGGTGGAACTTCACGATGGAGATGTGTAGGTTAGCCAGAATGTGGTTGGTCATGGCACCGGCTGTTGGGACGTGGTGGTCGTGCTCGGTTTGGGCTTGTTCGGCAGCGTAACGGTCTTCGATAGTAGCGGTAGTTGTAGTCATTGGATGAACTTCCTTTCAGATTTTAAATGGCTTAGAGGGCTTTGACTTTAGAACTCTTAACGGTGTAGCCGAGGTCAGTGACCGTGTCGGCTAAGCTTTCAGCGGTGACGGTGGCGTCATCGAATTCGGCTTTGATCTTGCTGGCGTTGAACAGGACCTTAACATCCTTCACACCGTCCTTTTTACTGAGGGCGCCTTCGATCTTGGTCATGCAAGATGGGCAGGTCAGATCGTCTAACTTCATGGTTACTTTACTCATAATTAAAACCTCCTCGGGTTTTTCGTTTGTCTTGATTACAAGACCTAGTATACGGGGCACCGGTCGAAAAGAACTTGACTCAAATCAAGTCGGGCAAACTTTTTTCCTTTTTATTGAAATAATTATGAGAAGTTGCCCATAAATGCCGATTTGACAGTCTTTTTAGTCAGTTAACCATTTCAGATTTTTCTAGAATATGCGACAATGAGGGGTGGAATCTAGAAAAAGTGAGGGACATTAAATGTGGAAGACCAGAAAGGAAGTCAGTTTAGCGGGGATTCTCTCGGCAACGTTGCTGCTTAACGCCGCTGCCGCGTGCATGTGGCCGTTAACGACTGTTTATATGCATAATCAGCTTCATCAAACGTTGGCGTTAGCCGGGGTGGCCCTGTTGGGGATGTCACTCTGTATGATTCTTGGAAATTGGCTAGGGGGCGTGCTATTTGATAAATGGTCGCCGTTTATGTCGGGCGTCGTGGGCACGTTGTGTTCCTTTATTCCGATGCTCCTGCTGATTTTCTTTCATGGGTGGCCGATATTTGGAATCATGCTCCTCTTTATTGGTTTGGGCGACGGCATCGTCATGACCGTGGTGAATTCGTTCGCGGCGAATGTGACGCAGATCAGTAGCCGCCGGGTATTCAACTGGCTCTATATTGGGATGAATTTAGGGGTCGTCGTGGGGACGCTGATGGTCGGCTATTTGATGGACCACGGCGTGCAGTTGGTCTTCATTGCGGCCAGCATCTGCTACGCAGCCCTGCTGATTATCTTCATCGCCGACTTCCGCATGGACATTGTGCAGGAGACCAAGCACCGCGAAAAGGGACCGGCCAAGCCAGCTCAATTAAATTTAATCTGGTTGATTGCGTTATTGGTATTTTGCATGTACCTCAGTTACTCGTTGTGGGAAAGTGTAATTTCGGTCCACATGACCAATTTGGGGATTTCATTTGAGCACTACAGCCTACTTTGGACACTGAACGGGTTATTGATCGTGTTCGGCCAACCGCTGGCTAACCGCATTGGGACTTACTTTAAAATGAGTTCACAGATTGCAGTGGGGTCGTTGATTTTTATTCTGTCGTTCTTGCTGTTGGTCTTCGCCAAGAGTTATGCGATGTTTGTCATTACGATGATTATCCTGACGGTCGGTGAAATGACCGGTTTCCCAGGTATTCCAGCGTGGATCGACTCGCTGGCGGGCGACAACGATAAGGGAAAATTCCAAGGTATCTATAACATGGCGATTTCCTTTGGTCGGGCAGTCGGACCACTGTATGGTGGGCTGATTATTGAATACGGTAATTACCAATCGTTGTTCTGGTCAGTCACGGCATTTATGTTGCTGGCGTTGGCGGCAGTGATGGTGCGGAACAACTTGAACTTAGCTAAATTAAATAAATGATAGGTGGGGTCGTCTTCTGGTGGAGGCGGCCCTTTTAAAGACCCAAGTAATCTGCGCAAAAGGGCGGTTTAATCGTCTCGAAGTCAAATACGGACGGATTATTAATCCCGTTATAGCTGATTTCCCTAAATCGAATGCAAGTAGTTGTGAATCGGCATAACTGGCGTAACATTCGAAAGTACATAAGGGAGGTTTTCATCATGCTAATTGATTTCACGTTGACTAATTTTCGCTCGTTCAAGGACTCCGCGACGCTTTCATTGGTAGCAACGGGTGGGACGTTACAGCGGCCGCAAAAGACGCTCACCGTAGATGATCAATTAAGCCTGTTGAAATGTGCGGCTGTTTTTGGTGCGGCCGGTGCCGGGAAAAGTACGATTCTAGCCGGATTAGCGGTCCTTCAGCGGCTAGTGGTGACGCCGACCGAACAGATTGCCGATGACTTGCCCTTCGACCCCTTCCGCTTCGACGAGGAGTCCAAAAACGGGCAGACCGATTTCGTCGTTAATTTTACCCGTGGCGATCGCCGCTACCGCTACGTGCTCAGCTATGACGCGGCGCATGTGATCAATGAATCGCTGGCCCAGTCGACCGGTGAAGACTATGAGGTACTCTTTGTCCGCGAAAATGGCGAGGTCACCCAGTTTCCGGCTGATCAAGCCGTCGCGGTGGCCAATACGCGGCCCAATATGCTCCTGCTGTACACGTTGCAGAATTGGAATTACGGGCCAGCCATTGCCGCCTTTCGCTGGTTTAATGAAGACTTACTGGTGCTGGAAAAGCGGCCGAATTCAGGGTTGGTCGTGGACGACTGGGTCACGAACCAGCTGATGCAGTACCTCCAAGCCGTCGATAGTGAGGTCGCAGGAATCGCACAACACCAGGTGGCGGTGCAGTTTCTGGATGGTTCGGCCTTTACGCGGCCAGACCTATATCTCATTTATGAAAAGTACAATGAGGAGGGAGAAGTCATCGGCACGGATGAGCTCCCGCTGCAACAAGCTTCGTTGGGCATTCAGGAGCTGGTGACGCTGGGTCTGACCATGATTGCGATTCAGCGGGCCCCGTATCCCCAGACGGTGTTAGCCGACGAATTTGCCCTCGCCGTGCAGCCCATCGTGGTTGAGGCCTTACTGGAGTTGTTGAATTCGGCGGCTAATTGCAGCCAGCTGATTTTGGTCACCAACCAGCCGCTCCTAATTGAAGAGACGTTGAGTCCCGACCAGATCTATCTGGCAGAAAAAAATTATCGGGGTGAGAGCCAGTTACTCCCACTGACAACGGTCACGGAACTTCCGTTAACGCGACCGGTAGATGTGGCCGGCTTGCAGGTGGCCCTAGACCCGCATTTACTGCAAAATAAAAAGGCGTCGATCAGCCCATTTCGGAGCTGACATACGCCTAACTAATCAACTAAAAATCCTTGATGCTGCAAAGTGGTTAAAATGGTGGCTCGGTTCTGCGGGTCACGATTCATTTCGCTAATGATATGGTGGGTAAAAGTCTCCTCGCGTTGATGGCTGCCGCGGGCATGGTAATAGTCCGTGATGAGGCGGTCGTAAGCCACTAACGTTGGGTCGTCAGCGGTCAAGCGCTGGTAACCGTTCGTGAAGTGCATGAGTGGTTGTGGCAACCGCGGTTTTTGTTCCGGCTGTTCGTCAGGATGACCAATGGCGAGGCCTAAAAGGGGAAAGGTCAGCGGCGGCAAATCCAATAGGTCGATCACGCGTTGGGCGTCGTTGAGGATGCTGCCCATAATGGTACTTCCGAGGCCCATGCTCTCGCCGGCAGTCACGATGGCCTCCGTGGCGATGGTGGCGTCGAAGATTCCGGCCAACAGTTTGTCGAGACTGTGTAGGTTAGCCGTGGTCGTGGCGGTCGCCGGCACCAACTGCTGGTTGCGGTATTGGTCCACCACCATGATAAAGTAGTGACCCGCCTGTTCCAACCAGTGGTGGCCGGTCACGTCACTTAAAACAGCCAACTTTGCTGGATCAGTCACGCTGATAATACTGTACTGTTGAGAAAAGGTACTGGTGGGCGCGTGTTGCGCGGCGGTGACGAGCGTGTCGACCTCGGTTGCCGTCAGCGGTTGGTCGGTGAACTGACGAATACTCCGGTGTGCCATGAGGGTGGTCAATGTCGGATTCATGCGTCGGCCACCGCCTTAGCTCGTGCGACCAGTGCATCATAGACCCGGGTTTCGTCGCGGGGGACGCCGCGCAATTCATAGTTGGCAACGAATGGCGCGTTAAACTTTTGCGCATAACGTTTGGCGGTTAAGCAGTACTGTTCGTTGAAATTACGGTTGCCACTACCGACAACGCCAAGTAATTGCCGGGCATTGTTATCATAAGCGATATATTCGCCCATGACGTTGGTCATCAGTTCCTTCACGCCGTTGTCAATGCCGTTGCCACCATCGAGGTAGGTCGGCACGAAGCAAAAATAGGGCTGCGTCTCGTCCTCAAAGTCGCTGGCTTCACTGATTTCTTTGGATTCAATCTCAGGAAGACTAGCGTCAGCAGCGTGTTGCTTCGCGGCATAAGCGGTCAGATGTTCAACGAAACTGCGGGTATTGCCCTCGATTGAAATGAATAATAGTCGTAAAGGTTGCATATTTTTCCCTCCGTTTTTTGCCAAATTCGTTAGTCCTAGTGTACACGGATTTTGGCGAGAGTGCTCTTGAAATTTTACGAAGAAAAATTCGGGACTTGTCAATTTTTAAACGATATGCTATTCTGTAGCTACTTTAAGAAAGAACGAGGTATTCAGCCGATGCGTAACTAATTCAATCCACAAATGTTAGTCAGCTTCATCACCTTCAAGGGGTGGAGTGGGCCTGCAATTGGGATTGATGGGTTACGCCGACTGAGTTGCCAAAGCAACCAGTGGGCGCCATTTCCGAACGGAATGCGGCCACTTTTTTCATGCTTAAAAATGGGCGTTTAGACCCACAATCCCTGCTTACAAAAGGGGGACGACTTTTTGACACAATTAACATTAACGAATTTAACGAAAACGGTCGCGGGAGTCACATTATTTACCGTTGACCATTTAACCGCCCAAACGGGTGACCGGGTCGGGATTATCGGTGCTAACGGAACCGGGAAAACAACCTTAGCGCGCATTATCAGCGGCCAAGATACAGATTTTGCAGGGCAACGTAATGTGACGGCGCCGGCAACCTTGGTGCCGCAGATTGCCCCAACGGCGGGACGGTCTGGTGGACAGAGTATGCTGGACCGAATTCGCGCAGCGTTAGCGCAACGGCCAGAAATCTTGATTTTAGATGAACCCTCAGCCAACCTAGATGACGATCATCAGCGTTGGCTGACGGAACAACTGAGTCATTTCAACGGCTTATTGATTATGATTTCGCATGACCGGGATCTGTTGGCCAACGTTGCGACTCAGATCTGGTCACTTGAAGAGAACACCTACACGCAGTACAACGGGAGTTTCGCGAACTTTGAGGCTTATCGTGAGCAGCGACGGCAGAACACGTTGTCGCAGTATCAGCATGAACAGCGAGAACGCCGCGAGTTACAGCAGGCTGTGCAGGCGCGTCATGAGAAGGCTGCCCGGGTTCGTAAGGGCAGTAAGAGCATGAGTGCCATGGAGCGCGCCAATAGTAAATCCGTGCGGGAACAAAACGCGGGAAAAATGGAACGTGGCGCCAAGTCGTTGCAAGAACGGGCCAACCGGCAGACAACGACGGTGAAACCGCACGAAACGGCCGCGTTGAAGCTAGTCGCAACGGATCTGCCACCGGTGACGGGAAAGTATTTGGTCACGGTGGATGATTTGCATTTAACGCGCGGGAAGCATGATTTGCTCCACCACGTTAAGTTGCGCATCAAGCCCGGCGAGCGAGTTGCCTTGGCAGGACCAAATGGGAGTGGTAAATCGACCTTGATCGATGCCATTTTGGCGCACGCGCCGCAGACCCGATTGGCACCAAGCGCCCGGGTCGGCTACTTCCATCAGGATATGACGGAGCTGCCGTTGGATAAGACGGTCTGGCAAGTGATCCAGGACGAGACGGCATTGGACCAGAACCGGACGCGGCAGATCATGGGGGCGTTTGGGTTGACGGCGAAGTTTTATGACCGCCTAGTGGGCGATCTCAGTGGTGGCGAGCAGGTCAAACTCCAATTGCTGACGACTTTGGTCAGTGCCAGCAACCTGTTGATTTTAGACGAACCGACGAACTATTTGGACTTGCCAGCGTTACGGGCGTTGGAAGACTTTCTGCAGGGCTATCCCGGGACTGTCCTGTTTGTCGCGCATGATCAGACGTTCCGGCAACACGTCGCGACACGGACGTTGGAACTCGCTGACCGGCAGCTAACGGATCCGGAACAAACGGCAACGGGCACCCCAGTCACTGACCTGCCACGGTTGCAGTTTGAATACGATCAGGCGATGATGGCTCCGGAATTGGATACGCAACGGTTAAAGGAACTTCGTGAACAGATTGCGGCAATTAAATCGGCAAAATAAGGCATTTCGGGTGGAAATTTCACAAGAAAACGTTTACTTTTAAGTTTTTCTAAATTTGTACTTACGAAAAAAATTTTTTTCTGGTAGAGTAATCCATTGTGTTTAAAATGAAAGTGAGTGTGAAAACGAATGGATTCAGTACAAAGTAGCCAACCCGAAATGGCGAAAAAAGCACGGGTAGAAGTTGAACATCCGATGCTGGCCATGATGGGGATGCTAATCGGGGGCTTTGTCGGCATGTTTTCCGAAACGTCCCTAAACATTGCGCTCCCCCAATTAATGGCGCAATTAAACGTGTCAACGGCCACGGTTCAGTGGTTAGTCACCGGATATATGTTAATGGTGGGGATCGTTCTACCACTATCAAGTATTTTAACGAAATGGTTTACGACACGACAAGTGATTCTGTTCGCGTTGATTGATTTTACGGTCGGGGCCATTATTTCGGCCTCCGCACCTGGATTTGGCGTGCTCCTCTTCGGTCGAATGATTCAAGGAATCGCGACCGGGCTGATTTTGCCGCTGATGTTTACGGTTGCCATGCAGATCTTCCCCCCTTACAAGTTGGGGGCTGCCATGGGAATGGTCGGTTTGGTCATTATGTTCGCGCCAGCCGTGGGGCCAACCTTAGCCGGAATCGTCTTAGGAGTTGCTTCTTGGCGGTGGATTTTCTGGTTGTTCGTGCCATTCTTGGTTATTGCCTTTGGGTTTGCCGTTACGTCACTGAAGAACATTGCTGAAGTGACACGGCCAAAGGTCGATTTCTTGTCCATTATCCTCTCCACGATTGGTTTTGGGAGCTTAGTGCTCGGCGTTAGCATGGCGAGTGAACGGGGCTGGGGTTCCGCTGCTGTGATTGGTGCCTTGGTTCTTGGAATCTTGGTCTTAGCTTGGTATACGCATCGTCAATTGACGATGGAGAAGCCAATCTTAAACCTGCGCGCCTTTGCCATTCCGGGGTTCCGGATTGGGGCCGTTTTGGTCATGATCAACTTCGGAATTATTTTGTCCGCGATGTACCTGTTGCCAATGTACATCCAAAAGGGATTGCTGGTGCCAGTTGCGTTAACTGGGGTCATCATGTTCCCTGGTGGGGTGATGAACGCCGTGGTTTCAGCGGTTGCTGGTCGGTTGTATGACCAAGTAGGCGCCCAAAAGCCCGCTCGAATTGGGTTTATCATTTCGATGGTTGGTGCCTTGATGTTGGCCTTAACATCAACGTCGACGGCAATCTGGTACATCATTTTGGCCCACGTGATTTTGATGATTGGGGCACCGCTTGCGATGTCACCTTCACAGACACACGGGTTGAATGCGTTGACTGGTCCAATCGCTGCTGATGGGAGTGCCATCATGAACACGTTGCAACAGATCGTGGGGGCCATCTCCACGGCGATTGCCACGAGTCTGTTGGGCATTGGCCAAGCAGCGTACATTGCCAATGGCGCGAACCATGCCGCTGGCGCGTTCGTTAACGGGACGCACTATGGGTTCTACTTCACGTTCATCTTGGCATTAGCTGGGTTCTTACTGGCTCTGCGGTTGCCAAAGGCTGAAAAATAACTAATAACGGCACCCGGGATTATGCAGGGGGTATTAAAAGACGGTATTACCGGAATCTCAATGAGAACTGGTGATACCGTCTTTTCTTGTAGAAATTCAAAACTGGTTATCAGGTTGAGAACAGCAACCCGATTTCGCGGTTACTGACCTAATGACCAATGAATGACCCTGGCCGTTGTGTCCCGTAGTCGTAAGTCGCATCGACCGTCATCTTTTTCGGTGTAAAGATACCTACCCGATGACCCCGTTTTTCATAGGTCTTGAGGACGCGGTAACGGTGACCCTTGATGGTTTGGTAACCGATCCACATTTGTGGCAGTTGGTCATAGTAGTGATGGGCAGTGTTGAACTGATAACTCGGTTGGGCATGCGGATGATTGAAGCGCTTGACGACGAGCTGGTGATAACCTTTAGATTTGAAAGTAAAAACAGCGGGCTTTCCCCCCACCCGTTTACCATTCTTTTCCAAGTGGTAGCTGATGCTGTGTGGCTTAATTTGAACGACCGTGTAGATTTTTTCCGATGGATGGTACTGTGTCCAAGTTCCCCGTAGTGCTGTCGGAACTGCCGTGGCTGTTTGTTTAGCCCGGGCGGTCGATCCGCCAGCGACAACGAGTAACAGTGCGACGAGTCCCAATAGTAGATTAAGTTTGACCTTCATAATCTGAATCACCCCTTTAGCACAATTATACAATTAAATGGCAACTATTCAACACTATAAAAAAAGTCGCCATTATACTATTTATAATTGATTGAAATCACGGGTGAAGACAAGTTGATTTCAAATGAGCTGAGCCGGAAATTTAGGCGCAGATAGGCTCTTTTTCGTTCTAATCTGAGACCTAACCCGTGTTCAGATTAGATTGCTCAAAGTAAAAATCAACGGGATTGTGACCAGACAAAGAATCGTTGACAGGCTCATTAGTGTAACGGCTGGACTTGTATCGCCATGAGCTTGCAAGGTAAAGAGCACCACGTTGCCCGCAACCGGACAGGCACCCATCAGTACTGTCGTGTAGAGCGGGACGCCTTGAACACCGAATAGTCTTAGAATTAAGAGCATGACGATGGGAAAGAGTAGGTTGCGGAGTAGAAGCGGCTGCCACAGTCTGGGGTCGAGCGTGTGGCGATTTAATTTAACCGCGGCCAGGCTGTTCCCGATGACAATCATGGACAACGGCGTGTTGATCGAGCTGACGTAGGTGATGGTCTGATTGAGCAGGCTGGGCAGGTGAATACCGCTGACGAAGATAAGTAGCCCGACGGCGATGGCAATGATGTTGGGATTTAGGAGAATCTGCCGCCAGTTAATGTGGTGGTCGTTCGCTTGGTGCGGTGTGAATAGGGCGATGCCGTGTGTCCAACAGAAAATGTTGAAGCCCGCTAGTGAAGCGACCGCGAAGAAAACGCCGGTGCTACCGAAGAGGGCGCTGGCAAGGGGAACGCCCATGAATCCGGCGTTGGAGTAGACGGAGCCAAAACGGGCGATGCGTTGTAAATTGACGTCAGCGACCCGCTTGAAAACGAGATTGGTGACGATGACCATGATGCCATAGGTGATAAAAATACCGAGCATGACCCAGGCCAAGGCCTGGAGGCGACTCGCGGAGAAACGTTGTTCAAAGGCATTAATGATCAGGCAAGGTGACACCACGTAAAGTAAGATGTTCGTGAGGTCGGTGGCGGTCTGACCGTGCATGAAGCCGAGCTTGTTGATGAGTAAGCCGATAGCCATCAAAATAAACATTAGCGTAATCTGGCTGGTTAATTGTCCCATATCCATTGGGCACCCTTCTTTCTGAAAATGACCAACCAGGATTATTATGCGGTTGCTTTCAGTAAAGTGTCAATGCTAAGTTGAGTTGGCCCTGCAATAGTCAGGCTGAAAATTAATTCGGCACGGGTTGTTGTTCGGCCAAAATTAGTCATATAATGAGCAAGGGTGGTGCGGGGCCACCGATTCACACAGGGGTAGGAGGACAGGTTAGATGCACATTAACCGATATTTTTATCGTGCCGGCGATTTTTGGGCGGGCTTGGTAGCGTTGATTGTTGGTTTTGGGGGATTATTACCGATTGCGACCGATTTCTTTTATTGGATATTTTCCGTTGCACTACTGATGGTTGGCATCTACGAGCTGTTTCGTGGGTTGACCAACAATCAGTCAACGGCTGACAAGGAGCGTAAAAAGCATGACGTTTAATAGCCATTTTTATAAATCCGTTGATTTCTGGAGCGGTGTGTTGATCCTATTGTTGATGATGTGGGATATCATGCCGGTTCGGTTGACTAGCGTTTTCTGGTGGGTTTCACTAGCTTTAGTCGTTGGTGGGATTTACTACGTGTTCAAGGGCTTGTTCGGCGCAAAGAAAGTAACGAAGTAAAACTTAGAGACGCGGCGTGAACGCTAAACGTTGCGTCTTTTTTTACCAAAAAGAGAGTGGGACAGAAGGCGGTTAGTCAATGAGCATTAACGTCGATAGACGAATAATCCCGGTTTTGGATTGTTTGTCTATCGGGGTTAAGCGGAGTTGACTGCCTTTTGGCGCACGTTTCCGCAATATACGTTCGGAGCGCAAAAAGGGTCTGAGACTTTTGTCCCAGACCCATTCGTTTATCTTCAGTTATCTTTGTCATCCTTGTCGTTGGCGTCATGGAACTCAATCTGCTTTTGTGGCGGATTGACCGTGACTTCCAACCAGTTGATGAACGAGTTTTCGTAATCGAGAATCTTCAGGTCGAAGTTTTCCAAATGAATCACATCGTTGACCTTCACCTCAGGATAATTATCGATGATGTAACCGGCCATCGTGACGGTTTCGGTTGATTCAAACTCTTTGATATCAACGTTGAAGTACCGTTCGAAATCATAAGTCGTCATCTTCCCGTTGACCTGGAACGTGCCACTAGGTTGCTTGAAGATGTATTGGTCATTGGCATCATCAATTTCATCCCGGACAGTTCCGAACAACTCTTCGTAAATATCCTTGTCGGTAATGATCCCGGAAGTTCCACCGTATTCGTCGACGACGACCACAATAGGCGTCCGTTTCTTAATCATTTGTTGTAAGACTTGGGTAATCGGCGTCGTTTCTGGCGTCGTCGAGATGTCACGAATCAACTTGTCCACGCGGACGTGGGAGTCGACTTGCTGTTGGCGAATCAGGTCGTAGTTGTAAACGTAACCGAGGATCTTATCCTTGTCATTATCGGCAACCACGGGCAGACGACTGAAACGTTCCTGCAAGTAAACGGTCAACGCTTCTTTGACGTTGGACGTGATGTCGATGACAATCAGTTGGGTCCGGTCGATCATGATATCCTTGGCGACCTTGTCGTTTAACTCGAAGGCCCGTTGCATGTAGACCAAGTCGTTCTTTTCCAGCTCGCCACCCTCCACGGCACTCCGTGAAAGGTTTAGGATTTCAGCTTGGGAGAAGACTTCGTCGCTTTCGTTGGCAACCTTCAGGCCCATCATTTTGACGACTCCGGAGGCGCTGGTGTTGAGCAACCAGACGAACGGGTAGAACAAAACGTGACAATAGTGTAGTGGCGTGACGATGAGCATCAACACCTTCATTGGCATGTCGATGGAGATGTTCTTGGGCACGATTTCGGTAAAGACAACTTCTAAATAAGTTAACAACAGTACCCCGACAATCACACTGAGCGTGTGTGCCGTGGCCGTGTTCAGGTGGGCAGGCGCGATTCCGCCAAGTAACAGGTCAACGAAGAACGTTTCCCCGATCCACCCTAAGATAATTCCGGCGAGGGAAACCCCCACTTGTGTCGTTGATAAATATTCATTTAAATTGGTGACCATTTTCATGGCCCGATTAAGCTTAGTCGATGGCTTGTCCAATGCCGCAATCTTTTCTTCCAAGGCACTTGGACGCGTCTGAACTAAAGCAAACTCGCAGGCAACAAAGAAAGCTGCAAAAAAGAAGGTAATTAAAATAATAATTAGATTCACAACTATCTGACCGCTATCCACACATCATTCCTCATTTCATATCGTTCTATCTCTTTATTATAGCGCGTCTCACCGCCTTTTCACAGGGGGTGAATTGTAGCAAATTCTACCCTTTCTAAGTTCGCTTAGCAACCGAACAGACGAAAAAAGTCATAGAAAGAATGGATTGCTTAACGTTTTGACCAAAAAGGACTAGACTTGATTTTAGTAACATCAAAGGAGATTTTGATTATGGCAGATACACCAAAGGAAAAAGCAGCAACAGCAACCGTTGATATTCCAGCAGAAGATGTGGAAAAGGCAGCGAAGTTGATTCTGGATCCGGGGTATGTGACGAAAAAAGACCTACCAAAGATGGCAGATTTAGCCTGGGCAACCGCGCTATCTGATGCTGTAACTAAGCATTTCTTAAACGACGACGATGACCATGACCCGTACGTTTACTTCGAACAATTTGACTTTGCTGGTGGGGATATCGATTCCGTTATCTTCAACATGGATGTCATCAAGACTAGAGACGAAGCTTTGCACGACCTGGCTGACGCTCTAGACGAAAAAATCGTGAACAACGACGTTCAACAAACAACCTATTAATTCGTTACTTGGAAATAAGAGTGAGTCGGAGATAATATCTCGGGCTCACTTTTTGGTTTCAACGGGTAATGGATAATAGTACCCCAGTCAATGATAAACACCACAGATAATATAGCGGTAATTATGTTTTGGGACGAGGGGTCAAGATTAGGAGTGTGGATGAAGTAACAACACGGGACCAAGCATCGTTTGTGCATGAAACCGTTGTCCCCAATAACGAGGTTAAAACTAGCTAATTAACCGATGATTCGGTATTAATTATAGAGGATTACTTACCTACCCAGTCTGCCGAGAGTGTCTAGAAACGTTAGGCGCTTTTAATATTTTGTTATAACATGTATGTAGACTTATATATGAAAAACAATTCTATTTTTATTTAGAATTAATTAACGAGGTTGAGTGTTTATATGGCGCCTCGGCTTTCAGGGGAAATAGATATGCAAACCTTTGGTGTACTCATTCCGGCACTTAATCCGGATCAAAAATTAATCGACCTGTTGCGCCAGTTACTGGTTAGCAACGGGCCAATTTCAACGATTCTCATAGTTGATGATGGGAGTAGCGCAGCGCATCAACTCATTTTTAAACAGATTGAAAGCATGCGCGACCCACGATTACATGTGTTACACCATGACCATAATCGGGGGAAGGGCGCAGCCTTAAAGACTGGCTTTCAATTTTATCTCGATCAAGCCACGCCGGTAACGGGGATTGCGACCATGGATTCCGATGGTCAGCATACGGTAGGCGCTCTGGAAAAATGTTTAGCGTTAGCCGAACAACGGCCCGGAGATTTGGTTATTGGTGCCCGTAAGTTTACGGAGGACATTCCGTTTCGGAGCCGGTTTGGTAACCTGTTGACGGATGGACTGGTCCGGCTGATTACGCACCAAACAATCAGCGATACGCAGACGGGCTTACGGGTTATTCCAATGAGCTACGTTCACCAGTTAGTTAGTTTTCCCGGTGAACGATTTGAATTTGAATTTGATATGTTACTTGAAGCCAAGAAGTATCACGTGACCATTAGCGAACGGCCGATTCCGACGATTTATCTCGATGGTAATTCGTCGTCTCATTTTCGGGTGATTCGGGATTCGGTTGCCATTTACTCACGGTTCCTGAAGTTTTCAGCGAGTGGCTTGATGTCGTTTTTAGTGGACATTGGTTTGTTCACTTTGCTAATGAGCCTGATTGGCAATCATTCTTTACGGACCATCATGGTGGCCACGGTGATTGCCCGATTGTTGTCGGCAATCGTCAATTATCTGTTGAATCGCCATATGGTGTTCGGCAATGCTGGCGAGCAGACACTGTTAAAGTATGGGGCGTTGCTGGCCGTTCAGACGGTCGCGTCCGGTTATCTGACGCACGCATTAACCGTTTTACTACCATTCGGTTCAGCACACTGGGCCCCAACAGTGGCGAAAATGTTAGGGGACTTCTGTTTATTCCTGATCAGTTACTACATTCAAAAGAATTTGATTTTCAAAGAGGGACAGCATGTCTAATAAGCGTCGAGCAGTTTACATTTTAGCCATCGTTTTATCGGTGATTTATTTATTGTGGCGGGTGTTCTTCACCATCCCGTGGCATGCTAATATTTTTACGCTAATTTTTGCGTTGCTTCTGGTTATTAGCGAAATTTTATCGAACTTTACCGGGTTCATTCTGATTTTTTTCCGGATGTTAGCCACCCGGAAGAAGCAAGACATTACCATTCCAGACTACGATCCGGAGCAAACGGTGCCCGATGTGGATTTGATTATTGTGACGCATAATGAAGATGTCGAACTCCTGCGTAAGACGGTGAATGCTGCCACGTTTATTGATTATCCAGATAAGAGCAAGGTACACGTCGTAATCTCGGATGACGGGAATCGGCCAGAGGTTAAGGCTTTGGCTGAGCATTATCACGTGACTTACTCTGGCGTGGTCGATAACAAACAAGCAAAATCAGGTAATATCAACAGCACGATGGATAAATTGGATTCCCCTTTATTTGTGATTTTTGATACGGATATGATTCCTTTTTCTGGCTTCTTAAATGCCACTGTTCCGTTGTTTCAGAAAAATTTCCGGGAATTAGAGGAAGATCCGGACAATACAGAGCCATTGGGTTTCGTGCAGACCCCACAAAGCTTTTACAACGCGGACATTTTTCAATTCAATTTGTTCTCTGAAAAAGTGATTCCTAACGAACAAGACTTCTTCTCCCGCGACGTTAATGTCCTCAATGGAGGCAATAAGCGGGCCTTATTTACGGGGTCTAACGCGGTCTTCTTACGGAAGGCCGTCGATGAGGTCGGGGGCTTTCCCACCGATACCATTACCGAGGACTTTGAGCTGGGAACCATGTTGAACATGGAAGGCTATATTAGCCTAGCCACGAAAGTGCCTGAATCTAGTGGAATTACACCAATTGACTTAAAAGGGGTCATTAAGCAGCGGACCCGGTGGGCACGAGGGGTTATTCAAAGCTGTCGGAACCTGCATATCTTTACGAACCCCAAACTTTCTTGGATCAACCGGCTAATTTTGATCAACACCTACTTTTACTGGTGGGCGTTCTTCCGGCGGATGGTGTACATTACCGCGCCAATTCTCTACGCGCTCTTTAAGATCCAAGTGGTTAATGCCAATTTCTGGGTCCTAATGGTTGTGTGGGCGCCAGGGTACTTTCTCTTACATTATGTGATGGGAGATACCTCAGGCATGCATGAAACGAACGGGAAGATTCGGAATGAACGTTGGGGTGAAGTGCAAGAAACCTTCTTTGCACCGTACCTCTTTATTCCAGTCTTACTAGAAACGCTGGGGATTAAAGCTAAGAAGTTTAAGGTGACGTCAAAGAACGTGACGATTTCTTTTAAGGACCGATTGTACATGCTCCCGTACCTTTTCCTTTGGGGGATTACCTTGATTTCCATTATTAAATTCAACTATGGGAAGTACGGTTCGGAAATCCTGGTTGGAAGTGTCATCACATTCTGGCTGTTAATGCACTTTATCAATTTGAGCATGTGTTTATTTATTGCTATGGGGCGCCGGGTCTACCGGAAAAACGAACGGTTTACGCGGCAGATCCCTGGTCAAGTCCGTCGTGACAAGACGTGGCATCCATTTACCACGGAAGATGTTTCCGAAGGTGGGATTGCCTTCACCATGCCAGAAGATAGCGGAATTGAGCTTAAGGAAGGCGACAAGACTGACTTGCAACTCGAGTATCGTCACGAAAAAATCATCTTGCATGGTAAGATTGCGCGGATCAGTCATCGCGGCAAACAAGCCATCTACAGTGCCATGGTTTCCGTTGAGCCAGATCGAAACCGGGATTATTATCTGCAACTGATCTACGACGGGGCGAACCAGACCTTGCCGCGGGTTCAGGACACTTGGATCACCCCATTTGATGAGCTCTATATGAACTTCATCGTCCGGGCGCAAGCGTTCGAACGTAACTTTGGCCGGCGATTCAACCGGTTCTAAATTTGAGAAGAGAGTGGGTGGCCAACCGTGTCTTGGCTGGGATTAGGACTATACGTGTTGGGATTGGTCGGCTATGGGGGAACCTTTCGCCGATTAGGGGTTAGTCCCTACCTCTCCTGGATCACAGCCATGCTGTTTCAGATTTTGGTGTTATATGGTTGCGCCATGGTGGGGGTCCTAAACACAGGCATTCAGTGGGTCACCTATGTCGGTATTGCGCTGTTTGGGTTATGGACCATTTTGAGTTTTTGGCGTAAAGCCCAACTACAATTCGAAGGAATTCACTTGTTTGATTTCTGGATGGTTGCGCTAGGATTGGCCATGGGTCAGGTGCTTTATCACAGTCCCTTAGTCCATTACGACAACTTTTCTCACTGGGCCGTCATGGTCAAATTCATGTTTTTCAGTGGCCGATTACCAGGAGCCGCGGATAAACTAATTTCCTTTACCTCCTACCCACCAGCAACTGCCTTGTACATCACCCAGGTTCTACATTGGACTGGCTTCAGTGAAGGAGCGATGTTACTCGCACAGTTCGCGTTGATCTGGGCCGCGGCCTATTCGGTCTTTGCTGTGTTGCGAGACCGGTCGCGAGCACTCATGGGAATGCTGCTCTGTCTGACGATTGCCATTTCGTTTGTTTTTAACATCGCTATTCGCTTGAACAACCTCCTAGTGGATTATGTATTGCCAATTTTGGCAGTGGCTGCGATTGCCGGTATCTGGGCTTATCGCAAACATCCGTGGGTACTGAGCGGGCACGTGGCACTCTTTGTAGCGGTGTTATTGCTGGTCAAAAACTCGGCAACATTCTTCGTAGTGGTTATCGGCGTCTACTTCTTGGTCACCTTGATTCAGAATAATCGGGAACACTGGTACGTGGCAACGCTCCGGATACCGATTCAGGCTGCATTGACGTTAGGACTGGCGGCAGTGCCGTTTCTCGTTTGGAACTGGCACGTGAAGACGACTTTTACCGTCTCCAAGCATGAAATTAGTTCGCAGGCCTATGCGAGCCAGTTGTCGGGTGAAAGTGCTAAGACGATTATGAAGATTTTTCACAAATTCCTTAGTCAGATTCTGAACCTAGGATCATTATCGACGCAGGGGATTTTACTGATCAACGTGATTCTAATCGGGGCCTGGGTCATGATTCACTTTGGCAGTCGGCAGAAAAATAATCTTTTCTGGGTTGCTATCATGCTCGATGTTATTTTCTTACTGTACTATGGGAGCCTGTTTGGCATGTACATTCTGTCCATGCCTTACGCTGAAGCCATTTTGTTGGATGGATTTGAGCGTTACATGGGGAGTACGGTGATTCTAAACCTCTACATTGGGGCGATGTTCCTGGTACGAGCCATGGATGGCGCCATGTACGAGCAGAACTTTCAAAAGCGAGATTCACGGTCGTTTGCGACAATTGTGACCAAGAATGCCTATCAGATTGGGACGTTGATCGTTGGCTTTTTCGCGATTACCATGATGTATTCGGAAATCACTGGGACCAAGTTTACCAATGAAATGAACCATAATACGTTGCCCTTGCAACTGCAGCAGGACTCGAAGCCATGGACGCATTTAAATCATAAAAAGATTTTGGTTGTCGATCCGCATGCCGGCGATGTTGCCGATTACTATGCCGGGTATGCGGCACGGTATTACTATTTTACGGACAAGGCAGTGGGGCAAGAAAACTTTATGGTCACGCCAGCTGTCTTTAAGCAGACCGTCCAAAGCTATCAATACGTGGTTATTCCGGAATATCACCGGACATTTACGAAACTGACGAAACGGGTTTATCACCAAAAGATCAAGACAGGGCTGTTCAAGGTCCATAAGCATTATTTGCAGCGACTACACTAGAAGCACAGTCGCTAGGAGAGAGGTGCCAGCTTGTCCTGGTTAGGACTACTACTAATTATTTTATCGTTGATGGGGTATAACGGCAGTATTCGCCGACTAGGGGTTAGCCCCTACCTCGCGTGGATTACGAGTATCTTAGTGCAGATTCTCCTGGATTATGTTTTTGCGATGCTAGGACTACTGCATTTAGGGCTCCGACTAGTAACCCTATTTGGTGTGTTGCTATTAGTCATTCGACTGATACTGGGTCACTATGGCAAGGGTGCTTTAAAGTTTGAAGGGGTTCATAGCTTTGATTTCTGGATGGTCAGTCTGGGACTAGTTATGGCGTATGAGCTGTACCATAGTCCGTTGGTGCACTACGATAATTTTTCCCATTGGGCGGTTATCGTCAAGTTTCTAACGTTTACGGGACGGCTTCCCGGTGCGCACGACGCGATTATTTCGTTTACGTCGTACCCACCGGCAACGGCGCTGTGGATTACTCAGATGGTGACGTGGACGGGATATAGTGAAGGGGCCATGCTGGTTGCCCAGTTTGGCTTGATCTGGGCGGCTTCCTATGCGGTTTTCAATGTTTTACGGGACCGGACCCGGGGACTGACGTCATTTATCTTGTGCCTGACTATCGCGGTCTCCTACGTCTTTAACATCAATATTCGGTTGAACAATTTACTGGTTGATTATGTGTTGCCAATCATTACGGTGGCCGGGTTAGTCGGTATCTATGTCTATCGAAAACAACCGTGGCATCTTAGTGCTCACGTGGCGATCTTCAGTGCGAGCCTTTTGCTAGTTAAGAATTCGGCGGCATTTTTCGTGGCTGTTTTGGCCGTTTATTTCTTATATGAATTGATTACGAATGCTCAAGGACACTGGTACTGGAAGCTGTTCAGTATCTCTGCTCGCTTTATAGTGACCTTGGTGGCGGCTTTGGCACCGTTCCTTTGGTGGGAGCGGCATGTCAAAACGACCTTTACGGAGTCTAAGCATGAAATCAGCGCACAGGCCTATTCCCACCAGTTATCAGGTGAAGGAACCTCGCACATTGTTAAGATCGGTGAGAAGTTTATACATCAGATTCTGAGTCTTAACTCGCTATCGACGCAGGGAATCATTTTAATCAATGTTATTCTGTTTGTTGCCTGGTTTATTATTCGTCATCGCAATCACCAGCGTAACCAGTTACTGGGGATGCTGATTTTACTGGACTTTGTCTTTATCCTCTATTACGGTAGTCTGTTTGGTATGTATATCTTGTCTATGCCGTATGCGGAAGCAATCGTGCTGGATGGTTTCGAACGGTACATGAGTAGTACGGTGATCCTGAACCTCTTTATTGGGGCAATGGTCCTTGTGCGCGCGCTGGATCGAACCTTTTACGAGCAGGACTTTAGCAAACGTGATCTGCGGGCTTTTAAGTCAATTGTGACGAAAAATGCTTATCAATTGGGAACCTTCCTGATGATTTTCTTTGCGATTATCATGATGTACTCGGAAATCAACGGGACGAAGTATACCAACATTTATAATCGAGGGACGCTACCCATTCAGCTGGATAAGACGTCGAAGCCGTGGACGAAGCTAAGCCATACGAAAATTCTGATTGTTGATCCGCACCCGGGAGATGTGGATAGTTATTATGCGGGTTACTTGGCTAATTACTATTACTTCACGGACAAAGCGGTCGGTCAGGAGAACTTTATGGAGTCGAAGTCAGACTTCAAGAAAAATGTTCTCCGTTATCAGTACGTCGTGATTCCTGAGTACCATCATACCTTTACGGTCATGGTGCGGAAGGTCTTCCATCAGCACGTCCGCACCGGATTATATAAGGTGGAACGGGACGGCTTGGAACGTAAACATTAAGCGTAATTTGGTCACTGTGGAGATAGTCTGCAGTGGCTATTTTTAGTGACTGAATAATGACAAGTAGAAGTTTACCATAGAAAATCGAACAAATGTTCATCTTTACAAAGGCTGAACACAACCTTTACGCGTTTGATATATTTTGATTTTATTTGACCTTTAATGTAAAAACTCAATTTATATTCGATACTGATTGTACACATCTAGATATAAATGCTGTAATGATAGCGTTTATATCCACGAATTAGCACTCTGAAATAGTGAGTGCTAATTGCTTGCATTTCTGACCAACGCTGACTATTATAGATAATGTAATCAAGCAGAAAGGGGTTATGAATTATGGCTAATGATGTTATGAACCGGAACTTTGATTTATTTGATCCAATGAATTTCTTCAATGAAGTGGGTAACTTGGGTCACGATATGTTTAGTGGCGATAGCAGTATGAAGACGGACGTGGTCGAACACGACAAAGACTACGTGGTCACGGCCGAATTGCCGGGCTTTAAGAAGGACGACATTCACGTCGACTACCGCGATGACACGTTACGTATTTCTGGTAAGGCTGAGGTCAACCAATCTGCTAAGGACGACGATGGCCGGGTCCTCCGTCAAGAGCGGAGCAGCCAAAACGTTGCGCGTTCCTTCTATCTCCCAGACATTGATTTGAAGAACGTTCAGGCAAAGTATGACGCCGGGGTTTTAACGCTGACCTTGCCAAAACAAACCAAAGTTGACGATAACCATGAAATCAGCATTGACTAACCTTAATAGGTAACGAAACGCCCACCCGAGATGTGTTCTTGGGTGGGCGTTTCTGTGTATTTTTTGGTGTTGAGAGCTGGTAATGGCTTTTGTCATTTATAGGTGTTACTATGTAATTACTTATTAGGGAGGAACTTAATATGAAGGCTAGAAAACAAGGAAATGCTTTAGTATTAAGCATTCCAGCTAAACTTGATGTAAAAGAGGGGACGGACTATATGGTTATGAAAGAGGCTGATGGTAGTCTGATCTTCACGCCAAAGGAGCCCAATATATTTACATCTAGGCTAATTAAGAAAGATGATTTGCGTCCAGAAAATGATGATTTGTTGGGAAGTCGTATTGGGCGGGAGGATATCTAATGTTTACTTATGATTTTCATGGCTATACACCACACCAAGGTGATTTAATCTTTGTAACGTTTGATCCATCCGTTGGCCGTGAAATTCAGAAGCGTCGACCTGCAATTGTAATTAGTTCTACGGTATTTAATCAAAGAACCGGTTATGTCACTGTATGCCCAATCACGAGTAAAATACGGACACAGGCTGGATATGTTGATCTTCATGCTAATCAGATTAAAGGTCAAATAAATGCAATTCAATTTCGAACGATTGATTTTATTGCTAAAGATCATGCAATCCAGTTTGTTGAGAAAGCTAACGCCGTTGATTTTATGAGAGTGGCGAAGATAGTCAATGATGGCTTAGGTTTCGATAGAGTTATTGGCAATATTTAAAACACAGTAAACACAAAAAAGCCATGTGAGCATCCAATTTGAGATGCTCACATGGCTTTTTATTGACAACTAGTACTGTTTCCCAGTCTCATAAACGATTTCCGGTTCGTTCCCAGTCCGCTCATTCTTATTCAACAGGTCGATCATGGTCATTTCGTCTTCGGCTAAGGAGAAGTCAAAAATATCGGCGTTCTCCTGAATCCGTTCCACGTGAGTCGACTTCGGAATTGGTAACAAACCGTGCTGGAGCTCCCAACGTAAGATGACTTGGGCAACCGTTTTGCCTTGGTGCTTAGCAATCTTAGCCAGCATCGGGTTGTCCAAAACGACACGCCGACCTAGAGGACTCCAGGCTTCCGTGACGATTTTTTGGTCGCGGTCGAAGTCGAGTAGCGCCTGCTGGTTCAAGTAGGGGTGGTATTCGACTTGGTTAACGACCGGCATCTCCTTGGCCTGCGTGGCGAGTAACTCTAGGTGAGCCATGGTGTAATTGGACACGCCAATCGACTTCACCTTGCCATCGGCCTTCAGTTGTTCCATGGCGCGCCAGGTGTCGAAGAAGTATTCATGGACTGGCCAATGAACCAATAAGAGGTCCAAATAGTCCGTCTGGAGCCGTTTCAGCGAGCCTTCAACGGCCTTCATCGTCCGGTCATAGCCCTGGACCACTTCGGCCACCTTACTGGTCAAAAAGAGGCCTTCGCGGGGTAAGCCGAGTTGATGCAGGGTTGGTCCGAGAATGTCTTCGTTGCGGTACATCATGGCCGTGTCGAACATCCGGTAGCCAGCGTTCCAAGCGGCGTCAATGGTGGTGTTCATGGTGTCTTGGTCGCCGATTAAATAGGTGCCGAAACCCATAACGGGCATGCGGTTGCCGTCGGCGAGTTCAATCGTATCCGTAATCTTGGTGGGTGTCATCGTGTGTTCCTCCTTGACGGCAAATGTCGTCAGCATAATAAGTCTAGTTTAGGCTAAATCCGCTAAAATGACAACGCTTTCTACCGGCGTTTGAATTGGTCGTAGAGGTTAACAGAAGCTTCGATCAACATGCCAAACGTCATGAGCCACATGGCGAGCATATCTTGGTGGGCTAACATACACCCAAGCAGAACTAAATAGAGGATAAATAGAATAACAGCTGATGATTTGTGATTCATGATGATTCCTCCCATGGATTAGTTTGGCCGATTTATCAGTCGAGATCGACAGACTTTCGGCTGGCAGATTGTGAAAATCAACGCACCTCCACGATGCGGACGTGAGCTGGTTTCTACAGTCTTCCTCATTTTAGTATAGCCGTTTCAGCGGTGACCGTTAAATCGGTAGCGATTCGCTTAAGGATAAAGAAAATCTGAACGGATTAAGGGAGCGCTACCAAAATATCTAGTACAATGGGGGTAACGAAACGGTAAAGGAGGCTGGTGTGATGGCAGACCGTTATTTACCACCGATTACTAGCGGATTGACGGCCGCTGAGGTCAAAGAACGAATCGCTGCGGGCCAACAGAATGACCCGTTACCGCCGCTGACTCGAAGTGTCAAACAAATATTTCGGGATAATTTATTAACCCTATTTAACTTGATCAACTTACTTCTGGGTGGACTGGTCTTGTTCACTGGAAGCTACAAAAACTTACTCTTTTTGGGCGTCGTCGTGGTCAACACGGGAATCGGTATTTTTCAGGAAATTCGGTCCAAACGCCAAGTCGACAAACTGGCCTTACTCTCGGAAGCCAACATTAACGTGCTCCGTGAGGGCCAGGTCGAGCCGCACCATCAAGACGCCATCGTCATGGATGACCTGCTGGAAATTGGCCGGGGTGACCAGTTGCCCGTGGACGGCCTGATTCGCGATACGCAGGGGATGGAGGTCGATGAATCCCAGATTACCGGGGAGTCAACGCCCATCATCAAGCAGACCGGTGACGAGCTGGTCTCCGGGAGCGTCATTCTCGGCGGCCGCGCCGTTGTACAGACAACGGCGGTTGGGAGCGGGAGTTTCGTCAAACAGTTGGCGCACTCAGCCAAGCAGAAACGCCGGACGGCCAGTCAACTGCTGACGATTATCAATCGAATTATTAAAGTGCTCACGTTTGCCATCATTCCACTAGGTGCCGCACTATTTATCTCGGCGATGATGCGCGGTCAGAGCCAAAACCGCGCGATTCTGGGGACCGTAGCCTCGATGGTCGGGATGATTCCAGAGGGGTTAGTCCTGCTGACATCTGTGGCACTGGCGGCGGGGGCATTTACCTTAGGGCGGCGACACGTCCTCGTGCGGGAACTGCCGGCCATTGAAGCGCTCGCTCGAGTCGATGTGTTGTGCCTAGATAAAACGGGGACTATCACCAACGGCCTCCTCCAATTGGAACGCGTTGAACCGCTCGCCCAGCAGTCGACCGACCAGCTCAATGCCATTCTGGCCGAACTGGTAGCTGCAACGGGTGATGACAACGAAACGGCCCAGGCCGTCCAGACGGCGCTCGGCACGCCAACGGTTGTCGCCGACACCATTTTGCCATTTTCTTCTGGTCGTAAATGGAGCGGGGCGGCCTTTGACCAGCATGCGTACGTCATGGGCGCGCCGGAGTTCATCTTTGATACGGTGCCAACCGATGTTAAACAGCGAATCCAAACGCTGGCAGCGCAAGGTTACCGGGTACTGCTCCTGGCCGAAGTCGATGAGCTGACGACACCACGGCCGACGAATCCGCGAGCAATCGGACTGCTGTTGATTACCGACGAGTTGCGGCCGCGGGCCAAGGATACGTTTAGTTTCTTTGCCAATCAGGACGTCGCGTTGAAGGTCATCTCCGGGGATAACCCCGTCACGGTCGCCAGCATTGCCGAGCGTGCCGGAATCGCCGGTGCCAAGCAGTTGGTCGACATGAGTCAGGTGGGCGCTGAACCGAACTACGACCGCCTTGTCAGTGAGAATAACGTGTTTGGTCGGGTCACACCCCAACAGAAGGAACAACTCATTAAAGCCTATCAGCGCGCCGGTCATACGGTGGCAATGACCGGAGACGGGGTCAACGACCTGCTGGCCCTGCGCCAAGCCGACTGTAGCATTGCCATGGCGTCCGGGAGTGAGGCGACCAAGAGTCTGGCCGATTTCGTGCTGGTCGACTCGAACTTCGATGCGATGATTAACGTCCTTAATGAGGGGCGCCGGGTCATCAATAACATCGAGCGGGTCGCGTCCCTATTTCTGATCAAGACGATGTATTCGGTCGTTTTGACGCTGATCTTTATCTTCATGACGCGGAGTTATCCGTTCGAGCCAATTCAACTGACGCCCATCTCATCGCTAATGGTCGGAATCCCCACGTTCTTCCTGGCCCTGCAGCCCAACTACGCCCGTATTACGGGGCGGTTCATGCAACAAGTCATGGAGATCGCCGCGCCGGCCGCGGTCTGCGTAGTCGGCTACATCCTAGTTATCATGGCGTTGGGGACGCAGTTTAGCCTGAGCTTTGCAACGACATCGACGTTGAGCGTTCTGCTGACCGGGATGATCAGTTTAAATGCGTTGCTGATGGTTGCGCGGCCACTGAACCGCTTTAAGATTGCGTTGGTGGCCGTTATGGCGGGGCTGTTTGCCGTTATTTTCCTGTTTTTTGGTCCGATTTTCTCTTTGGTCAACCTGCTGAATTGGAAATTAGCGTTGTTATATCTACCACTGATGGCAAGCGTCGTGCCCGTCTTTATCGTGGTGCAGGACATCTTGGGGCACCGAATCCTCAGTCGAATTCGTTGGCGTTAACCCGTTACTGGTCTTTTCACTAGGTGAATTCCCAGAATTATTTCTTAGCTAGTCACTAAGACTAGATTCTATGCTATAATCGGAGGTAGAAACGGAAGGGTAGGGAAGTAACATGGCTGATTTTAATCAATACACCCGCTGGGAACATCAGATGCATGGCGTCAGACTCCCACGTTGGGACGACTTACCGAAGTTTGACCTCTACATGGACCAGGTCACGGCGCTGATCAACGATGTGCTGGGACCGCTGGGAATCGACACGATTACACCGGCAATGATCAATAATTATGTGAAACACAACGTCATTTTGGCACCCGTTAAGAAGAAATATCAGACCATGCAGCTGACGGATATTTTGATGATCAGCCTTCTCAAGCCCATGTTCCAAACGGATACGGTCCGTTCGGGAATCGACCAGATCACGGCTGGCGACTATCCGAAGCAGGCCTATGACAACTTTGTCAGTCAGTTAGAGGACCGCCTCCACCATCTCGGCGAGGAACAGGTCCAACCGGCGGCGAAGGACTTAAACGAAAAGTTGATGCAGGTGGCTGTTGACGCGGTGGTTGCCCGGCTACAGTCGGAGAAACTGCTGCATTTGATCAAGCGGCCATTACGAAAAATCGAAAAGAAATAACGTTATTGAAAATTTTAGAGAGCACCAAAAAACGGCGGCACAATTAAATTTGTGTCGTCGTTTTCATATGTTTATTGGGTTTGAGTCTCCAGCGACAAATCATTCATAAACGTCAGCAGTAAGTTGGCATAGCTCGGATGATCCGTGTTGTCCTTGATTTCCTGTTGAATCAGGTGCAGATTGTTCGTGATGACGCCATTGACCCCCATGAACATCATTTGGTCCATGGTTGTAATGTCATCGATGTCCCAAGCGTAGACCTTCTTGTGTTCGCGGTCGGCTTGGTTGATAAATGAATCGTTGAGGGTCGTCGACTCCATGGTATAGGCGTTAGCGCGGGTGTGCGGGAACGTCAGGTTATACGGCAAGATGTAGCTGACGAACAAGTTTGGGTGCTCCTTTTTCAGCCGATTCATGATGGAATAGCTCAGGGTGTGGACCTGTTCGTGGTTGTCGATGATTCGCTGGCCGAACTGCCGGTAGAACCGTTCGGGGAGGTCCTTGGTGTCGGCCCCACCAGTCTTGATTTCAATCAGCAGTTTTTGATGATGGGCAATGGCCGTATTGAGGTACTGATTAAAGCTAGGAATCTTCGCCTGGTAGCCGTTCTCCGTGACGGTGACCTTGGTCAATTGCGCTAGGGTCATCTTGGAGACGCTCCGTTTCAGGTTCGCCAGAGTCTTCAGCGTGGCATCGTGCATCACGACAAATTGGTGGTCCTTGGTCATGCGGATATCCATTTCAACGTAGTCGGGCTTTTCCCTGCTGGTCTTGATCATGGCGGGAATGGTATTTTGAACGCCATTGCCGTTATCCACACCACGGTGGGCGATGGTGAGCGGCTTGCTCATGGCGAGACCATTTAGAAAGACCAGGTTGAACCCAACCAGTGCGGCGCTGATGACGGTCAACCCGCCGATGATCAGGATGCGGGTCCGCAAGCGCGTTTTCGCCGGTTCACGGAAGCTAAAGAGCATGGATGGCGCCAGTCGATGGGTATCGTGGCTACTCAGGATGATCATCATGAAGATGACAGTGGAGTAGCACACGATAAATTCCGTAATGACTTCCATGAGAAACAGGTTGACGGTCGCGGCCGCCAATGCGATCCCCGTCTTATCGAAAAGCACTTGGCCGAGGTAGAGGGCGGCATAGATGACGGCAATCGCAATGCTGACCATGACCAGCGTGAGCAAGATACGACTCAGGTAGCGCCAGAAATGCCGGCGCGTACGTTGCCAACTCAAGCGAATCGCCTCGCGACTATGCAGGTGGTCGATCATCATGAGTGGAAGTACCGCAATCAAGCGAATCCCCAAGTAGGCCGCGCCAACGTAGAAGAGCCCGAGCAATACGGCGAACAGGTTATTATCCGTTAGGTAGCTGACAATGAATGAGGGAATCCGCGCCTTGTTGAGCAGTGGCGTGGTGAACAGGATGCTGCCAAATGGCATGATGACAATAAAGTAGCCAATAAAGAAGAGAAACGTACTGGGTGAGGCCCCGGCGATACTACGGAAGGTGTCGCCTAGAACATCGCGGGAAGTTTGCGGCCGGCCCCGTTTGATATTCGTGATTCCTAATAGGAGGTAAGCGAATTGCCAGTAGATCAGGGTGATCACGGCTAACAGGATCAGGAGTAGCCCGATGATGGCCAGGGGATGACTCACGATGATGCTACCGATATTGGTGTAGGACACGTAAGGCACGTGTTGCCAAGCCATGAGTTCGGCGGTGAGCCAGGTGAAGACGGGGACCGCGAGATAGCTGATGACAAGGTTGGTGACGAAGACTAGGGTGACGTAACTCCCCCAGTGTTGGAAAAAGTGGCGAGTCGATTCCCGCCAGAACTGCCAAGTCTGCACAGTTCTCAACTCCTCTCAAAGTAAGGTTGATATGTAGGGTTTAGTGTCGCTTGAGAAATCCATACCTTACTTTAGCATAATCTCGCGCTTAATTTTGAAAAAATACTTGTGGGGAGATAATCGGTGAACTAAATTTCACTTCCTGAAAATAGTTTAGGAGGATTATGAAAATGAAAGCGTTCGTTAGTGATAGTATTCACACTAGAAAAATAATTTTAAAAAGTTTTTGAATTTGTGTTAGCGCTTACAACAAGGGTGGCTGTAAGTTGTGCTATTATTGAGTTTAACTACCAAGCTAACCAATTGTGATGTTTTTAACATTTACGGCTTGCAAACTTTTTCAAATATGATAATATGAAACTCGTGAAGAAGTTAACAAGAGTGTTTTCAAAAAATGGAGGCATAAGAATGTTAAAGAACGTGAAAGAAAATTCAAAAGCAACTCCCAAAGAAACGACAGAAACCGTTGACCAAATGATCGACCGGTTAACGGCTAAAGCCCACGACGCCCTTTGCGCCATGGATGATTTTAACCAAGAAAAAGTTGATCACATCGTCCACCAGATGGCCATTGCTGGTTTGGACCAACACATGGCATTAGCCAAGGCCGCTTTCGAAGAAACTGGTCGGGGTGTTATGGAAGATAAAGCCATCAAGAACATGTTTGCGACCGAAGAAATTTGGCACACCATCAAGAAGGATAAAACGGTTGGTATCATTAAAGATGACCGTGAACGTCAATTGATCACGGTAGCCGAACCTCTGGGTATCTTGGCCGGGGTCACCCCAGTGACGAACCCAACGTCAACCACGCTGTTCAAGTCCTTGATCGCTGTGAAGACGCGGAACCCAATCATCTTTGCCTTCCATCCACAAGCACAAAAGTCATCCGTGATGGCCGCTAAGGTTGTTCGCGACGCTGCGATTGCTGCCGGTGCGCCTGAAGGGGTCATCCAATGGATCGAAAAGCCTAGCCTAGAAGCCACGACTGCGTTGATGAACCACCCAATGGTTGCCAGTGTCTTGGCTACCGGTGGTCCTGGCATGGTCAAGGCCGCTTACTCAACTGGGAAGCCAGCCTTGGGTGTTGGTCCTGGTAACGGTCCAGCTTACATTGAAAAGACGGCCAACATCAAGCGGGCCGTTTACGACATCGTGCTTTCCAAGACGTTTGATAACGGGATGGTCTGCGCTTCAGAAAACAGTGCCGTTATCGACCACGAAATCTACGCTGACGTGAAGAAAGAAATGGAAGCCCGCGGCGTCTTCTTTATTAAGAAGAGCGACGAAAAGGCCTTAGCCGATGCTATGTTCGTGCCAAATGGCGGGGTCAAGGGACCAATCGCCGGGATGTCCGCTCAAAAGATTGCTGACTTAGCTGGCATCAAGGTCCCAGAAACGACCAAGGTCTTGGCTGCCGAAATCACTGGTGTTGGGCCAAAGTACCCACTCTCTCGTGAAAAGTTATCACCAGTTCTGTCCGTCTACAAGGCTAAGAGCCAAGAAGACGCGTTCAAGCTTTGTGATGAACTGCTTCACTTTGGTGGTCTGGGTCATACGGCCGGCATTCACACCATGAACGACGACTTGGCAACCGAATTTGGGATCAAGATGAAGGCCAGCCGGGTCTTAGTCAATACCCCTTCCGCTATCGGTGGGATTGGGAACATCTACAACGAAATGGTGCCATCATTGACGTTGGGAACTGGTTCATGGGGTAAGAACTCCGTGTCCCACAACGTTTCCTCATTTGACCTGTTGAACATCAAAACGATTGCAAAGCGGCGAAATAACATGCAGTGGATTAAATTACCTCGAGTTTACTTTGAAAAGACATCTGTCCGTTACTTAGACGATATGCCTGGCGTTAAGCGGGTCTTCCTGGTCACCGATCCAGCCATGGTTGAATTGGGCTACATCGATACGGTCTTGAACGAATTGAAGCGTCAACCAAACGGGATCGAATACTCCCTGTTCTCCGACGTTGAGCCTGACCCAACGACTGATACGGTCAACCGGGGTGTCGCTCAGATGCGGACCTTCAAGCCAGATACCATTGTGGCCTTAGGTGGGGGTTCTGCGATGGACGCCGCCAAGAACATGTGGTTATTCTACGAAGATCCTGAAGCTAGCTTCTTTGGCGCCAAGCAGAAGTTCTTGGACATTCGGAAGCGGGCTTACAAGTTCAACAAGCCACACAAGGCACAATTCGTTGCCATTCCAACGACGTCTGGGACTGGTTCCGAAGTTACCCCATTCGCTGTTATCACGGATTCCAAGACCCACGTGAAGTACCCACTGGCCGACTACGCTTTGACGCCTGATGTGGCTATCGTGGACTCACAATTTATCGAAACGGTTCCGAAGCGCACGGTTGCTTACTCTGGCCTGGACGTTTTAACCCATGCCATCGAATCCTACGTGTCCAACATGGCTTCCGATTACACGCGGCCATGGTCGTTACAAGCGATTAAATTGGTTATGGACAACCTGACGAACTCTTACAACGGCGACATTACTGCCCGCGAAGAGATGCACAACGCCTCGACGTTAGCCGGGATGGCATTTGCCAACGCCTTCCTCGGGGTCGACCACTCGATCGCCCACAAACTGGGTGGGGAATTCGGCTTGCCTCATGGTTTAGCCATTGCCATCACCTTGCCACACGTTATCCGGTACAACTTCAAGGAACCAACGAAGCTGTCCATGTGGCCTAAGTACGAATCCTTCAGAGCCGATGAAGACTACGCCCAAATCGCGCGGTACCTCGGTTTGCCAGGGACGACTAAGGAAGAGCTGAAGGAAGCTCTCGTCAAGAAGATCATTGACTTGGCTCACTCCGTTGACGTGACGTTGAGCTTGAAGGCCAACGGTGTCGACAAGGCCCACTTCGACAAGGTCGTTGACCACTTAGCCGAATTAGCCTTCGAAGATCAATGCACGACGGCTAACCCCAAGGAACCATTAGTTTCAGAATTGAAGCAGATCATGTTAGATGAATACGACGGGAAGAACGTTGAAAAATAACGTTTGACCGGAAGCGACCGCTCAGGGATGGGGGGTCGCTTTTTTGTGGGTAAACGGAAAATATTACCTATATGGAAAACAAGTTGCCAAATAAGAATCAAGGGGTATCATAGAAGGTATCAGAACTGAATTGGAGGAAATTTCAAAATGACGAAAAAGGTTGTTGTTATCACGGGTGCTTCCAGTGGAATTGGTGAAGCTACGGCGAAGAAATTGGCTGCTGCCGGGAACCAATTGGTTTTAGGCGCGCGGCGTGAATCACGGCTACAAGAAATTGTTGCGGCTATTGAACAGGCCGGTGGCGAAGCCGTTTATGCGGTAACTGACGTGACGTCTAGCGACAGCGTGAAGGCTTTAGCCCAAAAGGCTGTGGACACTTACGGTCGTATCGACGTGTGGATGAGCAATGCTGGGTTGATGCCCCAATCCGAATTGATCCAAGGCCGGACTGAAGACTGGGATCGAATGATCGACGTCAACATCAAGGGTGTCTTGTATGGGATCGCTGCGGCCTTACCAATCATGCGGGCGCAGAAGAGCGGTCAATTTATCAATACGGCTTCCGTTGCGGGTCATGCCGTGCACCCAGCAAGTAGCGTCTACAGCGCCACGAAGTACGCGGTCCGGGCGATTAGCGAAGGCTTACGTCAAGAAGAAGCCATTGCCGGCAGTAACGTGCGGGTCACGGTCGTTTCACCGGGGATGGTCGCTACCGAATTGACCAACCACATCACGGACGCAGCCACCAAGGATCGTTTGGAACATGCTTGGGCCGATAACGCCATCAGCCCCGAAGAAGTTGCGGATTCCATCTTATTTGCCGTGAACTTACCAGAAAATACCAGCATGAACGAACTGGTTATCCGGCCAACGAGTCAAAAGTAGGCTGTATTTCAGCCTGGACAATGGTTTTGACGATTATTGAGGGTAAAAACAAATGGGTTTCTACTATAGTATAGACACGTTTTGATTGACCGGAAATTAGGAACCCGTTTAGCCTGACTGGATAATCGCCAATTTCCGAACGAAGCTAGGCGACTATTTTGGGAATTCGGGGGACAATCCACCTCAAGAGGAGTTGAAATTTAGGCTGATTTAATCCCTAAAATTGATTAAAAATGATCCGTCATCGAGAGCGATGGCGGATTTTTTGACGTTGTTTTCAGTAAATTTGGCACAAAAAGGTCAAATTATCATCGAATTTTCATTAAATATGACAAATTTTACAGCATATTCGGTGCAAAACACACGGAAATTGACCCCGCATTTTCGCTAAAAAGGGTAAAAATGGGGCTAAAAAAGCGTTTTATATGACAACAGCGTAACAAATATTACGGAATGTCATACTGTAATATTTTTCTTAATACTGGCGTAACCTAACATCAATCTGAATGACATACCCATCGGTTATTCTAATAGCCGTTAAGCAAACAAAGGAGGACATTCATTTCTATGAATATCAAAAAAGCTTTAGTTACGACTCTTGGGACGGTTGCCGTTGTCGGTGCCGGTCTCTTCGCCACGAACGAAACGGCAAACGCCGATGTTAAGGTTACGGTCAAGCAGGGGGATTCTGTTTGGTCATTAGCTAACAAGTACGACTCATCCGTTAAGGCTATCGAAAAGTCTAACAACTTGAGCAACGCTAGCTTAATCTTTGTCGGTCAAACGTTGAACGTGCCGAACAGCACCCAAGCTACTCAGTACAGCTCTTCATCTGCTTCAGTTGCTAAGCAAAACTACAGCAACTCTGCTAGCCAGTCAACGACTAGTCAAAGCAGCAACAACACTAACTACAACACGACTTCTAACTATACCAGCAGTAACACCACTGCTTCTACTGGCGTTTCTGGTTCTGAAGCCAGTGCCAAGGCATGGATCGCCAACAAGGAATCTGGCGGTTCATACTCTGCTACCAACGGCCAATACGTTGGTAAGTACCAATTGAGCTCTTCCTACTTGAATGGTGACTACTCAGCCGCCAACCAAGAAAAGGTTGCTAACGCATACGTAGCTTCCCGTTACGGTTCATGGTCAGCAGCACAATCCTTCTGGCAAGCAAACGGCTGGTACTAAACTAGTTTAGTAAAGCCAATTTACGTTTAAATTCAAGTAACGCCTCCGGATGCAGGTCTGGGGGCGTTTTTTGTATAGAGAGTGGAGCGGGGCGCTTAGGTTCTGAGCATTAACGGGAACAATTCTTCTGTTCGGCTGTGCCGAGCAGGAGATTTGTTCTTGTTAAGCGCAGGAACCTGCCCTGCGGAACTCGTTTCAGAAGTTGCCAGTATCGGGACCTAAAGGCGAGAGCAAGACCAAGGTTTGAGTCAGAATAGTTTTGAAGAACAAAGTCCCGGTGCTTATTGGGGTTAAGCGGAGGGAGTTGCCCTGTGGAGCACGTTTCGGCGGTTGCCAGTATCGGGATTTCAGGGCGAGAGCAAGCCCAAGGGAAGCAAAGTGGTCGAGCATGATGGTCCAGTTTACCTACCAATATAGTAAGAACCACGCAGCGTGAGGCCATTGATCTAGCAAATTCTCCTAGTTTCTACCACTCAAAAGAACAAAAATTTTCACGCAAAAGCACCTACTAAACAAGCCTAAATCCTCAAATCCCAATAAAATCGGTAAGTCCCCACTAACTTTTGAAAAATTAATCACTCCCCAAAGAAGGCAATTTTAGCCAAATCATTCGAGTAATCTCTTCTTTACCCGCAGTCGTGAATAGATTAGGCGGTAAATGTTTCAGTGTTATTAACCACATTACGGTTTGTCATTTAAGCCAGTTTTTCTTAATCAGGGTGTAACGTCCTGACAACTCTGATGTAACGTCCACAGGTTATGATAGGTCTCGTTAAGTAATTGATAGACAAAAAAGCTTCACTAATCAAAAGGAGGACGTTCATTTTTATGAATATCAAAAAAGTTTTAGTTTCTACGTTAGGTACTGCCGCTGTGTTAGGTGCTGGGTTCTTTGCCAACACCACTTCCGCTAACGCCGACGTCCGGGTAACGGTGAAGTCGGGAGACACAGTCGCTAAAATTGCTAACCAATACAAATCAAGTGTTTCGGCCATTGAAAAGGCCAACAGCTTAAAGAATGTTAACTTAATCTATGTCGGCGAATCATTGACGATTCCAGATTCAACCACGTCAACGGCGACTGCCGCTACTACGAACAACTCAGCAACGACTAGCTCAACGCAGACAACGAACAATTACAGCAGCCAAAAGAGCACCGGGATGAGCACGTACAGTGGTCAATCCACTTCTGCGTCTACTGGGACCTCAACGAGCGCTACCACGTCAGCAGCGACGTCTAGCTCAACTTCTTCAGCGAAGTCATGGATTGCCAACAAGGAATCTGGCGGCTCTTACACGGCCTCTAACGGGAATTACTACGGTAAGTATCAACTGACCAAGTCTCTTTTGAATGGGGACTATTCAGCTGCTAATCAGGAAAAGGTTGCCAACAACTACGTGACCTCACGTTACGGGTCATGGGCCGCTGCTAAGTCCTTCTGGCAAGCAAACGGCTGGTACTAAACCGACTAGTTTAACCGGTTTGGCAAGTTAGCTAAAAAATATAATAATGAAACGACGGTGTTTCCTCTGCGGAGGACCGTCGTTTTTTGCTGGTTTAAAGCGCTTTTTGACCCCATTCAGGAAGAAGTGGGGTGGGCTGTCACGGTTCTGTAACATTCGGACAACTAGACTGTAACCTGGAAAGGTTATGATATTCTTAATAAATCCGTTAGGGGGAACCACGTTGAAGCTCAAGACATTCTTTATGGTTATCGTCATGGTTGTTTCCATGGCTCTACCTAGCGCCACCGGTGTGATTAGCACTACGACAGCAGATGCCAGCGTGAAGTACGTTTGCACGTTGACTAAGAAAGAAAAGCGCGCCAAGGCTTGGATCGCCAGAAAAGAGTCTGGTGGCAACTACCGCGCACGTAACGGTCGCTATTACGGTAAGTATCAACTGACCGTTTCGATGTTGCACGGTGACTACAGCAAGTCGAACCAAGAAAAAACGGCTGACAACTATGCCCACAATCGTTATGGGTCATGGCAACGAGCTAAGAGTCATTGGCTCGGCTACGGCTGGTTCTAAATTTAAAACTGACAGGTCTGTGATGAAAATTCTCGGGCCTTTTTTGTTGTTTATAACGGCTCTTTGTCAACGGGTGTTGATGAGGGGAATTTGAGAGGTTCAATTCATTTTCGAATTGGGCCTCTTTTTTGA
>NZ_BOLP01000014.1 GCF_016861695.1 Levilactobacillus andaensis | reverse complement strand
TCGGAATCAGAGTCACTGTCAGAGTCGGAGTCACTGTCGGAATCGGAATCACTGTCGGAGTCTGAATCGCTGTCGGAGTCTGAATCGCTGTCGGAATCTGAGTCACTATCGGAGTCAGAATCACTATCGGAATCTGAGTCACTATCGGAGTCAGAATCACTATCGGAATCTGAGTCACTGTCGGAGTCTGAGTCACTGTCGCTGTCAGAATCACTGTCGGAATCTGAGTCACTGTCGGAATCTGAGTCACTGTCGGAGTCTGAGTCACTGTCGGAGTCTGAGTCACTGTCGGAGTCTGAGTCACTGTCGCTGTCAGAATCACTGTCGGAATCTGAGTCACTGTCGGAGTCTGAATCGCTGTCGCTGTCAGAGTCACTGTCGGAATCTGAGTCGCTGTCGCTGTCGGAATCCGAATCACTGTCGGAATCCGAATCACTGTCGGAGTCTGAGTCGCTATCGGAGTCTGAGTCACTGTCGGAGTCTGAATCGCTGTCGGAATCAGAGTCACTATCGGAGTCTGAATCACTATCGGAATCTGAGTCACTGTCGGAGTCTGAGTCACTGTCGCTGTCAGAATCACTGTCGGAATCAGAGTCACTGTCGGAGTCTGAATCGCTGTCGGAATCCGAATCACTGTCGGAGTCTGAGTCGCTATCGGAGTCTGAGTCACTGTCGCTGTCAGAATCACTGTCGGAATCTGAGTCACTGTCAGAGTCTGAATCGCTGTCGCTATCTGAGTCACTGTCAGAGTCTGAGTCACTGTCGGAATCGGAATCGCTGTCGCTATCTGAGTCACTGTCAGAATCGGAATCGCTGTCAGAGTCTGAATCACTGTCGGAGTCTGAATCACTGTCGGAGTCTGAATCACTGTCGGAGTCTGAATCGCTGTCGGAGTCTGAATCGCTGTCGGAATCAGAGTCACTGTCGGAGTCTGAGTCACTGTCGGAATCAGAGTCACTGTCGGAATCGGAATCACTGTCGGAGTCTGAATCGCTGTCGGAATCAGAGTCACTATCGGAGTCTGAATCACTATCGGAATCTGAGTCACTGTCGGAGTCTGAGTCACTGTCGCTGTCAGAATCACTGTCGGAATCAGAGTCACTGTCGGAGTCTGAATCGCTGTCGGAATCAGAGTCACTGTCAGAGTCGGAGTCACTGTCGCTATCTGAGTCACTATCGCTATCTGAATCGCTGTCGCTATCTGAGTCGCTATCAGAATCGGAATCGCTGTCACTATCTGAGTCACTGTCGGAGTCAGAATCACTGTCGGAATCTGAGTCGCTATCGGAATCACTGTCGCTGTCAGAATCACTGTCGGAATCGGAATCACTGTCGGAGTCTGAATCGCTGTCGGAATCAGAGTCGCTGTCGGAATCAGAGTCACTGTCAGAGTCGGAGTCACTGTCGGAATCGGAATCACTGTCGGAATCTGAGTCACTGTCGGAGTCTGAGTCACTGTCGGAGTCTGAGTCACTGTCGGAGTCTGAGTCACTGTCGCTGTCAGAATCACTGTCGGAATCTGAGTCACTGTCGGAGTCTGAATCGCTGTCGCTGTCAGAGTCACTGTCGGAATCTGAGTCGCTGTCGCTGTCGGAATCCGAATCACTGTCGGAATCCGAATCACTGTCGGAGTCTGAGTCGCTATCGGAGTCTGAATCGCTGTCGGAATCAGAGTCACTATCGGAGTCAGAATCACTATCGGAATCTGAGTCACTGTCGGAGTCTGAGTCACTGTCGCTGTCAGAATCACTGTCGGAATCAGAGTCACTGTCGGAATCAGAGTCACTGTCGGAATCGGAATCGCTGTCGCTATCTGAGTCACTATCGCTATCTGAATCGCTGTCGCTATCTGAGTCGCTGTCAGAATCGGAATCGCTGTCAGAGTCTGAATCACTGTCGGAGTCTGAATCGCTGTCGGAGTCTGAATCGCTGTCAGAGTCTGAGTCACTGTCGGAATCCGAGTCGCTGTCGGAATCCGAGTCGCTGTCAGAATCGGAATCACTATCTGAGTCACTGTCGCTGTCAGAGTCGCTGTCGGAGTCAGAATCACTGTCGGAATCTGAGTCGCTATCGGAATCGGAATCGCTGTCGGAATCTGAGTCACTGTCGCTGTCAGAATCACTGTCGGAATCGGAATCACTGTCGGAGTCAGAGTCACTATCGGAGTCTGAATCACTATCGGAATCTGAGTCACTGTCGGAGTCTGAGTCACTGTCGCTGTCAGAGTCGCTGTCGGAGTCAGAATCACTGTCGGAATCTGAGTCGCTATCGGAATCGCTGTCGGAATCGGAATCACTGTCGGAGTCTGAATCGCTGTCGCTATCTGAGTCACTATCAGAATCGGAATCACTGTCGCTATCTGAGTCGCTGTCGGAATCCGAATCACTGTCAGAATCGGAGTCACTGTCAGAATCAGAATCGCTGTCGCTATCTGAGTCGCTGTCAGAATCGGAATCGCTGTCAGAGTCTGAATCACTGTCGGAGTCTGAATCGCTGTCAGAGTCCGAGTCACTATCGGAATCTGAGTCGCTGTCGCTATCGGAATCACTATCAGAATCCGAATCACTATCAGAATCCGAATCACTATCAGAATCCGAATCACTATCAGAATCCGAGTCACTATCAGAATCCGAGTCACTATCAGAATCCGAGTCACTATCAGAATCCGAGTCACTATCAGTTTCTTGATGTGCTTCTACCGCTAAACTTGCGTAAGCAGAAGCGTCATTTGCTGCACTGGAAGCTTTTTCCTTGGCATCTTGCGCTGCGGAAGCTGCTTCCTTAGCCTGATTTGCATAACTTGAAGCCGCTGCGTTATCTCCTGCTGCTTCAGCAGAATCGGCGTTTGTTTGTGCTTCTACTGCCGCACTGGCTGCATCTGATGCAGACTGTGCAGCTTGACTTGCAACGTTTGCTGCTTCGGCTGCTTGGGCTGCATATGAAGTGGATTCAACATAATCTTCACCTGCATACTGATCAGCCACATTAGCATAAGAGTTCGCGATGCTTGCGTAAACGCCCGCGTCAGCTGCTGCGCTAGCTGCTGCGCTGGCTGCGTCTGATGCGGCCACGCCTTGGGAACTCAACACAGTCAAGTAAGCACTACCCAGCGTTACTGAGCTACCACTTCCTGTAATAACCAGGTAGTAGTAACCTGCGCCACCTAATGTCACATCTTCAAGTTTCAATGTTGATTCGGTCGCGCCACTGATAGCTTTTCCAGTTCCAGTTGCAGAATCTGACTTGTACCACTGGTAGCTAACCACGTCATCAGCCGTACCAGAATTCGTTTGTGGAGTGAAGTAGACGGTATCACCAGCATTAGCCGTTTGATCCAGTAATCCATTACCGATCGTAATCTCTTTAGAGTCGGAATATGATGACCCATCACTATTAGTGATAGTTGCTGTAATGGTAACTTTACCCTTACTATCAGTTGAAACTGGTGTTACCACCCCAGCACCATCAACCGTAGCAATGCTGGTGTTACTACTCTTCCAGGTCACCGTTCCCGTTGCATTGCTTGGGTTAGTTGTTGCCACGTAAGTTCCTGGTGCCGAGTTCAGCAAGTAATCGTCCCCAGCAATCGTAATCCCAGTTGCGGCAACTTCCTTGTCGTAAACGTTAACTTCGGCGACATCACTGTACAGCGTAGCACCAATGATTACACCATAGTCAGAAACCATCTGGAAGCGCAAGTTTCCTTTAAACGTATCGTTGGTTTCAACCGTTAACGTACTTGACGTTGACGTTTTGATTCCTAATCCATTGTTACTCTTCGCGTCAGCTGACTTCAGATAACCTTGGTCCACAGCCTTGCTAACCTTCATCCACGATCCGTTGACCTGAACATACCAGGTTACAGAGGTCGTGAAGGCCGGAATGTTGACCAGACCTAGCTTGGTCGTCCCAGTCAGTGTAAACGTACTGTTCTGCATCGTCGAAGTCAGTGGTGCTGGTTGTTGCGTGTAACCATTGTTCAGAGCAATTCCCCAAATAACTGAGGCATTCCCACTTGGCTTACCTTCATACTTCGACGTATTGTTCGAGTAATTCCCAGCTTCGAAGGCTGCGTCCGCGGCGGCTGCGGCGGCTGACGTTGCGGCCGTGGCATAAGAATTTCCACTAGCAGCTGCCGAGTTGCTCAACGAAACGTAGGAGCTAGCAGCGATAAAGTTACCAGCCGCTACTGCTGAGGAGGCTTGTGCCATGTAGCTGTTGGCTTCGGCGGCAGCAATGTCTCCGGAAGCAGCAGCAAATTGTGCGGATTGTGCGTAATCTAAGGCCTCGGCCACATAGGAAGATCCCAAGCTGGTGTTGGTCTTATTTGCACTTGCCAAGGAGTTTGCGGTTGAAGCTGCTACTGCCGCATTGGAACCTGCTAGTGAGTCTTGAAGTACAATAGCGGCGGCAACGGAAGCAGCGTATGAAGATTGAGCATCGATAATGCTTGCGGTTGCTGCAGCAGCTGCACTACCCGCAACTTCAGCTGCAGAGTTAGCGAAGGTTAAATTAGTGTTCGCTGCATCGGCTGCGTTGGCTGCATCATCATACGTGCTTGCAGCGGCGGCATTACTTGATGCCTTACTTGCGGCTTGTGCGTAAGACTTGGCTGCTGAAGCGGCCGAAGTTGCAATGGAGTTCGCTGTTGACGCGCCGGAGTTAAAGTCTCCACCGGCTGCCAAGTAAGCATTATTAGCATCTTGAGCGTGCGAGTTGGCTAAATTGTACGCACTGTTAGCGGCACTTGCTGCATTGGCCGCAGTTTGCGCATAACTGCTAGACAGGTATTCGCCGGTATTTTTATCGCCTGTTACCCCTGCTGCTTTAAGCAAGGCTTGGTCCACGTAACTTTGCGCGGTCGAAGCAGCTGAGTTTGCTAACAGTCCGTATGAGTTAGCATCATTGGCGCTTGCCGTAGCTACAGCAGCGTATGAGCTCGCACTCGTGTAATCGCCGGATTCTTCGGCTACCGCAGCGTTGCTTTGTGCGGTACTAGCTGCGGTTGCGGCCGTTTTGGCGTTGGCAGCGTATGAGCTTGCATTTGCAGTGTTTTCTCGACCTTTAGTCGCATAGGATGACGCCGTTAACAATTCTTGTTCATTAAAGGTAACCAACTTATCCATATTTGTTACTGCAGTACTGGCTGCCGTTGCATTGGAGGAGGCCTTAGCTGCATAGCTAGCAGCTAAACTTGCGGCTGCACTGGCTTGATCCGTGTACGTCCCTTTAGCATCCGTTACCACAACGGTAATGATGTTACTTGCTTGGGCGAAGTTCACAGTAGAACCAATTGTCAATGGGATTGACTTCTTACCGGTTGCTACCATTTGGTAGTAGTAAGTACCACCGGCCGCCGGGGTGATAATATTGTTCGTTGGTTTTTCGTTGCTAGAAGTCGTTGGATCGTTTAAAGCCGACCAAGTTTTGCCATCGGTCGAAACATACCACGTGTAGGTTACCTTGCCGCTGAGGCTGTACAGACCAGAGATACCCAAGTTCGTGGTCAGGGTAATTGAATCGCCCAAGTTGGCCAGGACCTTATCAGCGGCTAATGTTGCCGTCACGTTACCTTCATTGTCCGTGTTTGGCGTTTCAACGTTGGTATCAAACTGTTCAGCCAAGCTTGCAGCTGTGGCAGCCTCGGCAGCGGCGCTACTAGCCACCACTGCGGCTGAATCGGCCGTTAAAGCAAAGTTATGGGCTTCTTTAGGCGTTGCGGCTGTGGCAGCGTTAACTGCTGCCGTGCTAGCCGTTGCAGCGGCTTCTGAAGCAACCGCAGCGTAACTGGAGGCATTGGCAGCATATTGCGCCGATTGGTCCCCATTATAACCACTAGCTGCTACAGCGGCACTGGCTGCAGCACTGGCTGCGTTGCTAGCCTTGTTGGCACTACTGTTGGCTTCACTAACTGCATCCGTGATGGACAAGTCGACAGCCTGCTTAGCTGCGGCTACCGCTTGGTCACGGAAATCGCTGGCCGCCTGGTTCGCTGCCACTGCATCTACAGTAGCTACCTGAATCACTGAGGCTAAAGCGGTGCTGGCTGCATCATAGTCACCAGAAACGGCGGCACTACTTGCAGTTTCGTAAAGTTTGTCAGCTTGATTAGCTAAACTAAGCGCTTCGGCTGCAGCTGAACTAGCTGAGGAGAACGCTGAGTTAGCTGCCGTGGCAGCTGCTAAGGCGGCTGAGTTATCCTTGGCGTACTGTGTTGCCAGGTACGCGCTGCTAGCTGCTGAGGAAGCTTCTTCAACCGCAACTGCAGCTGAGTTCGCCAACTTATGCGCATCCTTAGCGTAGGAACTCACGATATCCTTAGCACCCTGAGCAGCGGCGATCCGTGCTGCGTCGGCGGCGCTAGACGTTACGTCGGCATAGGACTTTGCGTCCTCAGCGTATGAGTTCGCCATTGAATTCGCAGCGGCATAGGATTGAGCCATTCCCGGAGCATCGCTAGAAACGTCCGTTGCTGCTAGGTACATGTTAGCTAAACTATTGTAATGTTTAGCGTAGTCGTAAGCTTGTAAAGTTTCTTTATATGCGCTATTGGCCGCACTCGTTGCTGACTGCGTGTCCGTTGTTGGAACCAACGTTGCGTAGCTAGATGCTGCACTGGCCGCTGACGAGGCTGCGTTTGCTGCGGATGATGCCGCGTTAGCCGCAGTACTGTCGGCAGCCGATGATTCAACAGCGTTCGTTGCGACAGCCTTCTTAGTCGCGGCTGTCTTGGTGACGGCCTTGGTAACGTTCGTAGTCAAGGTGACGTCAGTGTTGGCGTTTGCTGCGATTCGTTCTGCAGCTAAGCTAGCGGCCGTTGTGGCATCGCTAGTTGCGTTGGCACTCGTGGCTTCAGCACTGGTTGCCTCTGCACTAGTTACTACCGCACTGGTTGTGCCGCTTGAGGATTCAGTAGCATTTGATGAAGCGCTTTCACCCGAAGCCGCACTGTTACTGGCTTCGGCGCTTGTTTCCGTAGTCGTTTCTGCCTCTGCCGTAGCAGTTGACGTTGTATTACTCTCGGTAGCTATACTAGATGCCGCCGAACTCGATTTTAACGTGGCTGTGTTCGATGAATTGGTAGCTGAGGCGACCGCTGTGCTGGCGGAACTATCGGCCTGACTAGAAGTATCTGCTTTGGCTGTTAGGTTCCCGGCACCTAATAACGAGAAAGACGCAATAGCAGTGAAGACCCAAGTCTTCCCTGCCTTAAACATCTTGTAACGTAATTTAGGATCGCCGTTAAAAGCTTTATTCCGCATAAATTTCACTTTTAATGTCCTCCTTGTATGAATGACCGACTAAATTGCACTGTACTCCCCCGACTATTAGCCTAGAAATAGTTCTAGACCAAAGTCTAAGTGGTCTATACACGTTGCTATAGTAAAACGTGAGTAGTGTAAAACAATATCATTTCGCTTACGAGTTTATCATAAATTTCATACATAGACTATTCATATCTCCCAATATAAATTGGTATAGGTGATATTTGATATAAACATTTTTTTAAATTAAAAAGTTCACATCTTTGTCAATTGCCGTCCACTAACATTTTATCAGCTGATAATCCCCAAAATAACGCCATATTAGTGTCACAAAAGGCTTTCATCATTAACAGTGCTTGCTTTATTTTCACCTTTAAAAAAGCTTTAACATTATGTTTTAATTAGAAAATCTGTCCACTTACTCAAAACTGGTGAATAGTTGTTTGGCCATATTTAAGACGCCATTGCAACTAATATCTCCCACTATTTTTATAAAATTCGTAAGTAAATTTTATTTTCTACCCCATTTCTTCAAATGTGTAACTTAATCATATTTAGTGATTTTAACATTTTTTTGTTGCACTTAAATCAACTATTACGTGTCAACCCCACTGTTCATGCGATTCACTAGCACTCTGATGATTGTCTAACACCAAAGGAAAACACTAAGCCAGCAATTTATTGGCTACTGTAACCACCGCAAAAAAGAACCCGCCGCACCAACATTAGGTGTGACGGGTTCTTTAGGTCGTTAAATTAACTCAATCAGCTAACACATTGCGAATCAAATCTTGCCATTTCTTCGTGACAGCTGTTGCTGAAAACTTCTCGGCAGTCGCGAGACTTTCATGCCGGAACTGCTCTTGTAGGTCGGGCTGACGTAAATAATCTCGTATCTTTTCATATAGTTCGTTCTGATCGTTGGCGGTCACTAAAGACCCGTTAACGCCGTCTTGAATCAACTCACTTGGCCCATAGCGCACGTCGTAGCTAATGACGGGCACACCAAAGTTCTGGGCTTCTAGCGTTGCCAGCGAGAAGCCCTCTTCACGACTTGTCAGCAGCGCCAAAGACGCCTTCTGATATTCTTCCGTTAGGTCCGGATAAAAGCCGCGCAAGAAGATATTCTTTTCCAAGTGATGCTCTTCAATAAAGTCTCGTAAAGCCTTCTCCTGGCTCCCATAGCCAAACAGATGGAGCTGAACGTCCGGAAACTCTGCCACTAGCTTAGAAACGGCCACAGCCTGGTGCATGACCTGTTTTTCTGGAGCGTACCGAGCAACTCCAATAATCCGGTTAGCCTGGCGTTTTTCCGGTGCTAGGACCTGTGGTTGCGTGAAGCCTACGGGAATCGCTACTACTGGTAAATTAGGGAACCGTTCCAAGAGATCTCGTTTCTGATACTCGGTCGAACAGATAAAGCGGTCAAAATCCGAGATATGTTCCAGCATAAATCGGTAATGGCTCTTGATGCGCGAGTCCATGACATCCGTTTGACTCTGCGCGTGAGTGCTATGGAAGACAACGCAAACTTTGACAGCCGAATCCGTCTTGCTGAGAGCCTCAGCTAATTTCAGATTCCGGTCGCTAATGTAGACATCCCCGTCCTGATAGAGTGTATTAAAGAAGAATGTCTGGAGCTCTTCTTGCGTATTGAAAAAGTAGTCGCGCCCATCGCGGCCATGAACAATAATCTGCCGTAGTGTGGACTCTAACTTTTGATCAGAATCATATAGTTCCTCTAAACAGGCCTGGCCCTGCCGATTCAAGTAAACCTTTGCCTGAATCTTCTGCATCGCCGCCAAATAGACGATCTGACTGCGAAACCCCCGCTGGTCGAACAGTTCACGCTTGATCTTAGCGTGGTGTTGGTCAAAGTAATTCACGTACTCGATCGACCGATACTCCTGGTCGTAAAACCGTGCGTACAGCAAAAATTGACCATCTGCCGCAAAGACGCGGACATCCTTGGTGTTGGGGATATATTTCAGACTAAACCCACACGTCTCCCAATACGCGATCCAGTCAAACGACGTAACCGTTTCATCGTCCATTACGCCCTGAAAATAGTCGTACATCGAAAAGCAGCGACCATCCACGTCAAAACGACGGGCGTTCTCATGTAGTCTGGTATTAAAGCCCACCGTCAAAATTTTAGCAGCCATCCCCCCCCCGCTTTGAACAATGCCAAGCGGTTTAGTTGCGCCTTTTCAATCCCCGTTAAGTTCATTCCCAAGTTCTGATTGACAAAATAATTCACATTCGCCACCCCATCTATAATTATGTCTGCGCCATTACTCTCCAGAATACCCGTTCTACAAGTTAAAGTCATACTGTGACACCCGGATAGTTTAGCTCATCTAACTGGGCTCAGTCTTAGTTGCCTGCCCGACGGCTACCAGAAATTTCGCCGCTGGCTCCGACTACGCTCTGCCATATGAGACGTTGCCTAACCTTTAATTTGTTTTAGGAGTCGTTGTCACTCGGCCGTTGTCGTATAAAACGACCCGATTCGAATTCAACACCCAGCCTGCCAGTCGTCGCGAACGTTGCCAGCTCAATCCGGCCAGGGCCAAGGTTGCAGCGTCCATGGACGTACTCTTGACTCCCTGCTCATTTTCAGGTGGCGACCCCACCCGTCCAACGGACCAGGCCGCCATAAGTTCCACGGTCTGTACGCCCGCCTTGGACGCGTTAGTCCCTAATGGTCCACCGCCCAAATGCGGAATGCCAAATGCATGGCCGATTTCGTGGATCAATGCCGCTTCTTTCCAATTTTGCTGGTTACGCTGTGACAGGTTCTGAATACGCCAATTGCCCGGATAGAATAAAATTCCCCGACCATTGTACGTCTGACCGCCGAGTACCGACCGTGAACTCTTGCCGTCGTGAATGATCTCATCGCTTCGGTCCGGACGCGAGACCACTTCGACCACCGTTGTTCCCGCTACTTGATTCCAAAACGCCGCGGCATCCTTCACCATCCGGGTCGTCATGAAATGCGACTCATTATACAATTGTAGGACGCCATCGGCCCCCACAATATTCGCCAAATTCCGGCCGTCCAACTGATAAACGTGTCGGGTGGTCACAGCATCTAGACTGGTATTACCTCGGTACTGGTTACCGTGCGTGATTGCCGTTAAGGCCCGCAACTGCTTTTGCGAATAGAGGTGTCGGTCAATCCGACCACCCGCTGGACTATAGGTTGCGGTTCGCTGGTAGTCTTGTTTTGCGGACTGTTTCACCGCCGGCTGGGGGTTCTCGCGCACATTTAATTGCGTCATCCCCAGCACGACCAGGGCCAGCGCCGCAGCTGCCAATCCCCACTGAATCAGCCGTTTCCACATCATGTCGTTACACCTCTTTACCCAAAAACCGCCAACAACTTCAAATAAGTTCTTGGCGGCAACCAGTCATAACCGCTTAAACGGCGGCTTTTTCACGTGCTAAACTATCAAAATAATCCAGTAACTGTTGCCATTTCTCAAAGACAGCATCCTCCGAGTAACGCTTGGCATTCTCATACGCAGCGGCACTGTAAGCCTTCAGGAGCTTCTGGTCGCCCAACAATTTAATCATTGCATCCGCCAATTGTTGCGGCTGCCCATCTTCCGTCAGGATTCCCGTGACCCCATCTTGGATGATGTCGCTAGGGCCATATTTCACGTCGTTGGCCACCATTGGTACCCCGTGAGACTGAGCTTCGAGCAGCGTCAGTGAAAAACCTTCTGCACGACTTGGCAAAATACCGATCTGGGCGCGATCATAGACGGCATCGATATCACTCGTGTAGCCCTTAAAGGCAACGACGTCCTTCAAGCCGGCATCGCTCACTTGCTGCTTGAATTGTTGCTCAATATCCCCGTTCGCATACCCCCAGAGTTCAAGTCTGGCATTAGGGAATTGTTGATGGACCTGGGCAAAGGCCTGAATCGAGTGGTTCTGCTGCTTTTCAGGTGCTAACCGCGCCACGTGGACGATGAGGTCCTTTTGCCGGGCAGTGAAATCTTGGTGTGGTGCGGCAATCTCTTCATCCGAAACGTAACCAACCGGAATCGTAAAGGCTGGAATGTCACTCCCAAACCGGTTCACCACATCTTCCGACTGTTCTGGCGTGGCCGAAATGACCGCATCCCACTTTGCCCAGTTATTCAGGGCGTTCGTGTAGTTGTTGTTCAATGGCGAATGCAGCATGTCGCTCGGGTCGCTCACATGGTCATTGTGTAAGTGAAGCACCTTGAACGCCGACGTCTGCATGTGGAATAGGCCCCAGTCACATTCAACAGTCCGGTCACAAATGAAGACGTTGTGCTGGTCCAACCCATTCAATTCGTCGTAGAAGAAACGGGTCAACTCATTCATGCCGCTAAAGACCCAGCTACTATTGCGGTAGTTCAAGACGCGCCATGACAGGCACTCCTTGCCCCCGCGATTAAGGTAATGATTCTTTTCCAAGTGCACAAGGCCATCGGGACCGTAGTATTGTTCCTGAGAAATTTTGCCTTCGAGGTCAAAGAACTGTTCGAGACACTTGAAGCCGCGGACATCCCACCAGACCATCGACACGGTCCGACCATTGGCGTCGAAGTACTGGACGTTACTGATCTCCGTCGACTGCTTGCGGAAATAAATGATCATTAACATTTTCCCTTGCGCAAAGACCTGTAATTGGTCGTCCTTGCGCGTCGTGGTCGTATTAGCCGGCAAGGAAAAGTCATTCATCGTGAACGACTGACTGGCTGCTTGTGTACTCCCACAGAAAAATTCAAAGAGATTCACAAAATTTTCGCGTTGAATCCCAGATTGCCGCAAGATGTTCGTCAAATCCATGGAAAAAATTCGCGTCACAATTTTAGCTGGCACGTGGTGTTGATTGAACAAGTGTAGTCGGTTGATTTCCGCATGTTCAATCCCTGATTTTGAATACTGCATGTTATCGTTCAAAAAGTAATACATCTAGTCGACCTCCCTTAGCAATCTCGCTATTCGCCCTTCAATTCCTTCTGCCACCGGTTCCAAACCTTCCGGCGCGTCCATTGATCATGGGCTTTAATGTACGCCGCGTGGCTGAATGCTGTTAATTTTTGTTCATCCAACAACAAGTCAACAACCTTATCCGCCATAGCCAATGCTTGGCCAGGCGCAATGAGATAACCGTCCTTACCATCCGCAATGATGTCAGCTGGGCCGTAGTTGAATCGATAGCTGACCGCCGGAATCCCATGGATCATGGCTTCCAGCATCGCTAATGGTCCACCATCGGCTAGTGACATGTTGGTCATGACCTGGTAGTGGTCGTATTGATCGTTCAAGTCGGGCACGTAGTCTTTAAAGGTGACACTCGTTGTGAGATTCAGTTCCTGCGTTAATTTCTGCATGTCCTCAACGTACTTGGCACTGCCGTAACCGAACAAGGTAAAGGTGGCGTCTGGCACTCGGTCCTTGACCAGCGCAAACATCCGCAGTTGCTGTTCAATCTGCTTATCCTTAGCAATTCGACCGACGTAGATGACGCTGTGCGGCAATCGTTCGCTAGGGGCCACTTCCACCGTTTCTTCCTTTGAAGTCGGTAACGTGGTGACCGCTGGCATCGAGAAGACCGGTGCCTTAGGGAAACGCGTGCTCAGGTTAGCTGCCTGTTGGGGCGTTCCCGTGATGAAGCCGTCGAAATGACTGAAATGTTCAAACGCTGGTGCCAAGAAACCATCGAGGTCGGCATGAATCGGATCATTCGGACTGATTGCATGGTTGATCGGCACATAGACATACTTCCGTGAATTATCGTTCAACGCCAGCAATGGGTTGACCCCGGTCCCTGGACGATCGACGATGAAGGTCGTCCGTTCTGAATCCTGTTTGCTCAGCTCGTTCAAGAAGAAGGTAAACAAGTCATCCGCATTCTGGAAGAAACGGTCGCCCTCACCCTGATAATCCTTTAAGATCATCCGCGACGTCAGCGGCTTACCCTCAGTATCCTGGGTAAAGTATTCCTCAATTGCCGTTTGACCGTCAGCGCGATAGTAACGCTGTGAAATCAATTGCCCATTTTGGCCGAAATATTGAGTCGCCGACCGGAACCCGCGCCAGTCCCACAGATCGGTGCCAACACGGTTACCAAGTTGGTCGAAGAACTCATGATAGAAGACCCGGCCAATGGTACCAGGAATAAACCCAACGTTGGCGATCAGCCGGTCACCATCGAAGACCCCACTGAAGTTGGCACCAACATTTACTTCGTATTCAATTGGTAAATTTAATTTGTCTGTGGTCACAAACTTTGGCGTCCCCGTATCGGTCAGCCCTTGAAAGTAGTCGAACATGTTCATGACCTGATTATCAGCGACACCAAATTTACTAATGGTCTGGTGCAAGAGTCGATCATAAATCTTCGTCACGATCTTTGCGGGTGTTTTATAGTGATTGAACAACTTCACCCGATTCATTGCCGTATGCTCAACGCTTGAATTCTTTTGTAAGAGGTACTCATTAATAAAATAATACACGGTGTCACACTCCCATCCTCATCGTGAAGGGTCTTCACCCATTTCTAGTCAACTGGGCTTCCCAACAATAAAGTTTAAACTAATCTAAGTATACCTAATTAGTTTTATTAATAAAACCAATTGCTATCATCAATGATTCTTTTTTCACATTATCCAGCGGCGAAACCAAATCACCACGTCTAGCCTGACTAACTAGCGGATGATTAAGCGCTGTCATTTGCGTATAGTCAAGGATACAACAGTTTATAGACTGTGTAAATACCATCTGACTAATTCAATCAATTTATCATAGCAATTATTATAGCAGAAACTTATAGTTGAGTCGTTTAGCTTACAAATAAGGCAAAGTGTAACGTCGGCTGATCTGGATAAGCTGCCCAAACTATGGCCGCCGGAGGCTTCACCTTACCGGTCACCAGATATGGGCTGGAACGGTGCGGGCAACTGACACGCCCCTTACAGTTGATACTCCTATCCCATAAAAAATAGGACCGAGAAATTATCCTCAGTCCTACTGTTCTTACGATTTAGGAATCGTCGACACGATTTTACCGTTGTCATAATTGACAGTCGCCTTGGGGGTCGTGAACGCCCAGTTTGCCAGCTTCTGTGGTCGTGGCCACGCGATACCGGCAATGGTCAACGCCGCAGCATCCACCGGGGTACTCGTGATGCCCCGCTTATTTTCCAGCGGTGCATTGACCAGTTCAACACCCCAGTTGCCCATGAAGTCCGTGGATTTCTTATTGGCGTTGCGGTCATTAACACCCGCTGCACCACCACCCAGATTAGGAATGCCTAGCGCATGGCCAATTTCCCGCAACAAAATGGCTTCCTTCCAGTTATTCTTACCACGAGCCGTTAGCCCTGTCACCGCCCAGTTATGCGGATAAAAAAGCATCCCCATATTATTGTAAGTTTGCCCCCCAATACCGTATTTATTTTTCTCCTGATCGTCATGAATAACTTCATCGCTGGCTTTGGCCGTCTTCACAACCTCGACGATTCTTGTTCCCGCCAAGGTATTCCAATACTCAGCGGCGTCCTTGACCATCTTATCCGACATAAAGGACGACTCGTTATAGAGTTGGAGGACCCCATCGCGCCCCATGAAGTTGTTGATCGTATGACCGGCCACCTTATACGAATAGCGAGTAGCCACCTTATCCAGACTGGTATTCCCAGAATATTTGGTTCCATGGGTAATCGTCGTTAACTGTTTAAGCCTAGCCTGTGAGTACGTCTTCTGGTTGACTAAACCGTCATTGGTGCTCGTTCCCTTAGACCGCTGGTAGTAGTTATGGTTACCAAACAGCGAAATGTTCACTTTAGTCATGCCTTTAACCACAAAGAAAACCACGACTGCCAGAACAACCAGATATAGAATTCGTCGGAGCACCTTGAACATGTTTATTCCCCCAAATTTTTACGGCAGACCACTAATTGCGGTGGCTAACCCATTTAGTCTTGCGCGATGTGTTGGACAAAGTCTTGCCATTTCTGTTGAACCACTGCCGGTGCGTATGGTTTCAACAGTCGCTGACAGTTGGCCATCATTTTTAACTGTAACTCGTGATTTCCTAAATACTCACGCATCTTCTGGTACAGGGCCTCTTGATTGTCCGCTGGAACCAGAAAACCATTCTCACCATCCGTAATCATTTCACTCGGGCCGTAATTAATATTGTAGGCAATCACCGGCACACTGAAGCTTAATGACTCCAACGTTGCTAGTGAAAAGCCCTCTTCCTTACTGGTCATCAGTGCCAGTGACCCCTGCTGATAATCGGCCGTCAAGTCCGTTTGAAACCCGCGTAAGAAGACGTGGCTGGTTAAATGATGCGTGTTAATGTAGTCCCGCAGGATCTTCTCGATTTTGGGACCGGACCCCAACAGATGCAACTCAACGTCGGGAAATTCAGCCACTAAACGCTCAACTGCCTTCACTTGATGAAGTAGCTGCTTTTCAGGCGCATAGCGGGCAACACAGATGATGCGGTGGGGCTTGCGGGCCTTGAAATCAACCGGTTGCGGACTTGCAAAACCCACTGGAATGGTCACGACGGGTGGTAACGTTGCATACCGTGCTAATAGGTCGCGGCGCTGCTGATCCGTCGACACCACGATTCGATTGAGCTTCTCCGGATGAGCTAAGGTGTAATCATAAATATTAGCCTTCAAGGCCCCGGTCAAAATGTCTTGACCCACACGTACATGCGTACTATGGAAGACGGCACAAGTCGTAATCTCCGGTCGCAGGTTGTGAAAGGTCTCAGCCATGGCGCTGTTCCGGTCACAGTAATAGACATCGCCAGCCTGATAAAGTTGATTCAAGAAGAAGGTCCGAAATTCACTCTCCGTATCGAAAAAATAATCCCGGTGATGATAATCCTTCAGCGTAATTTTACGGAGAATTGATTTCGTATCATCGCGTCTATATTGCTTAATGATGCGAACTCGCTGCTGCTGGTCAAAGTAGAGCTCGCTGTTGATCGTACTTTGATCTGCCAGCATGCTGGTCCGGCTTAAAAACCCCCGGGTATCGTAAACGTCCCGCCGAATCTTAGCATGGTTTGGATTGAAATAATTGATGTAATCGATTCGCGTGTAATCCTTATCGAGAAAATGGGCATACATGATCAGCACGTCATTTCCCTTGGTAATTCGAATATCAAAGGATCCTGGGATCTCTTCCAAGTGGTAATGACACTCGTCTTCCCAGTACCGACGCCAATCCTTATGAGCCGTTTCGGCATCTTGACGGGCATTCTGAAAATAGTCATACATCGAGAAGCTGTTCTCTCTAACACCGAATTTTTTGGTGTACTCATGTAGCCGCGACTGATAGCTCAAATACAAAATGGTCGCTGGTAGGTTAGCCTGCTTAAATAGTCGCAGTCGATTGAACTGAGCTTCCTCAATTCCAGAAATTGTGGGACCAACGCTAATGTCTACGAAATAATTCATCTCTCTGTCCTTCTTTATGCGCTCTCTACTGCGCGTTTACTAGATAATGTTGCCTAATGATCAAAACACTAATACTGTGTTTCAAAGAACGACGAGGTTACAACATTAGCTTTACCTTTTATTCTACCATCAATTAATTTTCCCAGTTACTAAAAAGGTGACCGCCTCAAAGAATTTAGCGATCACACTATTTTAAAGTTAAATTTTAAATAACACTCTTACAATTCCCACGGGTATTTCCCGTCGGCACTCTTTTCGGTATGTGCCATCATATATTCTGTCCGCACAGCCATACGCTTTTGCGTCTTCTTGCGGTTGATGACCCGGAAGATCAAAACCAGGCTCCATAGGACCAAGTAGATCATTAACCTTATAAAAAATTGAACCCCATGTTGAGCAAAAATCATAGTTAAGACTGACATAAGATAGCACCTCCGTTTAAATCTGATTATCTTGCATGTGTTCATTATACAACACTTTTAATGTCGTTTACAGGTCTTCCTATAAATTTATTTATTTTATTTTTATGCCGCGCAAACGCCGTCACAACAGCATTCCTAGACTCGTTTTGTCTTATGCACACATTTTTAGTTCTGGAGTCATTACTTATTTTATTATATTTAGGCCGTTTGTGACCGCTTTCCTGTTTCATTGCTAACAGCAGGCATAAAAAATAGCCGCCTGCCGGACACATCACGTGCCCCACAGACTGCTATTTTTGGATAATTTTTATTCTAAGCCTTGAACCAAATCTTGCCATTGCTGCATGACGCGTACTGGTGAATACCGTTTAAGCAACGGCCGACAGTTTCGCATCATTTGTAATTGGAGATTGCGGTCGCCAAGATATAACCGCATCTTCTGGTACAGTGCTTCTTCGTCATCCGCCGGAATCAAGAAGCCATTCTGACCATCCGTAATCATCTCGCGGGGACCGTAATTAATGTCGTAGCTAATTACCGGCACGCTATAGCTTAAGGACTCCAGCGTTGCCAGGGAAAAGCCCTCTTCCTTACTGGTCATGAGCGCAAGCGCACCTTGGCGGTAATCGGCCGTTAAATCCTTCTGGAATCCACGGAGGAACACGTGATCCTTGAGCTGATGGTCGTCAATATATTGTTGCAGTTCGGCTCTGACCCGACCGCCATACCCCAACAAGTGCAGCTCGACGTCCGGAAATTCTGGAACGAGTCGTTCGACCGCTCGTACTTGATGTAACAGTTGCTTTTCGGGCGAGTACCGGGCGACACAAATAATGCGGTGGGGGTTACGCTGCGTAAAATCAACGTCATCCACTGGTTGTGGGACCGCGAACCCCACTGGAATACTGGCCACCGGTGGTAAGTCTGGCAGCCGTCGTTCAAGATCCAGCCGTTGCTGCTCGGTCGACACCACAATTCGCGAAATTTTGTCAGCATGCTCCAATGTATATTCGTAGCCACCAAATTTCAGTGAGCCGGTCATCGGGTCATCATCCGCACGGACGTGTGTGCTGTGGAAGATGGCTACGATCCGTACCTCAGGCTTCGTGTGGCTGAATGCAACGCCCATTTTACTATTGCGGTCCGCAAAGAACGTATCTCCCGATTGATAAAGCGAATCGAAGAAGAACGTCCGGAACTCGTCTTCGTTACCAAAATAGTAGTCGTGATGGCGATAGTCTTTTAGCGTAATCTCCCGCAAAAAGGCCTTCCCACTGGCAATCAAATACTGCTTAACGATCCGCACCTTGCCTTCCTGATCGTAATAGAGTTCCGTGTTGATCAGGTCCTTTTCGGCTAGAAGACACGTACAACTCAGGAAGCCCCGACTGTCATAGATATCCCGCCGAATCTTAATGTGGTCCTTGTCAAAGTAGTTGACGTAATTCAGCCGTGAATAGTCTGCGTCATAAAAACTGGCATACATAATAAACAAGCCATTCTCATCGGTAATCCGAATGTCGGCAACCCCTTCGATAAATTGAAGGTTGTAGTGACATGTTTCCCTCCAATAGTGCCGCCAATCAAAGTGCCCGAAGTCGGCATATTCTTCTGACCGTTGAAAATAGTCATAGATGGAGAAGCTGTCGTCTTGGATACCAAACTTTTTCGCAAATTCATGCAGTCGCGGTTTGTACGTTAAATAGATGATTTTGGCCGGTAATCCCGCCTGCTGAAACAAGCGTAATCGGTTAAATTCAGCCTTTTCAATGCCCGTAATGGCGCCGCCTAAATCAATGTCAACAAAATAATTCATGCTGGATTTACCCGCTTTCATTCCTAATTATATTTTTTGTTAGCTATTTAGAAAATTCAAAAAATCCAATCACGTTATCAGTTTACCACATACTTAATTCATACTTAATTCCCTTCACGTTTGGAAATCAATAGTGGCCCCCTCACCTATTTTTGGGTGAAGAAGCCACTACCAATCATTCAAGTTCTGAATCAGTCGTCGCGCTTCCGTCTTGGCTTAAACCCAAGTAAACCTAGGAATCCTAACAGAATTGAGCCGACTACCGAAGTCGCTTCGCCAGTATCCTGCTCACCAGTCTGTGGTAAAGCATCGTGACTGGAATCAGCATCACCGTGGTTGGCAGCTGAATCGCCACCTGCCGTCCCTTCTGTGTGGTCGCCAGGAACGCCAGCCAACTGACTGTTAGCCTTGTCGGTGGTTGACCCGTTGCCGGTAACTCGTTTCGTAATCATTCCCATGTTGTTCTGGTTTTCAATGCCAGAGACACGATCACCATCACCCCCGGTGTGTAGCGGTCTCGTGCTCGACCCATCATCATTAGCCGTATCACCACTACTACCCTGTTGAGTTGTGGTTGCTGTAGCTGAATGGCTAGAACCGGAAATACCGGAAATACCGGAAAATCCAGAAATACCAGAGGTTCCTGACGTGTTGTTAGTGCCTGTGGTAATGGTATCACCTGCCGCCCCATTGGCTAACGCAGATGAATCAGCGTTGTCATTAGACGTTGACTCACCAGGACCACCAGTTGTGCTACCAGCGCTGGAAGATGTTGACTCGCTTTCGCTGGTCGAAACTGATTCGCTCGTTGATGTCGACTCACTCTCAGCGATTGAAGCGGAGGTTGATTCGCTCTCACTGGTCGAGACTGATTCGCTTGTTGACGTCGATTCACTTTCGGCAATCGAAGCAGAAGTTGACTCACTCTCGCTAGTCGATACTGATTCGCTTGTTGACGTCGATTCACTTTCGGCAATCGAAACAGATGTTGACTCACTCTCAGCGACTGAAGTCGAAATTGATTCACTCTCGCTAGTCGAGGCTGATTCACTCGTTGATACTGATTCGCTTTCAGCAATCGAAACGGACTCACTCTCTAGTGATGCAGAAGTCGATTCACTTTCACTCGTCGAGATTGATTCGCTTGTTGACATTGACTCGCTTTCGGCAATCGAAGTGGACGTTGATTCACTCTCACTGGTCGAGACTGATTCGCTTGTCGATACGGACTCGCTTTCAGCAATCGAAACAGATTCACTCTCTAGTGACGCAGATGTAGATTCACTTTCACTCGTCGAGATTGATTCGCTTGTTGACGTTGACTCGCTTTCCGCAATTGAAGCGGAGGTTGACTCGCTCTCACTCGTCGAGACTGATTCGCTTGTCGATACGGACTCGCTTTCAGCGATTGACGCAGACTCACTCTCTAGAGAAACGGATGTGGATTCGCTCTCACTAGTTGAGACTGATTCGCTCGTTGATACAGACTCGCTTTCAGCGATTGAGGCGGACTCACTCTCTAGTGATGCAGATGTAGATTCACTTTCACTCGTCGAGATTGATTCGCTTGTTGACGTTGACTCGCTTTCCGCAATTGAAGTGGAGGTTGACTCGCTTGTTGATGTCGACTCGCTTTCGGCAATCGAAGCGGACTCACTTTCTAGTGATGCAGAAGTCGATTCACTTTCGCTGGTTGATACCGATTCGCTTTCAGCGATTGAGGTGGATTCACTCTCTAGTGATGCAGAGATTGATTCACTCTCACTGATCGATACAGACTCGCTTTCAGCAATCGAAGCGGACGTTGATTCACTTTCGCTGGTCGAGGCCGATTCACTCGCTGATACCGACTCACTTTCGGCGATTGATGTGGACTCACTCTCTAATGAGGCAGAAGTCGATTCACTTTCACTCGTCGAGACTGATTCGCTTGTTGACGTTGACTCGCTTTCGGCAATCGAAGCGGATGTTGACTCGCTCTCACTGGTCGAGGCCGATTCACTTGTTGACATTGACTCGCTTTCGGCAATCGAAGCAGATGTTGACTCACTCTCACTCGTCGAGGCAGATTCGCTCGTTGATACAGACTCACTTTCAGCGATTGAGGCAGACTCACTCTCTAGTGATGCCGAAGTCGATTCGCTTTCGCTAGTCGAGATCGATGCGCTTGTTGACGTTGACTCGCTTTCGGCAATCGAAGCGGACGCTGATTCGCTCTCACTCGTCGAGGCCGATTCACTCTCTAGTGATGCCGAAGTCGATTCACTCTCTAGTGATGCCGAAGTCGATTCACTCTCTAGTGATGCCGAAGTCGATTCACTTTCGCTAGTGGATACCGACTCGCTTGTTGACGTTGACTCGCTTTCGGCAATCGAAGCAGACGTTGACTCGCTCTCACTCGTCGAGGCCGATTCACTCGCTGATACTGACTCGCTTTCAGCGATTGATGCGGACTCGCTCTCTAATGATGCAGAGGTCGATTCACTTTCACTTGTCGAGACTGACTCACTCGCTGATACCGATTCACTTTCGGCAATCGAGGCAGACGTTGATTCGCTCTCACTCGTCGAGACTGATTCGCTTGTCGATACGGACTCGCTTTCAGCAATTGAAGCAGATTCACTCTCTAGTGATGCAGAAGTCGATTCACTTTCGCTGGTGGATACCGATTCGCTTGTTGACGTTGACTCGCTTTCGGCAATCGAAGCGGAGGTTGACTCACTCTCACTGGTCGAGGCCGATTCACTCGCTGATACTGATTCGCTTTCAGCGATTGACGCGGACTCACTCTCTAGTGATGTAGAAGTCGATTCACTTTCGCTAGTCGAGAGGGATTCGCTTGTTGACGTTGACTCGCTTTCGGCAATCGAAGCGGAGGTTGATTCACTTTCGCTAGTCGATACCGATTCACTCGCTGATGTTGACTCGCTCTCACTCGTCGAGGCAGATTCACTTGTTGATACAGACTCGCTTTCAGCGATCGAGGCAGATTCACTCTCTAGTGATGCAGAAGTTGATTCACTTTCGCTGGTGGATACCGACTCGCTTGTTGACGTTGACTCGCTTTCGGCAATCGAAGCGGAGGTTGATTCACTTTCACTCGTCGAGACCGATTCACTCGTTGATGTTGACTCGCTTTCAGCAATTGATGCAGAAGTTGATTCGCTTTCGCTAGTCGATACGGATTCACTCGTTGATGTTGACTCACTCTCAGCGATTGAAGCTGACGTTGACTCGCTTTCAGCAATTGAGGCCGAAGTCGATTCACTCTCACTGGTCGAGACTGATTCACTCGTTGAGGTCGACTCGCTTTCGGCAATCGAAACAGAAGCGGACTCACTTTCACTCGTCGAGATTGATTCGCTTGTTGACGTTGACTCGCTTTCAGCAATCGAAGCGGAGGTTGACTCGCTCTCTAATGATGCAGAGGTCGATTCACTTTCACTTGTCGAGACTGATTCGCTTGTCGATACGGACTCGCTTTCAGCGGTTGAGGCAGACTCACTCTCTAGTGACGCAGAGGTCGATTCACTTTCGCTCGTCGATACAGATTCACTTGTTGACGTTGACTCACTTTCGGCAATCGAAGCAGAGGTTGACTCGCTCTCACTGGTTGATGCTGATTCACTCGTTGATACGGACTCGCTTTCAGCAATCGAGGTGGACTCACTCTCTAGTGATGCAGATGTTGACTCACTCTCACTGGTCGAGACCGATTCACTCGTTGATACAGACTCACTCTCAGCGATTGATGCAGACGTTGATTCGCTCTCACTGGTTGATACTGATTCACTCGTTGATACGGACTCGCTTTCAGCAATCGAGGTGGACTCACTCTCTAGTGATGCAGATGTCGATTCACTTTCGCTCGTCGAGATTGATTCGCTTGTTGACGTTGACTCACTCTCAGCGATTGATGCAGATGTTGATTCGCTTTCACTGGTCGAGGCCGATTCACTTGCTGATACGGACTCACTTTCAGCAATCGAAGCGGACTCGCTCTCTAGTGATGCAGATGTCGATTCACTTTCGCTGGTCGAGACCGACTCGCTTGTTGACGTTGACTCACTTTCGGCAACCGAAACGGATGTCGACTCGCTCTCACTTGTCGATACTGATTCACTCGTTGATGTTGACTCGCTTTCAGCGATTGAAGCAGAAGTCGATTCGCTCTCACTCGTCGATACAGATTCACTCGTTGACGTCGACTCGCTTTCAGCGATTGAGGCAGACTCACTCTCTAGCGAAGCGGAGGTCGATTCACTTTCACTGGTCGAAATCGATTCGCTTGTTGACGTCGATTCACTTTCAGCAATCGAAGCGGACGTTGATTCACTTTCGCTCGTCGATACCGATTCACTCGCTGATGTTGACTCGCTTTCAGCGATTGACGCCGAAGTCGATTCGCTTTCGCTGGTCGAGACTGATTCGCTTGTTGACGTCGACTCACTTTCGGCAATCGAAGCAGAGGTTGATTCACTTTCGCTAGTCGATACCGATTCACTCGCTGATGTTGACTCGCTCTCACTCGTCGAGGCCGATTCACTTGTTGATACAGACTCGCTTTCAGCGATCGAGGCAGATTCACTCTCTAGTGATGCAGAAGTTGATTCACTTTCGCTGGCCGAGACCGACTCGCTTGTTGACGTTGATTCACTTTCGGCAATCGAAGCGGACGTTGATTCACTTTCGCTCGTCGATACCGATTCACTCGCTGATGTTGACTCGCTTTCGCTGGTCGAGACCGACTCGCTTGTTGATATTGACTCGCTTTCGGCAATCGAAGCGGAGGTTGACTCGCTCTCACTCGTCGAGGCCGATTCACTCGCTGATACCGACTCACTTTCGGCGATTGATGCGGACTCACTCTCTAATAATGCAGAGGTCGATTCACTTTCACTCGTCGAAACTGATTCACTCGCTGATACTGACTCGCTTTCGGCAATTGAGGCAGAAGTCGATTCACTCTCACTGGTTGATACCGATTCACTCGTTGATGTTGACTCGCTTTCGGCAATCGAGGCGGACGTTGATTCGCTCTCGCTGGTCGAGGCCGATTCACTTTCACTTGTCGAAACTGATTCACTCGCTGATGCTGACTCGCTTTCAGCGATTGATGCGGAAACAGATTCACTTTCGGCAATTGATGCCGAAGTTGATTCGCTCTCGCTGGTCGAGGCCGATTCACTTTCACTCGTCGAAACTGATTCACTCGCTGATACTGACTCACTTTCGGCGATTGATGCGGAAACAGATTCACTTTCGGCAATTGATGCCGAAGTTGATTCGCTCTCACTCGTCGAAACTGATTCACTCGCTGATACTGACTCACTTTCGGCGATTGATGCGGAAACAGATTCACTTTCGACAATCGAAGCAGAGGTTGACTCGCTCTCACTCGTCGAGATAGATTCGCTTGTTGATATTGACTCGCTTTCAGCGATTGAAGCAGAGGTCGATTCACTTTCGCTAGTCGAGACCGATTCACTCGTTGATACGGACTCGCTTTCAGCAATCGAAGCAGACTCACTCTCTAGCGAAGCAGAAGTTGATTCACTTTCGCTGGTCGAGACCGACTCACTCGCTGATGTTGACTCGCTTTCAGCGATTGACGCCGAAGTCGATTCGCTTTCGCTGGTCGAGAGGGATTCGCTTGTTGACGACGACTCACTTTCGGCAATCGAAGCAGACGTTGACTCACTCTCAGCAATCGAAGCGGATGTTGATTCACTTTCGCTGGTTGATACCGACTCGCTTGTTGACGTTGACTCGCTTTCGGCAATCGAAGCAGACGTTGATTCACTCTCGCTAGTCGAGACCGATTCACTCGTTGATACAGACTCGCTTTCAGCGATTGAAGCAGACTCACTCTCTAGTGATGCAGAAGTCGATTCACTTTCACTCGTCGAGATAGATTCGCTTGTTGATGTTGATTCACTCTCAGCGATTGAAGCTGAAGTTGACTCGCTTTCAGCAATTGAGGCTGAAGTCGATTCACTCTCGCTGGTTGAGACCGACTCACTCGTTGAGGTCGACTCGCTTTCGGCAATCGAAACAGAAGTGGACTCACTTTCACTCGTCGATACCGATTCACTCGCTGATGTTGACTCGCTTTCGCTGGTCGAGACCGACTCGCTTGTTGATATTGACTCGCTTTCGGCAATCGAAGCGGACGTTGATTCGCTCTCACTCGTCGAGGCCGATTCGCTCGTTGATACTGATTCGCTTTCAGCGATTGATGCGGACTCACTCTCTAGTGATGCAGAAGTTGATTCACTTTCGCTGGTCGAGACGGATTCACTCGCTGATACTGACTCGCTTTCAGCGATTGATGCGGAAACAGATTCACTTTCGGCAATTGAGGCCGAAGTTGATTCACTCTCGCTGGTCGAGACGGATTCACTCGCTGATGCTGACTCGCTTTCAGCGATTGATGCCGAAGTCGATTCGCTCTCACTCGTCGAGACGGATTCACTCGCTGATACCGACTCGCTTTCAGCAATCGATGCGGAAACAGATTCACTTTCGACAATTGAGGCCAAGGTCGATTCACTCTCAGCGATTGAAGCAGAGGTCGATTCACTTTCGATAATCGAAGCAGAAACGGATTCACTTTCACTAGTCGAAACCGATTCGCTTGTTGACGTCGATTCACTTTCGGCAATTGAGGCAGAAGTCGATTCACTCTCACTCATTGATACCGATTCGCTTTCGGCAATCGAGGCGGACGTTGATTCGCTCTCACTCGTCGAGGCCGATTCACTCGCTGATACTGACTCACTTTCAGCGATTGATGCGGACTCGCTCTCTAATGATGCAGAGGTCGATTCACTTTCACTCGTCGAAACTGATTCACTCGCTGATACTGACTCGCTTTCAGCGATTGATACCGAAGTTGATTCGCTCTCACTCGTCGAGACGGATTCACTCGCTGATGCTGACTCGCTTTCAGCGATTGATGCCGAAGTTGATTCGCTCTCACTCGTCGAGACGGATTCACTCGCTGACGCTGACTCGCTTTCGGCGATCGATGCGGAAACAGATTCGCTTTCGGCAATTGAAGCAGAAGTCGATTCACTTTCGCTCGTCGAGATTGATTCACTCGTTGATGTCGATTCACTCTCAGCAATCGAAGCTGAAGTCGACTCGCTCTCACTAGTTGAGATCGATTCGCTTGTTGATGTTGACTCGCTTTCAGCAATCGACGCGGACTCACTCTCTAACGAAGCAGAAGTCGATTCACTTTCACTCGTTGAGGCTGATTCACTCGCTGATACTGACTCGCTTTCAGCGATTGAAGCAGACTCGCTCTCTAGTGATGCAGAAGTCGATTCACTTTCGCTCGTCGAGATTGATTCACTTGTTGACGTTGACTCGCTCTCAGCAATCGAGGCAGAGGTTGACTCGCTTTCGCTTGTCGAGACTGATTCACTCGCTGATGTCGATTCACTTTCACTCGTTGAGATTGATTCGCTTGTTGACGTCGACTCACTTTCGGCGATTGAAGCGGAGGTTGACTCGCTTTCACTTGTCGACACTGATTCGCTTGTTGACGTCGATTCACTCTCAGCAATTGAAGCTGAAGTTGACTCGCTCTCACTCGTCGAAATTGATTCACTCGCTGATGTCGATTCACTCTCACTCATCGAGACTGATTCGCTTGTTGACGTTGACTCACTCTCAGCAATCGAGGCAGAGGTTGACTCGCTTTCGCTTGTCGAGGCCGATTCGCTTGTTGATACCGATTCGCTTTCAGCGATTGACGCGGACTCACTTTCTAGTGATGCAGAAGTCGATTCACTTTCACTTGTTGAAACTGATTCGCTTGTTGACGTCGACTCACTTTCGGCAATCGATGCGGAGGTCGATTCACTTTCACTTGTCGAGATTGATTCACTCGTTGACGTTGACTCACTCTCAGCGATTGAAGCCGAAGTCGATTCGCTTTCACTTGTCGAGACTGATTCGCTTGTTGATGTCGATTCACTCTCAGCGATCGAAGCGGAAGTCGATTCACTTTCACTTGTTGAGATTGATTCGCTTGTTGACGTCGACTCACTCTCAGCAATCGAGGCAGAGGTTGACTCACTTTCACTCGTCGAGATTGATTCGCTTGTTGATATCGACTCACTCTCAGCAAACGAAGCGGAAGTTGACTCGCTCTCACTCGTCGAGACTGATTCACTCGTTGACGTCGACTCACTCTCAGCAATTGAAGCGGAAGTTGACTCGCTCTCTAGTGATGCAGAAGTCGATTCACTCTCACTCGTCGAGATAGATTCACTCGCTGATGCGGACTCGCTTTCAGCGATTGATGCGGAAACAGATTCACTTTCGGCAATTGAGGCCGAAGTCGATTCGCTCTCACTCGTCGAAACTGATTCACTCGCTGATGCGGACTCGCTTTCAGCAATCGAGGCGGAAACAGATTCACTCTCGGCAATTGAGGCCGAAGTCGATTCACTCTCGCTGGTCGAGACTGATTCACTCGCTGATACCGACTCACTCTCTACTATTGACGCGGAAACAGATTCACTTTCTGACAGATACTCTCTTTCCGACTCACTAGTAGAAACGGATTCGCTTACTGAGGATGAGAGGGATTCTGATTCAGACATGCTCTCTGATTCGGCTTCCGACTCTAATTCGGACTCGCTTTCAGATATCGATTCACTTTCCGACAGATACTCACTCTCTGACTCGCTAGTAGAGAAGGATTCACTTTCTAAAATCGAAGCTGATTCGCTTTCTGCCAATGAGAGAGATTCTGATTCCGATTCACTTTCAGATTGGTATTCGGCTAGGCTTTCAGATGTGGATTCACTTTCCGACAGATATTCTCTTTCCGATTCACTAGCATAAACGGATTCACTTTCTAAGATCGAAGCTGATTCGCTTTCTACCGATGAGAGGGATTCTGATTCAGACATGCTCTCTGACTCAAGCTCAGACTGACTTTCAGATATCGATTCACTCTCCGAAAGATACTCACTCTCCGACTCACTAGTAGAGAAGGATTCACTTTCTAAAATCGAAGCTGATTCGCTTTCTGATGTTGAGACGGACTCAGACTCGCTAACCGAAAGGGATTCAGACTCGCTCTCTGACTCTGATTCCGATTCACTTTCTGATTCCGAGTCAGCTTCTTCAACAACAGCAATCGCCATATTGGCATACGTCTGCGCTTCACTTGCCGCACTCGATGATTTTTCTTGTGCCGTCGCTGCTTCCGAAGCCGCAGATGATGCTGCTGACGCATAAGATTGTGCACTGGAATTATTTCCCGCTGCTTCTGCTGATTCAGCTTGCGATTGTGCTGCTAAGGCTGCCGACGTCGCTGTCGAAGCCGTTGCCGCCGCGCTCAAGGCCTCCGCAGATGCCGAACTAGCTAGTGTTGAATACCCACTGGCCGTTGAATTTTTAGGCGCATAGTCGCTGGCCAAATTACCGTACGATGTTGCCACACTGGCATACTCGTTGGCAACATTAGCCGCACTGGATGCCATAGATGCCGATGACGATGCTGCCGACGTCTCCACGGCATTGACCGTCAACGTTGCCGGTCCAACTGTATAGGAGTTATTCGACGTTGAAATGACCAAACTGTATTGTCCGGCGTCGCTGGCACTTATGCCGCTGAGCGTCAAAGTTGGCGTCGTGGTCGTCACGGTTTTTCCATTGGGTAGGTGCCAAGTATAGGTAATGCTTCCGCCAGAACTCAACGCATCACTAAGATCCGCATCCGGTGACCAAGTCAAGGTTCCTCCGGCATTGACCGTCTGATCCGACAACCCATTACCAACAGTTACTGACTTAGTGGCCACCACTGTAGTCCCATCACCGTTAGTCAACGTCGCTGTAATCGTGATCACACCAGCTCCACTAGCCGCTGCCGTTACCAGACCCGAGGCGTCAACTGTTGCTAAACTAGGATTACTACTGGTCCATTTGATACTTCCAGTCGCATTCGATGGATTGGCCGTTGCGGTATAGGAACCGGACTGCCCGTTCATCAAATAGTTACCACCCGTAACCGTTAAGTCATCCGCATTAATATCGTTGCCATAGACATCGACTTCAGCAAGGTTACTGCCAATATCTCCACTACCGATTAACGATGCACCAAGCGTCGTTAAGCCAGCCGTTTCCTGAAAGATCAGTGTTCCTGTAAAACTTGGGTCAACCGTGAACGTGAATACACTACTTGCCTCTAGTGAAGGTATAGTCAAAGCCGTATCATTCGAGTTATCACTATGGGCACTAATAAAATGATTGGTAACAGCTTGATCTAGCGTATACCACGTCCCGTTGACTTGAACTTTCCAGGTATGAGAAATCGTAAGCGCCGGCGCGTTAATAATCGAAATGGCTGCCGTCGCGGACAACGTAATCGTACTCCCCGAAGTCGTTGACGTCAGTGAGGCCGGTTGCACCAAGAAGCCAGTACTTAATGGGATTCCCAAAATGCTTAGCGCGTTGCCGTCGATCACATATTGGGGGTTATTCATATTGTTTGAATACACAGCAGCAGCCGAAGCCCCTAATGCGCTGAGACTGGCCGCTGAACTGGCAATGTTCATATACGATGATGCATCGGCTAAGGCTTCATCCGCATCCTTCGCGTAAGAACTGGCTACCGTTGCACTTCCCGTAACCAAAGCAATCTGCGCAATCGTCATGTCGGATGACGCCGCTGAGGCCGAAGCCGTTGCTGCACTCGCCGCCACCTGAGCATCTGCAGCGTAAGAAGACGTCACGTAAACGTAAGAACTTCCTAACGCTGTGTTCTTCGACATTGCACTAGCCAAAGAATTGGCCACACTCGCTGCCGAACTCGCGGTAACTCCAAACGATGTCGCCGCAGACGTATCCGCCGTAGCGACAGAGGTTGCATAAGCCGACTGGAGTGACATCAAAGTCATCGCCGTTGCACCAGCCGCGCTCATCGCATTGGACAACTCGGTCGTTGCACTCTCGGCTGCTGAACTGGCAGTCTTTGCCGCCATCTCTGCATCGTTGTACTGACCAAGTGCCGCATAAGACGCTGCCATTGCCGCCGCAGAACTGGCGGCCGTTGCATCACTTTTAGCCGCCAAGGCTGCTACCGTGGCGTCGCTGTTATATGCCGTCACGTAGCTGGCATAACTGGTGGCTAAAGACGTGACGTGGTTGGCATCATTAGCATTAGAAGTTGCCCGCACCGCTGCACTAGAAGCAACCTTCGCCGAAGAAGCCGCCGCTGACGCATAACTAGCCGCAATTTCAGACTGTAACGCCGTGTCACCATCTTTGGCCGCTTGAAGCAACGCCGCATCCGTCGCCGTCTTCGTGACCGCTGCTGCCGAACTAGCCAACTGTGCATAGGAACTGGCTAATGCTTCACTCGCCGTAGCAGTTGCTGCCGCCGAACTAGCTGCGGAATAGGTCTTCTGACTTTCATATGAAGATGCTAAAACTGACGAGGCCTGTGCAGCACTTGCCGCTGATGAGGCCAACGTCGCATAAGAACTCGCATTTGTGCTGGCACTGTTGGCCGTTGTTGCATAGGAAATCGTCGTTGCGTCGGCCGTACCAATATTCATCACTTTTGTGGCATTAGAAGTGGCCGCACTGGCAACACTCTCCGCCATCGCTGCTTCACTCGTCGCCAAGCTTGTTGCCTGTGAGGCCTGGGTTTGATAGTTCCCTTTCGGGTCAGAAACAACAACTGTGATCACATTTGAGCCCGCTGAATACGGTGACGTGATAAAAAGGCCGTATTTCCCAGTCAGGATACCCTGGAAATAATAAGTTCCGGCCGCAGTGATGGTCTGCGTATTAGAACTGCTAACGCTTGACGACACAAAGCCACCGCTAGCAGCCTTTGTATCCGTTCCCCATGCTGACCAAGTTGACCCATTCGTCGAATACATGTATGTGACTGTATTTCCAGTAGTCGACCCTGCATTAATCGTTCCACTAAGGCTTAAAGTAAGGCTACCACCCGCATTCAAAACTGTACTTGACGCCGTCATCGTGGCACTAGCTGCGGTAGAACTCGTATTTTGATTTTTTACGGGAGTGGCATCAAACTCCGATCCCATTAAGGCGGCACTCGTCGCCGTTGATTCGGCGACGGCCACTGCATTCGCTGCCGAGGCAATCTCCTGCGCATACATTGTGGCTTTCTTCGCCGTCTTTGCAGCCGCTAAATTAACCGCAGCTGTGCTAGCAACTGTGGCCGCGCTGGACGCCGTAGCTGCCGCTGATGACGCGATTACCGCGTAACTGGCAGACTGGGTCCCAGTATATTTACTTGCTTGTGTAGCTGCACTCGCTGCTGTGGAATTTGCGGTTGCCGCCGCAGTTGCATCGACCGCAGCCGAACTAGCAATGTCGGTCAAAGCTGTTGCCGTTGCCGCACTCGCTGCAGAATCAGCCGCCCAATAAGCATTGGTTGCCGTTTCAGCAATTACCTCGGCCTGACTCCCCAAACTAGTTGCTGTCACGTAGGCTGAGCTGGCCGTATCAAAGTCACCGGTCGCCGCTGCGGAACTAGCTGCTTGGAAGGCTGCTGAAGCACTATCTTGTAGTGCTTCAGCGGAAACTGCCGCATTGTTAGCAACCGTGGCCGCACTATCAACTACGGTATAAAGGCTGGTCAATGCATCGTTGTCTTGATCCAATTGCGTCGTCGCGAATACAGCATTCACAGCATCGTCTGCATAATTAGCAAAAGTCGTTGCCGTCTTGGCACCCGAGTCTGTCAGGACATTGGCACTGCTGACCATGGCGACCAAACCGGCAGCTGCCGCACTGGAGGCCGCATTAGCTGCACTGGAAGTCAGACTGGCATAGGACACCGCACTGACTGCATAAGAGGTCGCTAAACTAGTGGCACTGGATGCGTGCGCATCTAAATCGGTGACGTCACCCACACTACTTCCGACCGCCGCTGCATAGGAGTTCGCCAAACTACTATAGTATTGGGCAAAGTCCTCAGCCTGCGATGTCTCTCGGTAGGCACTCTGGACGGCACTGACCGCTGTCTGAACCGTCGTCGTATTCACTAACGCCGCGTAGCTACTGGCAGCACTAGAAGCAAGCGCTGCCGCAGCAACTGCTGACACTGCGGTTGCCCTTGCACTGGTCGCCGTTGCTGTTGGCGTAACCGCTGCTAGCCGCAGTAATGATGCTCGGCTATAGGTAGCCCGCTTCATTGATGACACTTCGGCCGTACTATTAGCCGTACTGCTAATAGAAGAACTAGCCGCACTATTGTTTGATGTTCCGGATGCCGTTTTTTTCACCGCACCCCCGACAGCTGAACTAGCTGAGAAGCTGGTAGCAGGTGCTGCAGATGAGCTAGCAGTTGAACTGGCCGAGGAGCTTGCGGACAAACTAGCTGTTGAGCTAGCAGAAGATGCTGAAATGGCCGCCGAACTGCTCTGTGAGCTTCCGGCCGCCGAAGATTGAGACGCTGAACTGCTCTTCGCTGCTACACTAGCGGTTGAAGAACTCGTCGCTGAATTTGCTAACGTTGTTGGTGTTGCTGAACTGGCGGAAGATGAGGCTGCACTGGAAGTTGACTCACTGGTCCGTAACGCCACCGAGGACGCACTTGACCCGCTTGCCGAGGATTCGCTCGTGCTCCCATCACTGGAAGATCCGTCAGTCTGGTTTGAAGAATCCGCCTTGACTGTCAGACTTCCCGTACCTAAGAGCGTAAATGACGCTAAAGCAGCAAAGACCCACTTCTTGCCTGCCTTAAACATCTTATACCGCAGTTTAGGATCGCCATTAAAAGCTTGATGCCGCATGAACTTCACTTTTAACACGTCCCCTTTTTGATTGTTAATCCTATTGGTTAACTTTTTATCGTAAAAGATTAAAATCTATGATTGATTGCCCCTGAAAGTAGACACCCTATAAATAGATTTTTCATTAAAGATTATTTTAGCACAACTCAACCGTGCACACTATTTAAAAGATAGAACTAGATTCAAAGTGAATTGTTTTATTATGAAATTGATTAGCTTTTTATGTACATTTTTGTTAAAAACACGTTCCAACTTTTATCAGTATTAGTGTTATCCGTATTTAGCTTTTATTTTGTGTGTCCAGCAGTTACAGTTATTGATATATCAGTATTTTCAACTGTTTATCCACTTATAGTAAGTTTAGTAAAATCTATTACTCAGCAAATTTTAGAAAATAATCTCAACTAAACAAACTCACCTGACTGGTTCACATCGGTCATAATTATCTTTATAATTTTTCTTTTAGCCAAAATCGGTAATCTGTGCAATCGGTTCCTCAGAACAACTCCAATCAAAAAGTCAACCTAATTTTTAGTCCATTTTAAGATTCGGAAAAATTATCGTTACATCAGGGCCCGTATGTAACAACAAATTCATCATTGATTGCGCTCTCATTACGACTAAATTTCCCAGTTTATGGGACTAAAAAGTAAGGATTTTCGCCCAATTCAGGGCTATCTTCCTCATCATCTTAGTCAATTCAAAAGGAAAACTGAGGGTCAAGTTGTGTCCGCACCGTTCCAGCCCATATCTGGCGGCCGGTAAGGCGAAGAATGAACTGAGTTGCCTAATTTTTACGGTAATATCTTTGTTATACCGGGCTTAAACAGTATTTGGATACTTTCAGCCTTTAGGTCTATAGCAGATGCTTAACCCGACTGAATCACGGGGCAATTATTTTGTCGCACGAAAAAAGCCACGGCTAATGATCAGTCATGGCTTCCCATAATTTCTTTTTCAATAACTAATGCCATATCTGCTGGCAACGGGGCATAACAGGTGATCCATCGCCCTAAGAAGGGCTGATAGAAGCTGACCCGCGCACAATGCAACGCCTGCCGATGAATCCAGGGATCGGTCTGAGTGCCATACAACCAGTCACCCAGTAGCGAATTCCCGATTGACTCACAGTGCACCCGGATCTGATGGGTCCGTCCCGTATGCAATTTGACCGCTAGTAAGCTAGCCGTTGCGGATCGGGCACGCACCCATAGCTCGGTTTTGGCTTGGCGCCCGTCTGCACGAACGGTCCGCTTGATAAACGACCCTTCTGCCCGCCCAATTGGCGCTTGAATCACCTGATGGGTCGGTGTGACCTGACCACTGGCCACCGCCACATACCGCTTGTCCAGCTCACCATTTTTTAACTGCTTATCCAAAATTGAATGCGCAAAGTGATGTTTCGCAAACAGTACCGCTCCGCTAGTCTCTCGATCCAACCGGGTCACGATGTGGGTCACAGCACTAGGCGCCTTAATCGCGATGAGATGGCCCTTAACACGATTGGCTAACGTATCATCTGGATACAGGTGGGACGGCACAGACGCCATCCCTGCTGGCTTATTGACCACGAGAAAGTGTTCGTCTTCATATAAAATGTCCAGCGGCCGCATCGAAACCGCCACATGGTCATTAGCTGGCTCTGGTGGAAGCTGTAGCCCCACTCGCTGCCCTGGATGCGCCATCGCGACCACCCGGACTTCTTCACCATCCAGTGTGACCACGCCACCGTGAAACTTGACTTGCTTTAAAAACGTCCGGGTCACGCCATGCGCCATTAAAACGGTTCGCACGTGGACTGGGCTCTCACCGTCCACGACCCATTCGAATGTCGTCATCACGGTTGCTCCCGCCCAATAAAGGACGCCTCGACCCGTTGCCAGAAATGGGTATGCCGGTACTCAGCAAACGCGATCCGTTGCCGTGCGATTCGATAGGAAATGGCCTTGATGGGCCGTCCTTCAATACTGAGTTGATCACACATCAACACGTTGTCCGCGGCGTTAGTGGGTTCAATGCGAATCCACTCATCAGCCGGGATGATCAACGGCGACCCCAGCGTTCTAAAGACCAGATTGTTGATCGATGCAATTTCTGCCATTTGCACGGCATTAAATTGCGGGTTCAAAACGGCGCCCCCAACGGACTTGTTGTACGCCGTCGAGCCGGTCGGCGTTGAGATACACAGGCCATCGCCCCGAAAACTCTCGAAGAACTCACCTTTAATGTAAACATCGGCAACCATGGTTCCAGAGACCTTCTTAATGGTCGATTCGTTCAGCGCGAGCGCCTGGTCAGGATGGGTCCCATCCGCGTACTCCACCTGAATCGTTAATAGCGGATAGCTGACACTTTGCCCGTTGTCGTTGACCAAACTCTTAATCAGCTCTTGGACCTCATAGTCGCGCCAATCCGTGTAAAACCCTAAGTGGCCCGTGTGGATTCCGACGAAGCGAATCTTATCCAGCCGGTCGTTGTAATGGTGAAAGGCAGATAGCAACGTGCCATCCCCCCCGACCGTGACCACGATATCTGGGTCCAGACTATCGAGTGTGACGTGAGCCGCGGTGAGCCCGTCTTTTAAAGCGGTCGCCACTTTTTGCGAAGAAGGACCGTTATTGCTAAAAATGGAAACTTTCATACTCAATCTTCCTTATGCTGAGAAGGTGTTGCCCCGTCATCATCCCGTGGTGGCGTGATGTAGTGTTGGGCCTCCTGAATCTCTTCTCGAATTTCGGACATTTCCGTGTCCAGCTTAAATGCGGCCTCCGCAGCGCGTTGCAGTCGTGCACTCAATTCAGCCGGGAAGTCACCTTGGTACTTATAATTTAAAGAATGCTCGATGGTGGCCCAGAAGTTCATGGCCAACGTCCGCACTTGAATTTCAGCTAGGATTTTTTTCTCACCGGTCACCAGTTGGACTGGGTATTCGATGACAATATGGTAAGAACGGTAGCCACTCGGCTTTTCATTATGGATATAATCCCGTTCCTCCAAAATGGTTAAATCGGTCCGTTGCCGTAAGAGATCGACGACCTGGTAAATATCCTCGACAAATTGGCACATGATTCGTAGACCCGCAATGTCTTGCATATCCTGTTCCAGCCGCTCCTCGGCGACGTGCCGGCGTGACATCTTTTCTTTAATGCTGGGGACCGGCTTGACGCGCCCGGTGACAAACTCTATCGGCGGACGCTCGTTGCGGTTCTCGAACTGCTTTCTGATACCGCGGAGCTTAACTTTCAGCTCGCTCACGGCCTGTTGATAGGGCAATAAAAATTGATCCCAATTCGTTATCATGACGACTATCCCCCAACCTTAATTACACGTCTTATCTTTCGATTCTACCATAATTTAGCCCCAACTGAGAGTAATTACTCCTCGAATTCGTTAAGAATTTCACTAGCGGCCCAATCTGGGTGACCCGTGACTTTTACGAGGCGTTTAGCTTTACCTCGCCAAGAAAATGTTGCATGATTAGGTTGCGTTTTAAACGAACGGTCTTCACCTCAAACAAACGTTCTGATTGCTATTTTTTGAAATTTTGCTAATGTAGTGGTATTGTTACTTTTTGTTTGGCGACCCTTGCTGATTGCCAATTCGAACGAGTATAGGAGGAAGCAATGTGTTAGAAGTCTATTTGTTCGTCAACCCATTAGGCGCTCGCTGTATGCGTTCCGAGCGTAATATTATGAAGTTGGCTGATCATCTCAATAGCAAGGTGTCGTTTCAATTTGTTCCGTTGCTGAACCAGCAGATCATTGAACAGGCCTTGCCCGTGCACCCCACTTTGGCTGAACGAAACGCCTTTTTCAACGTTTACTATCAAGCCATTCTCGCCTATAAGGCGGCCCTCTTTCAGGGCAAACGCAAGGGGCGCGATTTCCTCTTAAACATGCAAATGGCCGTGGTGAACGACCATCAAAAATTTTCCAATGACTTAGTGTTAACTCTGGCTAAGAAATGTCATCTTGACCTAGATATGTTTACGGAAGACTGCCAATCCGACTTGGCCAAGCAGGCTTTCCAAACCGATCAAAAGTTAGCTGCTGAGATGAAAATCGAGCAGTCCTCATCCGCGGTCATCTTCAACTGCGATGTCTCGCAATGTGGCCTCCTGCTCAATGACGTGACCTATGAGTCCCTCTGCGATGTCTGCGAGAGTCAAGGGGTGGCGACTAAGGAAACGTTAATGGCCGAACCAACTTACACATCGAACCGCCAAGCAGCTTCATCAGGGGGGAGTAACTATCACCCCAATCTTCACGTTCTATAACGCCTGCTGAATCGTTTTACGTAATTACTAATCGAACCATTCGTAAATGTTGCTTCCTGCACTTTGGGAAGCAACATTTTTTTGCCCGTTAATTTGTTGACTTCCCTAATATCAAATCTGCTGGCAATATGGTATGATTGACCCAACTATTTTTGAGAGCAAGGGGATAAATTATGCCAACTGCCATCGTTACGGACACTGCTTCTTACCTGACGCCTGCTCAGGTTGCACAATACCATATCGTCGTTTTACCGATCACAGTCATTCTAGGCGACCACCAGTATCCGGAATCCGAGTTGAGCCTACAGACCTTCTACGACTATCTAAACACGGATAACGAGTTACCAACGACAGCTCAGGTCTCCCTAGGTCAGATTGAAGAAGCCTATGACAAGCTAGCCGCGCAGGGGTTTGACGAAATTATTTCAATCCACCTATCCAGTGGGATCACCTCATTCATGAGTAACCTCAAGATGTTCTGTCAGACCTATACCAAGGCGCACATCTATCCAGTCGACTCATTGGTTGCCAGCGCTGGCGAGGCCAACCTTTGCCTGCTCGCTGGTGAAATGGTCGCTAACGGTGATAAAGCCGCTGACATCGTTCCAGAACTGGAAAATCTACGGAGTACCATGCAGGTCTACTTTGCCGTCGATAATCTGAGTCACCTCGCCAGAACTGGCCGGCTCAGCAATCGTTCCGCAATCATTGGTAATCTGCTCAACATCAAGCCCCTCCTGACGTTTAACGATGCCGGGCAAATTATCGCCATTGGCAAGGAACGGACCATGAAGAAAGCCTTCCATTACATGACTGACCGCTTGGAGGAGTCGCTGAAAACTACCGACTATTCTCTCCACGCAACCGTCATCAATGCCAATAACGCCGAACTGGCCGATGCCTGGACCGCCGAGCTAACGGAACAATATCCCGAGGTCCGCATCTCCCAGAGCCAACTCGGGCCCGCCATCAGCGTCCATACCGGTGAAAAAACGATGGGCTTGCTGTGGCAACGCGACTGGCAATCCTTCTAAAAATGAGATAACCATACAAAATGACCACCCTACCTCTCTGGATAGTGTGGTCATTTTGTGTTTTACGGTTTTATTTGGCCGCACTGCGGCTGCCAGGGATTCCGCCTGCTGTGGGGACGCTTCAGGCTGGAAGAACACCAGTCTTCTCGCTCGATTTGAAGCCACGCCAAGACCACGTGTCTTCAAATTCGCCCATGGTGTAGGCTAGCAAGGAACGCCAGCCAACGCCATTACCACGGCTGGCTACACCCCTGGCCGCCTCCGGCTCCGATGGTGCTCTGCCACAACAATCATTGAACAATTGTGTGTCGTAAAATCTTACGGCTCGACTGATAACAGTTTTTATCTCAGTCATAAGAGAGCAACCATGTAAGCCGAGAGGTCGCCAGATATGGGCTCAGGCGCGTCGTTCTACTTAGTTAGCAGGTGAATTTTCCTGCTGGCTTAGTAGAAAACCAAGCTTGAAGACTCGCGTTTTTCGAGGCTTCAAGTTGTGTTCGCACCGTTCCAGCCCATATCTGGTGACCGGTAAGGCGAAAATACCGCTTATTTCTTCAGTTGGTGAGCTAACTCGTTGAACTCAGCTAAGCGCTTGTCGAAAGTGGCGAAGGCTGTTTCCAAGTAATCTGGTTGGGTCATGTCAACGCCGGCCTTACGCATCACGTCTAATGGTAATGCTGAGCTCCCAGACTTCAGGTAGGTCAGGTACGCATCGCGCTTGGCGTCATCCCCACTCAAGATCCGTTGTGAGAGCGTCGTTGCGGCTGCAAAGCCAGTCGCGTATTGGTAAACGTAGTAGTTGTAATAGAAATGAGGAATCCGGGTCCATTCATCAGCAATCTGAGGGTCCTTAGCTAAGTTGTCACCATAGTAACGGGCGTTCAAGTCACCATAGAATTTGCTCATGAAGTCGGCCGTCAACGTTTCACCGGCCGCAGCCTGTTGGTGAATGTAGTCTTCGAATTCGGCGAATTGGGTTTGACGGTAAACCGTCCCCTTGAAGCCGTCCAGGTAATGGTTCAGAACGTAAGCGCGAACTTGCGGATCGGTCTGCGTCTTCAACAGGTAATCCGTTAAGAGGTTTTCGTTCGTTGTGGACGCAATTTCGGCCACAAAGATCGAGTAATCGCCGTACTGATAAGGTTGGTTCGTCCGGGTATAGTGACTGTGCATGCTGTGGCCCATTTCATGAACCAGCGTGAACAGACTTTCCAGACTATCTTGCCAGTTCAGTAAGATATATGGCTTCGTGTCGTACATCCCACCGGAGTATGCACCAGTCCGCTTGCCCTTGTTTTCAACGACATCAATGGCCCGACTGTCGAACATCTTCTGTACGTTAGCCACATAATCTGGACCTAAGACGGCTAATGCCTTCAAGGCTTCTTGTTGTGCCTCTTCATAGGTGTAGCTCAAGCTAGGTTCACCCGTGATCGGCGTATAGAGGTCGTAGAAATGTAGATCCTCTAACCCTAAAATTTCCTTCCGCAAACCAACGTAGCGGTGTAAGGAATCCAAATGAGCGTTGACCGACTTGACCAAGGTGTCATACACAACGGCGGGAACATTGTTCGCACTCATAGCTGCTTCACGCGCACTGCCATAATGCCGAACCTCGGCACCGAAATTATGCGTTTTAACCTCGCTAGACAGCGTTGAAGCAAACGTATGACGGAACTGTTGGTAGACACTGTAGAGTGCCTCAAAGGCCTGTTTACGAACGCTAGGCATGGTCGACTGCAGTAAGACCCCATAAAGACCTTCTGACAGTTGGACGTCGTTGCCCTCTTCATCTTGAACGACGGGGAACTTCAAGTCGGCATCGCTTAAGACACTATACGTCTTCGATGAGGCAGCAAAAATGTCACTCGCGCCTGCCAGTAACTTTTCTTCGGCAGCAGATAAGGTGTGGTCACGTTGCTGACCTAACACATCAAAGTAGTGTTGATACGCTGCTAACTTTGGTTCTGCGTCGATCAGAGCTTGTAGATCTGCTTCTGGTAAGGCTAAGACTTCGGGTTCAAACCAAGATGTCGCCGATGAAACGGTGGCAATCAGGTTGTCTGCCTGACCAGAAAGTGCCTGGGCATTAGCATCGCCGGTATCCTGATCATTTTTCAGAGAGGCGTACACATATGCCCGTTCCAACTTGCGGTTCAGGTCAAAGACCGTTACCGTGACTTGATAGAGGTCTTGACCACTCTTGGCCAGTTGACCTTTTAATTCGGCCGCTTGCTTGGCTGCCTGCTGGATGTCGCTAACGGCGGCCTTAAAGGCTGCGTCATCGGGGAAAATGGGGGTCAGATCCCAAGTTAACTCGGTTGGAACCGCTGAACGTGCGGGAATTTGCTTCATATTTTCGTCCTCCTTAATTTTGCATAATAATAGTCTACCACTTTCATCTCATTATTTGGCCATTTAGCCTAACTTTTTCTCATCATTTTTTAACCATGCCGTATAATCGGCGGCCCATTGGGGTTCTGCGTTAATTTGCCAACCGGTTTTTACCCGCACAAAATAGCCGCCGTTGACCAAGTCCTGTACAAAATCATGTTGCGCACGGGCTAATCCCTCCTTGCCATCGAATCGACCGGCTTGTAAGTGGCCACCAATCAATGCCAATCCTTGCTCGGCCAGCCGTTCCACTGTGGCCGGTGTTAAGACCTCGCCGCGCAAGGCAAACATCCAAGCACCCACGACCGCCCGCCACACCAGGAGCCCCTGACCAAATAACGGTGGCGTCACGCGCTGGGTCACAAAGACCGTCGGAAAGCCCGCTAAGTGGTGCCCATGCAGATACAGTGTCTCTTGCAACGGACGTAAGGCGGGAGTCGCCCGCAAGAGTTTTTGGTCTAAGTCGTGCCGAAATTGACGAACATTGATTGGTGGTATCCACAGCCGCCGCTGATTTCCCACCTCCAGTTCTGCCAAGCTAGCCACCCAACTCTGCCAATAACCATAAGTTCCCGTAGCATCTTGATAGAGGTGATGGATCAGCCGAATCTGTTGACGACCCACATCCCAAAAGAGCAGGCACAGTCCCCAACCACGTAACGGACTGGCAAACCGGTCAATCAGGGACCAACCTATTTTCTGGCGGGCAAAGCGTTCCCCCAATAACCAACAGGGATAGACACCCAATTGACGATACCCGGCAGTCCGCTGAGCCACCTGTTCGGAGCTGATCGGACTGCATTGAAATTCTACCGCGACAGGATGATCACGGGCGACCCAACAGTCAGCACGCTGCTGAATTTTCGGCAAGATTTTCTCAAGTGTCACCGGACCCCAACCACGGAAAAATTCTGCCAATTGCCGTTTGCCTAAGACATGTTGCTGCGTCTCGCCCTCCGTCGCCACCGCGCAGTCTCCCAGGCTCTTGTGCGCAAAGTACGGTTGTACTCGGGTCCCATGATGAAGAATCACGGTCTCATGACATGCGGGACAGCAATAGTCATTGCGCCGAGCGGCATCCTGAGCATCAACTAATTTTTGATCCACCAACGCAATTAGCATGGCTCCCATCCCCTTTACACTGACTAACTCCGTAAAGGGTTGTGAACCATTTTTTATACTCAAAATAAATTTAATTGTAAACAAAAATCGCCACTGCCTAAACTCGACAATCGCGATTCTTCGATTCATATTTATTCAGCCTTCGGGAAGTGCGCAATCACTTGATAGATTGGTCCCTTAGCCGAGAATTTTTGCTCGTATTCAGTCTCAATGTCTTCCACGCCATCGGTTGCGGCGTGCAGGTCCAACCAGACACCATCAAAGACCAAGCCGAAATTGTTGAGGCTCCCTAAGGAATATTCGAAGAGGCCGCGGTTGTCGGTCTTGAATTGAATCTGACCTTCAGGCTGTAAAACATCAGCATAGTGGGCCAAGAAGACGGGAGACGTCAGCCGGCGTTTAGCATGGCGACTCTTGGGCCACGGATCGGAAAAGTTCAGGTACAAGCCGGCCACTTCACCCGCGTCAAAGAAGGTATTGATGGCTTCACCATCCGTGTGGACCATTTGAATGTTGGTCAAACCGCTGGCAACGACCTTCTTCAGGGCGGCCGCAATCACGGACATCTGAATTTCGATCCCAATAAAGTTCTGGTCGGGATGTTGCCGCGCCATTTCAACGATGAACTGGCCCTTCCCCGTTCCAATTTCGACAAACAAGGGTTGTTCGCTTGGAAAACGGCTCTGCCAGTTACCCTTCAGTGGTTCTGGTTCCGTGACCATCTTGTCGGCATGGTCTTCAATATAGTCCTTTGCCCACGGTTTGTTTCGCACACGCATCGTAAAATTCCTCCTTGATTGTTCCTAAGTTCTAAACAACAACGGCGGGCTCGAGGTTTGCCCCGCTCCCGCCGACGTCTCTAATCAGTCACTGACTCTCTCGTCAGCTTTTCTAATAAAATTAAATGTTGATTCATAATTTGGAAGCGTTGTTGGTGGTAACTCTCGGCAATGATGCTCAGGCAATGAACCCGCGCATACCAGTTCACCCGAGACGTTAAGTCCGGTGTCAACCGTTCGCCGTAATCCTGTAACCACCGTTGCCACTCCTCTAACGGCACGTACTCACAGAGTAGTGCCCCGAGGTCGAATGCTGGATCAGCAAACGTTGCGGCATCCCAATCAACCAAGTATAACCGTTGGCGATCGGACAACAACCAATTCTTATGATTTAAATCACCATGACAAACCTCATAGTGCGTCTCGGGCAGTTGGGGCTGCTCAACCTGTAAGCTAGCAAAGGCTGACTGAATCAGCGGATGTTGGCGCAAATCCGCAGCTAAGGCGGGTTGCAAGCGAGCTAACAACTGGGCGGGCGTTGTGGAACGACCGCCGACTTTTAATAACATTTCATGAAGCAGTTTTGAGTGATGCGCTCGGTGAAGAATTCGCGCGACCCGCTGTTCGCGCATTTCTTTGCGATGCAACGTTCGGCCATTCAACCATTCCTGGGCAGTCATCACGTCCCCCGAAGCTAGGCGTTTCGTCCACACTAACCGCGGGGTGATTCCCTCGACGGAAAGTGCTGCAAGAAACGGTGACGCGTTTTGTTTTAGGAACACCTTTTGTGACGCCTTCGTGCCCATATACGCTGTGCCAGTGTTGCCACCCAGCGGAAATAAGCTCCAGCCGTCACTAATATCTAGTGCCATTCGTGCCACCCCTCCTCGATTTGTCAGCTATTATTAATTCTATGGGGAAACTGCGGCAACGTCAAGCCTTATTTTTCATTGCGCGAGCCAATCGCTGTGGCGTGTAGATTCTGGCCAAATACCAAACCTCGACGAGTTCAACTATCAAAGCGATTCCAGCCGTCATCAGACTCAAATTAGCCACGACGATCACTAACCACATCAGCAAGGCTGCGACTCCTAAAATCAGTGTGACGAGGTGTTCAAAACTCTTCAACCGCAATTCCGGCGCAATCGGATAGATATGGGTGAAAACCACGTCGTCATACTGCTGGAAGAACGGTAAGAGCTGAAACCCAATCAAATAGATGAAAAGTGCCGCCAGAAAGACAGGGAGCCATTCGCCCCGCACGAAGTACAACAACAACATCCCAATGACCGTCAGTCGAACCACTAGTCCACTAAAGTCAGTGCCCCGGACCATGCCGCGGCTAAAGAGATACGCGTAAGTCTGCTCATGCGTCGACTTGATTGGCTTGAACAGCCAGTCGAGGTAGCGCCGGCGTTTGATGGTGCCCTCCACCATTGGGACTTCGGTGAACAGGTTGAAGAACCGATAAATTCCCAGCATCCGGTTATCTTCGATCTTAATCTGTTCGCGCCAACGAATTTGCTGTTGTTGCCAGTGACGTTGCATCCAAACGGCCACGGCTCCATCCGCTAAAATAGCCAAGACAATCGCAGCGTATGGCGTTAACCAGACACCCACGGCCAGTGCAACTAAGCCCAACACCCATTTGATGGGCCATTCGTTCATCCGGCGTTGCCCCGTCACCTGGTAGGCACTCGCCAGGTCTAAGCGCAACAGCGTGTCCTTTAAAATAACCTGTGCAACCAATAAGCCCACAATCTGTGGTACCGACCATCCCAGGGCTACCCGCAAAAATGGTGCCAAGAGAAAGACGACAATGACCTGCGTCGTCTGGGCCAAGCCCTGGCTGTACCGGCGTGCCGCCACTAGGTAAGCATGCATGGCGCGTTCCTTTGGTAAGAGGAAGACGCGGTCGGCATCTTCAATCAATGTCGCGAACCGACCGACCTGCAGCGTCACCAGCAAGACCAAGACGACAACCACGGGCGCCCACCAAAGACCCATTTTCAACTGTTTTAAGACGTTTGAGTAGCCATAGCCCAGGCCACCCAAGAGAAACATTAAAGCAAAGACAAAGAAATCATTGAAGACTAGCCGCAAATATTTCGCCATTTCCCGGAGATGGCGTTGCAGCCGTGATTTAAATAGGTCGGTCATGCGCGGTCGACCTTGGTCATTGAAAGGTAAATATCGTTCAGCGATTCCCCCGCTTCCGGAAGAGCGGCTTGTAACTCGCTGAGAGTCCCCTCAGTCTTAACTTGACCATCATGCAACAAGACAAAGCGGTCACAGTACCGTTGGGCGGTATCCAACACGTGTGTCGACATCAGGATGCTGGCCCCGGTCTTCTTCCGTTGTTCGATCAAGTTCAACAGGTCATTAACGGCCAGTGGATCCAATCCTAAGAAAGGTTCGTCGATGATGTAAAGTTTGGCCTGCGTTAAGAACGCACAGACAATCATGACCTTTTGCTTCATCCCCTTAGAAAAGTTCGCGGGGAACCAATCCAATTTATTGTCGAGCCGGAAGATCTTTAACAGGTCATGAGCGGTCTCCCAGGCCTGCTTTTGGTCCAAATCATAAGCCATCATGGTCATTTCCAAATGCTCCCGCAAGGTCAGTTCCTGATACAACACTGGCGTTTCTGGAATGTAGGCAATCTGCTGCTTGTAGGCCTGACTGTCCTGATCAATTGTGACGCCATTTAGCGTAATTGTTCCTTTATGTGGCGTTAATAGGCCGATAACGTGGTTAATGGTGGTCGACTTCCCAGCCCCATTTAACCCGATCAATCCGACTAATTCTCCGTCCCGAACGTCAAAGCTAATATCCTTTAAGACGGGGATCTGTGAGTAACCACCCACAACATGGCTGACTTCTAAAGCCATTATGCATCCCTTCATTTCTTTTAAATTTAAGTTTTAAGACCGCCGGCTGGACCGCCAAATCAGGCGAAATCACGGCTAACGGATAACTGTCCTATTATACCATAGCCCACTAGGTAAACGAATTCGTCTGGTAGGTTGGAATAGACGAAACTGTGTCGCCTGCGGCTGTCAGGGATTCCGCCTGCTAAGGTTGCGCACCCACCCTTGCCGGAAAAGATTAACCATCGTTTGCTGTCCCGCCATTCACTACAAAATAATGGTAAGAAGACTAAACTTCCAAGATATGCTCGAAAATGTACGTAATATGATAACTAACGATTAATAATTCTAAACGTCAATCGATAGCTACCGTGGAATGTCACTCATGAGACGGTATACCCTTATCTGGCAACTCAGACTGTTTATGACCACCAACATTTTTCATGTCAGAAATCAATCGGAGCCGGAGGAAGCCAGGGATGGAGCTGGCCGTGATAATGGCGTTGGCTGGTGTTCTGGCCAGCCTACACCATGGGCGACTTTGAAGACACGTGGTCTTGGCGTGACTTCAAATCGAGCGAGAAGCCTGATGGTCTTTCAGGCTGAAGCGTCCCCACAGCCGCGGAATCCCTGGCAGCCGCAGTGCAACCATTTTATATCTAGCCAAATCCAATCCTTATCACTAACTAAACCGCTTGCCAAGCCGGCTCCTCGATGGTGTATAATGAATGAAATCGAACCGAAAGAAGGAGTTTTCATGGATCAAATGACCCTCGAGCCACACTATGCCGACGACTGTGTTTTCTGTAAGATTTTAAAGGGAGAGATTCCTAGTTACACCGTCTACGAAGACAATATCGTTAAGGCCTTTTTGGATATCTCCCAAGGGACTCCCGGCCACACGCTGGTCATTCCGAAGACACACGTTCAAGACATTTTTGCCTACGATACTGATCTCGCTGCCGCAGTGTTCTCCCGGATTCCTAAGATTGCCCGCGCCATTCAAGCGGCTGATCCGACTATTACGGGGATGAACATCGTGAACAACAACGGGAAGGTCGCTTACCAGTCCGTCTTCCACTCCCATTTCCACCTGGTTCCTCGTTACACGGACCACGATGATTTCAAGATGATTTTCCAGGACAACTCTGGTAACTACACCCCTGCAAAGTACGCCGCAATTCAAGAACAGATCAAAGCACACTTGGAGGCTTAAATTATGCAAATCGGTCGTTTCTTAGCGGGTAGCGTCCTCGCAGTTGGCGTTGGTTTGGCCGCTTACTTAACTTTAACCAAGCAAGACCCCCTCACCTGGGGAAAAAGTGTTGGTGAACAAGCCAAGCACACGGCGGCTAAAATTGATGACGTCAAAGACGCCAAAGATAATTTAACGCAAAGTACCCAACGATTAACCACCGCAATTGATGCGGCGATGCCAGTTCTCGATGATATTCAAACGGATATTGAAAAATTTACGTTTAAAATTGCGCCCCGTGTCGAAAAAATCGAAGAAACCGCGTCACGCTGGGACAATGCGTAAATTTGAACTTTTTGTAAAGCTTTGCCGACCTTTTTAGGTTTAGCAAGATTTGTGTTATGATGTCTGAGTATGGTGTTTACACCAATTTTGATGAATGGATGTGTTGAGCAATATGAAGAAATGGTTTATTGCCCTTGCCGGTGTGTTATTAACCTTTACGCTTGCCGGCTGTGGGAGCAAGACCGTTGCCACGACTAACGGTGGTAAGATCACTGAAAGTGCCTACTACAGCAGTTTAAAGGGTACTTCCTCTGGTAAGCAGGTTCTGCAACAAATGATTTTGAACAAGGTCTTGGAAAAGGAATACGGTAGCAAGGTCAAGAAGTCCGCTGTTACCAAGCAATTCAACCAATACAAGGCGCAATATGGTTCATCATTTAGCAGTGTCTTAGCCCAAAGCGGTATGACCCAATCCAGTTTGAAGACGGAAATCCGTTCTAACTTACTGTTGAAGGAAGCCGTTAAGGACAACGTCACGGTTACTGATGCGCAACTTAAGAAGCAATTCAAGAGTTACGAACCAGAAGTTACCGTTGCCCACATCTTAGTTTCCAAGAAGTCCACTGCTAACACCGTTATCAGCGACTTGAAGAGCACTAAGAAGAGCAACCTGACTAGTGAATTCACGAAGTTAGCTAAGAAGTACTCTACTGATACGGCTACCAAGAACAAGGGTGGTAAGTTGAGTGCCTTCGATAGCACTGATACTTCTCTTGACGCCACCTTCAAGAAGGCTGCCTTCAAGTTGAGCACCGACGAATTTACCACAACGCCTGTTAAGACGCAATATGGTTACCACGTCATCTTGATGTTGAAGAACCCTGGTAAGGGCACTATGAACCAACACAAGGCTGAACTGAAGAAGCAAGTTCTTGACAACGACATGAACGACAGCACTGTTTTACACAATGTTGTGGCTAAGGTCTTGAAGAAGGGTAACGTTTCTATCAAGGATAGCGACTTGAAGAACATCCTTTCTGACTACTTGTCATCAAGCAGCTCATCAACTACTGCAAGCTCATCTTCTAAGTAACATCAACTCATTTATGACTACGATTAAGGGCACCGACTATTTTGGTCGGTGCCCTTTTTGTGCTGGCCATAAACGTCATAACCGACCACCTTTCATCAAACAAAAAAGGACTGATAACCAGTCCCATTTCTAAATATTCTACTTACGATTGAAAATCACCCATTAACTTTTAATCTGAAAATTCTACTCCGTCTTCGGTTGCGGCGTATCTGTCGTTGGCCGGTAAAAGCGCCGGCCATCCATCGCAAAGACCCGTTCCGAAAACTCGCCGGGTTCCGTGTGCCCCACGACCGTATCGAGCATCATGATTGAGGCATCCAATTCATCCAGTTGGTGTAAGACGTCGGCCTCACGCAGCGCTGGCCGGACGGGTGACCCATATTCCAACAGGCCATGATGGCTGAGAATCATGTGCCGCAACAACAACACGTCCTCCGCCTGCGGGTCCAATTTCAATGGATCACAAGCCCGGACCAGTTCGCCATCGATCAGCACGATGTGACCGATCAAGTTGCCGGCCAACGTGTAGGTCGTCGACTTGGGCCCGGACAGTTCAATCGTCTTGCCCAAGTCATGTAGGATTGCGCCGGCATACAGCAAAGGCGCGTTCAAATCTGGATACTGGTCCACAACAGAATGGGCCAGCTTCAAAATAGAAATCGTATGAAATGCCAGTCCACCCTGAAAGGCATGGTGGTTACTCTTGGCCGCCGGAAATGTAAAGAACTGATCCTGAAATTCTGCCAGGAGCTTCCGAACGAGCCGGTTCCACGTGGGCTGGGTGATCTCAAAAATCGTTTGGTTAATGTACTCTTCCATCTCGGCCCGTGACATCGGTGCGCGCTCGATGAATTGATCCGGATCGGCTGGTTCACCTGGTCCCGTCAAACGTAAATGGAAAATTTTGATCTGTGGGTGCGTTTGATAATTCTCGCGCTTCCCTTGCAGATGAATGACCCGGCCAGCCACGTAGTTTTTGACATCTTCCGCCGAAGCATCCCAGTATTTCCCTGAGATTTCACCAGACTGGTCCTCAAATACCAAAGCAATGTACTGTTTACCGTTCTTTGCAGTCCGTACGTCCGCTGATTTTAACAGCGCAAAGACGTCCACCGCTTCATCAACATCGTAATCCATTAACTGTTTTGTTGCCGCCATTGAAGTCCCTCCTAGTCAGTTAACCGAATCAAATTTCCCGCAATCGCATTTACCGTGACATCGGCCGTCAGAAAAATCACCTGCACCGTCTCACTAATTTCAGCTAAGAGCGCATAAGCCGCTTGTCGCCGATGCTCATCAAAGTTCACTAAGCCATCATCGATCACTAACGGCATGCCGACGCGTTGGTTCATGACCACCGCGAAAGCCAATTTAACGGCTAAATCCAGCTGCTCCGCCGTGCCCCGGGAGAGTTGGCCAACCTCGCGCCACTCTCCCGTTGCCAATTGAACCCGTAATGTATTGGGGGTTAATTCAATTTCAGTATACCGGTTTTCAGTTAATTTGCCATAAAATTCACTAGCTTGGGCCACAATTTGGGGTAAACGGTCACCCGAAGCCGCCGCTAAGGTCGCCGCAATCCATTGGCGGGTCAAATTTTTTGTCAACCAAGCCTGCGCCGTTTCCTGCATCTGGGCCTCTAGGTTGGCTAATTTTTGTTGCAAACTAGCTTGCGTCCCGCTGGCCGTCAGTTGGTCAAGCTGACCTGCTAACGTTGCCAAACTCGTTGTCAGCGTATCCAGCTTCCCTTGCAAAGCCTGCTGTTGCTGCTGGGCCTGTTGGACAGTGACTGTCAGCTCAGCTTGCGTCGCATACTGCTGCAAGGCTTTCTGCATCGCTGGCCCTAGTTGTGTCGCTAGTGCCTGCTGCTGGGCCGTTTGATTGTCCTGTTCACGAATCTGCTGGTAATGGTGATAGAACTCGTCGACCGTTGTCAGGTTTCGCGTCCGCAAGAAGGTCTCCTCGGCGTGTTGGGCCTGGGTCAGGGCGTGCTGAGTCCGCTGAATGTCTGTAGCCACAGTCGTCAGATCCGTTTGCTGCGAACTGAGGGCCTGACGGGTCACCTGCAGCCCTGCCAGTTGTTGGAGAACCGTTGCTAACGGCTGATTTTGTAGCTCGGGTAAGGCTTGGGCGACCGCCATTTGAAACTCACTGATGGTCTGCGTTGCGGTCGTCACTTGCTCCGCCGTCTGCTGCAGTTGTTGGGTCAGGTGCTCCCATTCGCCAATGGCCGCCTGTGCCGCCGACCATTGCTCCACCGGAATCTGCCCCAAACCGTAGGAATCACCCACGGCTTCCAGCTGATTGGTCAGGGCGTCTTCCTGCTGCCCACCCTCGCGAAGCTGGGCTTGAATATCGCGAATACTGTCGGTTAAGTCTTGCAGTTGCCGACTTGCCGGCGTCTCACCATCCACGATGAAGGCGCCGTAATAACCGACCGCCACCCCACCCAACGCCCCAATCAACTTAAAGAGTGTCCCGGGAAGAAACATGGCACCTACCAAGATAACCAGACCGGCCGCTAACCATCCCAACTGCTTATCCGCTAGGGGATTGTGCTGTTGTCGCCGGGTTGGCTGCGCTTGACGATAATCCTCATTGAGACGGTTCAACTCCTGTTGCAACTGACGCCGTTTTTGATTGGCCGTCGCCAGCTTTTCCCGCAATCGTTTGACCTGCTGCATCGTCGCCAATGAAAATGGGCGTGGCATCTGACCGTCCGGCGCATATTGTTGCTCGATAGCCGTCGCCCGTTGCTGATAATCCTGCTGACTCGCTCGTAGTCGCTCACAAGTCTCATTGGCCGCTTTAACCATTGCCAGCTGCTCGAATAACGGGTCAACTTGGGCCGTTGCCGCCAAATACTGGGTGAACAGCGGCGACAATTTTGTCGTTTGCTGTAATTGTTGCAGTTTGGCCTGGCCCTCTTTTAAGGTCGTCGTCATCGCCGTCGTCTTACTGGTAAGCCGCTCCAATTCGGTCGCATCTGCCCGGGCAAACCCCGTCGTTGTGAGCGGTTGTTGTTGCGCTAGCTGTTGCCACTGCACGAAGGTCGGCCAACTAGCGGCCTGTTGTTCGAGCTGCGCCGTGACCTGCCGTTGCTGTTGCAATTGTTGTTGAAGTTCCCCCTGTTGCTGCCGCTGCGTTTGTTGCCGCTGGAGGAGATCCCAGTACGTCCCATACGCGGCCTTGGCCTTGGCAAGCTTGGCTGTAAGTTCCTGATGTTCATGTAGTTGCTGATTTAAAATGGGATTACGCCCTTGTGGTTTATAAAGCTCATCCGCTTGTTTCCCAAGTGTCTGCGCCTGTTGCAGCCAAAAGTCACTGCCAATAGCGCCGACATGGCGTAATCGGTCGACCAATTCCTGTTTGGATGCGGAAAAGACGGTGCCTAACCGCGGTTCATTCATGGCATAAACGTTGGTAAACAACGTTTCATCGACTGGTTCTAGCAGATGTGGCAGGCTCGCTGCTGGCAGCGTCATTTCCGTCGTCAGGTCCCGCAACGTGACGGTTCCTCCGCGTGGGCCATCCGTCCGTGTCACCAGGTAGCGCGTTTGCTCCCGGGTAAAGGTAATCTCGCCGCCAAAGCGACTGCCATCCAGCGGTTCATACCGCAATTCCGGATGCTTTTTGGTCGGAAAGCCAAACAAGATAGCCGTGATAAATTGAGTCAGCGTTGATTTACCAGCCTCATTGGGTCCCACCAGAACGTTTAGTCCCGCAGTGAGGTCGAAGGTCCGGTCATGAAATTTACCAAACCCATAAATCGTTAATTGGTTAAGATACATCGTGACCCGCCTCTCCCATTGCCTGTCGTAAGTCTTGTTCTGCCAACTCCCGTAGCTGCGTGCGTGTTGTCGGTTGCGCGAACCAGTCGGCCAGCGCTGGATTCTGTGCTAATTTGCCGAAAAGCTGCTCTTCGTTAGCCGCAGTGAAAACGGTTGTGGCCCCCTGCTCCCAATACCGTTGATCCAGCTGAGGAGCAGTCAAGGTGGCCGCTGGAGTCGTCACATTTAACCGCGTGATGAACTGTTGACTGGCCTTCATCTGGCGTTGATGTGTCTTCTGAAATAGACTGAGCCAATCGCTCGAAACGGACTCTGCCATCGTGGCCGCCAACTCAACCGTCATTCCCGTCAGCGTCGGTTTCGTTGCCGGATGCTCGACCAGCCATGCCGTCACTTGGTCCCCCAACTCGCTTAAAGTGGTCGCCGTGAGCTGAACGATCGGTGTTTCCCAATCAACCACGCCAGTCTCAAAGAATTCCGGTACCAACTTTCCCTGCTGACTAGTGACCAAATAGGCACCCTTGGTCCCCGTCTCGTTGATCGACCGCCCCTGTGGATTTCCGGCATATAAAATCGGCGGCTGTTCATTTAACAACTGACGGTGGTGGATGTGACCTAACGCCCAGTAATCGTAACGTTTAGCCAGTAATTCTGCGATGGTAAACGGCGCATAGTGGTCAGCACTCCCCGTTGCCACCGCCCCGTGCAACAGACCAATGTGCCAATCCGTCTGCGCGTGGTCTGGAAAGTCGCTGACCGGATCAGCCGTGACCCACCGTTCGGGATAGCTAAAGCCACTGACCGCTACGGTTTCACCGGAAGTCAGCGTGATGGTCTCCGTCCCCACCTCGGGGCCAAACGTGGTCACATTGGCCGGATACGCGACCGTCTGATGCTGATCAGCAGCGTAGTCGTGGTTCCCGAAGCTGATGAAAACTGGAATCTGGGCATCAGCCAGCCGCTGAAACTGCTGAAACAGAAATGCCTGGGCCGCCACACTCTGTTCTGAACGGTCAAAGAGGTCGCCCGCCAACACCACAAAGTCAACGTGCTCCGCCAAGGCCCGGTCAAAAATTCGGGTCGCCGCGGAAAAAGTTGACTGCCGCACCGTTGCCAGTAACGCACTGGGGAGGGTGGTCAATCCCAGAAATGGACTATCCAAATGTAAATCTGCTGCATGAATAAATTTCACGGTAAGAGCTCCCCCTTTTCTATCTGAATCAAATTTACTGATTATTAAACTAATGTGACCTGATTGCACTAGGTCTACCAGGAATTTCTCCGGCTTAGACTGCACGCGACCATAATAATTGCTCAACACCTCGTACTCAGCAAATTTTCCAATCTAACTGACAACAACTTTTATAATCATTTTAGCTGCCAGAGGACCACCGTGTTTAGCCGAGAGGTCGGCAGATATGGGCTCAGGCGCGTCGTTCTGCTTAGCTGGTGGTGATTTTCCCACCGGCTTAGCAGAAAACCAACCTTGGAGACTCGTGGCTTTCGAGGCTTCAAGTTGTGTTCGCACCGTTCCAGCCCATATCTGCCGGCCGGTAAGGCGAGGAAGCCACCAATCGTTTTTGTACTCTTTAGTCTGAATCGAAAAAAATCGCCGGCACCGACCTCCCGAATGAGTGGTTGCGCCGACGATCCTTTGCCTAGCCCTGGTAAATGTTTTGGATGGGTTCGGTAATCATCTTATTTAAGTTGGATAACAGGTCGTTAACGCCCCGTTCTGCTTCCATTAAAGCCTTGATGGTATCAATCTTAGCAACCTTGTCAGCAACTTCACGGGCGTTCTTCATTTCGTCGTCAGTTAATTGTTGGCCGGCCATCTGCTTCTGTTGTAAGTCCAACTGAATTTGTTGGAATTGCTTGAACAGCGTGTAGGTGTCGTCGTCTGCCTTCATTGCCTCGAAAGAAGCTTTGAGACTCTTAAATTGATCCGTATCTTGTAGTGCTTGGGCGATTTGTTCGCTCAAGTCTTGCATCTTGTCAGCCATTGGTGTTCCTCCTAATTGGGCCTTATGCCCAGAATTACCACCTATTCATTGTACCATGCTTTTTCCTTGGGCCCAACGAAAATTCTACACTTGCTTAAAGTGGTCGCCTCCGGCTGCCAGAGATTCCGCCTGCCATGGGGAACGCCTCCAGCCGATGGCTTCCGGCTCGCCTGAAAGCCGCGAAGTTCACGCGTCTCTCAGATCGTCCCACGATGTAAGTCGGGAAAATACCCCGACAAACATCGTCGTCACGGCTGGCTCCATCTCTGGCCTCCTGCGGCTAAGGTTAGTGATTTCCCATTATGAAGTTCAGACAGAATATACGGTCATGCTAGCTAATAATCGTAGTGTGACCTATCCATTTATCCTCAGAGGCCGCAACCAAATACGACATAAACGAAAATGGACGTGATGGCTAATTGAAATTTTCCAATCAACCATCACGTCCATCAAAACAATTATTTAAAGTTAAGTCATACCAATCTTACAGCAGTAGAGGCTGAAGTGTCCCCACAGCAGTCGGAATCCCTGGTAGCCGCAGTGCGGCAATGTTATATCCACACTACCCTAGTTCAAGGCCGACTTTGCCTTTTCCCACCAGGACTTGACCGTGTCGGCAGCGTTGTTGAACTGCTTGCCGGCATTGTCGATACCCTTTTGGACTTGATCCCAGACGTCGCTACCTGACGAGCTGGTCCCGTTGCTTTCGGCCTTGGCAATGGTCGAGGCATCCTTCGTGTCGAATGCCGTGCCCTTGGTATTTGGCAAGATGGCCTGCATTTCTGCCTGGTACAGTGGACCTTCGCCGGTACCACTCACGTCCTCCAAATGGTGCGTCGAGCTGGTACTGTCGAAACCTTCCCAGGTCGTCACAACAACGTCTGGCGTGTATCCCACAATCCATTTATCACGGGTTGCATCGGCATCCCCATCGGCTTCGGTACTCCCGGTCTTCCCGGCAATCGTATAGCCATACGGTTTAGCACTCGCACCCGTCCCGTAGTTGAAGACGCCCATCATCATACTGGTCATTTCCTTAGCGACCTTGTGCGACATGACCTTGGTCTGCTTAGCCTTGGTGTCACTGTTATCCACAATGACATTACCGGAGGCATCGACGATCTTGCGAATGTAGTGCGCCGAGCTCATCGTCCCCTGGTTGGCAAACGCTGTGTAGGCCTGCGCCAATTGTTGTGGCGAGACCCCGGTCTTCAAGCCACCCAGCGCTAACGCTAAGTTCTTATCCGACTTCGAGACGGGCAGGCCGAATTTCTTCACGGACTCGTACCCTTTGTCGACGCCAATCTTGTTAAGCAACCAAACGGCCGGTGCGTTTTTACTCTGCGCTAAGGCCGAATACATCGGCACCTTCCCACTGTACTGGTTCCCATAGTTGTGTGGTGAATATTTATTGGTCCCATATGACTGCTTCTTATCGGTCAATTCGGAATCATAGTAGTAGCCATTTTCCAGCGCGGGCGTGTAAACGGCCAACGGCTTAATGGTCGACCCCGGTTGCCGCCGCATCTGCGTGGCCCGGTTGTAGCCCCGGAAGACGTGTTGACCACGGCCACCGACGACAGCCTCGACACCACCCGTGTTCGGGTCGATCGCAATACTTGCCGCCTGAACCTTGGTCCCATCGCTGGCATTGGCTGGGAAGTAAGCATCATTTTTAAAGAGGGTCTGCATCTGCGTCTGGTTCGCCTGATCCAACGTCGTGTAGATTTTATACCCCTTGTTCATGATTTCTGATTCCGTCAAGCCATACTTGCTAACAGCCTCGTTGATGACAGCGTCGAAGAAATACGGATACTTGTAACTATTCTTGTAGGCGTAGTTGTCGGTCGTCGTTAACGCACTAGCCTGGTACTGCTTGGCCGCGTCACTCGTGATGGCTCCAGTCTCTGCCATCAACCCCAACACGACATTCCGACGAGCTTTAGCCGCCTTGGGATGGTCGATTGGGTTGTAGGCGCTCGGCGACGTCAACATACCAGCCAACACGGCGGATTCCGGAACCGTCAATGTAGCGGCACTCTTACCGAAATAACGTCTGGCGGCATCCTGAACCCCCCAGACCCCGTTGCCGAAGTAGGCATTGTTCAGGTACATCGACAGAATATCCTTCTTGCTGTAGACATTTTCCACTTCGATCGATAGGAAAAGTTCCTTGAACTTCCGCGTAAACGTCTGCTCCTGAGTTAAGTACGCATTCTTCACTAATTGTTGGGTCAACGTACTTCCCCCACCACTAATGTAGCCTCTGCGTAACACTTTATTCTTGGCATACAGGAAAAATGCCCGCGCATAGCCCTTTACAGAAAACCCGTACTCGTGGTAAAAGTTCCGGTCTTCCGTGGAGACCACGGCGTCTTGAACATTGGTTGAAATTTTGGACAACGCCACGTAGGTTCCCTTCTGGGAGTATAGCGTGCCGGCCTTTTGATTACTACGGTCATAAATCTGGGTTGGGTTTTCCAACGCAGCTTTGAGGTCCCCAACGTTGGCCGTTTTCGCCATAAACGTCAGGTACGCACTCATCACGAAAACGAGGGTGAGAATGACCACAATCAGCCAGCGGGTCATTTGAAATCGCCGCCAGAACTGCTTGAACCGTATTTTAAAGCCTGACCAAAAAGTCTGATTAGGTTGTTGGTTATTCATTTTAAGTAGCCTCTTCTATCATAGTTACGTGTTGTGGTCGCGCCACAGCATGCCCCTCAATTGTATTAAAACTATTTTAGCATAGTCACGCGGGGTCTCCCCACTTTCTCCCAAACTTTAAGAACCTTTAAGCAAGCTTAATTTGCGAGTAATGCCGTTGGACCAACGATCATCGCCAATTTTAAATCAACTTAACATTAGTAAAAAAACGCCAAACGGCAATCGACCGGCTGGCGTTTTTTGAATTTAATGGATAATTTCTGGATTCATTTCAGCCGCAATTTCGTCGTGGAGTTTCTCGGCGACTTCGGCATTGGGACTAATGATGAAGATGGTGTCGTGACCGGCTAACGTCCCGGCAATCTCTGGTAAATTCAAATCATCAAAGATGGCTGCCAGCAGGTTCCCATTACTCGGCAGCGTTTTCAAAATGTTGACAAATTCAACGCGCGTTAGCCCCGTCACCACTTCATTAATGGTTTCCTTGAGGTGTTCTTCTTCGCTACGGTTACCGGCCTTAAAAATCGTGTAACGCAGGTGCCCATGGCCATCTTGGGCCTTAACGATCTGCATTTCCCGAATGTCTCTGGAAATGGTGGCCTGGGTCGCCTGAATGCCAACCTCCTCAAGGTGTTCCATCAGTTCTTCTTGTGTTCCGATGGGGTATTGGTTAATTAATTGTTCAATGCGTGCTTGGCGAATACTTTTTTTCATATGGCGACCCTCCCGCATAAATTTGCATTAAGTATAACAAAGGATGCGGAATTTAGCCACATGACTCTGCATATTTATAAAGTAAGTGTACCAAATATTCGTTTTCAACGCAAAGAACCTTACTTAACACAGTTGCGAACCAGAGTGATGTGATTCGTTTGCACTACGGTGTCCAGGGATTCCGCAGTGCGACCATTTCACACCAACAAAAAAAGGCCCCATGACGGCAGCCTTCTCACACATTGGTTTAATTACATTTCGTCTGGTGCTTGGACACCCAAGAGACGTAAGCTTTCCTTTAAGACCGTGGAAACAGCCTTAACCAGTGCCAAACGTGCTGGTAGGTCGGCGTCTTCCGTCAAGATCTTAGAGTGCGCATAGTACTTGTTGAACGTCTTGGCCAAACGAATAGCATACTTGGCAATGACAGATGGTTCGAGTTCGTCGCAGGCCATCTTGACCATCGCTGGAAAGTCGGCCAACGTCTTGATCGTATCCCAAGCCTCTGGGTCGGCCACTTGGTTACCAGTAGCCGTCACGTCAACGTTCCCCGCCTTGCGCAGGATGCTTTCAGCCCGAGCGTGAGAGTATTGGACGTAAGGACCCGTTTCACCTTCGAACTTCAATTGGTCAGCTAAGACGAAGTCGATGTTGTTGGTCCGTTCGTTCTTCAAGTCACCGAAGACGATGGCCCCAACACCGACCTGCTTAGCAACCTCTTCCTTGTTAGCCAAGTCAGGATTCTTTTCGTTGATTTCTTCGCCGGCCAGTTTGATGGATTCTTCCAAAACCTTTGCCAACAGAATGATCCGACCTGAACGGGTGGACAATTTCTTCCCATCAACGGTAATCAGACCGAATGGCACGTGTTGTAAGTCGTCAGCTGATGGCACGCCCATTTCCTTCAACACAGCCTTCAATTGCTTAAAGTAGTAAGTTTGTTCGGAACCAACCACGTATAAGTTTTTGGCTGGCTTGTAAGTCCGGTCACGATACAGAGCGGTCGCAATGTCTCGCGTGATGTACAGGGAGGCCCCGTCACTCTTCAAGATCAATGCGGGATTCAAGTCGTACTTGCTCAAATCAACGACTTGGGCGCCTTGAGATTCAACCAGTAAGTTCTTATCCTTCAAGATTTGAACGACTTCGGCCAACTTGTCATTGTAGAAGGCTTCACCATTGTAGGTATCAAACTTCACACCAAGTTCTTCGTAAACGTCATTGAATTCTTGCAGGGAAGCCTTCCGGAACCATTCCCACAGATGATGGGCTTCTGGGTCGCCGTCTTCGAGCTTCTTGAACCATTCACGGGCAACGTCGTCAAGTTCTGGCTTGTCAACATCTTCCTTATGGAAACGGACGTAGTATTCCACCAACTTGTTGATGGGATCCTTCTTGACGTCTTCTTCGTTCCCCCACAGCTTGTAAGCCGTGATGAGCTTCCCGAATTGTGTGCCCCAGTCACCCAAGTGATTGTCTTTGATTGGGTGATAGCCGTTCTTGGTCAAGATTTCGGCGATGGAGTTCCCAATCACCGTTGACCGCAAGTGACCCATGGACATTGGCTTAGCAATGTTAGGTGAAGACATATCGATTGGCACGTTACCACCGTTGCCATCTTCGTTTTGACCGTAGTTGGCACCAGCCGTCAGCACCGTGTCCAGCGTAGCTTCACTGTACGCACCCTTGTCGAAGAAGAAGTTCAGGTAAGGCCCCACCACTTCAACCTTTTCAAAGGCCGTCGTGTCGAGTTTGTCGGCCAGGTCCTGTGCAATCTGCTGTGGTGCCTTGTGTAATAACTTAGCTAACGTAAACGTGGGAAACGCCATGTCCCCTTTGTCTGACGTCTTTGGGCGTTCCAACTTAGCGGAAATTTCGTCCGCAGTCAATTGTCCGTCTAACGCAGTAGCCAGAACTGCTGTAACCGTTTGTTTGTAATCCATCCTGATATTCCTCCTACTTTCTTGAGTGACGTTGATAGTCTCAGTCTACACCATTTGGTTCGCAGGATAAAAAAACGCCCCCTACAAAATTATTTGTAAGAGACGAGACGACCCGCGGTACCACTCTGATTGACTTTTAAGTCCACTTTAAAATTCAGTTTAAATGTCGTTCACTGCCCCGTTCCATGTGGTCTTCCTATCCGGCTCGCAGCCTCCCGGATTCGCTGAAAAGAAGTTTCCTCACGTACTTATGCAATGACGATGAAAAGCTTTCGAATAAATAAGAAAGACGACCCAGAAGGCCGCCCAACATTCGAAAGCGGGTGACGGGAATCGGACCCGCGACGCAAGCTTGGGAAGCTTGAATTTTACCACTAAACTACACCCGCACAACACAGAAAAGTATAGCATACCATCTGTGAGTTGTCATCATTTTTTGCAAATAAATTCAAAAAAAGTTACAAAAGTTAGTTTTTATCCGCTACGTGTCCCGTAATCTTAGCAGCTGACTTCCGCACAACAGCACGGTTATTCATGTCACCCACCGCCGTTTTATCGGCCGGATCGTAGTCTCTAATTTCAACTAAAACTGAATTATCATACACTTTGGTCACTTCTCCGGTAAATCCGTGTTCCAATGGACCAAATTTCTTTGCCGCAACGTAATCGCCAATCTTAATCTCAGTAGTCTCAGCCATGTTCGTCGCTCCTTTCGTATGCAAAGTAACATTATAGCTAACTTAGCGGACTCACGCAAGCAAAGTCTTTCTCGAACTCGCAATCGAATTGTAAGGAGTTTGAAATAATGGCCGGATTCCGAACTTTATCGATTCTTTTTGATGTTAACAGCGCCAAACCAAGCAATTCACGACTAATGTTTCCACAATATCAAATATTATGAGAGTTTCCCGAACGACCGGATAAAAAATTGTTTTCTTAATCAATACGCAACTCCCGGAAAATACGTTATAATTTAGGCGTTGCGTTATACCGTTATTTATAAGAGATTGTTACAGGAGGAGAAGATAAGTATGAAGAAATGGCATCGCTGGGCGGTTCGGGGAATCGCTCTATTAGCGGGTAGTGTCGGCCTGTTTTGGTCAACCAACGCCAGTGCAAATTCAATCAATGACTACATTGCGAGTCAAAATTATGCAACACCTCAGATTACCAGTAAGATTTGGGCCGGTTTTCCTAAGAACAATTACCGTTATGGTAAGCCCGAGGGGGTTGTGGTCCACGAAACGGCTAACCCAAACTCAACTATTTATAATGAAATTGCTTATATGCAACGAAACTATCAAAATGCCTTTGTCCACACGTTCGTTGACGCTAACAGCATCATTAACATTGCCAACACCCAGTATCTTTGCTGGGGTGCCGGACCGATTGCCAATGCGCGCTACGTTCAATTCGAGCAGATTGAAGTCCACTCTAAGGCTGCCTTTGCCTCAGAGCTGAACAACGCCGCCTACTACACGGCCTACATTTTAAAGCAATACGGCTTGACGCCTAAGCGCTACACAACGGTGCTTTCTCACCACGACGTGACTAACTTATTAGGTGGGACCACGCATACCGATCCAGATGGCTACTGGTCAACCAACGCCCGGACCTACTTTGGCACGACGTACAACATGGATGACTTCGTGACGTTGGTCAAGACGCAATATGCGGCTTTGGGTGGCACAACGACTGACACCACGGATAGCTCATCAAGCTCATCATCTAGTTCTAGCTCAAACAACTCAAGCTCGAACACGAACTCGAATAGCACGTCCGACAGTTCGACGGATCACACTACGACCGTCAAGCAAAAGACGGTCAAGTACTACCATGGTGGGAACAACGAAACGGCGACCCTCGCGAACAACTACACGAACTGGACCGTTTACAACCACGTTAAGGGGACGAGCGGTGCCTACAAGATCGGTTGGGGTCGCTTAAGCTCTGACTATCGTGGCGCTAAGGTCTACGTTGACAGCCGTGGCGTAAAGAAAGGCGGCTGGAGTGGGACCTGGTACCGGATTCGTTTCAGCAAGAACTCCGGCTACAAGTACTGGGTCTACAGTAAGGCCTTGAACTTCCCTAAGGTCACTTACACGGACGCCAACAAGTCCTTCACGCTCAACACCAGCAGCAACTTCTCTCTGTACAACCACGTCTTGAACTCGAATTACCTGTCCAAGACCACGGCGCACACCAAGGACTTCGCTGCCGGAACTAAGATTAAGGTCAACAAGCAAGGCTACAAGGCTAGCGACCAATCGACCTGGTTCCGCTTCACATTAAATAACAAATCCTACTGGGTCAAGAGTACGAGTTTGACTGAAGTGGGTTAATAGATCTTTTAAAAACGAGTTTGGCTGACATGTCCAAACTCGTTTTTTCTACCTAAAAGGAGCTTAGACACATGGGAAAAATTCAATTTTACGGTGCAACGTCTTTGGACGGTTACCTTGCCACTAGTGATGACAACATCGACTGGCTGACCACCCTCGCTAATATTCCGGCTGATACTGGTCAAGCGGTGCTTTCACAGATGACCAGCGCCATCATGGGCCGGGTCACTTTCGACTACGTGGCCAAATTAGCCCCCGACATGCCATTTAACCCAGCCAATCCCGCCATGCACAGCTACGTCCTGACACGGCAATCACGACCCAACACCCCGACGGCTACCTTTACGGCTGAGGACGTTGTGGCCTTGGCTCAGCGACTGCAACAAGAATCGGGCAACGTCTGGGTGGTCGGCGGTCAGAACGTCCTCACCCCACTGCTAGCGGCCAATCTCATCGATGACCTCTACCTGCAGATTGCCCCCATCATGCTGGGCAACGGCAAACGCCTCTTCGGCAACCTAGCCGCCCCCCGCCAATTCGAATTGGTCACAGCGCACACCATCGGTCCCCTTGCCGAACTAATCTATCACAAGATGGCGTAAAATTTCCGCACTGTGGCTACTGATCATTCACGCGGTAGACATTGCGGTCAAGAAATACTGTAGATGTTAGATTGGAGTACGACAATCCTATTGATTCCAGTTCGGTAGCCAGTATGACAAAGGGCCTAAGACGACTTCATTTTTACACTAGCTCGGTTCTCAAATTAATACCCAGTCACCGCTGATTATGGTAGGCTAAAGACATTACGTTAGAAAAGGAGCGGTTAGTATGTGGTTAGCCCTGCATTTCTGGACCTGGATCGTGTTGACCGTTTTGGTCATTGGTGGTTTGACCCGCCATTCCGAGAAACGCGCAACCCAATTTTTGATTCTTGCCCGCATCGCTTATTTAGTCATGATTATCAGTGGCGTCGTGCTCAGTATCCGCACCTTCAGTCACGCCCCGTTGTTAATCAGCCTGAAATTTTTACTAGGGATCGGCACGATTGCCCTAATCGAAATTGGCTTTGGTCGTAAAATGGAACGATCAACGTCGCATATCATCTACTGGATTTTAGGAATCGTTGCCCTGATTACCGTGGGACTAGGATTGACACTGGCTTTCAGATAGAGTACATAGAAGAGCTACGGCATGTGGTCGTGGCTCTTTTTGTCGTCCAGCATTACCTTAGTTGGAACGGATGCATGGTACGCCAGTCTCCATATTTACAACTTGCTCAGCTGCTATGATTGCCTGCTGGTGACTAAGGCCATGACCTTCCAATTCATTATCAATTGGATTGGATAAACAACAGTTTGTAAGTCTTTCAACAGTTATTATGGTCACCGACAATCAAAGCCGGAGGAGAACAGGGATGCAGCCAGCTATCATGATGGGCGACTTTTAAGACGTGTGGCCTTCACGGATTAAAAGCGAGCGAGAAGCCTGATGTCCCTTCAGGCTGAAGCGTCCCCACAGCAGGCGGAATCCCTGGCAGCCGCAGTGCGACCAATTTACGCCAATCAAAAAGCCCTACTCGCAACCGAGTAAGGCTTTTTGATTTGATTATTCTTGACGCATCTTAGTCGCCAGTTCAATGGTCCGGTTGACCAAAATGGATTGACTGTCCGCTAATGGCAGGTCAGTTTCGGGTTCGCGCTCCTGAGCTAACGACAATTCCGTACAGCCCAAGATAACGACCTCAGCGTCCTGCTCCGTCACCATTTGGCGCAGAATGCGGTGATACAGTTCAGCATCCACCTCATTTTGCTCCTTGATGTGCGTATAGATCAGCTCCATCGTTTCGTCTTCGATGGCATCCGTCGGCAGCACTGGTGTCAGCCCAGCTGCCTGCAATTCCTGTTCATAGATGCGGTCCTTGATGGTTCCCCGCGTCCCAGTAATCCCAATGCGTTTGGCATGCGGGTACTTGCGGGTAATCTCCTTGACCGTCTCCCGTGGCATATGGAGCAGTGGCACGTCGGTTGCCGCCTGCAACTCGTCATAAAAATAATGGGCCGTGTTGCAAGGCAACGTGAAAAACTCTGGGCCCAGCTTACTCTGCTGTTGGATATCTTCTAGCAGATCAGGTAGTGGACTAGGTTGGCTGTGATCGAAAATGTAAGCCGTCCGGTCCGGGACCGTCGCGTGGTTGACCAAAATATAATTCAAGTAATCCTGATCGGCATGGGCTGGCGTCCGTAAGTTAAGTTGGTGTAAATAACTTTCGGTAGCCATCGTCCCCATGCCGCCAATGATTGTAAAGAATTTTTGCATGGCAATTACCCCTTGTTTTCTGCGAAATACTTCTTAAAGTTAACCGTATAGTTGTGTTGCATCCACTGAATCAGGGCCCAACGCTTCAAGTTCATGTCCTGATCGTAGCGGTAGGTCGTGCCGAACTTGCCGGCAGCAATCAACTTCAATGCCCGATCCTTGTCCGCATTTTCACGCGTGTACTGCTTGAAGACCTTGACGGGCACACCTAACCACAGTGCGTGCTTGCTTTCGTCTTGGTTACCGTAAACGGTTGGCGCATCGGTCAGCGTCCCCTTGACGTAGTCTTTCACGACCCAGTCAGCTAAGTTGTAGCCGTTCAACGTCACGAAGAAACTACTCCGGCCCTGACGCAAGTTGATTTCAAACAACTTAAACGTCTTGTCGCGGACATCGTACTTCATGTCGAAGTTGGCATAACCGGTAAAGTCGATGGCTTCCAAGAACTTCTGGATGTTGTGGTAGATCGTTTCGTTATATTCCGGAATGATGGCCACGTAATTACCGATTGCGGATGGTGCTGGATCTTCCAATAACGGATGACCCAGACACATCATCTTAACGTGGTGATTTTGATCAACGTAGGCGTTCACGACCCGCATGTTGCTGTCATCCCCAGGCACAAAGTCCTGCAAGATGAGGTCGGACGTGTAGCCGTTGGCGTAAATCTTACCCACGATATCACGGAATTCGGCCTCAGATTGAATCCGGAAGGCCTTTTTCCGGCCCTCGAAGTGCACGTCGAGCCATTCAACACTGTTGGCTGGCTTCAATGCAACCGGGTAATCAAAGGGTTGTTCAACGGGTTGCTCGCCAGTTGCGTCAGCCTTGGTGATGATCCGCGTTGCGGGATAAGGCAGACCGTATTGGTCACACACCTTGTAGAAGTTTTCCTTGTTGTTCAGATGCCGTAACTTGTCGTAATCCACGTAAGGACAGATGAAGACGTCTTCCAATTCGTCCTTATGCTTACTGATCAGTTGCGCATAGCCATCCCCACACCCAATCAGGATGACGGGTTCTGGATGGTCCGCGTAACGGGCCTTTAGCTTACGCATGGTTTCAATCCAAACGGGATCTTCGTCAAACCCCGGGATCAGTTCCAAGTTAACAATTTTCGTGTAACGGGTCGGTGCTAATTGGATACTAGCAAAGGCCTGAACGGGTTCGTGGTACAAGTCATAAAATGACCGCGCCATCCCGTAAACGTTAAAGTCACTCCCCAGTAAGATGGGCGTGAATTTTACTCCATTGGTTTCCATAACAACTAAAAGTCCCTTCACAATGGTCTTAGATTCTTTAAAGCTAAGTAAACACAATCAAGGTTGTTAGCGGACGAGTCCAATAGCAACCTTGATCGTTATCGGCCAGCCAAAAAGCCATGCCGTTTTTAAATTAAATTTGCGTGCGGCGAACCAGGTCCACCGTCTTAGCCGTCGTGTCTTCTGGGAAGTAAACTTCGTACCACAAGATAAACGTGTAGATGGTGAAGATCTTTTGCATGCTGGACTTGCCGTTGATGTGTTCGTGTAAAATATCCATCAGCGCGTCCGTGTTGAAGAACTTGTGCGCCACGTCGGAGTTAAATGCTTCGATGATCCGTGACTTGTAAGGTTCCGTCTTGATCCAAGTCGCGATTGGGGATGGGAAGCCCATCTTTTCCTTCTTCGCTACCCGTTCTGGTAACTCAGATTCGGCAGCGGCCCGCAGAGACACCTTGGTCTCATCGGTATGGATCCGCGTCTTGACTGGCATGGTTGCGGCGAACTTCGCTACTTCCTTGTCGACCAATGGTGTCCGCACTTCCAGCGAGTTCGCCATACTCATCCGATCGGCCTTATGCAAGATGTCATAAGGTAACCAGGTGTTGATGTCGAAGTACTGCATCTGCGTCATTTCGTCTAAGCCCTTAACGTCGTCAAACAAGTGCTTGGTGTAGGCCCCGGCATCTTGGTTGAGCTTGGGGTTCTTCAAGATTTTGTTCCGGTCATGGTAGTCAAATACATAGTTGACCCGGTAGTAGCGTTCGCTCAATGGTTGAGCACCCCGAACTAAGAACCGGCGACCATGGAACCGAGGGAACTTTTCAGCGATGCCACCCAGCATCTTCCGAATGCCACCCGGAACCCATTTCTGGTAACGTTCGAACGGAATGGCTTCGAGATACGTGTTGTACCCACCGAAGAATTCATCGGCACCTTCACCAGACAACGCTACCTTAACGGCTTCACGGGTCCCCTTTGACAGGTAGTAAAGCTGCATTGCTGATGGGTTGGATAAGGGTTCGTCCATGTAGTACATGATGGTTGGCAAGATATCGAAGTAGTCGTCCCCCGTCATGTAAAGTGGCGTGTTCTTCTGCTTGATCTCCTTGGCAAATTCCGTAGACCAGCTCAATTCACTGTACTTGGAGTTCTTGAACCCTAAGGAGAAGGATTGGATGGGTTGGAGCTTAGAAGCCTCGTTCAACACGTAGGAAGAATCGATCCCACTGGATAAGAAACTCCCGACTTCAACGTCGGCGATCATATGCGTCTTAACGGATTCGTCAACGATACCGCGAATCTTCTTGGCATCTTCTTCGACTGTTTGAGTGTTATCGATATGGTCGTAGTTGAACTTGAAGTACCGGTGAGTTTCGGTCTCCCCGTTAGCGTGGTGAATGAAGTATTGACCAGGCAATACCTTGTAGACGTTCTTGAACATGGTTTCGCGGGAAGGAATGAATTCAAAACTCAAGTGAATTGGCAAGAGTTCTTCATTGAATTCCTTCTTGAAATTAGGATGTTCGAGGAACGCTTTGATTTCGGAAGCCCAAAGGAAGGTCTTGCCATCATCGTAGTAGTACATTGGCTTGATCCCAAAGTGATCCCGGGCGCCAAAGACTTCGTTCTTCGTCTTATCATAAATGGCAAAGGCGTACATGCCCCGGAGCCGATCCAACAGCTTTGGTCCCCAGGCATCGTACCCGTGGATCAAAACTTCTGAGTCCACATCCGTTTTGAATTCGTAGCCTAACTTCTTTAAGTCTTCTCGAATCTCTTGATAGTTATAAATTTCACCGTTGAAGGTCAACACCTTCGTTTGGTCACGGTTATACATCGGTTGTCTCCCGTGAGCCAAGTCAATGATCGATAACCGACGGAACCCCATTACGGCTTGTTCGTCATGGAAGTAAGCAGCATCATCTGGCCCCCGGTGTTTGATCCGATCTGCCATATCATTGATCGTGGTTGTCGGAACATCCTTTTGATTCACATAGCCAACGAATCCACACATGTGCGTATCCCCTTTTTCTTGTTTAGTCTTTGATTTGGTCGTTCATTAAAATTTAAATTTAAATGAAACACAACACTCATTATTCTAGCAAATTTAATTCGGGAATACCATATTATTAAGGATTCTTAACGAGATAGCTATCAAAGCCCTCATTCAGGAGCCAGTTCGGCAAGTTTGGCAACGTTGATCACCTTAACTTGTCGCCGCCCGACCGTCTCTAAGACCCCTTTGGTACTCAATTGCTTCAGCTTGCGGCTGAGTGATTCTGGCGTCATCCCTAGGTAGGCCGCTAAGTCTTGCTTACTCATAGGCAGGTCAAACGTCCCGGTGCGGTGACTGCTCAGCTCCTGCAGGTAGCCGGCTAGCCGTGGTAACGCATCCGGAATGGCCAGTAAGGTGGCCTGCTTCTCGGCCGTCTTGAGCCGTACCGCTAGCGCCCCTAATAGCGACAAAGCCAATGGCGGTAAGGACTTGATCAAGGCCGTCAACGAAGCTCGCGAAATCGTGCAGAGTTCGGTCGTGGTCGTTGCCTCGGCGTAAGAACTATGGATTTCATCGGTAAACAACGCGATTTCCCCAACAAAGTCGCCGGGATTCAGGACCCGCAAAACTTGCTCGTGACCGTCATCACCTAAATGATAAAGCCGGACCTGTCCCTGATTGACAATGTACAGCGTTTGGGAAACCTCGCCAGCGCTGAAGACGGTGCCCCCCTTATCCGCGTGAATCGGGCGGGTCACCTTAGCGACCGAGGTGATCTGGTCATCGGATAATTGCTGAAAAATCGGCACGCCGATTACGCATTCCCGTTCGCGTTCTATCGAGTGCTCATGTTGATGTCCATGTTCCATGACGGCATCTCCTTTTGAAATTTTATGTATTGCAACATGGTAGGTCCATCGCCTTACCGGCCGGCAGATATGGGCTGGAACGGTGCGAACACAACTTGAAGCCTCGAAAACCGCGAGTCTTAAAGATTGGTTTTCTACTAAGCCTGCCAAGAACGCCGACCAAGTAGAACGACGCGCCTGAGCCCATATCTGCCGGCCTCTCGGCTTACACAGCTAATCTAAGGCCACAAAAGCCAATCCCTATAAATTTCCACTACGGACTCATCCCGAAACTTATGCCTTGACATTTATCCGCAAGTGATGGCCAGACATAAGCCAACCATACCCAGCTCACTGATTACTATTTTAGCCTACGATTTTCAACGGCCTGAATAGTCTCTATTCTAATCCAAGCCAGGACTATCGACAACGTTTCGTGGCGCACCGATTATTCCTATTTTAGCAAAGACCAGCTGGAAAACGGTAAAAGACGCCTCATGTCGGTAAAATGTGCTATAGTGATTTCAATATTACGCTTTTTATCCCTGAAGGAGGACCTTTCATGTCACGCTTTACGCACCAAGCTTGTACCTCATTTTTAGCCGGTAAACACGCCACCATTGACGGGAGCACCATTATTGCCCGCAATGAAGATAATTTTGTGGCGATTTGGCCAAAACATGCCGTAGTCCATCCCGCCGATGAGCCCCGCGACCTGACATTTATCTCCAAAAACAATCACTTCACGACGACCTTGCCGGAGCAGGCCGTCCATTATACGGCGATGCCCGACACCAATCCCGATGAAGGCCACTACGAAGAGAGCGGCATCAACGCTAATAACGTCGCCATGAGCGCGACCGAGAGTGCCTATACCAACAGTCTCGTGCTGGGCGTTGACCCCTTAGTTGCCGACGGGATTGCCGAAGATGCCATGCTCACCGTGGTTCTCCCCTACATTGACTCCGCTCGGGCCGGGATTCAGCGCCTAGGCCAATTGGTCACCACTGCTGGGGCCGCCGAAACAAACGGCGTCCTGTTCAGCGATGTCGATGAAGTCTGGTACATGGAAATCGTCAGCGGACATCACTGGGTCGCCCAACGCATCCCCGATGACGCTTACGCCGTGGTCGCCAACCAGTTAGCCATTGAAGATGTTGATTTTGACGATGCCGACAACTTCATGACATCTGCCAACATCCAACACTTCGTTCAGGCCCATCGGTTGAATCCAGACGGCAATCGCTTCAACTCCCGCCACATCTTTGGGACCCACACAGCAGATGACGCGCATTACAATACGCCTCGTGTCTGGTATGGTCACAAATTATTCACGCCGAGTGCCTTCGAGGAGCCGACCAGTATGGAACTGCCCTTCATTCGTCACGCCGAACAGAAGATCAGTGTGCCCCAAGTCGAGGCCTTTCTGGGCTCACACTACCAGGAGACCCCGTTTGATCCGTTAGGTAACGGCACTGAACAGGAACGGCACCAATTCCGGGCAGTCGGCCTTTCCCGGACACAAAATTCGCATATTTTACAACTCAGAAGAGACGTTGTGCCCGTGCTAGCTGGGGTCATTTGGCAAGCACTAGGGAATCCGGCCTTCAGTCCCTACCTCCCCGTCTACGCGGCTGGCAATCAGATTGACGCCACCTTTGCCGCAGAGAATCTGGGTTATGATGGTCAGAATCCTTACTGGGCGGCTAAATTGCTCAACGTCTTGAGCGAAGACCACTACCGCCAGAATCGGAAATTACGGGATAACTTCTTGACCACTATGCAGGCCTGGGGCATTCAACGTTTGACGAGTGGCGATGCTATTTCTGCGCCAAACGATATGCGCCTCGGCATCGTCAACGCCAAGGCCGCCCAAGCATTTAACGCCGCCATCCAAGAACAGATTGGGAAACTCGTACAGGCCAGTGCGGAGCTCTCATCACTCTCATTTACCATGGACGATAACCTCTAGTCGGTAGGTTGCCCATCCGTTCTGGTCGTATATTGGTATCGTTTTCAGAGCAACTGCGCTATAATGAAATTAGCAACTAGCCCTGAAAGGAATGATTATATGGATGAAGTTGTACTTTTCAACCCTGGTGATTCAATTGGTAACTTTCACGATTATCATGAAGCCGTTCAAACGGCGCAGATCTATCAAGAACGGCACGATCAATCCGGTCACGTGCTGGTCGTCAAAAGCGATCGTGGCGAGCCGTCATTCGATATCTTCTTAGCGGAACAACAGCTGACTGATAAGACGGAGCCAACCACCACCAAGCGTTATACCGTCTCCAAAAAATTGTAAATAATTAAAGCGCACCGCCGATTAACTTCGACGATGCGCTTTTTGATTGGCTTAGATTGAGTAAACTTTGTCGCACTGCGGCTGCCAGGGATTCCACCTGCTGCGGGGACGCTTCAGCCTGAGAAACGGGCTTCTCGCTCACGGCTGGCTCCATCCCTGGCCTCCTCCGGCTTAAACTGGAGTTTTTCAGCAACGGACGTCGAAATTAACTAACACCTTACATTGCCGACTCACCCGATAGCAATACTTTCAATTGTTATCTTACGTTGCCATAAATAACCATGTTAGCCGAGAGGCCGGCAGATATGGGCTCAGGCGCGTCGTTCTGCTTGGTCGCCGGTGGTTTTCTGGCGGCTTAGCAGAAGACCAATCTTGGAGACTCGCGTTTTTCGAGGCTTCAAGTTGTGTCCGCACCGTTTCCAGCCCATATCTGCCGGCCGGTAAGGCGAAAGAACCCACTAAAGTTGCCAACTCAAGCACAGTCTATCTTTGAAACAGTTCCAATTGGTCGCGCAGGTATTTGCCGGTGACGCTGGCTGGATTTTCGCTGACTGCAACCGGCGTTCCCGTGGCGACTAGCTGACCACCGTCAATACCGCCGCCTGGCCCCATGTCGATGACGTAGTCGGCATTGGCAATCAGGTCGAGGTCGTGCTCGATGGCGATGACCGTTGCACCCTGTTGTAAAAGTTGGTCGAAAACTTTGACCAGCTGCTGAATATCAAGGGGATGCAGGCCGACCGTGGGTTCATCGAAAATGAACAACGTGCCGGTCTGGCGCTTGCCGATTCGTGACACTAGCTTCAAACGTTGGGCCTCACCACCGGACAGTGCCGGCGTACTTTCCCCTAATAGGAGATAGCCCAGCCCCATGTCATGTAGCGTCTGCAACGTCTGTTCGATACCTGTTTCGTCCGTGAAAACCTTAAGGGCTTCGTCAACAGACAGGGCCAAGATATCGGCGATGCTGTACCCCTGCCATTTAACGGCTAACGTTTCTTGATTGTAACGCTCCCCGTGGCATTGCGGACAGACTTCCGTGATGTCCGGCAAATACTGGACGTCCAGTGAAATCTGACCAGTCCCGTTACACATTGGGCAGGCCCCCGCCTTCACATTATAGGAGAAACGACTGTTCGTGTAGCCCAACTTCTTGGCCTCAGGCGTCGCGGCAAATAACTTCCGTAACCGGTCCAAAATATCCGTGTACGTGGCCACCGTTGACCGCACATTTTTCCCAACCGGAACGGAATCAACCTTGACCACGTGGCGCACACCGGCACGGTCCAATTGCGTGACGTGTTGTGGCAACGGCCGGTGGTCGACATCCGCCTCGATTGCTGGAATCAAGCTGTCCAAGACCAGTGTCGTCTTGCCGGCTCCACTCATCCCTGTCACCGTGGTGAGCCGGTTCTTGGGAAATTTAACGGCGACATCATCAATGTTAAAGCGATGTTGAACTTCGATATCCAGACTGCCCTTTTGCCAAAGCTCCTTAGGTGCTAGCTGGGGGCGCTCACGTAACTCTGCGGTCCCATTTAAGAAGGGCGCAATCAAGGAGTGTGGACTGGACGCAATCGTATCGACCGGCCCTTCGTCGACAACGGTTCCCCCAGTCTTACCGGCACCCGGACCAATTTCGATGACGTAATCGGCCGCACTGATGATCCGTGTATCGTGATCGACAACCACCACGGAGTTTCCCTGGGCAACTAAGCCGCGAAACGCCTTGATCAAGCCAGTTACATTGGCCGGATGCAAGCCAACTGACGGTTCGTCTAGGACGTATAAAACGCCAGTTGTGGCACTGCGCAGCGTTCGACCTAATTGGATTCGTTGAAGCTCTCCGGTCGATAACGTGGCCCCTGGCCGACTCAGCGTCAGGTAGTCCAACCCGAGGTCGACCATGGGCTGGACACTCAACAACAGTTCGTCGACTAAGCTCTGGCCTAATTGTTGCATGTCCGCGGGCAACCAGGCGACGATGGTCCCAGCAAACTCCCGGAGCTCATTGATGGGCAGATCAGAAACTTCCGCGATGTTCTTGCCATTGAGCTCCTGCTTAAGTAAGTCGGGGTTCAACCGCGTGCCGTGACAGGTCGGACAGGTGTCAAACGTATAAAATTTATTGAGTTTCGCAATCGTCCGTTCATTCTTTGTGGTCGCCATGCTATCTTCCACGGCAGCAAAGGCGTTTTCATAAACGGCTTTATCCATATGGAAAATTTTTCCCTTACTGCTAGGAATATCCAGCGAGACGAACTGTTTCTTTCCATGCAAGACGCGTTGTTTGTCCGCTTCGCTCAAGTCCTTGTAGGGCACATCAGTTGGAATCCCGATGGCATTGGCCACGGTCGGCATGAAATTTCGACCGGGGAGGTGCCAGGAAGCCACGGCGCCCTCTGCCAGCGTCTGGTCTTCATTGCCGATAATCAATGACGCGTCCAACTGGCGGACTTCGCCGAGACCACCACAGGTTGGACAGGCGCCATCCGAGTTAAAGGCAAAACTTTCCGCTCCAGGTGCCATAAAGGTCACACCACAGGTCGGACAAGTGACGTAGCCATCATTTTCGGCCACGTCTAGGGTCGGCGGCACCTGATGGCCATTGGGACAGACGGGCGACCCTAGTCGGGAGAAAACGAGCCGAAGAATGTTAAAACTCTCCGACATCGTCCCCACGGTCGACCGTACTCCGGGGACTTGTGGTCGTTGGCGCAAGGCCAGTGCGGATGGCAGATACTCAACTGAATCCACGGCCGCCTTCCCCATTTGATTAATGCGGCGCCGAGTAAAGGTCGACAATGCGTTCAAATACCGTCGCGCGCCCTCAGCGTACAGGACGCCCATGGCGAGGGAAGATTTTCCCGACCCACTTCGCCCGGTGATGGCGACGAACTTATTTAACGGAATGTCCACATCCAGGTCCTTTAAGTTGTTGACCTTGGCCCCCCGGACCTTAATTTTAGTTGGTAATTGTGTCTCCGATTGATTTGGCATGAAAACTAATGGCCCCTTTCATCCAATTTAAAAAGTATGCGTTATCTTCCAGCTTAACATTTAATCTGAGAAAAGGCATTGCCGGTCCCTCAGAGACTAGGTATACTAGACGTAATAAGGGGGCGCACGACATGATACGATGGCTACCTTTTATTCTGGTCAGCCTGCTTTGGGCCATCCTAATTTTCAAAGATTTAGGCCGTCACCGCTACCGCCGCGTCTGGTGGTGGCTCGGATGTTGGGGCCTAAATGCTCTCACCTGGACCCCCATTACGATTACGCTCGGCAATAGTGTTGGCGCCATCTCGTCCTTCGAATGGGCGGGTGGCACCTGGGTACTGGTTCCCCTCCAACGGGCCAGCATCGACCTGTCCTTCTGGGCAAACATTGCCATGACGGTTCCCCAGGGGATGTTGCTGCAATTCAACTGGTCGCAGAGTCGCTGGCGGCGTTGGTTACTGGCAGGACTGGCAACGGGATTAACGTTGGAAACGGGTCAAGCGATTTTCAATGCCTGCGTGCACCTCGGTCGCTGGGTCGACATCAACGATGTGTTGACCAACTGCTTGGGCGTCGTCATTGGAGCGGCTTGCGTGTGGGGATTACAACGCCACTTTCGGTGGTTAAGTTAAATTGAGGAGGAAGTCACAATGTTCATGACAACTGGCGGTTTAAACCGCTCACATGCCATTCAAGGCATCTTAACCGCAACGGCGCACACCATGCTCCGCTCGGAAAAACCGGATGAATTTTCCTTATTCGATGGTCTATTTGATGAGGTCAAACAAGATTTAATGAAGCAAGCACAGGCGTCTGGTGCCGACGGATTAATTGATGTTCGTTTTAACACCGAGGTCGTGCGCATGAACGTTGCCCCTAAGTTTTTGGTCGTTCACGGGTACGGCACAGCAATAAAATTCCCAAATCAAAAAAAATCTGAATAAAGGGGTTCCCATTTATACAGATTTAGTGTAATATATTATTTGTTGTTGAGTTGCCCCGATGGCGGAACTGGCAGACGCGCAGCGTTCAGGTCGCTGTTTGAGTGATCAAGTACAGGTTCGAATCCTGCTCGGGGCATCATGAATAACTGATATAGGAACTTCGTATTTGCGAGGTTCCTATTTTTTTGTGTCCAGTGGCCTAGTCAAACGGTTCATCTCATTTTTCACGACTTTATATTCCATAAATCGACCTGTGACTTTCACAATCGATTTTCTCGAAATTAGGGACCACGACCTACTAATTATCAGTCAATTTACGCACACTATCCAGATAATGTCTAGCATTCACGCATCCCAGTAAGATAGTTGTATCTCTCGTTTCTTCAGATTAACCGGTTAATCATTTTCTAAATCACTCACCCATTCTTCATTCCTTAGCCAAGTGTTTTTGCCAACTACGGCTTGTAATGGCAACGTTTTACAGAGTATTTCAGTTGAATATGCTTTTATTTTGTGCTAAATTTGCTATACTTAAGTTTAATTGTTCGCAATTAATTCACCCTTTTACTTATCGCCTGATATGTAACCGCCATAACCGTTTAAATGCTTTGACATCGTCAATCAACGTTTGTGGACCATTTTTTCTCCTACTATTGATTAAACTGGTTAGGATTAATCTTGCTGTAATCCTTGTCATTCTGGCGTCTGTTCGTTATTTTGACGAGTTTTAATTCTCAACTACTGTTATCAATTGGAGCCAAATCCAAAAATTTTTTTCGATTCTAAAAGGCCCGTCAAACCCTTGCACCCCCTACACGGATTCAACTTAGCCAGCTATCAAATTAGCGCGCAAAAAACTTGTTTTATCAATAATCATTGAAGTTACCTATCGACATGCTATATAATTATTTTAATGTTACGTTAGCGTGCTGGTGTGTGTGAATTGAGTTTTGCTTTGTAAAATGCCTAGCCTTAAGCAAAGCAACAAAGTGGTTTCACTTGCTATCGGCAATTTAATTGTATACAATACTCTGGAAAGTAAACGAAAGGAGGCCTATGCCATGCCCAAAGTTTCTCCTGTCTTGCTGGATGAGCAGCTCTGTTTCTCCATTTACTCTGCTAGCAAGAAATTTAATCATTTCTACCAAAGTGCCTTGGCGCCCTTTGGCCTAACTTATCCACAATACATTGCGATGTTAGTTCTATGGGAGGACGCGCCTTTGACCGTCCATCAACTTGGTGACCGCCTCGAGCTCGATAGCGGGACGTTAACGCCCCTGCTCAAACGGTTAGAGAAACAAGGCTGGGTTACCCGGGTTCGTAGCCGAACCGACGAACGTCAAGTCCTCATCCATCTCACCGAAATGGCCACTGCCAAGCGTGATGAAGTCTATCAACGCATCGGCCAATGCCAGACCTTATTGGGAATGACGAACAAAGAAATCGACTCCATGATGACCGAACTCGTCACCGTTAAGGAACAACTTGATCATGTCAGTGATAACCGTTTAATTACAAAAAAGGTCGATGATTTCGACTAAAAAGACCGCTCAACTTCACCAATTCGTGAGGTTGAGCGGTTTTTTCGTTTCATTAGCTATATACTGGTCTTAATGTGTGTGACAAACGACTAATCCAAACGATAAGTCACACATTTTTGAGTATTTCCCTACGAAAGAAGGTTTCCTGATGTCACTTTTATCACAAGCCCGCGAATTGCGTCAACAAGCCGTTGCTGGTCACCAACCAGCGCCCTTGTTCGCCATCGATCGGGAAGAAACACTCATCATTCCAACATCTGCTGGCGAGGTCAAGGTCTATGTTCACTGGCCCCTCATGCCCGCCCACCACATGATTATCAACTTTCACGGTAGCGGTTTTATTTTTCCCATTAACGATTGGGACCGCCTATTCTGCCAAAAACTTAGCTATCGGACGCACGCCGCCGTTTTTGACGTCGATTATCCATTAGCACCGGAACATCCATTTCCACAGCCCCTAGAAGCCAGCTACACCGTTATCGAAGAGATCCATCAGCGTTACCCGCTCTTCGGAGCCCCCACCCTCATCGGCCACAGTGCCGGTGGGAACCTGATCATTGGTACCCAACTGCTCGCCCTGCGCCGACAAACGGACCTCGCCCAACGCTTGATTCTTGACTACCCAGTGTTGGACTTGGACACGACCCCAGAAGAAAAGCCGTTCCCGGATGGCGCTGTTAACGTCATTTCACCAGAAACGGCTCGCTTATTTAATCGTTTTTATCGGCAAAATCAAGCACCGGGAAATCCTTTGATCTCGCCGACCCTCGCCAGTGCCGATGAATTACGGGAATTTCCAGCTACCAGTATCCTAACGGCCGACCACGACACACTGATGAATGAAGCCGAAACATTTGGTCAGGAACTCGTGGCCGCCGGTACCCAAGTCACCTGTCGTCGCTATCCCAATTCACTGCATGGCTTCACTGTAAATGAAACGGGCGCCTACGAACAGGCCATCAATGATATTACCCGGACCGTCTTGGCCGATTGGCACGCCTAATGCAGCATGGTACTCAGCATCGCGCCCATGGCAATGAGGTTATTAAAACCATGGAGAATGATTGTGCTCTGTAGCTTCCCAGTGCGCTTGTAAACGTAAGCGAAGGTTCCGCCCATAACGGCATAGAGTAGCCAACTGATAGCGTTGTCGCTCATATGAACCAGCGAAAAGACTACCCCACTGGCAATGACCGGAAACCAAAACCACTTGGCTGGAAAGCAACCATCGATAAGCAGGCCACGAAATGTGAGTTCTTCCAAAAATGGGGAGGCAAAAACTGCAGTTAGACTCAACATAATTAAGGTTAGGGAGCTTCTTCCCATCAACTGATGCAACGCATCGTTGTTGGCCGTACTCGTTTCACCATAGAAAACGTTATTGGCACCGCCGAGAATAATTTCACTAACGATGATGAAGCCATAGCCCTTGACCATCAGCCACCAATCTTTGCGGTCCAACCGTTGCCAGCCTTTATGTACGCGACGATAGCCCCAGAAGCCCAACGCAATGGCGACCACGAAACCCAGCAAGTAGAGGGCGGCCCACATGAGTTGATGCGCAAGTGATCCCCCCTTCATATAAAGCAAGGGAACTTGAACAACACTCGTTACAATTATCATCAGAATTAGCCAGAGTACCCCTATAAAACTATGCCAAGACTGTTTAGACTTACCGTTAACCTTAACTTTTCCTTGCATCAATCCATCTTCCTTTCACTATGTAATGTCGCTTAACTAACCGTTAGCACCCTGGAAAATGCCACGAATTGTTACTTTATAAAAGTTAGTTTCAATAGTTTTATAAAATATTTATTTTTTAATAGCATTTTTTATCATTATGCGGTACTATATGGTTGCGGGCAAGTTTGAACCAACGTTCAGCTTGCGCGTGAGGCTTCTGTCCTCATTCAACAGACAGATTTCATTTTACTCCCCCAAAGTAGATGAAATTTTTACAACATAATCCCCCAATTATGTTGTAACCTTACTCTTTGGCCATTGCGACTTATCGTAATGGCTTTTTGTTTGCCCTTTTTTTGTTTTTAGGGTTAAATCCTAAACCTAGATTGCTTAAAATGGTCGCACTGCGGCTGCCAGAGATTCCGCCTGCTGTGGGGACACTTCAGCCTGGGAAACGGGCTTCTCGCTCAACTTGAAGCCATGAAAAACACATGTCTTCAAGATTGCCCGTGGTGTAAGCTGGCTAAGAAACACCAGCTAACGCCACCTCCACGGCCGTCTACATCCCTGGCCTCCTCCGGCTCTGGTTGTGCTTTATCACAACAACCGCTAAATGCCTTGCGTACACTACACTTTACTGTCCAATCAATAACGGTTTGGGGGTCATCATCCTAGTTGACAAAAGACCCAGATATGGGCTCAGGCGCGTCATTCTGCTTAGCTGACAGTGGTTTTCCGTTGGCTTAGCAGAATGCCAATCTTGTAGACTCGGCATTTTCGAGGTTTCAAGTTGTGTCCGTACCGTTCCAGCCCACAGCTGGCGCCCGGTAAGGCGAAGGGAACGCTAAACTGCTCAACTCTCACAGTTAATCGTCATCATCATCCGCAAAACCGGTTTTCGGCCATAATAGCCAGAAAATTCCTAGATTCAATCCGGTCGCAATGGCAAACCCGGCAAAGCCGACCAGCCACTTGAGCCAGCCCGTCAATCCCATTGCTAGGAGTAACCATAGCGTACCGCCAATCAAAATTCCCGTCATGATCGTCATTAAAATAAGGGCCACACTCTTCATTCGCCTCACGCCTCCGTCTCATCTCATTGTTCAAATCTTACCACGTTTACCGGGTAATTTCGAAGTTAATCTTCCCAAGTGGTGCTTTCCTAATTGGAAACGATTACAATGGAAGTGTGAATTGAATTCTACTGAAGGAGTGATAGACATGACCAGTGTTTTAGTAACTGCCCCCATCCCCCAATCCGCCTTGGACATTTTAACGCAGGCGGGTCTCGAAGTTGAAAGTTATTCCGGTAGTGGGTTGATCACCAAAGAAGACTTACTACGGCGAATCGTCGGTAAGGATTATCTCATCACACCACTGTCCACTCAAGTCGACCGCGAGGTGATCGATGCGGATCCGAATTTGAAATTAATTGCCAACTATGGTGCCGGTTTCAACAATATCGATGCCGCTTATGCGCGAACTAAAGGGATTCCGGTCACTAATACGCCTAAGGTCTCAACCACGTCGACCGCCGAAGTCACGACTGGCCTCATCATTACGTTGGCCCATCGAATGGTCGAAGGTGACCGCCTCATGCGGACCAAGGGCTTTGCTGGCTGGTCCCCCCTCTTCTTCTTGGGTCATGAACTAGCCGGTAAAACGTTAGGAATCGTTGGTATGGGGCAAATTGGTCAGGCCGTTGCCAAACGCATGGCCGCCTTTGACATGAAGGTCGTCTACACCCAGCGCCATCCGTTGCCTGCTGCCACTGAAGCGAGCCTCAATGCCACGTATGCCACATTAGCCGAAGTCATTGAAAAGAGTGACGTGCTGACGCTCCACTGCCCGTTAAACGATCAGACGCATCATTTACTCGGTGCCGCTGAATTTGCTGCAATGAAGGACTCCGCTTACCTGATCAACGCCGCGCGGGGCCCCGTCATTGACGAAGCGGCCCTCTTAGACGCCTTAAAGTCCGGCCAATTAGCCGGGGCTGCGTTGGACGTCTACGAGGCGGAACCAAACGTTGACGACGGCTTTAAGGCCTTAGACAACGTCATTTTAACCCCGCACGTCGGTAATGCGACCGTTGAAGCCAGAGATGCCATGGCTGCTATCGTGGCCAACAACGCCGTCAAGGTCGACCAAGGTGCCGACCCACTATACATCGTCAACTAGAACTTAAACGCTATTCGAAAGTCCGAACGATCATCGTCCGGACTTTTTTGTCCCCACATCAAAAATAAAGATTCGCCAATAAAAATCACCACCATATTTTAGAAATCACTACACAATCCAGTCGCCCATCCCCGGTGGTAAGCGTTTTCGTGCAAGCAACGTTCAGCTAACAATTGCAACCGATTGCAATTGCGTCATATAGGCATTGTGTGCTATCATAAGTTCAGCAATTTCAAAGGGAAATAATTGCTAATTGGCCAATGGCCGCCTAAGATTGAAAGTGAAAGAATACGCTAATCGTTAGCAGAAAGGAAGCAAAATTGAGTTTGAAAATTATTACACTTCACGTTTTAGACGATTCACTAGAGGTCAGTTACCATCCGGACGACCAGGCTACCCAACGGCGATTCATCATTGCTTACAATCCCGAGCAAACTATCGGAGAAAACCTAGAAAATTTACGTTTAAAGCTTGCCGGCTTGGACGTTGATGCGGCCGTCGTCGACAATGCCCTAAGTTATCCCTTTTCGGACACCATCGTCGGCATCAATCACCAGCGTATCGACATTGGCCTAGCCATCGCCAACATGCTCAACATCCCCGTTGTGAGTCAACAGGCCATCGCCGACCAGGGTTTAGAGCACGCCCTAGCCGTCAAGCGCGACTACCTGTCTTGGCACCTCGATTATTACGGCCAATACCAGGGTAAACGAAATTACGGTCAGGAAGCCATGCTGACAGTTGGTAACGGTTTCTTTGGCCTCCGGGGCACCTATACCGAAGCGCATGCCGATAAAGACAACTATCCTGGCTGGTATACGGCGGGCCTTTACGACCAACTAACGACGAATTTAAATGGTCGGCAAGTCACCAACGAGGACCTCGTCAACTTACCGAATGCACAGGCGCTCTCCTTTGGGGTCGATCATCAGAATCCGTTTCGCGTTAAGGCCACGGACATTCAAGACATCTACCGCAGCCTGGACCTGCATACTGGGACGCTGACCACGACCATGTTGGTTCAACTTTCAACGGGCCACGCCTTGCGAATCCAAACGACAAAGCTGGCTAATTTTAAGGATTGGCACCGGTTGGCCATTCGTTACCAGATCACCCCGCTTAACTTTGCGGGCAGTCTGCAAGTCTACTCGGCCATCGACGGCAGTGTCGTCAACGGCAACGTTGCGCGGTACAGTGCCTTTGACCAACGCCACATTCGCGTCACGGGAACCGGTCAGCAACCCGATAGTATCTTTCTTGAGGGTCAGACGCGGTCATCGGCTGTTAAATTTGCCATTGGTTCTCATCTCACCGGTTCCGGACAAGCGCTGAACACGCCGAACGATAACCGCCCAAACGCCGAGCAACAGGTTCGGCAGATGCGGTCCGTCGATGTTCAGCCCAACCACACCTATACCTTTGAAAAGAACGTGGTGCTGTTCACCGACCGGGAAACGACCGGTGCCCTCTTACCGATCGCCACATCGGAACTTAGCCAGGCTAGCTTTGACGATACCTTGTCCAGCAGCACAGCCTACTGGCAACACCGTTGGGCGGATGCCGACATTCAGATCACCGGCGACATGACCGCGCAAAAATTGACGCGGGTCAATCTCTACCACCTGTTCACAGCCTCGCAAGCCATCGCCTCTGGCAAAATCGATGCGTCGGTCAACGCGCGGGGGCTCGATGGTGAAGCCTACCGCGGCCACGTTTTCTGGGATGAAATGTTCGATCTCCCAATCTATGCGCTCCATGACCCGCGGCTGGCAAGAGCCCTCCTGATGTACCGTTACCGGCGGCTCCCAGCAGCGAAGAAGAATGCGCAGAACGCAGGTTATGCCGGCGCCATGTTTCCTTGGCAGTCCGGTGAGGTTGGCGATGAGCAATCGCAAGTCGTCCACCTCAATCCCCTGACCAACACCTGGGATCCCGACTACTCTTCACTGCAACGCCACGTGTCGTTAGCCATTGCCTACAACGTGATCATGTACTGCCGCATCACTGGCGACCAGGATTTCATGGCCAAGTATGGTTTGGAAATGGTCCAAGAAATTTCCAAATTTTGGTTGAGCAAGGCCCAACTAGATCCGTCTGATCACCGTTACTCGATTGCGAAGGTCATGGGGCCCGACGAATTTCACGAAAATTATCCCAATGCGGATACGCCGGGGCTGACCAACAACGCCTATACCAATCTCATGGTCACCTGGGTCTTCAATCAGTTGGCTGTTATTCGCCAACACCTGGACGCCGCCACACTTAAGCGCATTGACCATAAAACGGCTGTGACGACACAAACACTGAAGCAGTTCGCCGACATCAGTCATCATCTCAAACTCGATATCAACGATGACGACATCATTGGTCAATTCGAAGGCTACTTCAAGCTGCCCCAACTCGATTTTCGCAAGTACCGGCAAAAGTACGGCGACATTTCACGAATGGATCGCATCTTGAAGGCCGAAGGTAAAACGCCGGACGCCTACCAGGTCGCTAAGCAAGCCGATGCCCTGATGGCCTTCTATAATTTCGATGCACCAACAGTTATTGGCTTATTAGAACAGTTGGGTTACCATTTCCCACAAACCGCACTACTGAAAAATCTCCAATTCTATCTCGACCGGACCACCCACGGCTCGACCCTCTCACGCATCGTCTACGCAGCGCTCACGGCGATGGCGGGCAACATGGATCAATCGTGGCAACTCTTCTCGCAAGCGCTTTTTTCCGACTATTACGACATTCAGGGCGGCACGACCGCCGAAGGAATCCACCTCGGCGTCATGGGTGCTGTGACCCTGATGTCCACCCGGTATTACGCCGGTGTTGACGCGTTAGCTCCCGAGCTGACCGTCACTCCCCACTTGCCACAAGCTTGGCAAACCATTCGCTTCAACCAGCTGCTGCGCGGCACTCGATATACATTTGCCATCGACCATCATCAAGTTACGGTCACGGCCGACCACGCAGCGACCCTCAAAATTGGGCAACAACAGGTTTCATTAAAACCACACGTTTCATCCACCATTACCTATTAAGGAGTGTTTTACATGACAAAGTTTGCTGATATTAAAGGATTTGTTTTCGACCTGGACGGCGTTATTACCGATACGTCCATTCTTCACGGAACGGCTTGGCACCAATTAGCCGATTCCCTTGGCGTTGCCTGGAGTGAGGAGCTCGGCAACGGCTTAAAGGGCATTAGCCGCATGGACTCTTTGGAAATGATCTTGAAGGCCGGTGGCAAGGAAAATGATTACACCGAGGCCGAAAAAGAAAAATTAGCCGCCCAAAAGAACACGAACTACGTGGCCGAAGTCGACAAGATGACCCCTGCCAACATCTTACCTGGCATGAAGGACTTCTTAGACAGTCTGCGGGCAAACGGCTATCAACTCTCTTTGGCCTCCGCTTCGAAGAATGCCCCCCGGGTCTTAGGCAAGCTGCAATTGGCTGACTACTTCCCAAAGATTGTTGATCCAGCTAGCTTGAAGAAGGGTAAGCCGGATCCTGAGATCTACACCAAGGGCGCTGAACTCCTCAACCTGCCACCAGAACAATGCATTGGGGTCGAAGATGCTGCCGCTGGGGTCGCTGCCATCAACGCGGCTGGCGAGGTTTCCTTGGGTATTGGCGACGCAACCGAATTGGGTGCTGCCGATATGGTCTTTGCTGACACGAGTCTAGTCACCCTGGCTAATATTGAAAAGAAGTTAGGTTAACACTCGGACTGATATATAGCTGGTTGCACTCCAGTTGTTATCACAACACCCTTTTAGCCAAAAATTACACAGAACCTCAAAAAAATCTCCCACAGCCATTTCTGACTGGGGAGATTTTTAATGACGATTTTTATACGGTGGCGTCGCTTCGTAAGTCTTTCAAAGCGTCATCGATTTGGCCCAGAACGAGTTCCGTGTTGCCAGGAACATCCAAGTCATACTTTTGTAAGTCGATCTTGATCTTAGGACTAACATCGTAGTCGGCAAACCAACCTTGGTAAGCCGTCCACATCTTCTTGTAGTAGGATTCCAATTCTGGATTGTCGTCGAATTGTTCGTAATCGCGACCACGTTTCTTGATGCGGTGAAGGATCGTGTCAAAGTCGGCATCGGCGTAAACTAATAAGTCGGGCGCCTTCTTTGGCAGTTCATTTAATTCGTGCATCATGTTGTCGAGGAGGTTTAAGTAGACCTCGAGTTCCGTGTCGGTAATGTTACCTTCGGCGTTGTTTTCGCGGGTGAAGAGCGCATCTTCGTAGATGGAACGGTCAAGGACGTTGTTGTCGTCGGCCAGAGCCCGTTTGATCATGCTAAACCGCTTGTTCAAAAAGTAAATCTGCAGTAAGAAGCCATATTGCTTCGGGTCCCGGTAGTAAAGTGGCAACACCGGGTTGTCGCCAACCGGTTCAAAAAATGCTTGAGTACCCAGGTGTGACGCAATCTTTCCAGTTAAAGTCGTTTTACCGACTCCGATCATTCCAGCTGTAATTATCACCATGATAGCCCCTCTTTTATTAAAAATACAAGATATAGTGTACCATAAAATAGCCGACTACTACATCTGACTGACAAAATTTCTCCAAATTTCATGAACTTTCAGTGTGCAACGCGACCTAATCGAATCCAAACGGGGACCAAACAGATTGTTGTATAATGAAACTGTAAGCATAAGAACTAGGAGGCATTCTATGTATCACGCAATCGTTTTTTTTGATTTGGACGGAACGCTGTTTGACGACAATAAGAACGTTTTGCCAGCAAGTGTTGCGGCTATTCATGAAATGCAACAACATCATATTTTACCAGTTATTGCGACCGGAAGAAACATATTTGAGATTCAATCTGTCTTGGACACCACAAATATTGATGCGGTCGTCAGTGCTAACGGGAGTTATGTGCAGTACCAAGGCCAGCGACTGGCGGCGGCAAACATCCCCCGCCCCACGCTAAAGGCCATCACTGCCTTTGCCAATCAGCAGGGCGATCCCGTTGGCTACTTTAATAATCAAGGCTTTCGACTGAGTCAGTCCAGTCAGGACACCCAGGATAATTTTAAATTATTGCGGTTACCCGCGGTGGTTGACCCCGACTGGTACTTGAGCCACGACATTAACTTCCTCAATATTTTCAATCGGGACAAAGAAAAAATCTACCAGCGCAAATTTGCTGGCCAGCTGACCTTAGTCCGGAATAATCCGCGGGCCCTCGATACCATGGTCATGGGCGTCACCAAGCAGACTGGGATTCGAACGCTCCTCAAGACGGCCGGACTCCAAGATGTGAAGACCTATGCGTTTGGCGATGGCCTCAATGACCTACAGATGTTCGATGAGGTCGACATCCCCATCGCCATGGGCAACGGTGTGTTCCAAGCCAAGAATAAGGCGGCTTACGTCACCACGACCAATATGACCGATGGCATTGTTCACGGGTTGCGGCACTTTGGGCTGATTCAGTGATTAAATTTCTGGCAATTATAGTGCCAACCAATTAGCAGTTAAATTAGTATAAATTGGCCGCACTCCGGCTGTCAGGGATTCCGCCTGCTGTGGGGACGCTTCAGACTGGAAGAACACCAGTCTTATCGCTCGCTTTGAAGCCACGAAGGACACGTGTCTCCAAAGTCGCCCATATTGTGAGCTAGCCTTTGGCCAGCTCACAATATTACCACGGCTGGCTGCATCCCTGCCCTCCTCCGGCTCTAACTGTGTTTTACCACGACAACGGTCGGAAAACGTGGAGACTTAGCGCTTTCGGTTCAATCGATAGCGACTGTTACAATCATTATCCCCGTTGTCTAAGCGTACTATGTAAGCCAATAGGTCGCCAGATATGGGCGCAGGCGAAGGGAGCACTAGGTTGCCTAATTTAACCAAAAAAAGTAGTTCAGGACAATTCCCGAACTACTTTTTATTTACACAATTAATGTTCAGCCGTTTCGGATGGTAGCAGAATGATCTGACTATCCCCATCATCATACGCTAAGACGGTGTCCGGCAATTCTGGCGTGTACGCAAACTGGGTATCGAACCCTGCTCGCAGATCCATTTGCTGGTCGTCTTCTTGAACGTACTCAAACGTCGTTGTCCCCTGATTTTCATGGAGCTTAAACGTTAACAGGTTGTCTAACGGAAACAGTCCTTGGAGGTCGCGGTCAATAATCTGCCAAACAGCATCGATCATGTCGCCTGGTAGGGCCGCAACGGTACCATAACTGGCATACCGCGCATGATTACTCTCAAACATCTTCCTCGCCTCCACTTTTGATTATTTAATGATAATTATAACGTAATTATACGAAAAACGGGAGTAATTACCCCTGATTATCGCTGATTCGCTGGGTATCCTTGCGGTCCAAAAAGTTCACTAAGAACGAAATCACAATCAGCAGTGCGCCAGCGATGAAGATTAAATGCAGTCCCTGGTACAAGATACCGTGGAGCTCTGGCAAGAGCTTAGCCGGTAAGCTCTTAGCAGTCTGCGGATTGATCAACTTGTTCATCATCCCCATCGTCGCACCGGAATGGCTAGCGACCCCCTTAGCCATCTGCACGTTCATGATGATTCCCAAAATGGACACCATAATTGTCTGTCCCAGCGTCCGGGACAAGGTATTAAAGGAAGTTGCTACCCCAATTTCATCGGTCGCCACGTGACTCTGAACGGTCACGGTCGTGGTGGTAATGGTAATCCCGAATCCGGTCCCACAAATGGCCGCGATAACGAAGAAACACCAGAACGGTGTGGTCGCTGGAATCAAGGCCATCGTCACCGCACCAATGATGATGAGTGTCAGGGCAATATTGATAATTTGATATGGTGAACGCCGAACCATTAAGCGTCCGGCAATGAAGGATCCCACGATCCACATCAACGAGCTAGGCGTGATGGCAAACCCGGCTTCGGAGGCACGTAGCCCCAGAAGTCCCTGTGTCCAAGTAGGCAAATAAACTTCAAATCCCATGATGAACCCACTGACCAATGCCGCAATCAAATTTTGAATCACAAACGTTCGATCACGGAACAGTGTCAGCGGAATCAAAGGATCATCCGTCCGCTTTTCTCGTCGCAGAAACAGCCAGAAGGCTACGACCGTCACGACTAAGCCACCGACGACCCACAGCATGTTCAAGTCGCCCTCGCCCAAGAGCTGGAAGGTCAACATCAACGCCAACAAGCCAACCGACAGCCACAGGCAACCGGCCCAGTCCATCGTAAAGGTCTTGCGCTGAGTGGACTCATTTAAGTTAAACCAAATCAGCGCCATGGTAATGATCCCAATGGGAATATTAATGAAGAAAATCCAGTGCCAGCTGAGTTGATCGACGATAAAGCCCCCTAATAAGGGTGCGACCACCGCAGCGATTCCCCAGGCTGACCCGTTCAGGCCCATGACCCGCGCGCGTTTTTCAACCGGATAGATGTCCGCTAAGATTGTAAAAGACACCGGCATAATGGCCCCGGCACCGATTCCTTGCAGGGCCCGCCAAGCAATTAATGTTTCCATGCTGTGCGACATCCCCGATAAGGTCGACCCTAACACGAAGATGAAGAGACCGACTAAGAAGACGAGCTTACGGCCCACCGTATCGGCCAACTTGCCGTAGATTGGTGTGGCCAGGGCACTCGTCAGTAGAAAGATTGAGAAGACCCAATTCATGAGGGCGACCCCGTGTAGGTCCCCGACGATGGTTGGCATGGCGGTGGAGACAATGGTCCCCTCAATGGCAGACATGAAGGTGGCAACGAAAACGGCTGCCGTGACGACCCCCACGTTAGTTTGTTTATTTGACATAATATCCTCCTGCCGTTGGGCCCCGCCACACAACGAATTTAAGTAGCCAATTGCTGCTACTTCCCAATTTCTGATAAAACAGTAATGTATCAATTATCACGGGTTTCTTCCCAAAAGGCAAGGACTTAGCCTAAAAAAACAAAAAGTTGTGCCAGTCCCTAGGGACCACCACAACTTCTTTTTAACGAAAACGTCCTATTTAACGGCTGCCTTCAACGCTTCAACCTTGTCTAAATGTTCCCAAGGTAAGTCGATATCCGTCCGGCCAAAATGACCATATGCAGCGGTTTGCTTGTAAATTGGCCGCTTAAGATCTAACATTTTGATGATTCCTGCTGGCCGTAAGTCGAAGAGGTCGCGCACAGCGGCGTTCAACTTGCTCTCAGCAACTTTTCCGGTACCAAAGGTGTTGATGTACACGGAAACGGGTTCTGCAACCCCAATGGCATAGGCAATCTGCACTTCACACTTGGTAGCTAAGTCCGCTGCCACAATGTTCTTGGCAATGTACCGTGCAGCGTAACTCGCCGAACGGTCCACCTTGGTGGCATCCTTACCAGAGAAGGCCCCACCACCATGATGGGCAGCCCCACCGTACGTATCAACGATGATCTTCCGTCCAGTTAAACCAGCATCCCCTTGGGGACCACCGATAACGAAACGACCGGTTGGGTTGATGAAGTACTTGGTCTTGTCATCCAACAAGTCTGCTGGGATGACTGGCTTGATCACTTGGTCAATGACGTCTTGCCGAATTTGGTCTAACGTCACGTCTGGATCATGCTGAGTACTCAGCACAACAGTGTCGACCCGGACTGGTCGTTCGTTGTCATCGTATTCCACCGTCACTTCAGCCTTGGCGTCTGGACGCAGGTAGTCGATAACGTTGGTCTTCCGTAAAGTGGCGATACGCCGCATTAAGGCATGACTCAGTTCGATTGGGAGTGGCATTAGTTCAGGCGTCTCGTTAACGGCATAGCCGAACATCAACCCTTGGTCACCCGCACCAATCTTATCCAATGGATCCTCGTCACCTTCACGCGTTTCCAAGGAATCATCGACCCCTTGCGCAATATCTGGTGATTGTTCATCGATGGCAACGAGAACGGCACAGTTGTCGCCATCAAACCCGTATTGGCCATCCGTATAGCCGATTTCTTTGATGGTCTGACGCACCACTTTTTGAATGTCGACGTAGGCTTTGGTTGAAATTTCACCAAAGACCAGAACGAGACCAGTAGTTACAGAAGTTTCACAGGCAACCCGTGAATCTGGATCTTGGCGCAGCATCGCGTCTAAGATGGCATCACTAATTTGATCAGCAATCTTATCGGGATGTCCCTCGGAAACGGATTCCGAAGTAAATAAATGTCTTTCTTGCAATGGATATTCCCCCTAGATAGTGTTGACGACGAGTTGACCGATAATCTCGCGCCAGTCGGTTACAAGGCAGCTTCACTAGACTCGTGAATCCTATCGGGAATTGACTCATAACTTAAGAATTCTAACACAGTTTTGCAAAACTATAAAGAAAGCTCCCCAGTATTTCTGAAAGAAACATTGACCAATCGCCAGATAATTATTAAGATTAAAGGCAACACACAATAAACAGTTGAAATGGAGCGATTCCATGACCACACTCATGGCCTTCTTTAAAAACCGCACGGTGCAACAGCTTTTCGTGTTCACCTTCTGCCAAAATATTCTCTGGTGGATCGCCGGTTCGACGGCGTCCACCGGGACACCACTAGCCGGTGGGGTTAAATTCTATCTTATTGTATACGGTATTTTTTTAGCTGCTGGTTATTTTTTGATCCTCGTACGTCATTTTCAATCGCGAATTGGACCAATTCTGGTAGTTGCCGCTGGCACGATGGGCTTTTTGGCCGCACCTCAGGAACATTTGATTCAAATATTTGCGCTCCTGATTTGTGTTTTCTTAGTGCTCGCGTGTATCCCGCAACTAGGCCTACAATCCGCTTACGGCTTAGTGGTCTTTAGCTTTCTGGCTGGCTGTGGCATTCCTGTCATCCTATTTTTCTTACGGAACCACTACCTCGCCCTACAATTCTTACTGCCGCTCATCCCATTCATGGCCAGTTACCTCGCCTTCTTTGAGCCTTACTACCTGACTGGCGAGCGCGATTGGCGGTTCACCTTGATTACCCCAGCAATTTTTATTCTTTCCTTATTAACGTTATCCTTCTCCTGGAAATTAATCGTGGTGATTCTCCTCGTTGCCGCCCATTGGTGGTTAGTACAACATTTGAACGACCACTACCGGTTGATCACGTCCGGTTTTATTCAATTGTTAGTTGGCTACCTGATTCTCTAAACCTAACATCATCTTTTAAAGTTTCGCTAAGCTCCAAGTGAAGTGACGTCTCACCCCTAGTTTCCGTGCTAAAATGAGGCATCATCTAATAATGGAGGAACCAACATGACGGAAATCAAAGTGATTGGTGACATCTTAAGCGGGAAATATCAACCCGTGTTGACTGGTAACTCGATCGTCGACGCCGCCCTAATTAATCACTTTTGTCAAAACTTAGCAGTTGCCCTCAAGCTCCCGGCAGTAACGGTGCAAGCCGAACATCACTGGGACTTAACCGTCGATTCTAAAAATATCTATGTGGTGGACGCACAAATTTTACGTTTACGCCAACACCTGAGCAGTAATGGTAACGTTATTGCCGTTAGTCACACCGACATTCTCCGGGGCAACGTGCAGCCGACAGTCCGTCAGCTGGTCCCCCTGCTCACACAGTCACTTGCCAAGTAACCGGTCCAATCACACCCTGTGGTTGGGCTTTTTTCTATGTAAATACCCCCCGGCGTGTTAAAGGGATATCGTTACGCATCATGCTTATGTGAAATCTTCAATCTTTAAAATGAACCCTTTCAACCAAAGTGTGTGTTCCTTTAATTGACGCTGTAAAAGCATTAGACCATCTACCCAAGGGACTTGCTTCCCCGCAACGTAGAACTGACTCTTGGTCCCAAAGAGGTGCTCATGTTCAATCTCAAATGAGCGACGCACTTTAAAGCCGAGTTTCCCATACGTTATCGTCTCCACTGCCGTTCCCATTTTAACCGTGCAGAGGCCCGCTTGGCGGAGCTCTGATTGCGAATAGTCGTATTTACTATGGAACTGTCGGTCCCAGACTTCGAGTTGATATGTTGTCTCGAATGAATACTGAAGAAAACTACCTACACTGTCAAAAAAATTACGCCGAAAATGGGCTAAATCACTAATATCTCGGTAAAACAGACGTTTCTGCTGATAATGATCTAACGGCACGTTCAAATTATTTTCAAGGGTCGCCGCAGCTAAGCCATACGCCGTCCGTGAAAACAAATAATGACTGATCAACTCTTTTTGTTGCGCATCAAATGGCTGTAACTCCGGGTGGAAATCGGACGCTTGTTCTTCGGGTTCTTCTTGACTCGTTTGTTCATTGGACATGTTAGGTGTCCCCTTTCTATCGAAAGCTCTGTGAGCAAGCGTCCGTATGACCAACCATAACATGCCACCAATCAAATTGATACTGCTAATTGTTTTAATTTAATTTGATTAATACCATCTCGCTTATTTATTTTTCAATATTATACAGAATCCCTGCTCATTACCTGCATACTTAGCCAAAACTCTACCCATTATGCAGTAAGTCTGTGAGTCACGTGGCAATATCGACCAAACTTCCACAGAAAAGTATTTACCAAACTTGTGTTAGCCGGTCAGCCACGGTATATTGAAGGTAATCAACGGAGGAGGAATTTTCATGGCAACTATTTTAGTCACTACTACTGAACACATCCCTGGTCAAGAATACGAAGTAATTGGTGAGGTCTTCGGGTTAACAACACAATCTAAGAACGTTCTGCGGAATATCGGGGCTTCCTTAAAGAACGTCGTTGGGGGCGAAATTCGCGATTACACCAAGATGCTCGATGAGGCCCGCAATATTGCCGTCGACCGTTTACGTCAAAATGCCGCAGATATGGGAGCAGATGCCGTCGTAATGATGCGCTTTGATTCCGGATCAATCGGAACTGATATGCAATCTGTAGCAGCTTATGGAACCGCTGTCAAATTTAAGTAAATTAATGGTAAATGCGGCTCGTTTACCCCTGTAACGTTCGTAACACATCTGTCATCTAAATAGCGTCATTAAAGGACCACCCTGATTGTTTTCGATACCAACACAATCAGAGTGGTCTTTTTTTTTGCTCAAATTTCGTGGAATTCGCACCGTTTTACGGAGTTAACAGTATGGCCACAACTGCCAATGTGTAACGGTTTTCGCGGCTTATCAACTATAAGGGGCTATTTTATGTCCACATTAACAATTTTGTCCCCCAGAAACTGTCCACACTAGTAGATGTGACCAACCAACCAATTAGCAACTCGTTTTATACTAACCATAGTCAATAAGATAGCGAACAACTTAAATGTTGATCATTCGGAATTTCAGAAAGCAGGTATTTCAAAATGTTAGCAAAAATCACAAAATGGGCAGTCTTAATCATCGCCACTATGGCCATTGTCTTAGCAAGCTTCAGCACCACGATCTTAGCATCCGCTAGTAAACCAACTCCTTCATGGGGCAGTTGGAAAGACACCACTATTACTTACCAAACTAGTAAGACTTCTTCCTATTACAAGAGTGTTTGGAAAAACGCCGTTAAGCGTTGGAACAAAGTTGGCGTTGTTCAATTAAAAGCTGCTAAGAGCGGCGAAAAGGCTGACATCACGTTGACCTCTTCCGCTTCCCTCAGCACTAAGAGCGGCAAGCTTGCTGGTTACACCAATTACTCTTACTTAAAGAAGGGTGACGACAATAACCAAATCGTTTCTGCCAAGTCAACTTTAAACCGGAGCCTCTTAACTAAGTACGGTTACACGAAGAATCAACGGACCAACGTTGCAACCCACGAAATTGGCCATGCCTTAGGCTTAAGCCATTCCGCTGATGAATCCAGCGTTATGTACGCATCAGATCGGTACGCTTCAATCGACTACCAAGATAAAGTCGGTTTACAAGACGCCTATCAAGATTAAAAAAAACTAACAAATACCTGCAAAACCCTAGCTTGCCCGGCTGGGGTTTTTAATTTACTCTTTTTTCTATTGACCGTTGCGGAGGTATGCGGTCGAACCCCTCCTCCGGTATAGTGATTAGATTCATACAAACCGGACTCGTGTAACTTGCAAGTGCCAACGGTTATGATTCCCTCCAATACTTCCAGAACAGCTACAAATCAAATATAGTCCTGTTTAGCCCGCGTTACATACTTGCTAGGGTAATTACGCTATGGATGACTAGAACGCTGCTTGAGGTCCAATTGCACCAACTGCAGGTAGAGGTAGCAAATCTGTATAAGCCCTTCTATTGGCCTCTAAGCAACTGCGGCGTTACATCGTATACGTATTCACTTTTCCCGGTCAACACCCACACGTACGTGACTAGCACCCAGTTAGACGGTAAAATCATGGTGAACAGACTGCTACTTGAAAATTCTATTCAATTAGCTCCCTTGCTTTTGAGATCACCCATTTCAGATTGCCTGAAACAACGATTACCGCTATAAGGTTAAGAAAGATGAATACATCTAGGCGTATTATGGAGGTAACCCCTTGAATGCCATATTATAGCAATTAGTCATATCCGTTATTCTGTGGCTAGTATGACTGATACATCTCCCCTAATTTCAGACTGAGATTGAAATTCTAGTTCCCTGCAGCTGGCAGCGTTCCTTTAGCGGAGGTAGTAAAGTATTATATTTCTCTATATCGTCAATCATCCAAAAAACTCAATATCTGTATAAGAAAAGAAGCGGACATCCACGTGCTTTAGGATGTCCGCTCCATACGCTATAATCTAATAGGCTAGTAGGTCTAGTTTCCTCGGTAGACTGTCTATATGTATCTTTACCGCTCCCCTTTCCCAAACGCCCCTTCAGATCCTAACAGCCACTCATCAAGCAACCACTAGATTTAAAAATTTATATAACGGAAAGGTACTTATGACCATCATCAACAAAAATTTTTTCGATAAATTTGAATGCAGAGCTTCTGACACACAGAATTCAAATGAATATCGCTACATCGAAACATCTATGTCCCCAAGTAAACTGGGAATCCGACCAATTGGCTTATGCATTCCATTGCCTATCTCTCAATTTATCTTAAATTGATTTAAAGGCTGTTTACTAGAACCAGTTGTCCCTGCTGGGTAGCATTGTCGATAGAATTTTCTGTGAAGCAATCGCATAAATAGCATAAGCGATAGCAAATTTTTAAGGATTTTCTTCTGCAATCATCGCAAATAACTAGTGATCTTAGATAATGAGGAGCTGACATCCTCGGCTTGTGAGGATGTCAGCTCCTCTCCGTGTTTCAAGATGACAGGCTGCTATCTAGTGTTTCTATTGCCAACTATTATCAAGTGCAGCTGCCCACACACCTGCTGGCACTAATTTTTTTCAGCTATGGGTGTTCGTAATTGCCAACAAGCGGTTCTCAGGTAGCCATCTAGCACTCGTCAGTTACCAGTTAAAGCAACGATTGCTCCGCTAAAAATCTACATAACAAAAAAGCCACCACCTACTGTGATGACTTCCGAGATGAAGCTTCTTATACCGGAGGTGGGGTTCGAACCCACACGACCTCAACGGTCACTGGATTTTGAGTCCAGCGCGTCTGCCAGTTCCGCCACTCCGGCAAAAAAATATTGATTGGATATACCCAAGTCAAAGGTGGTAATCGGATTTGAACCGACGATGAAGGTTTTGCAGACCTCTGCCTTACCACTTGGCTATACCACCATAATCGTCTATCCAATCTGACTGGACCAGTCGAAATAAATCAAATGCCCCAATCTAGGGCGGTATGTGGGAATCGAACCCACGCGTGCCGGAACCACAATCCGGTGTGTTAACCACTTCACCAATACCGCCATCACATTACAAACAGGGATAGTAGGAATTGAACCCACACCGACGGTTTTGGAGACCGTAGTTCTACCTTTAAACTATATCCCTATGAATGGTGGGGAGTGGATTCGAACCACCGAACCCGAAGGAGCGGATTTACAGTCCGCCGCGTTTAGCCAGACTTCGCTACCCCACCATAAATGGCGCGGGACGGAATCGAACCGCCGACACATGGAGCTTCAATCCATTGCTCTACCGACTGAGCTACCGAGCCATATACCATTCATGTAATATGTTTGTTGTGTATTAAATTGTTAATAACATAACAACGGTCTGTACGAGACTCGAACTCGTGATCTCCTCCGTGACAGGGAGGCGTCCTAACCAACTAGACCAACAGACCATAATAAAGTTATGTTACGATGGAGGATACAGGGCTCGAACCTGTGACCCTCTGCTTGTAAGGCAGACGCTCTCCCAACTGAGCTAATCCTCCAAAATGACCCGTACGGGATTCGAACCCATGTTACCGCCGTGAAAGGGCGGTGTCTTAAACCACTTGACCAACGGGTC
>NZ_BOLP01000013.1 GCF_016861695.1 Levilactobacillus andaensis | reverse complement strand
ATACTAAACTCCAACCAATGAGAATCCCTTGACATCAGTATTTAGTCCTAGTGACTAACTTGTTCTTGTAATTTGCGCTATATTTTCAATTACAATTCGATTGAGGTATCCATTAACACTCAAATCGCCCATTTTTCGATAATGAGAAAATAATGAAATTACCCATTGATTTTTCACCAACTGGCGCCTATAATCATGACAATACTTTTAAAACGTTGAGGAAAAAAGTAGCACACGTCGCGATGCGTAGTGAGTCACGGTAAGTGGAAAGTGACCATCTAGCGTGTGTGAAAATCATTTCCGAGTTCGAGACTGATATGTAGGTTATCGTGGTGGCCACCATTATCTGGCTAGCGGATGTTAGTCCGCGATGAGTGTGGCGTGTTGCGTCACAAAAAGGTGGTACCGTTCTACTTGTAGAGCCCTTTTCCCGCAGTGGGAAGGGGCTCTTTTTGACGTTCTAGGTAAAAATAAAAGTTGTGGAGGAATCAAAATGGACAAAACTGTAACCGGTAAATCGCACCGGAATTTGGGACAATTACTCGTGGTGAGCTCATTAATTTTTGGCATGTTTTTTGGTTCTGGCAACTTGATTTTTCCTGTTCATTTGGGCCAAATGGCCGGGAGTCACTGGTTTACGGCCGCTTTGGGGTTCGCCATCTCCGGATCACTTTTTCCCTTGCTAGCGATTCTCGCCGTTGTGGTGACGAAGAGTGATGGCCTATTTGATCTGGCTAAGCCGGTGGGGCGGCACTATGCGGCGCTGTTCCTGATTCTCGTTCACCTGACGATTGGACCGTTCTTCGGCACGCCACGGACCGCCGCCACAGCCTACGAAATGGCCGTTCAGCCATTCTTGCCGCAGCGTTTTTCGACCGTGGGGATGCTACTGTTTACCGGCTTATTCTTCGGGGCCGCCTACGTCTTAGCCACGCATCAAAATAGTCTGGTCAAGGTTGTCGGCAAGTACCTCAATGCCTTCTTCCTCGCCATGTTGGCGGTCATCTTCGTGGTCGCGTTCTTCAACCCCATGGGAAGTCTGAACCATGCGGCGACCACGGCTTATCAAACCAACGCGACCATCAGTGGGTTCCTCGAAGGATACAACACCGTTGACGCCGTTGCGCTGCTGGCTTTGAGTGTGACCTTTGTCCATGCCGTGCGTGGCCTCGGTTATCATGACCGCGAGCTGACTAAGCTGACAGCCCAGGCCGGCACCCTTAGTATTGTTTTGGAAATCTTGATCTACTTTGGGCTAGTTTTACTCGGTGCCTTTAGTCTCAGTCAGATGAAACTGTCGGACAACGGTGCTGTGGCCTTATCAGCCATCGTGGGTCACTATTTCAGTAATTTCGGCACACTCTTCTTAGGTGTTTTAGTCACGCTGGGGGTCTTTACCACGGCGCTCGGATTGGTGACCTCATTTGCCCAAGATTTCCACAAACTTTTCCCTAAAGTCAGCTATCTGGCTTGGCTCCGGGTGACGACGTTCGTATCCTTCCTAGTCGCCAACGCCGGTTTAGACACGATCATCGCTTGGTCCTTGCCAGTTTTGATGCTCCTTTACCCACTTTCCTTAGCACTGATTTTAGCGGCATTGACCGTTGCCAAACGCCCGTATGCCGGTATCGTCTACAAAATGACGATTGCCTTTACGGTAGTCCCAGCGGTTTTGGACATGCTAAATAGCGCACCACAAGTCGTCACGCAATTAGCACCAGTTCACGCGGCACTCGCGTTTTACCATCAGGTGATTCCATTTGCCAGTCTCGGGCTGGGGTGGTTGGTCCCAACGCTCGTGGGTTTTGCCTTGGGATTGGTTCTGGGAAAGCTACGGTTGGCCAGTCAGCGAACGACAATGGTGGATAGCAACCGTCCTTAAGGCGTGTACGGATTTTGTCGCTGCCTAGAGGGTTCGCAGAGGATGACGGCTAACAAAATGCCGCCAAATGGGATGAGTAGATTGAGTAGCGAGATTTTGCCACTATGACCTGAATCGTGGAGTCGGCGGATTTCAGCCGTTATGAGGCCGAAAGCGAGGAGCACCAACAACAAAACTGGTGGCACTAAAGCAGCCCAGGTTGCTGGGGAATAATTCGTTAGTTGGGTCCAGTCAGGCTGTTGACCGATTGCGAAGAGGCCAAAGACACCGATAAATAGACTGATCAGACCGATGCCGACCATACTCCACCAGTAATCCGCGCGGCCTAGACACTTCGACGTATTCGTCAGGTTCTTAAAAAAGAGACCAGTCGACGAAACCAGGTTCGGCCGCATGGTTTCATTATAGGGGCAATCAAGCGGTTCTAAGGGCATCGTCACAGTTGACCGGGCCTCGAAACTCTGTGCGGCGCTACAATACTGACAAAAGTTGGCACCCAACGGAATCGGTTTGCCACATTTGATACAGGTGGATCGATAGTTTTCCATATGATTCACTCCCCGGATAGTTCCAGTGACGGCCATTAAAATTAGCGGTTGTTAAGCTAGTAGTCCCATGATATCCTTGTTGAAGAGGAATCGCGAGACTTATTTAGCTTTGGCGGTAAATCCGCTATTGTGTGGTTAATATTTAACTATCATTTATAAATTAATCGCTAGTTGAAATTTTTCCGAGAAACTGGGCATTAACAGCAGTATTCTGTGATGAATATCGTTATAATAGGTGAAAGTCAGAATCACCTATTATGTATCCTAGAATTTATCGCTTCACGGTCACTTTACTTTGGAGGTTAGACAAATGACGCAACTTTATTTTCTATGTACTGGTAATTCATGCCGCAGCCAGATGGCAGAAGGGTTTGCCCGTGAGTTAGCACCCAAGGATTGGACGATTGCTAGTGCCGGCGTTGAACGGCACGGCTTAAATCCCTTGGCCGTTCAAGTCATGGAAGAGGTCGGCATCGACATTTCCCAACAGACGTCTAAGCTGATCGATGTCGATTACCTCAATACTAGCGATATCGTGGTCACGCTCTGTGGCGATGCACGCGATAAATGTCCAGTCACACCGTCGAGCGTAACGCGACTGCACTGGCCGTTGACCGATCCCGCGCAAGCTACGGGGACGCCTGATCAGATCATGACGACCTTCCGTCAGTCGCGCGATGAGATCAAAAGTCGCGTGACCTCATTGATTGCCGATATTCAATCCTTAGTCTAGGGATAGTTCACACGAAAATAGAGGGTTACCAGGAGCCACTCTGCGATATTTGCGGGGTGGTTTCTTTTAGTCATTAACTAAGTGCTGGGGTTAAATAGACGTTTAATTGAAATAATTATCGAAAAACAGTTGTATTTTCACAAGGCGTGAGTAATACTTAGGTTAGTTGGTTCACTAAACCATGAGGGTAATTTTGGTACCGGTTACAAAACTTGATTAAGTCAAGGAATTAGTGATGCCAAGTTAGTTGGGATTTTTCAGGTCCCAGTGATCGACTAAAATTAACAACCTATAAGGAGGAGATTGGATGGTTCGTCAAAGTATGAATCGGAATCAGTTACACGACCAGAACCTGAAGTTTGTGCTGCAGCAGATTTTTAACAACCATCCCACCTCGCGAATTGAAATTTCTCACCAGCTTCACCTGAATAAGTCCACGGTCTCATCGCTCTACAATACGCTGATGGCCAACGGTTACTTAACAGAATTAGGCCTGGGGGAGGCTTCGACAGCGGGTGGGCGCAAACCGACGTTGGTTGAAATTAACCGTAACTACGGCTACACGTTAACGTTTGACCTGGGGTACCGGCATCTACATGCGCTGGTCACGCTGCTAAATGGACACGTATGGAAATACGACCGTATTGAAACGAAGGGCCGGTCGATCCACGATATGATTGACCGAATCAAGCAATATATCGCGCAAATTGACGCGGAAGACAAGACGAGTAATGGCCTATTGGGGATTTGTTTCTCCATTCATGGGATCGTCTTAAATAATAAGGTGCAGACGTCACCATTTATTGATATGGATGGCGTTGACCTCGAAGATGTCTTCACGTCGGCCTATGACGTGCCGGTCGTTTTGGAAAACGAAGCCAACTTATCCGCTATTTACGAACGCGACTTCAACGGTGCCCGGCAGCTCAACAGTACCGTCACCATCAGTATTCACCGGGGGATCGGTGCCGGGGTCATTCTCCACCGGGACCTATTCCGCGGCGAACACGGGGATGCCGGTGAAATTGGCCGGACCATTGCTAGTATCGAAATCGATGGCAACGGTAAGTCCCACGCCATTCACGCCGAAGATATCAGCTCCGAAGACGCCGTGATTCGGCAAGTCGAGCAGGCAAAAGGGGTCGACACGCTGGATCGCGAGGACATTGTCCGGTTAGCACAGTCCCAGGACCCGGAAACCGTTAAGGCATTACAAACCTTTACCACGGCCATCGCTGGTCTCATTTACAACACCATGCGGACGCTCGATCCCGATGCGTTCTTCCTTAACTCACCTTTAGTAGAAGAGTTACCAGATTTATTAGCAGATATTCGGCGAGTCTATCAACAATTGTCTGATTCCAATCTGGGCATTGAGTTGACCACTAACGCCCGGCTGGCAACGGTTCTAGGTGGCTGCTCACTGATTACGCATCAAGTGTTGGGTCTTGAGGGTTATGAGTTGAATTTTGACCGACCACTTGACGCAGAAAATTAAATCAAACGCAAAAGTCTGGGAAGTTTTTCCCGGGCTTTTTTGTTGCTCAGCGATACCAGGTCATTAATATAGTAGAAACAGTTCAGGAAAGAACCAGGTTTTAGTTGGTTTGACCGGAAATTGTTATTGCCCTGAATTTTTTGAATCTTTTTTGGCGAAAACGCTTGCATTCGATTTAAAAGATTGTATACTAGTATTTGTAAGTTGGTTGTCGCAACGAACTAACTAGGAGGGTATTATAAAATTATGACTGAAGAATACTGGAAAGGCATCGACAAGATTCAATATGTCGGCCATCAAGATAAGAAATCTGGTTTAGGATTCCAATACTACAATCCGGAAGAAGTTATTGCCGGAAAGAAAATGAAAGATTGGTTACGTTTCGCCGTAGCTTACTGGCACACATTTGACCAACGCTTAGTTGACCCATTTGGTGACGGTACTGCTCAACGTCCTTACGACAAGTACACTGATCCTATGGATTTAGCCTTAGCTAAGGTTGACGCTGCATTCGAATTCTACAACAAATTAGGTGTAGATTACCTTTGCTTCCATGACCGCGACTTGGCACCAGAAGGCAACACTTTACGTGAAACCAACGCCAACTTGGACAAGGTTGTTGACAAGATCGTTGAATACCAAAAGACTTCTGGCATGAAGGTTTTGTGGAACACTTCGAACATGTTCACGAACCCTCGTTTCGTCGAAGGTGCTGGTACTTCTCCATACGCTGATATCTTTGCCTACAGTGCTGCTCAATTGAAGCACAGTTTGGAAATTGGTAAGCGTGTCGGTTCTGAAAACTATGTCTTCTGGGGCGGCCGTGAAGGTTACGAATCACTCTGGAACACCAACATGAAGCAAGAACAAGAACATGCTGCTAAGTTATTCCATATGGCTAAGGACTACGCTAACGAAATTGGCTTCGACGCACAAATGCTGCTCGAACCAAAGCCAAAGGAACCAACGACGCACCAATACGACTTCGATGCCGCAACGACTATTGCCTTCATGAAGGAATACGACTTGGACAAAGACTTCAAGTTGAACTTGGAAGGTAACCATGCTAACTTGGCTGGCCATACTTACCAACACGAAATCCGTGTTGCTCGTGAAGCTGGCTTGTTAGGGTCATTGGATGCCAACCAAGGTGACAAGTTAATCGGCTGGGATATTGATGAATACCCATCTAACTTGTACGAAACCACTGCTGCAATGTACGAAGTTGTCGAAAACGGCAGCATCGGACCTCGCGGTGGGTTGAACTTCGATGCTAAGCCTCGTCGTTCATCATTTGCCCCAGAAGACCTCTTCTTAGGCCACATTGTTGGGATGGACAGCTTTGCTGCCGGCCTGCGTGTTGCTGCTGCTATGAAGGAAGACGGCTTCTTAGACACCTTAAAGGCTGACCGTTACAGCTCATACGAATCCGGTGTTGGTGCCGAAATCGAAAGCGGCAAGGCTGACTTCAAGTCCCTTGAAAAGTACGCTATCGACAAGCCACAATCCGAATTGATTGCTGCTACCCACTCCGACCACTTGGAAGAAGTTAAGGATACCATCAACCACTACATCGTTGAAACGTTGAGCAAGTAATCCTTTGCTCTACGAAAAATAACTGACAATAGAATGGCGGACGGACCGTGTGTCCGCCCGCCATTTTTATGACGCGATATAAACTAGGAGGAATAACCGATGGGGAAGTATGTACTCGGCGTTGACCTGGGGACTAGTGCCGTTAAAGTTTCAGCGCTAGATCACAGCGGCCAGATCGTCGCCCAAGAAAGTTTTGACTATGATTTAATCCAAAAGAAGCCCGGTTACAACGAGCAAAATCCTGAAGACTGGGTTTCCGGGACGACGGTGGCGATTGTCCGCTTGATTTTGACCGACCATTTAGCGGCCGAAGAAATCGAGGGCTTGAGCTTTTCTGGGCAAATGCACGGGTTAGTTCTGTTGGATGAGAACAAGAAGGTCTTACGGCCATCCATTCTCTGGAACGATACGCGCAGCACGCCACAACGTGAAGAAATTGAAGCGAAGCTCGGTGACGAGTTCGTTGACATTACCCGTAACCAACCACTGGAAGGCTTTACGCTGACCAAGTTATTGTGGGTCAAGGAAAACGAACCCGACATCTGGGCCAAGGCCAAGTACTTTGTCTTACCTAAAGACTACGTGCGTTACCGGATGACTGGTAACCTCGCAATGGACTACTCCGATGCCACTGGGACCGTCTTACTCGACGTTGCCAAGGGCGAATGGAGCAAGAAGATTTGTGACACGTTCGACATTCCAATGAGCATGTGCCCACCATTGATCAAGTCCGTTGATTTTGCGGGGACGGTGACGCCGGCCTACGCTGAATTTTCTGGCTTGACCACCGCCACCAAGGTCTTTGGTGGCGCCGCCGATAACGCGGCTGGTGCAGTTGGGGCGGGGATTCTCCACCCGAACATGGTTCTGTCTAGTATCGGGACGTCTGGTGTTGTGTTGAAATATGAAGACAACGCCGACGTTAATTATCACGGGGTCCTTCAATTTGAAGACCACGCGATTCCTGATAAATATTACTCCATGGGGGTCACTTTGGCCGCTGGGTACTCCCTCAGCTGGTTCAAAAAGACCTTCGCTCCTGCAGAGAATTTCACCGATTTCGTTGCGAGTGCGGCGAAGTCAACGGTTGGGGCTAATGGCCTCCTGTACACGCCGTACATTGTCGGTGAACGGGCACCTTACGCGGATGCCGATATCCGGGGGAGCTTTACTGGGGTCGACGGAACCCATCAACGTTATGATTTCGTCCGTGCTGTTTTGGAAGGCATCGTCTTCTCGTTTAGAGATCTCTTTGATATCTACGAAGAAAACGGTGGCGACTTTGACACGGTCGTTTCTATCGGTGGGGGCGCCAAGAGTCCACTCTGGTTGCAGATTCAAGCCGACATCTTTAACCGTAAAGTTGTCAGCCTGAAGAACGAACAGGGGCCTGGCATGGGAGCTGCAATGATTGCGGCTACCGGTCTAGGTTGGTTCGATTCCTTACAGGATTGCGCACAGACTTTCGTTCACTTTGGCAAGGCTTACGAGCCCAACCCAGAGAACGTGAAGAAGTACGAGAAGATGCATGCCATCTACAAGCAGGTCTACAAACAGACCAAGGCCATCAGTGAACAACTGCTGGACTACCGTAAGGAAGAACTATAGGCGTTAGAAAGGGTCTTCGCTGTCTGGTGGAGGCCTTTTTGCTGTGACGAAAAATGGCCGCACTCCGGCTGCCAGGGACTGCGCCTGCTGTGGGGACGCTTCAGGCTGGAAGGGCACCAGTCTTCTCGCTCGCTTTTAAGCCGCGAAAATCGTGCGTCTTAAAAGTCGCCCATTGTGATAGCTGCCAGCTATCACGATTACCACGGCTGGCTCCGTCCCTGGCCTCCTCTGGCTTAGATTGATCTCTACTACAGCAATAGTCAATCTGCCAGTGTACAGGGTAAGCGGTTGGTGTTACCGCCTAGGACGGCAGAGAGTCCATAATTGCATAAACAAGCGGGTCTTCGTCAGATACGGAGGCCTTTTTGTTTATACCAAATAATAATTAAGATTCATGATTATCCATGTGCGTTTTCACACAAAGATGAGAGCTATGAGAATCAGTCGAAATGTTACAATCTATTATTAAAGTATAGGAAACGCTTTCAGAATTTGTAAAAATGTGCTATAGTAATCACATGGTTGGTTGAAACAATCAACTAACCGCAAGTAGAATACCAACTTACAAAAAATTCTACGGTGATTTACCGTCAAAGGAAGTCAGTAACGATGCATAAAGTTTCGACCGGATTCATTTACTTTTTTGGCGCCCTCGGCGGGTTGCTCTTTGGTTACGATACCGGAGTTATCTCCGGGGCGATTCTCTTTATTCAAAAACAAATGCATTTAGGCGCTTGGCAACAGGGCTGGGTCGTGAGCTCCGTTCTGTTAGGGGCGATTCTAGGGGCTGCTATTATTGGGCCGTCGTCTGACCGGTATGGTCGGCGTAAGTTACTCCTACTCTCCGCCATTATCTTCTTGGTTGGGGCGATTGGGTCCGCATTTTCACCGGAATTCTGGTCGCTGATCATCTTCCGGGTCATCTTAGGGATGGCCGTCGGGGCTGCTTCAGCGTTAATCCCAACGTACCTTGCTGAGTTGGCACCCGCTGACAAACGGGGGACCGTTGCCAGTCTCTTTCAACTGATGGTTATGTCGGGTATCTTGTTGGCATACATCACTAATTACAGCTTCTCCGGATTGTATACCGGTTGGCGTTGGATGTTAGGGTTTGCCGCAATTCCTGCCGCACTGCTCTTCTTTGGTGGGTTGATCTTACCAGAAAGTCCTCGGTTCTTGGTCAAGTCCGGCCGCGTTGATGAAGCGCGTGAGGTTTTAGATACCATGAATGGCCATGACACCACCATCGTTAACCGTGAAATTCATCAAATTAAAGAACAAGCCGGCGTCGTGAGTGGCGGCTGGCCAGAATTATTTAGTAAAATGGTGCGTCCTTCATTGATCATCGGGGTTGGCTTAGCCATCTTCCAACAGGTCATGGGCTGTAACACCGTGTTGTACTACGCACCAACCATCTTTACCGACGTTGGTTTTGGGGTCTCAGCGGCGCTGTTAGCCCACATCGGAATCGGGGTCTTCAACGTGATTGTGACCGCTGTTGCCGTAACGATCATGGATAAGATCGACCGGAAAAAGATGCTGATCATTGGCTCCGTTGGGATGGGAATTTCCCTCTTCGTCATGAGCATGGGGATGAAGTTCTCCGGCGGGTCACACGCAGCGGCCATCATTTCCGTGATTGCCTTGACCGTCTACATCGCATTCTTCTCCGCAACTTGGGGCCCTGTGATGTGGGTCATGATTGGTGAAGTCTTCCCATTGAACATTCGGGGCTTAGGAAATTCCTTTGCCAGTGTGATCAACTGGACAGCTAACATGATTGTTTCCCTGACGTTCCCATCACTACTGGACTTCTTCGGAACCGGGAGCTTGTTCATCGGTTACGGTGTGCTGTGCTTTCTCTCCATCTGGTTCGTTCACAAGATGGTCTTCGAAACGCGGAACCGTTCGCTGGAAGACATTGAAGCAACATTACGTGAAAAGGCTGGCGAAGATGAAGTTGCTGGTCTGAGTACCGCGCAGAAGTAAAATTAACCATGTCATATTTGGAGGCTAGGACAAAAGTTCTGGCCTCTTTTCATGTCTGAACTTATCCATTAGCCAAACTGTTTCCGGCGCAACAAAAAGCGAGGTTGGGATTAGTTGTCCCAACCTCGCTTGCGTAACCGAAGTCGCTTAGTCGTAGTTTAAATGCTTATTTTGGTCTAAGCCGTTAATTTCTTCAATTTCAGCAGCAGTTAAGTTAAATCCAGAGATCTCGAAGTTTTCCTTAACCCGCGCTGGTTTTGAGGACTTAGGGAAGACCACAAAGCCCGTATCAATTTGCCACCGTAAAACGATTTGAGCGGGTGACTTGCCGTATTTTTCAGCCAGCTTGGTGATAACTGGATCTTCTAGGATTAAATGACCATGGCCGATTGGGGAGTACCCTTCGTTGACCAGACCGTTGTCCGTATCGAACTTGCCTAAATCGGCTTGGACCTTGTAGGGGTGCCGTTCGATTTGGTTGACCATTGGCTTCACCGTGGCCATCGCGAAGACTTGTTCGAGTTGGTCTTTAGAGAAGTTAGACACACCGATGGCCCGGACCTTCTTTTGTTGGTACAAGGTTTCAAAGGCGCGCCAAGTGTCCAACGTTAAGTCGAAGTTCTTTTCGTTTGGCCAGTGAATCAAGTAGAGGTCTAGGTAATCCAGCTGTAAGTCAGCTAAGGTTTGGTCAAATGCAGCTAGGGTCTTATCGTACCCTTGATCAGCGTTCCAGACCTTAGACGTGATAAACAGGTCAGAGCGGTCGACGCCAGAGTCCTTGATGGCCTGCCCAACTGCGGGTTCGTTACCGTAAATGTGGGCGCAGTCGAGATGCCGATAACCAGCGTCTAAGGCCGTCTTGATTGCTGCTGGGACGTCCTTGCTGTCGATCAAATAGGTTCCAAAGCCTAGCATGGGGATGGTCACGCCGTTGCTTAATTGAGTTGTTTCCATGTCATTACCTCACTTTAAAATATTTTGAGTCCGAACACTTATGTCCATGATACACTACTCTGCCAATAGTTTCATGGATGACACTTAGCGGGCTGTGGTGAACGAAATGCTGGGCTAACAACAATTCCACTAATTAGTTCAATTGAACAACTAAGACGTTAAAAAAGTTCCGCGCGTAATCGCTTTCAATACCTCATTGTTTCCGGTAGAATGTGAGTGTACCTGGAAATCTACTTATTCTGAAGGAGTGAATGGCACATGGCATCAAATGGTAAAGTAGCAATGGTTACTGGCGGCGGACAAGGAATTGGGGAAGCCATTTCCAAACGTTTAGCCAATGATGGTTTTGCTGTATCAGTTGCTGATTTGAACTTGGACAATGCCAACAAAGTCGTTGCTGCTATCGAAGCTGATGGTGGCAAGGCCGTTGCTGTTAAAGTCGACGTTGCCGACCGCGACAGTGTGTTTGCTGCGGTCAACACGACTGCTGACGAGCTCGGCGGGTTTGACGTGATCGTCAACAATGCCGGCCTTGGCCCCACGACGCCGATCGACACGATTACCCCAGAACAGTTTGATTTAGTGTACCACGTCAACGTTGCCGGGACCCTATGGGGCATCCAAGCAGCGCATGCCAAATTAAAGGAACTCGGTCACGGCGGGAAGATTATCAACGCAACTTCTCAAGCCGGCGTTGTCGGGAACCCGAACTTAGCCCTGTACAGTGGCACCAAGTTTGCCATTCGGGGGATTACCCAAGTCGTTGCGCGGGACTTAGCTGCTGAAGGTATCACGGCTAACGCTTACGCACCAGGAATTGTGAAGACGCCAATGATGTTTGACATCGCACACAAGGTAGGTCAAAATGCCGGTAAAGACGACGAATGGGGCATGCAGACATTTGCGAAGGACATTACTCTGGGTCGGCTGTCCGAACCAGAGGACGTTGCGGCCGGGGTTGCCTTCTTGGCAGGCCCAGACTCCAACTACATTACCGGACAGACATTGGAAGTTGATGGTGGGATGCAGTTCCACTAGCAACAATTTGAGTTGAATAGGAACATCGGGGACGTCGTAGTGGTCACGGCGTCCCTTTTAAAATGGAGAGTGGGACAAAAGGCGGTTAGTCAATGAGCATTAACGTCGATAGACAAATAATCCTGGTTTTGGATTGTTTGTCTATCGGGGTTAAGCGGAGTTGACTGCCTTTTGTCCCACGTTTCCGCTATGTATGTTCGGAGCGTAAAACGGGACAGGGGGATTTTGTCTCAGGTCCCTTTTAAAATAGGCCACCCCCTCATGTAAATAGCGAGCACCCGTGACTTGTGCAGTTGGTGAAAAGAATGCCAGGTTTCATAGATGTCGGTCGTAATTAATCCACCTATTATCAGTTTTGGCTAGAACTGGTCAAGCGAGAGTGCTACTCTGAAATAGAGGAGGGGTTATATGAAACGTTTAATTCAGTTTGCCAGTGTTCTCGGAGTCGCTGGTAGCATGTTCTTTTTATCAGGCACGTCGGCGAAGGCTGCTAGCGAACAATATTCTTCAGCCAGTCGCTCACAATCAGTGAAATTAGTTTGGCGGAAGAGCATGAAGGAACACGCTTTTACGCGTTCGCAGGGTGGCCGCTATTCGAAGCATCTGGGCCTGTTGTACGCCATGGGGTATGAGGAGCCGGATGAGATCTGGTTCACCGATGCCCATGAAAAATTGTACAACAAGGTGAAGGGCACATCAGCCATCTATTATCACGTTCAAACTGCTGCGGGGATGCACAAAGGGTGGATTTGGCGGGGCTACTTGAAGCCAACGACGACCACCCAAACGCCGGCAGTTGTGGGTGCCAAAATAGCCAAGAATCAGGCGCTCAAGACGCAACAAAATATTGCCTTCCAAAAAATGACTAATCAACAGATTCAAGCGGCCGTGGCCAAGAAGCTGGCGAGTCAGTACACCTTTAACCCGCAGATGATGGCGTTTGCGCAGTACATGACTTATGCTGATGATGGGGTTAGTGGTCAAACGAGGGACCGTTCTAAAGTTTGGCAGCCTGCGAAGTTTGGTATCAAGGGCAACAAGCACTTTATTGGTGATGGTGGATTGACGTCCATTGAAGATATGGACTTGGGCTGGATGCGGTCGTTGCCAGCTAACACGCAAGGTGGAAATTATCTGGTGGATGGCCTAGCGGATGAGATTGCGCATTCCCTACAATACGTCACTAAGAATCATCATGCGCGTAATCTTGGGTTTGGTGTCGTCTCTGATCCGGGAGCGAGCTTGCAAGAGGGTGCTTCTAACGATCCGTATTCTAAGAACTTCTATCTGGCACTTGAGGTTGAATTTTACTGGCAGGATGATCACGTCGTCAACACCTGGTAGTTTTACGAGTTGAAAATAAAAGTAAATTTATCGTGGTCAACCAGTGGTAAACTTGAGCTGAGGCGGTGAAACTTGTGAAGTATAGTTTTTTTCGGAAATGGACTTTTTGGCTAGGCGTAGTCGTTTTTGTGTCCACGCTATTTTCCCTCACACCCGGCAATGCATTTTCCGTTAAGTTGTTTAGCGGAAGCTGGATGATGACTTTGGGCGAATGCGTCGTTGGACTGGGATTTGTGATCGAAGCTATCTATAGTAGTCAAAAATCGAAATAGAATTGGACGCGACTAACGGGTGAGTTGAAACCGGGTGGTCGCGTTTTTTTGCGACTTTTGTTGGATAATGGCAGTGCTACTAATCAAGTGCAAACAACATCACCTTACATAGAAGAAAACATGCTACAATAAAAACAATTTAACGTGGTCGCTGGACCATGACGAAACCATTTAGGGGTGAACCTATGATTGCAGAATTTGAAGATTACTTAGCGAAGATTGACGACGCGGAACACCAAGAACGCGTGCGAACCGTGTTGAATTGGGTCCAGACGACCTTTCCGCAGCTCGAACAGCGGTTTGCGTGGAATCAGCCGATGTTTACCGACCATGGCACGTTCATTATTGGGTTCAGCGTGGCCAAGGCCCACATGGCGTTTGCCCCCGAGGGTCAGGCGATGGACCAGTTCGCCGATGCCATTCAGGCCGCAAAGTATAATCCCGGAAAGAAATTTGGTCGCATCAAATGGACTCAAGATGTGGATTACGATCTGTTGAAGCAGATCATTTCATTTAATATTGCCGATAAGGCCGAAACGACAACGTTCTGGCGGAAATAAAAGCAAAGGTGCTGACACAGTCTGGTTTAATCAGATTGTATCGGCACCTTTTTAGTTCATGTAACCATTTGCTTGATAGTAGTGATGACTTAATGCCGTAATCAGTTGTTGGGTGGCGCTTTCTCCTGGCAACAAGAAATACAGGTGGTGGAGGAAGCTGAGCCAGTTGTGTAGCCGTGCGGCGGGGCCACGGTCAAACGAGAAGTTGGTCCACAAGCGCTGGTCGGTGGCGGTTAGCCAGTCATTGAGCTGCGTTGTGGTCAGATGGTCGACTCGCAGTGCTTGAATCAGTGGCATGGCCAGACGCGGCTCCTCGTCAAATTGAAAAGGAGTCGTCTGGCGGGCGAACACCGTGGCAATGGTCGCCAGTGCTGTTGGCGTTTGGTCGAGGGGAAACTGGGGATGCCGCCACGCATAGCCTAGCAGGTCGCTGCCATGAGCGACGCCATGGGCCCAGCCTTTCTCCGGTACCCAGCCGCGTTGGTCATGTTCGCGGACGAGGTAGGTCAGGGCATCGTTGAAAAATTGGTCCCGGTCGGTGGCGGTTAGCCAGTCATATTGGGCGTCGTTATCCAGCACGGCTGCGGTCAATAGCGCCGTAAATGTTCGCTGAAAAACGGCGTCATTAGTCGGCTGGTCGATGGCGGTGAAGAGGCCGCGTTTGGTCAGCAGGTGCTTAGCGATGGTCCGGCATTGGTCACGGGTGAACGCATCCTCAGCTAACCCCCGTTCAAAGAGGGTGAAGACCGTGTCGTCACGAATCGTGGGGGCCAGGTCACCGACATGTGCCAGTAACAGCTCGACTTGGTCGTCCGTAAGGCTTAAGTTGGGCGCATCGACCAGTTGTCGTAATTCAATTGGAAAGTCTGTCATACCAATCGCCTCCAGTTTTTCTTAGTATACGCCGATTTGGGGGTGATGGTTGAAGGTTGAAAGATAAATTTGGCGCACTGCGGCTGCTAGGTTGATTTTTACTATGACAATTGTCGAAAGTGTGTACTCTGAATTTTATGGCTTGGTCAATAACGACTTTACGCTCATTCTCTTAACTGACAAAGGATTGTTGTGTAAGCCGAGAGGTCGCCAGATATGGGCTCAGGCGCGTCGTTCTACTTAGTTGGCGGTGTTTTCCCGCCGGCTTAGTAGAAGACCAAGCCTGAAGACTCGTGCTTTTCGAGGCTTCAAGTTGTGTCCGCACCGTTCCAGCCCATATCTGGCGGCCGGTAAGGCGAAGGCTATACTAGGTCGCTAATTATTACGCTAATATCATTGTTATACCAAGGTTAAGTCAGATACCGGACAACGAAAAACCGCCGTGGCATCGCGCCACGGTGGTCGTTTCGAGTCTATTTAGAAAGTTTCGGTTGTTCTTGGTTCTGTTCCGCAGCCTGCTTGGTGTCGAGTGGCTTGCCATCTTCGTTGGTCCGGACCACGAAAACATCGATTGCGGACATCCGACTCACGTAAGACGTGACCGAACCTTCGACCATCCGGGCAACCGCGCTGAGACCAGTGGCGCCCAGCATGATGAGGTCGTTCTTGTGGTCCCGCACGAACTCATGGGCGATGACGGTCTTGGGATTGCCAAACCGGACGTGAATGTCCATGTTGGCAAAGCCCGTGGCTGCCTTGGTTGTATCGACCAGTGAGGTCAGGTAGGCCGTCGCGTCCTGTGCGAGGTCGTGAATGACGCTACCGGGCATGGAACCACTAGCATAAAACCCGTAATGATTAATGCGCAACACATTTAGCAAGTCGATGTGCGCGTGGTTCTGTTGGGCGACCGTAACGGCCTTTTTTAGCGCCAGTTCTGCTTGGACGGAGCCGTCGACGGGCACCAGAATCTGTTCATAGTTCTGTTCCATAATACCCCTTCTTAATGGAGGACATCCCTAAACGCGGCCGCGCAGAGTAATCGTGGCGGTGTCCAAGACGTGCCCGTTGATTTGATGAAGCAGGTCGTTTAACCAGAAACCGTCGGCCAAGTCGAGCTTGGTATTCAACGCGTAAACGGTCAGGCTGTAATCGTGGTCTTCATTGGGTGGAAATGGCCCGGTGTAATTTTGGAAAATAGCGGGGTCCGTGTTGCCAATGAGGGAGCCGGCGTTGCTGTTGCGGCCGTGAACGTGCGGGATGGCGTTGGTCCGGGAAACGTCCGCGGTAATCTCTCTGGTCGTTCCGGGGAAGTTAGCGGCGACCCAGTGAATCCAGGGGAAACCGCTGACGGGCACCGCGTCAAAGTCAATCAAGTTAAGCGCCAGTGTCTGCGTCTTCTTGGGAATTTTGGATAAACTAATGGGGAACGACTTAACGGGGTGACCGCCATAAACATCGTCGCCCGTGGCGTGCTTGCTGAATTCGTCGGCTAAATAGCCGTTTTCGGATGGCACAAAGATACGCATAAAACCCCTCCTCAAATTAACTGCGCAGCCGGTGGTTTGACCATGAATGATTGTCAAATTGGCGCGTCAGTTGGTTCACCTTTATTATACCGCAGGAGAGTCGTCTTCCGCGTATATTCATTATAAATGTATAAAAATACGATATATTAAACATAACCTAATAAAATTGCAATTAATGGTTGCTTTTTGGAGAGAAGGGCGTATGCTAATAACATTAGAAAGTGATTAGAGAAAGGATGACGCCCATGACGCCCCAAACCAAAATTGAGATTTTACAGCACATTATTCAGATTCCTTCGGTCAATGATAATGAGACCGCCGTTGCCGACTACATTGCGAGTTTATTTGCCCCTTATCCTCAAGCCAAGGTGGAAAAAGTTCCGTTTGCTGAGAACCGGGATAACCTGGTCGTAACGATTGGGGAGGGCCCACAAATCGGTTTGTCTGGGCACATGGACGTTGTTGACCCCGGGGACCACAGCGCGTGGAGTCATGACCCATTTGGTGGGGCAATCGTTGGCGACCAACTCTTTGGCCGGGGCGCGTCGGATATGAAGAGTGGTTTGGCGGCTATCGTCATCACCATGCTGGAATTTCTCGAACAAGGGACGCCGCTAAAAGGCAGCGTGCGGTTGCTGGCCACGGTCGGTGAGGAGACCGGGGAATACGGTGCGGCCACGTTGACCGACGCTGGATATGCCGATGAACTCGCCGGCTTGGTCATCGCTGAACCGAGTGGCCTCGACAATGTGGTCTACACCGCGCGGGGCGTCATTGACTACAAGGTCGTGTCCACGGGCAAAGGGAGTCACAGTGCCAGTCCAGAAAAGGGCATCAACGCAATTACGAATTTGATGAAATTTTATAATGCGGTCGGGCCAATCATGGCGCAGCACACGAAGACCGATCCCGTACTGGGCGGCTTGCTGCATAACGTCGACCTGATTTCCGGGGGCGAGCAGATCAATTCGATTCCCGCCCACGCAGAGTTGATGGCCAACATGCGGACGATTCCGGCCTATCCGAACCAGGTTATTTATGATGAACTAGAGGCCCTGATTGCCAAATTGAATCAGGAACCGACCGTTGATTTGAAGCTGTCCTACAGCTATCCGGAAGAGGCCATCCCGGGTGACCCGCACGCGCCATTGGTTCAATTAGCCAAGCAGATCAGCGACAAGATCTGTGGTCACGACACCAAAATCGTCGGGTCCGGTGGGGCGAACGACGGCGCCGAATTTTTGCGGGCCAAGGCCGACTTTACCAGCATTGAAATCGGTCCTGGCAGCAATACGTCGCACCAGGTCGATGAGTACATTTCCATCCAGGAATACCTGAAGGCCATCGACTTTTATGAAGCTTTGGTCCCAGCCTTCTTTGAACAGTTGCAGGCATATAAAATGATGTAAAATCGTAAGACTTCCTGGCCTGAATCACATTGTTTGGATTTGTCATTAAAAATTTAGCTATAGAAAAGGCCATGGCGGCCCCTTTTTGGGCGCGCATGGTCTTTTTGGTGTGGTTAGAGATTCAACGGGTAAATCTTACTAAAGACTAAAATCCGCAGATATTTCTGGTAATCTTGTTGAATTTGATTATATTAATAAGTAATTGATTGACGGGCACCATCTAAAAAATAGGTTTTTGGGGGAAGTATCATGCAAAACGAGCGAGTACCACGCGCATTGGTCGGCTACCATTGGGGCGTGACGTTATTAACGTTGGGGTCGGTCCTAAACGTGATTTTAATGTTATTACAACTGGGGAGTCACCCGCTAGAAATGGCGATTTCAAACGGGTTACTCGCGTTCTTTGCCATTGACTATTTCGTACGACTGGCTATCACGAAAGACCGCAAAACCTTTCTGATTCAGTCGGCGTTTGACCTGCTGGGCATCATCCCACTTCACCCAGTCTTTGCCTTCTTCCGGCTGGCCCGGTTAGCGCGCCTGATTCGGTTTCACCATATTTTCTGGCGGCTGGGACTAGATGGCAAATGGACCAAGGCCTATCATCGGTTCATTTACCAAACAGGGTTCATCTATCTCTTTTCAATCAGCGTGGCGATTATCGTGGTCAGCGCATTTCTTTTTTCGCTGACTGAAAAGCAAAGCCTCGCCAACTCCCTGTGGTGGGCGGTCACCACGGCAACAACGGTGGGATACGGGGACGAGACGCCGCACACCGCCTTCGGTAAAATTATCGCCAGCGTCCTCATGTTCGGTGGAATTGGCTTTATTGGTTTGCTGACCAGTACGATTACCGGATTTATCACCAACCGGACAGAAAAGGCAGTCACCCCACAAGACACCCAGGAACAAGCCAACGTCCGCGAACTCTTGGCGAAAATCGACACGCTAACGGGTAAGGTCGACCAGTTACAGGAACAGGTCGAGCGGCTGAATAAGAGGTCGTCGAAACGGTAGTGTCATTGGAAACGAAAGCCATTGGGATTGGTAGTTGGTGATTTGGGCTGCATAAAGTTGTCGCTAGAGACACCACCTGACAATTTGGCACGGAGAAAACACGAGACTTTGCCGCAGCTACGTATGCCAGTAGACTAACGTTAAAAATTTCGGTCCCCAAACGTAAGTTATGGCAACAATCAATCAGATCCGGAGGAGGTCAGGGATGCAGCCAGCCGTGGGAATAGTGGTCGCTGTAAGCGACCACTATGGGCGACTTTTAAGACGCATGACCCACGCGGCTTAAAGGCGAGCGAGAGGACCGCCCCTTAGTCCGAAGCGTCCCCACAGCAGGCGGAATCCCTGGCAGCCGGAGCGCGGCCATTCATAAACAATGTAACCGAACAAAAAACGCTAACGCACAGCCAGAAAGGCCATGCGTTAGCGTATAAGGACTACCGGACGAACTGCAGGGTGTAGTTGCCCTGGCCGTCCGAAGTGATGGTGTAGGTCGTGTAACCCGCGGCCAACCACTGTTGTTTGGAAGCCTGTGCCCAGTTCTGTGCGTCGTTGACCGACGAGAAGGTGTGGGTGCTGGCAAAGGTGCTGTTTGACGCGTTGCTCGTGTTATCGGCAGACGAACTACTGCTAGTGGTGGCGCTCTTCTTGACTTGCGTCTTATCCAGTAGCTTTTGTTCGCGGTCTTGGACGGCGTCGTTAGATTCATCGTTAATGATATTTTGTAGCTTTTGTTTTTGCGTGACAGTTATTCCGTTATCATTGGCCTGAGCGACCTGCTGTTTAAAACTATCGTAGGCAGCTTGTTCCGAGGCCGACGATGATTTGGCGACGACGGAAGCGCTGGTACTCGATGAGGCGGCAGTATTTGAAGCGGAATCGTTGTGATGCGTAATGGCTAAGACCAGCAAGATAGCGATGGCCAGCGTTAATAGGGTCATAATCCACGGCCACCAACGACGCGGCTTTTTTGGCTGGCGTCGCGTGGGTTGATCACCCTGATTAAAGTTATACCGTTGTACGCGTGATTTTGGTTCTTGGTTGTTCAACTGAAAAACCTCCATGTCCAGAACGGTGTGAAAAAACAAGTTTGCCGCCAAGACGACAAACTACCACACTCTCCATAGTACCGCAAAACGCTAGTAGAAGAAAATTTTAACACTGATTTCGACCATTTTTCAATCATTCGCACCGCGAAATTCGCTTGGATATTGTATGATAGAGGGTGAAACAAAGTTTGAAAGGTGGTTTTTATAGTGCATAATGATATTCCCGATTTACCATTAAACAATGGCAACCGGATTCCCCAATTAGGTCTCGGTGTGTTCCAAGTCGATAACGCTGAAGACACGAAGAACTCTATCAAATGGGCGTTAGCTGCGGGTTATCGCCACATTGACACCGCCGCATATTACGGCAACGAACAATGGGTCGGCGAGGCCATCCGCGAGAGCGACGTTAAGCGTGAAGACATCTTCGTGACCTCCAAACTCTGGAACGCTGTGCGGGGCTATGATGAAACCAAGGCAGCCTTCCAAGAAACTTTGGACAAGCTCGGTTTAGACTACCTTGACATGTACCTGATCCACTGGCCAGCACCTGGGTACCTCGAAAGCTGGCGGGCCATGGAAGACCTGTACAAGGAAGGTAAGATCAAGAACATCGGTGTCTCCAACTTTAATCAAAAGCAGATGGACGATGTCTTGGCCCACGGCACGGTTAAGCCCGTTGTTGACCAAATCGAAACGCATCCGTACTTCCAGCAAGACGAGATGCACGCCTACTTGGAAAGCAAAGGAATCTTGCATGAAGCCTGGAGTCCACTTGGCGGTGGCAACAACAACGCGCTTAGCGACCCCGTCATCAGCGAATTAGCAGCAGCCCATGACGTGAGTGCCGCCCAAATCATTTTACGCTGGCACGTTCAACGCGAAGAAATCGTGATTCCAAAGTCGATTCACGAAGCTCGTGTCCAACAAAACCGCGACATCTTTGCCTTTGGTTTGGATGAAGACGAGATGAAGGCCATTGCTGCCCTCGACGCCGGCAAACGTGTGGGTCCTAATCCAGACGATGAAGCCTGGTTAAAACAATCCCAAAGTTACACTAGCCGCAAGAAGTAATCTAGCGGTAGGGTGCGATGTCCTGTTCCTTTGCGCGTGGTTCCAGTTGGTCGGTCAGTTGATTGACCACAGAAATTGGGATCTTCGCAAAGGGACTTAGAAAGTTCGGTCGATCCGGGTCGGGAACGTCCTGGGTCTCCTTTAAATGTGGTATTAAAGCAACTAGGTCTTCCTTATGAAGGCCTAGTTGTTTTGCGTAATAGACCACTTCACGGTAACTCACATTCTTAAAGTAAAAGTAGTAGCACAATCCGGCCATGACAAAGTACCAGAAGATGGTCCACTCCAGCCCAATCTGGCTGGGGTCTAAGAAGCCAATCACCACGGCGGCGATAACAAAGATCACGTAAATCGCGATTGAAATGGCGGCCCAACGCTGTTTATGCGTCAAATGAAGTCCCTCGATTCTGTAGTAAGGTTGTTACTAGTGTACGGGGTTACGTGGGGTAAATTCAAGCGATTTCTTAAAATGGTCTAGCAATTTCTCGCAATCTGATTTCAGTCGTGTATAATAACACATTATTAAGTATAGAATAGTGTGAGCTGGCCGCGCTGCGGCTGCCAGGGACTCCGCCTGCTGTGGGGACGCTTCAGCCTGGGAAACCACCAGTCTTCTCGCTCGATTTGAAGCCGCAAAATTCACGCGTCTTCAAATCGCCCATGGCCTAGGCTAGCAAAGGACGCCAGCCAATGCCATTATCACGGCTGGCTCCGTCCCTGGCCTCCTCCGGCTCCGATTGGTGTTCGGCCATAATAATCGTTAAAATAGACTATCACCTAAGATTTGTTGATAATCGTGATGGCCATTATTGTGGCTGTTAGTGAGCAACCGGACCTGATATAACACTAATATCGTTGTTATGTCCGCTCCATAGTAATCCCCAATAGTTGTGAATATTTGTAGCATAAACATTATTGACAAAATGGTTAGTAATCATCATCTGAATGGTAGCTAACAAATAGCCGCCTAAGTAGGCAATCAGCTAATCGTTTGCCAGTAACAACAATCGTTCCATCGTTCCATGAAGGTCAAGACAGTTAACGGTTTGAGAAATGAGAGGTAATGAAGTGAGTTTAAGTTTTGAAACGATTCAGCGACCAGATTATTACCAAGTCGACACGCTGGTTACGGCAGCTTTTGCGCCCGTCGAAGAGAGCCATGGCGATGAGGTCCCTTTGATTCATGACCTCCGGAAGACGTACGATTACCAACCCAGTTTGGAAGTCGTTGCGAAGCACACGGAAGCCGAAGTCATTGGCTACGGGCTGTTAACGCCGGTCACGATTCGCGGTAATCGTCACACCACTACGATTTTAGCCTTAGCACCGTTGGCCGTTGCGCCCGATTGGCAAGGCAAGGGTGTGGGCAGCGAGCTGTTGAGCGAGTTAGAAACCCGCGCCCGGTTAGCCGGCTTCTCCGCCATCAGTGTTGTTGGCGACATGAACTTCTACGGCGCGCGGGGCTATGTGATGGCCGAAGACTTCGCCATTCATAATAGCCTGCCGATCCCGATGGGGAGTAACCTGATCAAACCGTTGACGCCTGGTGCCTTAGCCAACGTTGGTGGGATGATTGAATATCCCAGCGCATTCCATGCCAATTAATTTTTTTGACCGTTAATTGCGTTTGGTGATGGGGCTATTAATGCCGTCGCACCGGTGATTTTACGGAAGAGCGGTCAGAATAACTGAATAATAAAAATTAAATTAGAGGTTGACGGCATTTTCTCATCGTGCTATTATCAATGTCAATCGAATAACGAACGCTAAATTCCATTACCAAGTAGCGTGTCATCTGTGTGTCAGAAAGTCGGTGGTTGCTGCGAACCGATCAGGGTGATCACGTCGAAATACAGTGGAACGTCCTGGTACGCCAGGCGGAGAATAACTAGAGCCGTTACCTTCTAGTGAGTGGAGTGACTGGGTCTAGAACCAGTGGCTCAAGCTGGGTGGTACCACGGTTTAAATCAAATCGTCCCTGTTGCAGAACATGCAACGGGGACGATTTTTTTCTACATAAATTTTGGCATAAAAGAGGAGCGATTCACATGAAAAATGAAGAGAAAGCGATCAAGCCAGTTAAATTTGGCGAAGCAATTATTGTTTTACTGTTAATGTTAATTATTATGGGTACCGGGGTCATCAAGTTTGGCTTATCCCCAACTACCCCAGTGTTGTTGGTCATCGCGTTGGTCATTCTGTGGGCCAAGGTTCGTGGGGCCGACTGGGACACGATTCATGAAGGGATTGTTGAGGGGATTAAGACCGGGATCATTCCCATCTTCATCTTCCTACTGATTGGAGCGTTGATCAGTGTCTGGATCGCCGCTGGGATCATTCCATCCATGATGGTCTTCGGGTTCCATTTGATCTCTGCTCAGTGGTTCGTGCCATCCGTCTTCCTGGTCTGCGCCATCGTCGGGACCTCCATCGGGAGTGCGTTCACCATCATCTCCACGATTGGGATCGCCTTGTTCGGGATGGGAACCACGATGGGCTTCAACCCAGCCTTAGTTGCTGGGGCCATCATCTCCGGGGCCATCTTCGGCGACAAGACGTCACCACTGTCCGACTCGACCAACCTGGCGTCTGCGATTGCTGAATCCGAATTATTTGCGCATATTAAAAACTTAATGTGGTCGACGATTCCGGCCTTCGTGGTTTCCCTCGTCCTCTACTTCATCCTGGGTACCGGTTCTTCCGATGCCAATGCAATGGGTAAAATCAATTCGACGGTCGCGACGTTAAACGCCAACTTCTCCATTACTTGGTGGGCCGCTTTACCTATCATCGTGATGTTCGTCTGTGCTTGGCGGAAGATTCCAGCCATTGAAACGTTGCTGTTAAACGTGGGGTTGGGGATCCTGATGCTCTTTATCGAAAAGCCTTCAACGTCATTGAGCAGTGTGGCAACGATGATCGAGTCGGGTTTCGTTTCCAAGACCGGTAACGGCAGTGTTGATGCCTTGCTGAGTCGTGGTGGGATCAGCGCCATGATGGCGACGGTCTCCCTGATCATTCTGACGTTAACGTTAGGTGGTCTGTTGATGAAATTTAACATTATCCAAACGGCCATGGTGCCTTTGGCTAAGCGCCTTAAGGGCAATGGTTCATTGGTTACTGCCGCTATTCTTTCCGGAATCGGCGTCAACATCTTCGTTGGGGAACAATACCTCTCCGTTATCCTGCCTGGGAAAGCCTTCAAGCAAACCTTTAACGAGAAAGGTCTCGACAACTTGGCCTTGAGCCGGGTCCTTGAAGATGGTGGGACTGTCATCAACTACTTGGTTCCTTGGGGGGTTGCGGCCGTCTTCGCTGCCAACACGCTGGGCGTGTCGACGCTGGCTTACCTGCCATTCTGTTTCTTCAGTCTCTTCTCACCAGTCTTCTCCATTCTCAGTGGGTTCACCGGGATTGGGTTGAAGCGCCTGCCTTCTACGGACGACAGCAGCGCCACCTCCGCTACCATGGCTGCTAACGGCCGGTAGTTATATGTGCTGGAAATGGCCGCACTGCGGCTGCCAGGGATTCCGCCTGCTGTGGGGACGCTTCAGCCAAAAGGCGGGCTTCTCGCTCGATTTGAAGCCACACTTTGAACCGTGTGTCTTCAAATCGCCCATGACCTAGGCTAGCAAAGGACGCCAGCCAAGGTCATTACCACGGCTGGCTACATCCCTGGCCTCCTTCGGCTCATATTGTGCATGATGGCAACGGTCGTTTAGGGACCTGAGCCGTGAACTGGCCAGTGGCGTGTTCGATGAACTTGCTGGCTTAAGCTGACGCTGTCCAATCAAATGTAATCGGCAACTTAAACTCAAATTTCTAATTTCTAAATTGAATAGAATCAAAAGGCGTCAATGAACGTTGTACCAACTGACTAGTGTGGGCTAGGGTGGTGCGAACGTTCATTGACGCTTTTTGTGCGCCTAGTTTTCGCCGATGGCTTGGTTGGCGACCACCGAATCGATGACTGGTGTTTCTGCGGGCGTTGTGTAGATGTAGTCGGCAGCACTCATGTTGACCGTGATCTCTCGCTGCTGGGCCGTTTCTAGGTAGATCAGGTTCAGGGCCGAATCCCGCTTGCGGACGCTTAGAGTGACCCCGAGCGGCAACTGGAGGTGCTGGAGGTAGTCGATGAGGCCTGGCGTTTCCAAGTAGCTAGCGAGCGTAATCGTGGCGGGTGCGGTGACATCGCTTAGTCGCGTGACGTCCGTGTCTGCCAGCATTTGGGTCGGATCGAGGGTACCGCCAAATGGGCTCTGCTGGGGATGATCCAGGTAGTCATTTAGGGCCGTCGCCGTTGCTGGAGTCAGGTTGGCGGCGACATCCCAGGCCTGAGCGGGCACGGCATTTAAGGGTAGTCGCAGGTGTTCGGCCAAGAAGGCCTCGCAGAGCCGGTAGTTGTAGAGTAACCGGCAGGCGAGCTGTTCTCCCAGTGCTGTGAGGGTCACACCGGTATAGCGGTGCCGATTCACGAGTCCCTTCTTCTGTAAAATGCGGGTCGTTTCGGTGACCGTGGCCGGTGAAACGTTGGCAAAATGGATGATCTGCTTATTACTGACGCGGGGGCGGGCAAAGCTGCACTCCGCGATGATCTTAAGATAAGTGTTTTGATGATTTAACACGTGACTCACTCCCCAAGTAAATCTAGCTAGTGGTGACGATTCAGCTAGAAAAGTTACTAAAATTTATGTTCCCCTAAAAATAATATTCAACGACTAAAATTTTAACCGACAATAGGAAATGTTGCAAATTTTTATCAGCTGATGACTGGGAAAAGACTGTAAATGACTGATGAAATGCCCAATTATAGGCATTTATAAAAATAAATAAATAAATTTTAACGTTATAAGTTTGCTGGAAAACAGTAAAAATATATCCCGGTTTTCCAGTAATGAAACCGCATACAACCAATAACAATTAATTAACTAATTTAGATTATAAAGTTAAGCGACCCTAAAAAAGATATTGAACTAATCAAATTTTAGGGTACAATGGGTTTTGTAGGAAACAGAAGGGGGTCTTGATTTTGAGTGATACACCGAAGAAACATAAACTCATTGAATATGCCAATGGGCGGTCGCTCGAAGAGATTAACGGTACCGTTAAAGTACCGAAGGGGAAAGGGTTCTGGAAAACATTGTTCATGTATTCCGGGCCTGGTGCATTGGTCGCAGTGGGGTACATGGATCCTGGTAACTGGTCAACGTCGATTACCGGTGGTCAAAATTTCCAATACTTATTGATGTCGATTATCTTGATTTCAAGTTTGATCGCGATGTTACTGCAATACATGGCGGCTAAACTTGGTATCGTGAGCCAAATGGACTTAGCTCAGGCGATTCGTGCCCGGACCAGCAAGTCACTAGGCATCGTGTTATGGATTTTAACTGAATTTGCTATTATGGCGACGGATATTGCCGAAGTTATTGGGGCGGCGATTGCGTTGTACTTATTGTTCCACATCCCATTAGTCATTGCCGTGTTCATTACGGTGCTTGATGTGCTACTGCTACTGTTACTGACCAAGATTGGTTTCCGGAAGATCGAAGCCATTGTGGTCTGCTTGATTCTGGTCATCTTGGTGGTCTTTGCTTACGAAGTCGCCTTATCCAACCCTGATTGGGGCGGTGTCTTTGGCGGTTTAGTCCCTAGCATGAAGACCGTAGCCTCTACACCAAAAATTGGTGGTCAAACGCCAATCAGTGGGGCCTTGGGAATCATTGGAGCAACGGTCATGCCCCATAACCTGTACCTGCATTCAGCGATTTCGCAGACGCGGGAAATTGACCACAACGATGAAGAAGACGTGGCCCGCACGGTGAAATTCACCAGCTGGGACTCCAACATCCAACTAACCTTAGCGTTCTTCGTTAACGCTTTGCTGTTGATCATGGGGGTTGCCGTCTTCAAGAGTGGTTCCGTCAAAGACCCATCGTTCTTCGGGTTGTTCCAAGCCTTATCCGATACCAGCACCATGAGTAACGGTGTGTTGGCCGGTGTGGCACGGACTGGAATTCTCTCTACTTTGTTTGCGGTGGCTTTACTGGCTTCTGGTCAAAATTCCACGATTACTGGGACGTTGTCCGGGCAGGTCATCATGGAAGGCTTTGTTCACATGCGGATGCCACTGTGGTTGCGGCGTTTGGTAACCCGGCTATTGTCCGTGATTCCTGTTCTGATCTGTGTCATGTTGACCAGTGGGAAGAGTGCCATCGACGAACATGAGGCATTGAACGATTTAATGAACAACTCACAAGTCTTCTTGGCCTTTGCCTTACCATTTTCGATGTTACCGTTGTTGATGATGACGGATAGCGTGGTTGAAATGGGAAAACGGTTCAAGAACTCCTGGTGGATCAAATGGTTGGGCTGGATTTCCGTATTGGCATTGACCTATTTAAACTTGATCAACATGCCGGCTTCCATTCAAGGCTTCTACGGTAACGCGATTACCGCTAGCCAAACACAGACAGCCAATTTGATTGCTTACGTTCTAGATGCCGCCATCGTCATCCTCTTAGCCTGGATGATTCTTGAGTTGCATAAAGGGAACAAGCGATTGGTTGCCACGCTGGCTGCTGACAAGGAAAACAAATCTGTCGATAATGAGGAGGCGTAGACCATGGCTAAAACGTTTAAACGAATTCTAGTTGGGGTCGATGACTCGGCTGATGCTTTACTGGCATTTGACTATGCCATTCATCAAGCTAAACGGGATACCGCGGAGCTGATCATTGTTTCCGTGCTGGAACACGATGACATGAATGTCTATCAGGCATTGGATAGCGATTACGTCCACGGGGAACGTGATGAGCTGAAAGAACACGTCCAACGTTATCAGCAACAGGCGGAAGCCGCTGGTGTTGCCGATGTCCGAATGGTCATTGCAGAAGGCGAACCGGGGGAGACCATTGTTAAGAGTGTGATTCCACACGTGCAACCGGACCTGTTAGTGATTGGGTCGATTGCCAAGAAAGGCGTTAGTCGTTACTTTGGGAGTCAAGCGGCGTACATGGCGAAACACGCACCAATTTCCGTCATGGTCGTCAGATAGTCAAGTAAACTTTCCCAAGCCGGAAGTGTCGTTAATGCGACACGGCCGGCTTTTTTGTTGAGTTTAAGTTAACGCTTACATATTTATTTTTAGGGACGGTTAAAAAAAGCGTCGCTAACGCCGATTTTGCCGTACACTTGGCCTAATCCTAAAGGGAGGGGAGCAACATGGAAAAGAAACATAAGTTGATTGAATATGCCAACGGCCGTTCGTTGGAAGAAATCAACGGGACGGTCAAGGTTCCCAAGAATATCGGATTCTGGCGGACACTTTTCGCCTACTCAGGGCCTGGTGCGTTGGTCGCAGTGGGGTACATGGATCCCGGCAACTGGTCGACGTCGATCACCGGTGGTCAGAACTTTCAGTACCTGTTGATGTCTGTCATCTTGATGTCAAGTTTGATTGCGATGTTATTGCAATACATGGCAGCTAAACTTGGCATCGTGAGTCAGATGGATCTGGCCCAAGCGATTCGCGCGCGGACCAGCAAGTCACTAGGCATCGTGTTATGGCTGTTGACCGAATTGGCCATTATGGCGACCGACATTGCCGAAGTCATTGGGGCGGCGATTGCACTGTTCCTCCTGTTCCATATTCCGTTAGTCATTGCGGTGTTCATCACGGTTTTTGATGTGTTACTGCTCTTATTACTCACCAAGGTTGGCTTTCGGAAGATTGAAGCTATCGTCGTTTGCCTCATCATGGTCATTCTATTGGTCTTCGTTTACCAAGTAGCACTGTCCAATCCCGATTGGGTCGGCGTGTTCAAGGGCCTGATTCCAACGAGCAAGACCTTCTCGACGGGAACTAGCGTTGCGGGGATGACGCCGTTAAATGGTGCCCTGGGGATCATTGGGGCGACGGTCATGCCACATAACCTGTACCTCCACTCGGCGATTGCCCAGACACGGTCGATCGACCACAACGATGAGGAAGATGTGGCGCGGACGGTCAAATTTGCCGGTTTGGACTCCAACATTCAACTGACGTTTGCCTTTTTCGTCAATGCGTTGCTGTTGATCATGGGGGTGGCCGTCTTCAAGACCGGCGCCGTCAAGGACCCTTCATTCTTCGGCCTGTTCCAAGCCTTATCTAACACGTCGACGATGAGCAATGGCCTGTTGAGTAGCGTGGCGCGGACGGGGATTCTCTCCACGCTGTTCGCCGTTGCCTTACTCGCTTCAGGTCAAAACTCGACGATTACCGGGACGCTGTCCGGGCAAGTCGTCATGGAAGGCTTCGTTCATTTACGGATGCCATTGTGGCTGCGACGCTTGGTTACCCGGGTGCTGTCCGTCATTCCCGTACTGGTCTGCGTCATGTTGACCAGCGGCAAGAGTGCCATTGACGAACACGTTGCCCTGAATGATTTGATGAACAATTCGCAAGTCTTCCTGGCGTTTGCTCTGCCATTTTCCATGTTGCCACTGTTGATGATGACCGACAGCAAGCTGGAAATGGGCGAACGGTTCAAAAACTCCTGGTGGCTCAAGGTGTTAGGCTGGATTTCTGTAATCGCGCTGACCGGGCTGAACCTTGAGGGGATGCCAGGACAAGTCCAAGGCTTCTTCGGGAGTAACGTGACTGGTGCTAAATTAGCCTTGGCCAATGATATTGCTTACGTTTTGATCTTTGCGGTCTTGGCCTTGCTGGCATGGACGATCGTTGAATTACACCGCGGCAATAAGCGGCTAGCGATTGCTCGGGCCGCCGAAGCCAAGGCAGCAGAAACGACGGAAGGAGGTCGTTAAGATGACGACCACAACATTTAAACGGATTCTGGTAGGGGTCGACGATTCGGCGGATGCGCTGTTGGCGTTTGATTACGCCATCGAACAAGCTAAGCGCGATGATGCCGAGTTGGTCATTGTCTCCGTTTTGGAAAATGCGGCGATGAACGTCTATCAGGTGATGAATACGGATTTTGTTCACGGCGAATACGATGACTTGGTCGCACACGTCCAAACGTATCAGGAAAAGGCCCAAGCCGCTGGCGTTGAACACGTCCGGACGATCGTGACCGAGGGTGAACCCGGCGAAACTATCGTGAAGGATGTGATTCCAGAGGTTCACCCGGATCTGTTGGTGGTGGGGTCGCTCGCAAAGAAGGGCGTCAGTCGGCACTTCGGCAGTCAAGCCGCCTACATGGCCAAGTACGCGCCCATCTCGGTACTGGTCGTTCGGTGAGGCTGAAAAGAAGCCAGAAGTCGAAAAATTTGTTACTATATAAAGTGACCTGTATGTCATGTGAAAAAATGGGGAAGCCGGCTGAGAGATTAGCCGGCTTTTCTGTTGGTTTGGTGGCCTAGCATGGTCGCAAAGAAACTTTGCCCCATAAACTAGCGAGGCAGCAGGTGATTTAGCGGTATACTAAATTCATGTCAAACATACGAAGGGGTAGTTTTCGTGGATTTCAATAGGGGAAAGCAACAGCCAGTCTATTATTTGGTGGTTGCGTGGATTGTGGTATTGGCTGTGATGAATGGTGTGGGGACACTATTTGAGCGGTTGAGATTTTCAATTACCGTATCGGCGCTCTTAGAAGAGGTTACGGTACTGTTGGTGGTTTGGTTACTGAATCACTACTGGCTGAAGGTCCGCATTCAGTTGCGAACGGACTTGTCGTTTGGCGCGCAACTCAGGGTCAATGCGTTTTCGTTATTTTTAGTAGTGTTCCTATTGGCGTTCTTGGAAGCACAGTTAGCACACGGAAAAAGCGTGAAGCACGTGCTGGTGATGGCTGTAGTGGCCCTGTTAGTAGCCATTTTTGAGGAATCTCTCTTCCGGGGAGTCCTGCTAGTTGGGTTTCTCCAACGAATTGGTCGGGGAAACTCTGTGTGGCTGGCGGTTTTACTGAGTAGCACGTTGTTTGCGGCGAGCCATTTGATTAATCTATCGCATCAGTCGGTTTCAATCACCATTAGCCAAGTATTGATGGCGTTTGGCTTTGGTCTCCTGCAAAGCGCAACTTATTTGCGTTCGGGAAGCTTGATTTGGCCAATCCTGTTGCATTTTATGTTTGACACGCAGGTACTGGCTCGGAGTGGACTCATATCCAAGGGAAATATCCCCGCTTGGAGTGGGCTGATTCCGTTGGTCATTTACGGTGTGGTTGCCCTAATTTTGCTGCGGCGTTCGAAGCGTGCTGAAGTTGTGGAACGGTTTAGAATTTGAGTCGTTTATGGATGGCGTTAATTAACTAAGATAGTGTCACTTAAAAATCAAAAGGGCATTGTGATCCCGAACTTAAACACACCAAAACACGCAGACCTCCTCCAATGGAAGCCTGCGTGTTTTGTGTATTTAAGCTGTTTAGTAACTATCGCCATTCATAATGGAGCTCTTCACGATGACGTAATCTACCGTGCGAATGTCCATCAGGTTGCGGCCACCCGCGTACGAAATGGAGGATTGTAAGTCTTCTTCCATGGCGTTCAGCGTGTTGGCAATATCGCCGCGGTAAGGGACCAGCATTTGCTTGCCCTCAACGTTACGGTAGGCCCCCTTTTGCTTCTCGGAGGCAGATCCCCAGTATTGCTTGAAGGTCCGCCCGTCGATAGTCAACAGGCTACCAGGGGACTGCTCATGACCGGCCAACATGGAGCCGATCATGACCATAGTTGCGCCGAAACGAATCGACTTGGCAATGTCGCCGTTGTAGCGAATCCCACCGTCAGCGATGATTGGTTTCCGGGCTGCCTTGGCACAGAGCCGCACGGCAGCGAGTTGCCAGCCGCCGGTCCCAAAACCAGTCTTGAGCTTGGTGATGCATGCCTTCCCTGGGCCGATACCGACCTTGGTGGCGTCCGCACCGGCGTTTTCCAGTTCACGAACGGCTTCGGGCGTCCCAACGTTACCGGCAATGACAAAACTATCCGGTAATTTTTCCTTGATCTGCTTGATCATTCGGATGACCGCTTCGCTATGGCCGTGGGCAATATCGATGGTAATGTATTCCGGAACCAGGTTAGCGGCCGCGAGTTCGTCAATGAAGGCGTGCTCGTCGGCCTTGACGCCAACACTAATGGAAGCAAAGAGTGACTTCTCGTGCATCCGTTCGATGAAACCCCGGCGTTCTTCGGGTTGGAAACGGTGCATCACGTAGAAATAGTCGCGCTTTGCCAGCCAAACGGCTAACGGTTCGTTGATGACGGTTTCCATGTTGGCGGGAACCACGGGAATCTTGAAGCGGTGGGGGCCAAATTGAACACTGGTATCGGCCTCGCTCCGGCTTTCAATCACGCATTTGTTAGGAATCAGTTGAATATCTTCATAGTCAAATACTTCGGCAGGATGCATGGACAGTCACTCCTTATTAAGGTTAGGCGTTCCAGACGTCGTGTAAAATGTTCGTCTGTTCGCGGTCGGGGCCGACGGAAAGTGTGGCGATTTCCACACCAACCAGTTCGGCTAAACGTTTCACATAATTTTGGGCGTTAACGGGTAATTCTTCGACGGAATGGCAGTGGGTAATATCTTCCGTCCAACCTGGCAGCTCGTCGTAAACGGGTTGGCAGGCGTCCAAGTCGACCAGACTAGCGGGATAGTGGTAAATGGTCTCGCCGTTTAGTTCGTAGGCCTTGCAGATCTTAACGGTCTCCAAGCCTGTCAGAACGTCTAAACAGTTCAGTGAGAGGCTTGTCAGTCCAGAAACCCGCTTGGCGTGGCGGAGAACAACACTGTCAAACCAACCGATTCGGCGAGGGCGATGGGTTACCGTGCCGTATTCGTGGCCGGTTTCGCGAATCGTGTCGCCAATCTCATCGAAGAGTTCGGTTGGGAATGGGCCATCGCCGACCCGTGATGTGTAGGCCTTGCAGACGCCGACAACGTGGTCGATCTTGGTTGGGCCAACGCCGGCACCGATGGTTACGCCACCAGCAACGGGGTTAGAAGACGTGACGAAGGGGTAAGTCCCGTGGTCGATGTCGAGCATGACGCCTTGGGCACCTTCGAACAGCACGTTCTTACCGGCATCGATGGCGTCGTTGATGACAACGGACGTGTCAGTCACGTGGCCTTTGATCCGTTGACCAAGCGCATAGTAGTCGTTGAAAATCGTATCAAAATCGAGTGGTTCTACATTATATAGTTTGGTTAAAACGTTATTCTTTTCAATTAAGTTTTGCCGGAGCTTGTCGGCAAAGATGTCGTGGTCGAGCAAATCGGCGATACGAATCCCGATTCGTTCGGCTTTGTCCATGTAGGCCGGCCCGATACCCTTGTTCGTGGTGCCAATCTTGTTTTCCTTAGCTTTTTCTTGGGCTTGGTCCAATAAGATATGGTAAGGCAGAATCACGTGGGCCCGGTCGGAGATCCGTAAGTTATCCGTGGAAACGCCGTTATCGTGGAGGTAAGTGAGTTCTTCAATCAAGGACTTCGGGTTCACAACGACCCCGTTACCGATCACACTCAGCTTGTCGGCATAAAAGATACCGGATGGAATCAACCGTAATTTAAACGTTTGACCATTGAAGACAATGGTGTGGCCGGCGTTGTCACCACCTTGGTAGCGGGCAATGACATCAGCCTTCTCACTTAGAAAATCCGTGATCTTTCCTTTACCTTCATCGCCCCATTGACTACCAACTACTACTGTTGATGACATCGCAAACACCTCATCGTTATTTTTTACTAGGCCGAACACCCAGCAAGAATCATTGTATCAAGTTCGGGAATGGAAATCAACTAAAAAGCGAACTATTTTTCAAATTGTCTTAATTATTGTTCTTTTTAATGTTGCCCCACAACTAATAAATCCCGTCATGACACGGAAATGACTAGTAAAATTAGGACAATCTATGTTATGATAAATAGTGAAGCAATTCCGAAATATTAAAATAATGTTCGTGTTTTACTGACTTTCAAGGAGGAAATCGCCATGTTAGAACGCTATACCCGACCGGAGATGGGCCAGATTTGGTCATTAGAGAATCAATACCAATCTTGGTTGGCTGTGGAAATCGCTATTGATGAAGCTTGGGCTAAATTAGGGGAGGTTCCCGTCGAAGATGCAGCTAAGATTCGGGCCAATGCCACCTTTGATGTCGACCGGATCGCCGAAATCGAGGCGGTGACTCACCATGACATGGTGGCCTTCACGCGTAACGTTTCCGAATCGCTAGGTGCCGAACGCAAGTGGATTCACTTTGGCGTGACCAGTACCGATGTCGTGGATACGGCGCAGGGTTACCGCTTGAAGCAAGCTAATGCAGTTCTACGGACGGACTTGGAAACCTTGATTGCGACGCTTAAAAAGATGGCCCTTCAATATAAGGACACCGTGATGATTGGACGGACGCACGGCGTCCAGGCCGAACCAACGACCTTTGGCCTAAAAATTGCGCGGTTCTACGCGGAAATGCAGCGCAACCTCGATCGCTTTGACCGGGCCGCTGCCGAAGTGGAAACGGGTAAAATCAGTGGCGCCGTGGGGACCTTTGCCAACGTGCCACCAGAGGTAGAAGCCTTTGTCTGTGATCAGTTGGGCATCAGCGCCCAACCAATCGCCACGCAAGTCTTGCCACGCGACTTACATGCCGACTACACTTCAACGCTGGCTTTGATTGCGACTAGTGTGGAAAACATTGCCACGGAGATTCGCGGTCTACAGCGCTCGGAAATTCATGAAGTCGAAGAACATTTCAATCCCGGCCAAAAGGGGTCGTCGGCGATGCCCCATAAGCGTAATCCGATCGGTTCGGAAAACGTGACCGGCTTGGCCCGTGTCCTGCGAGGAACCATGGTCACGGCGTACGAAGACGTCAGCTTGTGGCATGAGCGCGACATTTCCCATTCGTCGGCGGAACGGATGATTTTACCGGAAGATACGACGTTATTGGATTACATGTTGAACCGCATCAACCGGATTTTGACGAACCTGGACGTGTTCCCAGAAACGATGAAGGCCAACATGAACCGGACGTACGGGTTGATCTATAGTCAACGCCTCTTGTTGAAGTTGATCGAGGCGGGTCTGAGTCGCGAGGATGCTTACGATTTGGTCCAACCCTTGACGGCCCAAGCCTGGGATCAACAGGTTCAATTCCGGCCGTTGGTGGAAGCCAATGCCAAGATTACGAGTCGCCTGACGCCAGACCAGATTGCGGATGCCTTCGACTACCATTACCATTTACGGCGGGTGGACTTTATCTTTAAGCGGTTAGGGTTGATGTAACCCAATCGCTAAGGCTTGAAAAACGTATTGTTAAATTGGTCGCACTCCGGCTGCCAGGGATTCCGCCTGCCGTGGGGACGCTTCAGACTGGAAGACCACCAGTCTTCTCGCTCGATTTGAAGCCACGAAGACCACGTGTCTTCAAATTCGTCCACGATGTAAGTCGGAAATCCCCCGACTAACATCGTTGTCACGGCTGGCTACATCCCTGGCCTCCTCCGGCTTTGATTGTGTTTTGCCACGAAAAATGTTAAAAGTTTTGTAGACTCGACATTTTTGGCCTGACGGATAACGATTTTACAATCATATTCTTAGCTGACAGAGGACTATTATGTCAGCCGAGGGGTCGCCAGATATGGGCTCAGGCGCGTCGTTCTGCTTAGTTGGTGGTGGTTTTCCGCCGGCTTAGCAGAAGACCAACCTTGTAGACTCGTGGGCTTCGAGGCTTCAAGGTGTGTCCGCGCCGTTCCGGCCCATATCTGGCGGCCGGTAAGGCGAAGGCCATACTAGGTTGCCTAACTAGCAGTTAGAACAACAAAAAAATCGCGCGACTCTCGGGGAGGAGAGCGGCGCGATTTTTATCATGAGGAGTGGATTCACATAGGGGGTGTGAATTCATTATTAGAGGAGTAGTTAGGCTTGAGGGAACCTAACTAGGGAATGATTCTCTTAGGGGGAGAGAATCTAAAAGGGATTGGATATAGAATTTGAGTAGTAACAGTTATTGGCTAATTACTATGATTATTACTATACCCGGAGATTGTGACCAGAAAAGGGCTAAAGTTGTGATGACTTTGCGACAAATTGTTAAAGGAAATCTAAATGTGTGAAGATTCCTGGGATTTCAGGTCAGGTTAAGATTGGGCGTACAAGGGGAGACGTGGTTGGAAAATGCTGATAAAACGGCGTTTCCGGCAGGCGCCTCGTGAAAAACGGTGAATAAATCGGCTGGAAATTACGCGTTGGACAGACGAAAATTCCTATCCAACAAACCTAATCAGAGTTTAAAAAAATCGCGGGTACAGTAATTGAACTGGACCGGCGATTTTAATTATTGATGTTGATTAAAATAAGTGACGACATCTCGGCCTAAACGATTCATGCCACGATATTGTTGATACTGATGACCACTCTGGGCCAAGACAACAATGGTGTAGACCCCATGTTTGGTCTTAAATAGGGCGCTATCGTTTTGGACACCCAGATCGGGGTATTCGCCAGTCTTGTTGTAAACCGTCGCCTGCTTAACAAGATGCGGCAACTTACTGTGATTACGGCACCCCTTGAGTAGGTTCAGCATCTTTTGATCGTATTTTTTTCCTAACAAGCGATGCTGATAGACACGCGTCAAAAAAGTAGTCAAATCTCGAACCGACGTATAGTTGTCGTGGCCCGCATGTAGAGCCTGCGTATCTAGTAAATGGCGGTTTAGCGTCGTTTGCTTGAAACCAGATGCTTTGATGGTCTGATTGACATGCTTCATCCCACCGGCGCGCTTAATCAAGCGGTTAGCGGCGTTATTATCTGAATTGTGAATCATCAGTTTTAAGTCGCGCTGGTCCTGTGAGGTAAGCTTGAGCTGCTTCAGTTGTGCCCGCTGGAAAATTGTCAGCATGATATAAACCTTGATCGTACTGGCGGCACGTTGTCGTCCAACCTTAGCGTTACCGGTTTGAACGCTGACTGGTGAATGGCCTAACCGGGTGATTTTGACGGACCAGCGACCGCCCATTGGCTTGAGATCCCGTTTAGCAATCTTTTTAATGGCCGTTTGTTCGTGGCTGACGCTGGTCGCCTGAGCCGAAGTTAGCGATAAGCCGCAGCCAATGAGGGCGATAAAAATTGCTAAAAGGATCCGTCTAAACTTGTTCACTTTAATTCCTTCATTCTATGCTAACGTTCTATTCAAAGTAAGTCTGCAAAAACTCCGTCACATGGGCTTGATACCGCTCTGGATTCGTCCAGAAACTCTCGGCATGGGAGGCGTTTTTCACGATCCACAGTTGTTTAGGCGCATGGGTCGCCGCGTAGTTTTCGTAGGCCATGCCAACTGGGACGTACACGTCCTTTTCCCCATGGATGAAGAGAATCGGTCGTTTGTTTTTCTTGAGTTGGTCCGTGGCGGTCACATCACCGAGGTAGTAGCCAAGTCGCCGCTTGGAAATAGTGCTGACCAGCGGTTCAATCGGGTATTTTGGCAGGTGGAATTGACGCTTCAACAGGTAGGTCAGTTCGGCCTCAATGCTGGAGTAGCCGCAGTCGGCAATGATCGCCTTGACCTGAGATGGCAGGTCTTCGCCGGAGAGCATCTCCATCGTAGCCCCACCCATGCTGACACCAAACATTAGAATCTTCACGTCATCACCGGTCCGGTCGATGGTCTGCTGAATCCATTGCAGGTAGTCCAGCCGGTCGAGCCAGCCGAAGCTGATGTACTTGCCGGCACTTTCACCGTGGCCCCGGTCGTCGGGCAGAAGAACGTTGAAGCCTAGACGATGATACATCTGGGCAAAGTTCGCCATCGTTTCGCCGTTTCCTTTGTAGCCGTGAGAAATAATGACGGTCTGCTTGCTCGGCTTTTCGGCAGGGATGTATTCCGCCACCATCCGATTCTTCGGGTCGTGTTCGTGTAGATACCATTTTTCCTTATTAATCTTTTGATACCAGTCGACGTAGGCGTAATAGGCGTCGGCGTATTTTTGTTTATCCGCGGAAGTTTCCGGGACGTAGTTGACCCGTTTAAAGGCAAAATTGAACAGGTGCTCGCTGGCAATTAACGACGTTGCGGCGATTCCTAGTAGGGGTAGCGTCCAAGTCAGAGTTTTCTTTTTCATCTCATCAGGTCCTTTCGTGGGTTAGAAAAACCAGGCTACCCGCTAAAACGGTTAGTCTGGCAATGGGTGTTAGTCTAAATAGAGTTGTTTAAAGTTATTTAAATCACTATGAGATAAGCCCAAGACATCGTGTAAGTAATCTTGTGCGCCACCAAACTGGGTGTTGATCAATTTTGTTGCGGCGTTAAAGTAGTCGTCGCTCACGGAATATAGTGCCCGCAAGTTGGTGACGAATGCTTCGCCATGCCCCTGTTTCCGGGCATCCTCACTGATCTGGTTGACGTGATCAGCCGTTGTTTCGTTAGTCAGCAAGTAGTCCTTGCGAATGACTTGGGGGTCAACGCCCAGCGCACTCAGCGCAAAGAAGGCGCCCATCCCGGTCCGGTCTTTGCCGGCCGTACAATGGAACAGTACCGTTTGGTCGGGCTGGTCGGCCGCCAACATCGTTGCGAAGAAGTCATGGTAGGCACTTTGCGCGGACGGTAGCGTCACCATTTGTTGGTAGACCTCTACCATGTGGTCGTGACCGGCTTGGTCATTGGCCGAGAAGCGTTTTTCCAGTTCGTCCTCGGTCGCCGAAGCATCCGTTTGGTCGTCAGCGGGGAACACTGGCAAGAAATGATACGTGGCCCCTGCTGGTACGCGGTCGGGCGCTTGTTTCTGTTCATCTTTGGAACGGAAATCTACGTCGGCCACCACGCCATAATCGGTCAGTTTTTGTTGATCAGTGGGGGTGAGGTCCGCGAGTCCCGCGGTCCGCAGTAACTTGTGCCACTTAACCGTGTGGCCGTCGACTGTTGGGTACCCACCGAGCTCACGGAAGTTCCGGCCGCCAGTCACGTTTAAAATTCGGTTATTTGTCATCAGTTTATCCACCTTTCAATATCAGCTGTCACGTCTTCTATTCTAACGGTTTTCATAGAAATTACCTAGTAATTGATTCTGGGGGAGGTGTTTTGCCGCCAAACGCTGTATACTGTCTTTATACGTTTCGACTTTTGAAACATGTAATCAGGGCGGCTTAAGAGAATACAGGGATTTGACGAAGGCAAAAAGATAGGGTGATAGTCGTGAGTTTGCGTGGGAAATGGTTACTTTTCAAGACCCAACACAGTCAGCTCAAACAACAGATCCAGCAAGCATTTTTACAGCCTAGTCGGCAGAACCGTGCCGTCGTGCCCGAAAAGTTTGCGGCGAACATTGTGACTGAGGAACGCCGAGTTTTCGGTGGCCGCTTATTGACGGCCGCTTCTGGCGCGCCATTGCCGCAACACGTGTTGTTATTTCACGGCGGCGCTTATACCATGCAGGGCATCGATAGTCACCGGCAACTGATGGAAACGTTGATCAACGAGGCCAATCTGCGGATAACTTACGTAGATTATCCGTTGGTGCCCGAGGCGACCGTGGACGAAACGGTGGTCTTTGCGATGCGCGCCTATAGTTACTTGCGCGCGCAGTATCCGGATGACCAATTCTTTCTGATGGGCGATTCGGCTGGCGGCGGCTTGGCCTTGACCTTGCTTCAACAGTTGAAGTTGCACCAGGAGCCGTTACCGGCCGGGACCATTCTAGTGTCCCCGTGGACGGATCTCAGTATGATGAATCCCGACCTTCAGGCAGCGGCGAAACACGATCCGTACCTGACGTTGGCAACACTGAAGAAGATTGGTTTCGAGTACGCCGGTGACCATCCCGTGACCGATCCCGTGGTGAGCCCAATTTACGGGACGTTCGATGACCTCGGGCCAGTCCAACTGTATTATGGGACCAATGAATTGTTGGCCGCCGATGATGAGCGCCTGTTGCAAAAATTCCAGATGGCAAATGGCACGCCATTCCGCGCCCATCAAATGAAGTCGATGTTGCATGACTACATTCTGTGGTCCAAACTGCCGGAATCTAAACGAACGTTAAAGGAAATCAAACAGTTTATTTTAACTGGCGAACTTGAATAGCAAACGTGGGACCTTAGGTAACTGGGGTCCCTTTTAGTTTGGCGTTAACTGGTTAAAAATTGGGGTGTAATGTGCGTTGACAAATAAAATGAAAGGGATTACATTAAAGACACACAAACGTTTGTGTAATCAATATGCTTAGTGAATGGTCCCTAAATAGGTTTAGGGGCTGGCTACTCATGAAATGGAATTCAAATGACTGGTGGTCGCAGCTAACGACCACAGGGCGACTAGACATGAAGGAGTGAATTCATCTTGGAAAAATGGTGGCAAAATGCAGTTGTTTATCAGGTATATCCGCGGAGTTATCAAGATAGTAATGGCGACGGAATCGGCGATTTGCCGGGGATTACGCAGCGTCTAGACTACATTAAGAAGCTCGGTGCCGACATTATTTGGCTGAGTCCCATTTATCAGTCTCCCCAGGTCGATAATGGCTACGATATTTCCGATTATCGCGCCATCAATCCGGAGTTCGGCAACATGGCCGATTTCGATGCGCTGTTAAGCAAGGCGCACAGCCTCGGCTTGAAGATCATGATGGATCTGGTCGTTAACCACACGTCCGACGAGCACAAATGGTTCAAGCAGTCACGGCAGGGGAAGGATAATCCGTACCGGGACTACTACATTTGGCGTGATGGTCAGGACGGTCATGCACCCAACAACTGGGGGGCTTCCTTTACGGGCTCCGCGTGGAAGCTAGATGAGCAGACCGGTCAGTACTACCTGCATTTGTTCGCGCCACAACAACCCGACTTGAATTGGGAAAATCCCAACGTCCGGCACTCGGTCTACGACATGATGAATTGGTGGGCGGCCAAGGGGGTTGACGGTTTCCGGATGGATGTCATCAACTACATTTCCAAGCCAAAAGGACTCCCAGATGCAAAGAAGGTAGCGGGGCAAGTCTACGGGGACGCCGGTTCGGTCGTTGCTAATGGACCGCGCATCCATGAATTCCTACAAGAAATGAATCAAAATGTGATGAGCCAACATAAGATGGTGACGGTCGGTGAAGCCCCCGGTGTCAACGTCGAGGAGGCTAAACAATACGCCAATCTTGACGGCGATGAGCTCAACATGGTCTTTCAATTTGAACACATGGGGCTCGATGAAAGTACCAATCCTGTCCTGGGACGCTGGACTGACCGCAAGGCATCCTTGAAGGACTTACGCGCCAATCTGACAAAATGGCAAACTGGTTTGGCTGGTACGGCGTGGAATTCGTTGTACTGGAATAACCACGACCAACCACGAGTAGTTTCTCGGTTTGGCAACGATTCGACGGAGGACTACCGGGTGCTGAGTGCTAAGATGTTGGCGACGATGCTGCACCTGCAACAGGGGACGCCGTACGTTTATGAAGGGGAAGAAATTGGGATGACCAATGCCCATTTCGCAAGTCTGGATGACTATCGCGACCTAGATGCCATTAACGCCTATCATGTGTTGGTGGATGACCAACACGTGCTGACGGGTAAGCAGATGCTGAAGTATTTAGGCATGCGCAGCCGCGATAATGCGCGGACACCGATGCAGTGGGATGCGAGCGCCAACGCCGGTTTCTCCACACATACGCCGTGGATAAAGGCCAATGCCAGCTATCCGACCATCAACGTCGAACAGGCGCTGGCTGACCCGAACTCCATTTTCTACTACTATCAAAAATTGATTCGCTTGCGGCACACGCTACCCGTCATCACGGATGGGACCTACGCGTTAGTCGCGGGTAATGAGGACGACGAACAGGTCTACGCCTACACGCGGCAGAATGCGACAACGACTTTACTAGTTATTCTCAATGATACGCAGGAAACGCTGAGTCGGCATTATGACGTGCCCGCTGATGCCCGGGTCTTGATCGGTAATTACCCGGATGATCAAGGCGACACGTTGCGGCCATATGAAGCGAAAGTCTATCAGTTTTAATGAGTAATGAGTCTTAAATATACCTTTTAAGGGGCCAATCCGTTGCTGGATGGGCTCCTTTTGTTAACTTGAGTAACGATACCGTCCGGAAATGGCGAGTGGGACGTTACTTTTCGGGGGTCGTGCCTATAATAATGCTGATGGGGGGATACGGCATGAAAATTCGAATATTGATGGCCAGCCTATTGGTGGGTCTGGGGAGCTTTGGCGTGGTGGCCAATGCCGCCAAGACCACGCCGCTGGCAACGCCTTATCGAGCAAGTCAGTTGACCAGTTTAAAGAAAATCAAAAAATTAGCTGGGGGTAAGACGGTTACCTTAGACTTAGTCTTAAAGCCGCGCAATTCAGCACAATTGACGCAGACGGCCTTGGCTGTGAATACGCCAGGAAATTCGGCGTTTAAGGATTTTTTGACGCCACAAACATTTCGGCAGCGCTTCGGTCAATCAACGAGCACCACACAGCGGTTGACCAACTACTTTAAGAAACAGCATTTGACCGTCACGACGTTCAACGATGGTTTATTTATGGAATTGAAAGGGTCTGCGTCCGCCGTGGATAAGACGTTTGCGACCAATCTTAAAACGGCCCGGTATCACGGAACGCGCCTACAATATTCGGCTAAACAACCGCGGCTGCCTAAGACCATTGCTCAACCAATCGAGGCAATTGTCGGGATGACCAATTTGGTAAAAATGACCAGTTTGGCGACCGATGGCACGTCGACGGATGGTCCGACCAAGAATGGGGCGCCCCAAAACTTTTTGACTCAGTATCACGCGACCGCGGTGGCTGATCAGCATCAGGGGAGGGGTCAAACCGTTGGCATCATTAGCTTTAGTAAGGTCGACACGCGAGACATTACTCATTTTTGGTCGGCTGAAGGGGTTCCGGCCGGCGCTAATCGGTTGAGTGTTGCCGCGACCGGTGGCGCCAATGTCTGGGGCAACGTCGATCCGGGCAATACCGAAACGTCGTTGGATGTGGAGCAGGCTGGTGCGTTGGCGCCGCAGGCTAAGATTCGCGTCTACACCGCGGCTTTGAGTGACGTTGGCTGGATCAACGCCTTCGCCAGTGCTTTTGGTGAGAATCGGGCTAGTTCGCTATCGTTGAGCTGGGGCATTTCGGAGGGCATCTTGCAGGAGATGAACAGCGCACACCTGCTGACGCCCCTTTACGGGAACATTATGAATACGTTGCTGGCTCAAGGTGCGACGCAGGGAATCTCAACCTTTGCTGCGACCGGTGATTCGGGCGCTTATAGCGAAGACCTGTCGCGTGATGGATCTGTGGGTTATGGTATTTATACCAATTTCCCGGCGGATGATCCGTGGGTCACGGCGACTGGTGGGACAACGTTGCCGATTTCCGGTCAGTTGCCGGATGGGGCAAAGGTCGACATTTCTCAGGAACGGACCTGGGGCGGGGATGCCTTGTTCGGCGCTTATCGCCAGGATCGGTCATTCTTTATGAGGAGCTCGGACCTGTTATCAATGTTGCAAAGCGGCAGTGGCGGTGGGATTTCGACGTTGTTCGCGACGCCTAAGTATCAGCAAGGCATTTCTGGCGTGAACACGTATGCGGCCCGGCAGTATTTGACCGGAAATGGGCTGCCACGGCTACACCCCGAATTAATTCAGGGAACGGGGAATGGCCGCAATTATCCGGATGTGGTGGCCGACGCCGATCCGCTGACCGGGTATGACGTCTACACCGGTGCCGACGGCTGGGAGACCATGGGCGGCACGAGCTTTGTGGCGCCACAGTTTGCGGCAGTGGCGGCGGATATCAACAGTGACCGCAGTCAACGCGTCGGCTTGTGGAATCCGCAACTCTACAGTCTGGCCCAATCGGCCGATTCACCCTTTACGCGGTTGGATTCATCGACGGCCAACAGCAATCTCTACTACGTCGGTCAGCCCGGGAAAACGTACAATCAGGCGGCTGGTCTAGGAACCGTCAACTTTGATAAACTGGCCCAGGAATTTAAGTGAAAATAGGTTAAAAAAACCGGCATCCTAATCGCTTAATCTATAAGTGGTCAGGGTGCCGGTTTTAAATTGTAAGTTAAACGTCAACGTGGTGTTTGAGTTGCGGAAAAATGTGCGTGTCCGCCCACGCCATCACGATGCCTTGGGTGACCAAGGCCCAGACCGTTCCGAAGCCGATAGCGTGGAGCTGACCGGTAAACAGGTACGATAGAATGATGATGATCAATGGGGGCGTGTAGCTGGCCCATTGGGCAATGACGGCGGATCCCCGCAGGTATTTAAACCGCAGGATATAAGCGAGGTCATCGTTGGGGTGCATGATAATATTACAACGATTATAAATGGAGACGGCAAACGCCACCCCAAAGAGCCCAATGATGTCGACCACTACGCGCCAAGGTAAGGCGAGCTGGTCAACACCAATCCAGTTCCAGAAGTACCCGATCCACTCGACCAGGTAACTAAACGGGATGATGTACAACAGGTTTGAGATGAATCGCCGCCGGTCGAATTGGCCCAGCAAAACCTGGTTCAGCAGAGTGATGACGATACCGTACATGAATAAGGTCGAGCCTAAGGGGACGTGAATCCAGTTGGCCAGGTTCACGGATGACCCCGTCCAAACGGCACTCCCCAAATTAGTTGAGATGGTTAACGCGTTAGCGGCGGAATTAAGGACAATAGAAAACCCTAAAAAACGCATCCGTTGTCCAAAATCCTGCATCTTCGCCACGCGCACTCATCCCTCTCTTTTCAGTCTATTTCTTAGTTTAGTCGAAGACGAGGTGGATTAAAAGGTCTTTTACAACAAATTTACATGGAAATCGTCAGGATAACGTCAGTTGTTTAACGGCTGAATGGCTTAGCCGATGGGATGCTAAGCATGAAATTGGGAAACTTAGTGCGTCCTGCGCCTTACCAATAGTAACGGTGCGAGCACAACCTGAAGTCGCGAAAAGGCCGAGTCTATAAGATTGGTGTTCTGCTCAGCCAGCGTTGTCAATCCCTGTCGATTCGCTTAGCCGCCCGGTCGATAAAATTTTTAAAGAGCTGTCGCGACTCATCGTGGTGTTTGTACATGTTTTCCGGGTGCCACTGGACTGCGAGAATCTGGTCACTATCCTTGGATTCGAGGGCTTCGACGACCTGATCATCGGCACGGGCCGTCACGGTCAACGTTGGGGCCACGACATTGACGGTTTGGTGGTGCCGCGAGTTGACGTAGGGCCGTTCACCTGTCAGGGTGGCGAGGGTGCTCCCGGAGACGACGGTCACGTGATGGCTGGGCTGGTTGCCCATGGCCGCTTGACTGTGCTTAAGCGTGGCGTTAGGGTCCTCACTGAGGTCTTGGTAGAGGGTGCCGCCCAAGCCAACGTTGATCAGCTGAAGGCCGCGGCAGATACCCATGATGGCCTTGTTGGCGGCCACGGCCTGTTTCAACAGTTCAATTTCAAATAAGTCGCGTTTCCGGTAAGTCTTTCCCAGGCGCATGTGGGGTTCCTCGCCGAAAAAGGTGGGGTCAACATCGGCGCCGCCCAGGAAGATGACCCCGTCAAATAGGGGCAGGTAGTCGGCAACGTCGGCCGGATCGACGCTGGGCAAGATGATGGGGAGACCGCCGGCTTTAACGATGGCTTCGACAGCTGGTCGGGGCGCAAAGGCCGCATTTCGTTCGTTGATGATGTTGGTGGCTTCGTCGAGGGTATCGGCGGGTAAGGCGATTCGTGGGCGCATAGCGTCGCTTCCTTTCAAAATTTCGGTTAATGCTCAGTATACGCGTCCGCTATGAAGCTTGTCGAGAAGGGCCGTTTGGCTAGGTCACCGAAAAAAACTTGATGAAATAATTAACAATTTTCGTGAATAACTCTATAGTAAGGTAGTAGACTAAAAATTTAAGCGAGGTAAACGTGATGACAGAACGGCAGTTGATTCAAGAAATTTTGAATTCCGAAGCGATTGAATACAAGTTCGAGAATGTCGATGAGGATTCCAAGGAATACACGCTTTTATTAAAACGGCAGGACCAGGATGTACGTGCCGTGGAAACATTGAACGACGAAATCAAGAAGTATTTTGAAAGCGCCAACTTCGACTACCAAGAGGAGTTAAATCCTGAAGGTGTCGATGACGATATTCGCTTGGTCATCAAGCGTAACGACGACGCTGAATAAAGCAACAGAGTTGGCTAAACGGCCAGTCACGGCAAACGCGGCTGGCTTTTGTCTTGTATCGGAACGGAAAATAGAAGGGAGACGTGCTGCGTGACCATTGAAGAGTTGTACCACACTATGGCGCAGGAGATGGGCCCGCAACCTTGGCTACGGCCGGGGACGCTTTGGGCCGAAACGCCCGTTGAGATTATGCTGGGCGCTATCTTGGTCCAGAACACCAATTGGCGTAACGTGGAGCCGTCCTTGATCAATTTGAAACGCGAAACAGGATTTGACCCAGCACGGCTGCGGCAACTTTCCATAGAGGAGCTGCTCCCGTTGATTCAGACCAGCGGTTTCTATCACCGCAAGGGCGCAGCTATCTTAGCTTTGGCCGATTTCTTGGGAACGGTCGATGATGACCTGGACGTGCTGAAGCGCCAAGACGGGGCCAGCCTACGCCGGGATCTACTGAGCATCACGGGCATTGGCAACGAAACGGCCGATTACATCTTGATGTACACGCTGGATTATGGCACGTTCATGGTCGATACCTATGCGCGCCGGCTATTTACGTGGCTGGGAGTGACTATGCCGAAGACCTATCCGGCGTTTCAGAAAAAAGTTTTGCCGCAGTTTTCCTTGGGTCTCAGCGATTGCCAAGAGTTTCACGCGTTGATCGATGAGTTCGGCAAACAAGTGAAATCGGCCGCGGACTTTGATCAGTCCTTTCTGGCGGGGCGAAAGTTAACGGTATAAAGGTTAAGAAACTTTCAAGGCGGAAGTGGTCTGGGTCAAATTTTAGCGTTTTTCACAAGGGACGTGCTATGATTAGCGCAGTGAATTTGAAACCGTTTTCGTAAACAGAGACATTTTGGAGGGAGTTTTTACATATGGCACTAAAAAAACCGGAAGACTACATCTTAGCGATCGACCAAGGGACCAGTAGCACGCGGGCACTGATCTTTGATCACTCCGGACGTAAGGTGATTGAAGGCTATAAGGAAGTTCCGCAATACTATCCACGCAAGGGATGGGTCGAGTCCGATGCCAATGAGATCTGGAACAGCGTGTTGTCGGTGATTGCGAGTGCATTGATCGATGCATCGATCCACCCGGAAAATATTCAAGCCATCGGCATCAGTAGCCAACGGGAAACCACGATTGTTTGGGATAAGGTTACCGGCGAGCCCATCTATCACGCCATTGGCTGGCAAAGTCAACAAACGGCCAGTCTTGCCAAAGAATTGGTGGCGGCGGGGCGTGCGGAGACTATCAAGGAAAAGACCGGGTTAGTCGTCGATGCTTACTTTAGTGCCACCAAGGTGCGTTGGATCTTAGACCACGTGCCGGGTGCGCAGGAACGCGCTGAAAATGGCGAGCTGTTATTTGGGACCGTTGACAGTTGGCTGGCTTGGAAGTTGTCCGGTGGTAAGATTCACGTCACCGACTACAGTAACGCCAGCCGGACCATGATGTTTAACATCCACACTTTGAAATGGGATACGGATATTTTGAGCTGGTTAAATATTCCGGTAAGCATGTTGCCAGAGGTCAAATCCAGTTCGGAAGTCTACGGCGTCACGCAAAACTTCCAGTTCTACGGGGTCGAAGTGCCGATTGCCGGTATCATTGGTGACCAATCAGCCGCACTCCTTGGACAACTGGCCTTGGAACCCGGGACGGTGAAAAACACGTACGGGGATGGGGCCTTCGTCATGATGAACACGGGGCATGAACCGCAACTTTCCAAACACAACCTGTTGACCACGATCGCTTATGAACTCGATGGTGAAGTGACTTATGCGTTGGAAGGGTCCATCTTGGTTGCCGGAACCGCGCTGGCTTGGTTGCACGAAAGCATGCAGATCATCAGCAGCGTACCGGAATCACGACAGGCGGCGATGGCATCGACCGATGAGGATGAAGTCTATGTCGTGCCGGCCTTTAACGGGTTGGGCGCGCCATACTGGGATCCGGATGCTAAAGGCGCGGTGTTCGGCCTGACGCGGGGGACGAACCGTAATGACTTTGTCAAAGCGACCCTGCAGTCGATTGCCTACCAGACGCGGGACGTTTTGCGGACCATGAAGCAGGATACCGGGATCGATATTTCCGAGTTGATGGCCGATGGTGGGGCTTCGCGGAATCGCTATTTGATGCAGTTCCAAGCCGACATTTTAAGTACGCCGGTCCAACGCGCGGCCGATGAAGAAACGACGGCCATGGGTGCCGCGATTACGGCGGGATTGGCCGTTGGCTACTGGAAAAATCTGGATGAGGTCAAAGAGATCCGGACGTCCGGGCGTTTATTCACGCCAAACATGGACGAAGACCGGCGCAATCACCTGTACGCCGGCTGGCAACAGGCCGTGGCGGCGACTAGGGCGTTTAAGCCAGAGTGTGACCAAGAGCGCCTAGCTGGCGAGCATTAACGTCATTAAGGGATGAACCCTGGGTTTGGGTTCATTCCTTAATGGGGTTAAGCGGAGTCAGCTGCTCTTAGTCACACGTTTCGACAATCTGAATTAGAGAGAGACTGTGAATGAAATTTTCGCAGTCTTTTTTAGCGATAAACATTATCATAAAGGGGGATATTTCTCTCCGCAGACCGGTCGAAACACCTGATATGCCAATATTTATGGAACCCTTCTCATAACCATTCTTTTGCTGTTTTAGATTGACATGGACGCATCGGTAAGTGATACTTTAGTCAGCAATCAGATTAGGCGATGACCGGCACAATCGACGGGAGGCAGATATGATGACGAGCAACTGGCAAAAAATGATGATGAGTTTATTGGCGATTTTCTCACTAGCAGCAGTATTTTTAATGGTCCCCACAACGCATGCCCAGGCGGCACAGAAGCAACTACCAGCAATTCCCAAGCAGCTACAGGGGTATTGGTATACCTATGGAACCAAGACGAAAAACCGGCATGCGAGTGACCTCGTCTACCTCCATATCACAGCTCATGAGATCGATGGCAGTGTCATTTCTCGGAAAACAATGAAATTAGGCTTACAGACGTTTAGCGAGATTAACCTTAATCCAGGGGCACCGATCACTAAAAAATTAAAAGCCAATCGGACAAATACGTTCTATCAGGTCGGTCGCAATCGTTGGAATTTACACGCATTATTTGTTGCGGAGAATGGCGATAAGAATTATATTACGGGACGTTATGCCTTGAAAGTTGCGAAGGGGAAGACTAACTTGTTCTTTCAAGGGTCGAGCAATGCTAAGGGATTTAGCGCGAAACCGCTAGCGGCACACGAACGGTTACATGCGAAACGGCCAACGATTAAGTATACGAAAATCAGTCAGAAGTATCTGCATTCGATTGGTATTTTTAACTGAAAATAGGATTTAACTAGTGTTTTTAAACAATTCATATTTAGCAGAAATTGGAAACAATGTGTTTGCTTTAGGTGAAGATGATGTAAATTACTTTACGGCCAATTAATGAGTACTCTTATTTATAATAAACAAGATAATCTCCTACCTCTTTACTATCTGGGTGGTCTGAACCATCAAAAGGATTCTCTATGTTCATATCTATCATATCATCATAACTGAATCCATAATAAGTTGTAGCGTTAATCTGTTTGTCAGCGGTAGTTCCGTCAATCAAAATTGAATATATTTTGTTGTCCTTAACAGGAATAAGGTAAGCATTGAATTGATCGCCTTTAACACGGGCATAGATTGCATAAACGGGTATAGTTTTTCCTTGAATCTTATAGTTAAAAACAAATCTTTTGGTTTTGGGATTCTTCATGACTTCAATATTACTGGTGTCATCCATGTCTTCTCCCAATGCTGCGGCTACCTGCGGTTCATATGAAAGCTTAGATTGTCTGATGCCCTTCGCGAGTACTGAGGAATTGTTGTCCATTCCTGCTGGTAGTGGATGAGGTGTGTGACCACTTTTACTTGGAGATAGGAGCCCAATTCCAAAAAGTAGAACAAAAATTCCAATTGTAATGCTTACTATACTACGTGGCTTTTTTATTCCAGCCCAAATCAGAAATGCTCCAAAAAGAATGACACACCATATAAGTATCCCTACAATAAATTGAGTCATTGAGACCCCTCCAAAAGTTTAGTTTGTTTTCTAAAATCAACGGCTGTCAAAGCTATCTTATTAGTAAATAACTGGGGTTAGAAGTTCAAAGATAGCTGCAACAAGGCAAACTATGGTTACAAAGTTTAGACCGTTCCGCTGATATGAAACGTAGGCTAGATATCCCCAGAAGATGGCAAAAATAATTAGTATGATAATTACACGCTCCTTTGTTGATAGGCATAAAATTTTTGAGACAATAATTGGATCTAGCATGTTACTACGTGATGGGATGCCCGAAATTTATATGGGACGCTATGTAAGTTTGTTCACCTTAGAGATGTATTGATGATGATATGTTTTGTGCTGAGAATAATATCGTTAAGAAATTTGTAGTCGTTAATACCTTGCATCAATATAACGTTGAAGTTCATAGTGTATAAGCTTCTAGTATCCTAACTACAACTATATTACATGTTTAAAAGTGTTTCAATAGTAACTTATTTTTGAAGGTCAAATCCTATATGGTCACAAATAGAAACACTAAAAAGGAAGAGGAACATAAAATGAGTACATCAGAATATAGCCCTTTAGGAGAGAGAATTCGGTCACGTAGGAAACAGCTAGGCTTGACGCAAGAAGAACTTGCAGAACAAAGTAACTTGTCTGTAAATTATATTTCAAAAATTGAACGTACACAGGGACAAAATATTAGTTTTGAAGTGCTAACTAATATTGCCAAATCATTGAATATAAGTATTGCAGATCTTTTAGGAAACTATCCGATAACACCATCGGCTGAAGATGTAAAGACAACTCAAGAAAAAAGGCTTCTTAATAAGCTACGCCAAATGGATAAGAGTACTCAAAATAAGGCTATTAATGCTATTCTTCAATTATTAGAACTTCGTAGTATTCCCGGCTATGCCATGAATGATGAAGCTGGGCAAGTATCAATCTCTCAAAAATCTCAAAAGCTGCTTCAAAAGTCACGAAGACGTTTTCATGTTAATGGGGAAGACAAGTCTTTGTAAGATAAAAAGCTCTGCATAACTACTGACGGTTAGTAGTTACGCAGAGTTTTTAATATGATCATGGTTTAATTTCATACGGCTGTAGTGTGTTCCTCTTTAACGGTTCCTTTTTAACAGAAATCTGATTGCTTATTTATATTTTTCTTCAAGTTGGCTCATCCAGTAGCCGAGGACAACTCCAAGCGCAAGAGCTAAGGCACTAAACCCAAATGTTGCCCATGTCGCGTTGGCATACGAGATACTTTCGGCGGCATGACTGTTAGGGACCAAAATCAGGATGGTGCTGGCCGTCACGATGCCTAAGATGAAGTTGTAAACACGCGAATGGTAGCGATGAATGAGGTAATCCATGCCCTTTGAAAAGAGAATCATGGAGAGGATACCGCCAAGTGCAATCGGCAGATAGACACCAACTAGATCGAAGTTCTTGAAGCCAGTTAGCATGGGAGTAAATAATCCCAGGATAAGTAGCAGATTGGAGGGGCTCAGACCGGGAACCAGCACGCCCAGCGCAATCAGCGCACCGGCCACCATAAATCCAGTAAAATTAGCTGGCAGGGTGCCGAAGATGTCACTCATGAAGTAGAGGAGACCGCCACTGATCAGCAGAGTGCCAAAGAACCACAGGTAGTCGATCCCATCGCGAGGCGTTTTGGAACTGGCCGTTTGGGTCAACGCCGGTAAGGTCCCGACAATGGCGCCGGCAAAGCCCCACAAGACGATGACCTGCCAGTGAGCCAGTAAATACTCCAGCGGCGCCGACAGCAAGGCAATCCCGACGATGCCACCAAGCCCAACCGGCACGAAATACCAGAAGTCACGTTTGAAATTTTGTCTAAAGTGGGCCATAAAACCCAACAACCGTTCATAGATACCAAGAATAGCAGCTAATACACCGCCAGAAACACCGGGTAGAATAAAGCCCAGGGCAATAATGACGCCCTTGAAGAAGCGTTTCACTGGGCCATCGGAGCGAGTTGTTTGCATGAGAATCTCCTTATTTGACTCATTTTCACCAACATACCAGAATTAGGCGGGTGAGACAACCTGTAAGAGTAGAATGCTAAGATAACTTAAATATCATGGACTGATGGATTGGTCGGGTGAAATAGGATTAGTCGTTTAAGCTTCGTTTTGCAAAATACCTATGGCATAAGTATTTTTAGGCATAACTTCTACTGAAAAGATCATAAGTAGATTTATAATATATAGTTCGAAGGCTTGATACGCCTGTGTTTTCCGCAATAAATCCAAGCTAACGGCCAAAGGCTAAACATACATTGTATAGCATAGGTATGGTATACTAAACGCAACAAAGGCGAAGGTCGTTGCACCCCCGCCAATGTAGAGAGACCGTCAATGACGGTTGACATTAGATGAACAAAAATCGTCCAAACCGGTCAAAGTTTAGAGGGCGATTTTTATTTACCCTGATTTTTAAAACGATGCCATGCGTGGCGCAATACCATCAGGGCGTCCACCAGCTTCGTCAATCGATGTATGAGTAACGTACAGAGCGATATCAGAAGGGCAAGCAGTCCGACAATATTTAGCATGACAACTAACCAAGACAAGGCAACCTCCTTTCGTTTAGTCTTGCGAAGCACCCAGACAGAATTCGTCATAGGCCTCATTCCCTTACGATAAGATTTGCCAATCGTCATTAACTTCTCTACAGATTTCAGTGTACCAGTTTATACGTAGAAACCAGCGCGAAAGCCCTCCATATCAACATTTAGTTATTTCGTATTATATGATTTATAATCAATCAGAATAGTGAGAATATATGGCTAGGGTATGGTATATTAAACGTAACAAAGGCGAAGGTCGCTGCACCCCCGCCAATGTAGAGAGACCGTCAATGACGGTTGACACTAGATGAACAAAAATCGTCCAAACTCGCCAAAGTTTAGAGGGCGATTTTTATTTACCCTGATTTTTAAAACGAAAGTAGACAACGCAAATAAAACCCCACTACCAAAAATTGTAGTGGGGTTTTTCACATCAATTTAAACTGTCACAAGCTACTTTTCCTTAGGTTGCGACCAGTAGTGGGCCTGCGTCAACAAGTCGCGTGATCGGTCATCTGCCGGCACGAAGCCGCGATTAAAGAGATGCTTAAAATACATCATGTTATAGAGGGAACCCCACACCAGGGCGAGGGTCGATTGGAGAATCGGTGTGACTTGGGTTAATTGATTAACGCTGACGGTCATGACCAGCAACATGGATGCGCCGAGTTCGACCCCCAGAATACAAAGGAGGTTGTACCAGTCTCCCCGAAAGATTGTAGGAAACGGAGAGAGGAACAGCATGGTCCATGAAAACCCAACCTTTGCGATGCGCATGTTCCCATCGGCGTTAACGACGGTGGCGTAGTTCGGCGGTAATGGGAGTCCTTGAGGGCCGTTACCATTTTGGTTGTTTTGATCATCGTCGTCGTTAAAGCCCTTAAAAGGATCTTGCATGTCATTTGCCAACTTTCTACGGAATTCGTTCCTTTATCGTTAGTTAAAAGTCTAACACGAAAAGTCGCGACTGCCTATTAATCTATTGGCGCCGAGTTAGTTTAACCACAGCTTCACAGCGGGCCGTTTGGGGCATCATGTCCACGGATTGAATATAGTTGACCCGGTAATCGTGGGCTAATTCAACCAAGTCCTTGGCCAAGGTCGATGGGTTGCAGGAGATGTAGACCAGCTTCTCAGGACGCACGGCTAAAATGGTTTCAATCAACGCACCATCCAGACCGGTACGTGGTGGATCGACCACGATGGCATCCGGCCGAAAGCCGCTCATGATCCATTTTGGCAAGAGTTCTTCAGCGGTTCCTAACTCGTAGTGCGCGTTGGTGATGCCGTTAGCCGCGGCGTTTTCGTTCGCATCGCTGACGGCTTCGGGAATGATATCCATCCCGCGAACCTCTTCGGCCACACTAGCCAGCGACAACCCAATCGTGCCAATACCCGCGTAGGCATCGACGACCGTTTCGCCTGGTTGTAAGTCGAGGGCCTTCTTTGCCTCACCATACAGAACCTCTACCTGGTAGGGATTCAATTGTAAGAAAGCACGGGCGGAGAGCTTGAATGCTAAGCCGTCCAACTTTTCTGTAATCGTTTCTTCGCCGGCTAAATGCCGCGTATCGTCGCCCCAAACCAGGGAAGTTTCGCCCGGATTGATGTTTTGCATAACGGAAGTGACCTGAGGAAGTTCAGCGGCGATCCGTTCCAACAGTTCGTGCTTGTGTGGTAACTTTTGTGAGTTGGTAATGAAGACCAACTGGACATCATCGGTATGCGCTGCGGCCCGGACAACCAGTGTTTTGACGATACCCGATTTGGATTCTTCGTCATAAATTGGCATATCCAAGTCCTGCATCATGGCAACAACGGCGCGCATGACGGTCATCGTGACTGGCATCTGGACCGAACACGTTGGCAGGTCGACTAAATCGTGACTTCGTTCAGCGTACAAGCCGGCTTCAATTTGATCTTCGGCATTGCGGCGGACTTGGAATTGCGCCTTATTCCGATAGTTGTAAGGGTCGTCCATACCTAGAGTTGGCCGTAAGTCATAGTGCCGGTAGCCTTCTGGTTGGTAGCGTTCCAGGGATTGAGCGACGATGTCTTGTTTGAATTTCAGTTGTTCAGGGTAGTCTAAATGTTCCAGTTCGAAACCACCGACCTGATCGGCATAGCTGTCGCGTGGTTCCACGCGGTGGGGACTGGCCTTACGGATACGGTGAATTTTGGCCCGCATGAAGCGGGTGGCAACACTGGTGACTTCCACCACGGCTTCTTCATCGGTCAAAGCGCCCGGCACGAAGACGGCCATGCGCTTGTAATAACCAATTCCTTCACCGTTGATCCCCATGCGTTTGATGGTCAGAGGGAAACGTTGGCCCACTTCGACCTGAACGCTCTCGGCTTGTCGGTCGTTGTTACGGCTGAAGCCGCTACGCCGGTCGTTACCGCGCCGGTCATTGCCACGGTCGTAACGATTGTTTTGGCGTTGGTCATCGCTGTTCCGCTCATAACGCCCACCATGATTACGGTCGTTGTAGCTGCGATGGTCGCTATTCCGATCATTGCGACCGGTGTAGCCACGGTGGTCATTGTCGCGGTTGCGGTCATTGTAGCTACGATGATCATTATCGCGGTTACGGTCGTTATAACTGCGCTGGTCGCTATTCCGATCATTGCGACCAGTGTAGCCACGGTGGTCATTGTCCCGACTATTACGGTCGTTATAACTACGGTGATCATTGTTGCGGTCACGTTGATTACTGTGGGCGCTGCGGTCGTTGCGACTGCTGTTCCCACGGGTGTTTCTGGATTCATAGTTTGCCATGTTTTCTCCTATTATTAAGTCGTTCAGTAGTTACGGTCCTGACTAGTATACCAAATTTTTCTGGTCGCGGGGGTGTTCGCGCATGTTTGCCCGTGACCTCAGCGGCTGGTGACCGTAAGAAAAAACATTTTTCTTTAAAATGAAGCCGTTTCCATAGGCAATCCTAAGCGATTTGGGTACAATGAGAACGTGTAGACGATTTTTACGGAGGAGGTAGCGGTTATGAGCTTGATCACCTTGAAAAATGTGGGATATCAGGTCGATCAGACACCTATTCTGACCGATATCAATTTAGCAATTGAGGCGCGCGAATGGGTGACAATCGCAGGACCCTCCGGTAGCGGAAAATCAACGCTGGTCCGGATCATCGCGTCACTGCTGAGTAAGACCAGTGGCGACCTAATTTTTGATGGGCAACCAATTGAGAGTTACGATCCCATCATTTACCGGCGCCGCGTTTCGTATAGTTTTCAGCAGCCGACGCTATTTGGTGATACGGTCCGGGATAACCTAGCCTTTCCCTATCAGATTCGCCAGTTGGATTTTGACGAGGCGCGGGCCATCACGGGATTAGAGTACGTGGGCCTGACGGAAAGTGATCTGAATAAGGCCGTTAATGACTTGTCCGGTGGGCAACGGCAGCGGGTCGCCCTGCTACGCAATGTCATGATTTACCCGGAAGTATTAATTCTAGATGAAGTCACAGCGGGATTGGATGCCGAAAATAAGGCGTTCGTCTGGTCGATGATCCAGCATTTCAATCAGGATGACGGGCTGACCATCATCGCCATCACCCATGATCAAGAAGAAATTGATGCGGCTAAACGGTTGATCACCATTGAAGCTGGCCGCATCGTGGGAGGAAAAGCATGAACCTTGCTGTAAATAATCAGTCGTTGGTGCTCGCTTTGGGATTGGTCATGATTGCGCTAGCTATTGGGTGGCACGAAAAATTAGGGATTGACCGTGACATGATCGTCGGGGTTGTCCGCGCCGTGATTCAGCTGTTTGTGGTCGGGTACCTGTTAAAATACGTGTTCCGCCTCAACAATGGCTGGTTGACGGCCATTCTGATCTTAATCATTATTTTCAATGCCGGCTACAACGCTAAACAGCGTAGTGACGGGATTCCACGAGCCCTGCCAATTTCCATAGGCGCCATTCTCATCAGTACGGCCGTCACGTTGGGTGTGTTGATGTTGGCGGGGGCTATTAAATTTATCCCGTCACAGATGATCCCGATTTCGGGGATGATCGCCTCCAACTCGATGGTCGCGATTGGCCTGTGTTACCGGAATTTAAACGCGCAATTTAAGCAGGAACGACAGGCTGTTCTGGAAAAGCTAGCCTTGGGGGCCGACCTGAAAGACGCCTCAAAGGAAATTTTACGTGACAGCATTAAGACTGGTATGCAGCCAACGATTGATTCCGCGAAGACCGTGGGAATCGTTAGTTTGCCGGGGATGATGTCCGGGTTGATCTTTGCCGGGGTTGACCCGGTGCGGGCGATTAAATATCAAATCATGGTGACCTTTATGCTGATGTCAGCGACCAGTATTGGCTCCGTTCTCGCCTGTTACTGGGCCTATCGCGGGTTCTACAACGAACGAAAACAGCTGACGATTTAGTGTTACCGCCTGCGGCTGCCAGACGCCATACTGTGGGGCAGACCTGGGGCCAAAGAGCGGTCCCCAGGGCGACTTGAAGCCTCAAGAAGCGAGTCTTCAAGCTCGGCCCGTGGTGTCAGCCGACTAAGAACGTCGACTAACGCCACCGACACAGTATTCTGTCTGGCATCCTCCGGCTACGATAATTGTCAGGGTGTCGTTGATTGTTTGTCGTGGAGAGCTGTTGGTGGTTTGTGTGATACTTGATTCGCTTCGGGCCTATGTTTTGGGCGTTGAACTATCAGCAATAGAGGCAATCTTAGATTGGAATTTATCAATAAGTTATTTAAAAAATAAACAGATAATTCAAGGAGGAAAATACTTATGGCACATCGAAAAGTTGCGTTGGTTACTGGGGCGTCATCCGGGATTGGGAACGCCATTGCTCGGAGTTTGCATCGGAATGGGGTCATCGTTTACGCTGGGGCACGGCGGGTCAGCCGCATGAATGACCTGGACGATTTGGGAATCACCACGTTGCCCCTAGACGTGACGGACCCGGAAAGTGTGGAGCGTGTCGTTGACCGCATCGTTAGCGAGACCGGCCGCATTGATATTCTGGTCAACAACGCCGGTTATGGGCTGATGGGGGCGTTGGAAGACGTCCCGTTATCCGAAGCACAGGACCAATTTGACGTGAACTTATTCGGTGCGGCGCGGCTGATTCAGTCCGTGTTGCCGATGATGCGCCAACAACACGCGGGGCGGATCATCAACATTACCTCCGTCGATGGCAAAGTGGCGCAACCAATGGCCAGCTGGTACGTGGCGTCTAAATTTGCCTTGGAAGGTCTGTCCGATACGCTCCGGCTGGAACTTCAGCCGCTGGGAATCGACACGGTCGTCATCGAGCCCGGTGGGATTCAGTCTGAGTGGGCCGACATTGCGGCCAGTCACTTGCAGGAAATCTCTGGTAACGGGCCCTACAAGCCAACTGCTGACCGGGCGGCAACTATCTTGCGGGCAGTTAAACGTTTCTCCAGCAAACCACAGGTGATTGCCCGATTGGTCGACCGTGCGGCCCTTTCTCGGCGGCCTAAGACCCGGTATCATGCCGGTTCTGGGAGCCAGATTCTCTATCTGCGGCGCTTCCTGTCTGATAAGACGATCGACCGGGGCTGGCGGCTAATTGGTGAAGTTGCTCAACGAATCATTGACTAATCTAAGAGTCGTTGACGTTGATGGAAAACCTGTTATGCTTGAAGTAACCAAGAACACTAGGGGTGTCCGTTAGCGGGCTGAGATGCGAGTAATCGCGATCCCTTGGAACCTGTCAAGTTCAGACTTGCGAAGGGAACGTGTCGTGGCACCCGTCTCGGGCCGCCAGTTCTATCGTGAGCTGACGGCCCGTTTTTTAGTGGCTTGGAAACGCCGGCTGACCGGCAATCATAAGGGGGATTCACCATGAAATTAGATTTGTTGAATGAGTTACGGCAGCAAAATCCAATCGTCTTTAACATCTCCAACTTTGTCACGGTCCAGGATGTGGCCAACGGGTTGAACGCGTTGGGCGCGTCACCGATCATGTCCGAAGAAGTGGCCGAAGCCGACGAACTGCTGGATATTTCCAGTGCGGTTTGCTTAAACCTAGGGGCTTTTACACAGCACCAAGTCGAGCAAATTAGAACGGTCGGTAAGCTGGCTAATGAGAAACATCGTCCTTTAGTCGTCGATCCGGTAGCGGTGGGGGCCGTTGCCTATCGAAAGCAGGTTGCTACTAAACTATTTCAGGAATTTCATCCGGATGTGATTCGTGGCAATGCCGGTGAAATTGCGGCATTAGCCGACGTATCTTGGCAGGCCAAGGGAATTGATGCCGGCGAGGGTGACGGTGACTTGGTCGCCATTGCGCAAGCTTGTGCGCAGAAATTGGCCTGCACGGTTATTTTGTCCGGTCCAACCGACGTCATTACCGACGGCACGCGGACGGTCAAGGTCATGAACGGCACGCCGCTCTTTCAGGTCCACGTGGGTTCCGGCGACATGTTATCAAGCATCGTTGCGGCATTCTGCGCGGTTGAAGACGACTATTTTGAAGCAGCCCAAACGGCTTGTCTGGTCTTTGCGGCCATTGGCGAGCTGATCACGAAAAAAACGCCGAATCTAGCTGCGGGGAGTTTTACAGTGCAGCTACTGGACGCATTACAACTGACCACGGTCGATGAGATTAAAACGGTGGCAGCGTATGAATAGGTAGAAGGGATGAGACAATATGGCAAATGAATTTCCACAGACCTTAACGATAGCGGGAACCGATAGCGGTGGTGGCGCCGGCGTCATGGCGGACTTAAAGACCATGCAGGAACGCAACGTCTTCGGCACGGCAGTTATCGTTGCGGTGACCGCACAAAATACACTCGGCGTGCAGGACTTTATGGCCCTGCCGCAAAAGCTGATCGATGAACAATTCGCGTCGTTAGCGGCCGATTTAAAAATTCGGGCGTGCAAGACCGGGATGTTGGCGGATGCCGAGCACGTGCACGGGGTCGTGGAGAATTTAAAACGTTACGATTTTGGCCCATTAACGGTCGATCCCGTAATGATTGCCAAGGGTGGCGCGGCACTATTGGCTGACGACGCCGTGGAAACGGTGCGCAACGAATTGGTGCCCCTAGCAGATGTATTGACGCCAAATTTACCTGAAGCAGAGCGACTAACGGGCCAAGAAATCACGTCCGCAGTCGGCATGGAACAAGCGGCCGTGGCCTTGCAAGACTTGGGGGCCAGCAACGTTGTCATCAAGGGCGGTCATGAAGCCACGCCAGATCAGGCCAGCGACTTTGTTTTGCTGGCAGATGGCCGGTCGTTTTGGCTGACGGCACCCCGGGTCGACACGGTGCGGACACACGGGACGGGCGATACCTTGTCCTCGTGTATCACGGCTGAGATTGCGAAGGGGGCGGATGTTGAGTCGGCCATTCGCGTGGCCAAAGACTACGTGACGGCGGCTATCGCCAACCCAATCGCAGTCGGCAATGGTCATGGACCATTAAACCATTGGGCTTATCGTCAAGGAGGCGCTGAATAATGTCAGTGACATTTGAATCAGGATTACTACGTGCGTATTTCGTTGCGGGGAGCCAAGATGTTCCCGGCCGTGACTTGCGTGACGTATTGGCAACGATGTTAAAGGCCGGCATCACGGCTTATCAATTTCGGGACAAGGGTGCCAGTCGATTGACCGCGGATGAACGCTTGGCGTTGGGCCGCGATTTGCGGGCACAATGTCGTGCGGCCAGCGTGCCATTTATTGTGGATGACGATGTCGACATGGCGTTGGCTTTACACGCCGATGGCATTCACGTAGGGCAAAGCGATGAGGGCGTTCAACGCGTGATCGATGCGGTCGCCGGGCAAAACCTTTTTGTTGGTTTGTCCTGCTCAACGGCCGTAGAAGTCGCCGCGGCCAACCAGGTTAGCGGCATCGACTACTTGGGCAGTGGTCCCATCTATCCGACCACGTCCAAGGATGACGCTGACCCGGTGATTGGGACGGCGGGACTGGCAAAATTAGTCGACCAAGCCAACGTGCCCATCGTGGCAATCGGTGGCGTGACCGTGGAGTCACTGCCAGCGATTGCGCAGACGGGTGCGGCCGGTGTGGCAGTTATTACGTTATTGACCAACAGCGTGCAACCGGCAGCGGACGTGACGGCGATGCAGCGGGCATTTCAACAAGCGTAGTATGGTCCGCACTGCGGCTGCCAGGGATTCCGCCTGCTGTGGGGACGCTTCAGGCTGGAAGAACACCAGTCTTCTCGCTCGCTTTTAAGCCGCGAAAAACGCGCGTCTTAAAAGTCGCCCATGGTCTAGGCTAGCAAAGGACGCCAGCCAATACCATTACCACGGCCGGCTACATCCCTGGCCTCCTCCGGCTCAGATTGTGTTTTATCGCAACAACTGCTGAAAGTTGTGTGGACTCAACGGCTTTGGTTCAACGGATAACGATTTTACGCTCATCCTCCGAGTCGACAGAAAGTCACCGTGTAAGCCGAGAGGTCGCCAGATATGGGCTCAGGCGCGTCGTTCTGCTTAGTTGACGGTGATCTCCCGTCGGCTTAGCAGAAGACCAACCTTGTAGACTCGCGGTTTTCGAGGCTTCAAGTTGTGTCCGCACCGTTCCAGCTCATATATGACGGCCGGTAAGGCGAAGGATGGACTAGGTTGCCTAATTTTCACGGTAATATCGTTGTTATGCTGGGCTTAAACAGCATTTAGATACTTTCAACCTTTAGTTAGCATTAATTTAAAAGCATTCTGAGAGCTATCTGCAAGTTGGATAGCTCTTTTTGAATGATAGCTTAATTTGACCGCCAAAGACGCCTAATCAAGTCGCCAAAGTAACGAAGAATTTATAGGGTGAAGGACTTGTCGCATAGGCCTAAAAGGGGTATTCTTCAAGGCATACCGGTTATGAGGAGGAAGTCTATGAGCTTTTTAGAGTTAAGGGATATTCATAAGTCTTACTACATGAATAAGACGGCGTTCCCCGTATTAAAGGGAATCGACCTGCAGTTCGAGCGTGGTGAGTTCGTTTCTATTTTGGGGGAATCTGGTGGCGGGAAGACCACGCTGATGAACATCATCGGTGGCCTGGACGCCCAGTACGAGGGCGATGTGCTCCTGAATGGGGAGTCCGTCCGCAACATTTCGGCAAAGAAACTCGATGCCTTTCGTCGACAAACGATTGGCTTTATTTTCCAAAACTTCAACTTAATTAGTCACCTGAGCATTCTGGACAACGTGCTAGTTTCGCTACAGATGACCGGACTGAGTCACAAGGAACAGCACGACCGGGCCGTGAAATTATTGGCACAGGTGGGCTTGAAGGAGCATATCCACAAGCACCCGAACCAATTGTCTGGTGGGCAAAAGCAACGGGTCGCCATTGCCCGGGCGCTGGCGTCTGATCCCGATATTATCATTGCTGATGAACCGACTGGTGCGCTGGATTCACAGAATACCAAGGAAATTCTGGCGTTGATGGATGAGATTGCGGCCGACGGTAAATTGGTTATCTGTGTGACCCACTCCCAAGAGGTCGCTGACCACGGGACGCGAATCGTGCACATGGAAGATGGGGTCATTGATCACGATACCCAGCTCAAACCAGCCTTTCCCGTGAAGGACCACAGCGTGTTGCCATCCAAGCACCTGAGCTTTACGGCGATGGTCAAGATGGCGTTGAAACACATGCGCTACAATCTGAAACGGAACCTGTTGATCATCTTTGGCGCGTCGATTGGGATCTTCAGTGTGATTCTGATGCTGGGACTCGGCCGGGGAGTTAAGGGCTACATCAACCACGAAATTTACTCGCAGATCAAGCCGACCGCGGTGCAGGTGGCCCAGAACACGGATAGTCAAAATGCCGCGAAACTTGAGATGGGGCAGTCAGATGTGGCCCGCATCAAGAAGGTCAGTCACGTGAAGAAAGTCGAGCTCGGCTACTATGGGCAAGGCGTTCAGGTTCAACGTGGTGGGACTTCCGCGACCTCTTCTGTTTTCCAAACGATGACTGACCAAATGTTGGCCAAGAGTGTGAAGAAGGGGACCAAGGCCAAGACGGGCGAAGTGATGTTGTCCAAGGCCTTTGCCAAAAAATTCAACAAGCAACATCCGTACCAATTGATCGGCAAGAAGGTCAAGGTGTCCATTACGGGCATGAATAGCAAGCATCTTCCCGTTGTGATGACGAAGTCGCTGACGGTCAGTGGGATTACCGATGATAGTTCGGGTCAACTCCAGACCAATTTACAAACGATTCGCAACATGTACAGCAGTAAAAAGTTGACCTTCAGAGCAAACTTTGCGACGGTCATGATCGATTCACTGAAGAACGTGACGAGTGCCCAGGATAAGATCAAGGCGCTCAAGGCGGATAACGGCAAGAAGCAGTACCAGTTAACGGGAGCGGGCGCGATTGTTTCGACGCTGAATACCTACATCCAGTTGGCGTTCTACGTCTTAGCCGCCATTGCCGGCATCTCGCTGCTGGTATCGGCCATCATGATCATCGTGGTGCTCTACATCAGCGTTTCCGAACGAACCAAGGAAATTGGGATTCTGCGGGCACTGGGAGTTCGCCGGAAAGATGTTCGCCATCTCTTCTTGTCAGAAGCCTTCTTCTTGGGGCTGTTCTCCAGTGTGCTGGCATTGATTTTCACCGAAATTGTTGCGCTGTTGGCCAATAACGTCGCCAATAAGTACATTGGCTACACGATTATTGAAATCACCAGCAACTACATGATCTTCGGTATCGTCGTCGCGGTCATCATCAGCTTACTAGCGGCCTTAGCGCCAGCGGGTCAAGCATCGAAGCTAGACCCAATCGAGTCGTTGGCTTACGAATGATGATGGAGATTTGACGCATAGCAGTTGTCAGAGATCCGGTTTGCTGTGTAAGTGGCTATTTGATGCAAAATAGTTTTCAAACCAAAAAGGAGTCGACTTGAGACAAAGGTCGGTTCCTTTTTGGCGTCAATCAAGAGAAATAACGGCGGAATTTGTCGCTAGAGTGCGTGCTCAATAATAGTTGAGTCAGGCATGGCGTTAGGTTAGAGTTTCTGGACAATCGTAGCTGAAGGCAGGCGGACACAGAACCCTATGTCGGTGGTGTTGGGCCGGTGAATTTCCGGCCTTACAGCACGGGATGCGTTTTAAGACTCATGGTTTTTGAGGCTTAAAACCAAGCCCGAAGACCGCTTTTTAGGCTTCGGGCGGTTCCCATAGGGTGGCGTGTCTGCCTGCCGAAGCGCCCATTTCCGGAATAAAGCTCAGACCAAACACGTGCATTGGTTATGTACAGCGGCTAAGGAGTGGCGTATCCTAGCTAATGATGCCTAACACTCTAGACTAGAAATGTGAGCGCAACTTATGGATAAAAAAATTATTTCAGGATCATTTTGGCTCTCATTTGGGAGCATTTTTTCGCGGATTTTAGGGGTGGTTTACCTGATTCCGTGGTTGGCGATGATTGGCTCGCCGCAACACCAAACCGTGGCGCAGGCGCTGTTCAACACGGCCTACACGCCGTACGCGTTGTTCATTGCGCTGGGGACCGCGGGTTTTCCGTCCGCGATTGCCCGGCGAGTCGCGTTCTTTAATGGTGAAGACAGTTTTATTAATTCAAAGCACATTGCGGTCGCTGGTTTTGGTTTCATGGTCGTGTCCGGGGTCATCTGTGGCGCCTTACTCTACGGCCTGGCGCCAGTCTTGGCAGCGAATAGTCCCGTTAGTTCGGTGGCCAACGCGACGATTGCAATTCGGTGCTTGGTACCGGCCATTGTGGTCTTACCGTCGATGAGTATCTTACGCGGTTGGTTTCAGGGAAATGGGGACCTCAAGCCGTTCGGGATTTCCCAATTATGGGAACAGTTTATTCGAATCATTGTTATTTTAGGTGGGACGTACTGGCTGATTGAAGTCGGTCATCAAGGTTACGTGCAGGCGGTTTTCGTGAGCGTGGCTGCGGCCTTCGTGGGGGCCATTGCGAGCTACCTATATCTGTTGGGTCACTTGTGGCGCCAGCGCGGCGAATATCGCCGATTAACGGCCCAGAGCCAGGTCGGTAAGCAACATGGCGCAGGTCACCTGTTGAAAATGATTGGCTACGAATCGATTCCGTTTGTGATCGTCGGTTCCGGTATTACCCTGAGTCAATTGGTGGATCAGTTGTTCTTTAAGCAAATTATGCAAGGATTGTTGCACCAGACGGCAGCGATGACCCAGTACGTCTTTACGATTTTCTCGGCCAATCCCAATAAGATCACCACGGTCATTGTGTCGCTGGCCATGGCGGTGGCGGAAACGTCGCTCCCATTGTTGGCCGGTAAGCTCAGTGATATCAAGGCCAACCGGACCCAGATCGGCGCGTTGCTGACGAACAATTTTCAACTCTTAACGTTTGTCCTTTTGCCGCTGGTCATCATGGTCAGTGCCTTTGCCTACCCGGTTTACGGCATCTTCTTTAACTTCGATGGTGCCGGAGCAACTTATTTGGTGGCCAACGTTTGGCAGAGCCTGGTCTTAGGACTGGCGTTGGATTTCTTGACGGTCTTACAGGCGCTGAGAATGAGCAAAAAAGCGACGACGTACCTGCTGATCGGGCTAGGGATTAAACTGGTGTTGCAGTTACCGGCAGTCTATGTTTTCCAAGGCTACGGTGCGTTGTTGACCACGGCGATTGCCTTTGGCTGGATCACGATTGCCAGCTGGCGCTTGATTCGGCGCAGCTATGCGGTTAAATTGGACGCCATTCTGCCGATCGTCAAGCTCAACTTGGTCTTTGCGGTGGCGGCCACGATACTGGTCGATGGCTGCCAATGGTTATTCGGTCACGTCTTCTTCACCGGCAAACTGTTGACGATGGGGTACGTCGGCGTGCTCGGCCTGATCACATTAGGCTTGTACGTTTGGCTCGCGAACCGCTTAGGCGTTGCGCAGTTGATTTTTAAACGGCCATTAAAGGTCGCACTTCACCGGTAGTTCGAAAAACGCTGACGATTTGGTCGCGTTTTTTTTCGGCTAAAATGGTAGCGCGTCGGAGAAATCATGAAAGTAAAACGTTCAACCCAGAGCATCGTCACGCGGGTGAAAGCCTTGCTCCCAGTTTATTTATTGACTTGTCAAACACCCCCTGAATTAGTTTTTCACGGGCACTAACCCCACCGGTGGCCGTCTTGAAATGAACCGCCAATTTTAATCCTAAAAAGCGATTGCTTGTAATGGCTTTCATTGCTACGCTGGGATTGTGCATAATTTTATCTTCCAGGGAGGCATTTTAGTTATGGGGAAACATTATTGGCGTCATATACTTATGGGAACGGTTCTAGTTCCCGCATTAATCGCGGGTGGGGTTGATTTATCAGCCAATGCCAGCACGGCAAAGGTCACGACTAAGTCCGACAACTACACCATGCCAACGGAGCAACCCGGCTACAAGTCGATTCCAAAGAAGTACAAGAAGGCCATTCCGGTTCAGGTCTTAGGCATCAATGACCTGCACGGGGGTCTGGAAACAACGGGGTCCGTGAACATTGGCTCGAGCACTTATCAGGGTGTCGGGACGGTCAACCGGTTAGCAGCCGGATTGGACCAAGCACAGCACCACTTCAAGACGGTTCAACACTCGAACAACACGTTTAGAGTTGAAGCCGGCGATATGGTCGGTGCGTCGCCAGCCAACTCAACATTGCTGGCGCACGAATCGACCATGCATGCGCTACGGTCGATGAAATTTCAAATCGGGACGTTGGGGAACCACGAGTTTGACCACGGCCTGGGTGAATTTAACCGGATTCTGACGGGCCAAAAGCCAGCCGCCACGGCGTCACAATTGATTAAGGATTACCCGCATCAAAATTCCAACATTAAATTAGTCGTTGCCAATGTGGTTAAGAAGAGCAACAATAAGCGGCCATATGGGTACAAGCCATACGTCATTAAGACGGTGAAGGCCCACGGCAAGACGGCCAAGGTCGGCTTTATCGGCATCGAAACCACCGATTTGCCAACCCTGACCTTACTCCAAAATTACCAAGACTATAAGATTTTGGACGAAGCCCAGACCATTAAAAAGTATGACCGTATCTTGAACAAGAAGGGGGTTAAGGCCGTTGTCGTCTTAGCCCACACTGGGGTTTCAACGTACGGCAAAGAGACCACTGGGACGGCCGTTGACATCTTGAAGAAGGTCAACCAGACTGATCCCAAGAACAACATTGGGCTGTACGTGGCGGGGCATTCTCACCAGTACGCAAACGCCACGGTCGGCAAGACCCACGTCGTTCAAGCCGTTTACACCGGGAAAGCTTACAACAACACACAGGGATACATCAACCCGAAGACGGGTAAGTTTATGCGGCTCGTTTCGCACGTTTACCCTGTTTTGCCCAAGACGTTAGCACCAAAGGTCAAGGACAACGCTAAGGTTTCAGCAATCGTTGCCGATGCTGACAAGCGGGTTGCGCCACAAGTTAACGCCGTGATTGGGAAGGCCGCAACTGCCGAAACCATTACGGGTCGGTTGAACAATTCGAAGACCATGGAAAATGCGGCCGGTGAATTGGTCGTTGACGGTCAACTTTACGAAGCCAACAAGGTTGGTAGCAAAGCTGACTTTGCCATGACCAACAACGGTGGGGTCCGTTCAGACCTCGTGGTTCAACCTGACAAGTCCATCACTTGGGGTGCCGCCACGGCCGTTCAACCATTTGGGAACATCCTGCAAGTCGTTTCCATGACCGGTCAACAGATCAAGGACGCGCTGAACCAACAGTACGACCAAAAGCAGCAGTACTACCTGCAAATTTCTGGCTTGAAGTACACCTACTCTGACAATCCAGCCGGTGGGGCCGACACGCCTTACAAGGTTGAACAGATCACCAAGACTAACGGCGATCCAGTCGAAATGGACGCCACTTACAATGTGGTCATCAACGACTTCCTGCATGGCGGTGGGGATGACTTCGCAGCCTTCAAGGACACCAAGATCGTGTCTTCAATTGGGACCGATACCGATACGTTCGTCAACTACATCAAGGACATGACGGGCGCAGGGACACCGGTTCAAGCACCGAAATTGGACCGAAAAGTCTACTTGGGTGCCAACTAAGGGTTTAAATTTCTCCTCCAAAGTAAGCAAAGGGTCTGAGACAAAAGTCTCAGACCCTTTTTGCGCGCCGAATGTAGATGGTCGCATTATATTTGAACGAAACGGGAGGCACTTGGCACTGATAGCTGAGCGGGGTGAGTCCAGGATTAGTCGGCTATCAGTTATCAGACTAACCAACAAACGGTGCGTTAGTTGCTGTTTCACTTTTAGTGCAATCGGTTTCAGGGATGAAACGTCAAAATATGTAAGTTGGAAAATTGTAACAAATTTAGTTGCCTGTAACCTTAATAAATTCAGGTAAATACTGAGCTAAAAGACAAAACCAGCTCGACCGCGTTTAAGTGACGGTCGGGCTGATTTTGATGTTCTAAGTTGAGGAAGCTAGTTGACTAGGGCTAACTTCACAAGTACATTCTAACACGTAACGTGGGCAAAAGCGAACCTAATCGTTTTGTTATGTTAGGGGTTTACCTAATAAACGACCTGCAATATCAAGCAACACCCAAGGGGGAGTTAGTTTAGAGAGTGACGGGTTTTGTGGGGGGACTGAAAAATGTAAATAGCGGCAAAACGGGAGGTAAGAATTGATAGTCACCGTATAAAAAAATTAATTAAAAAATTGTCTTGCAATCTCGAACAAGTGTTCGTATAATATAAACAACAGCTGAAAGGGGGTCGTCACAATGGATTATCGTCAAGAACCACATGGACTATTTTTCATGATCGATAACAAATCATTCTATGCCAGTGTTGAGAGCGTCACGCGGGGATTGAACCCGTTGCGGTCAGTCATTGTCGTCATGTCTGAGGCCGACAATACGGGAAGTGGCCTAGTTTTGGCGGCCTCACCGATGGCCAAGAAATTATTTGGTATCAGTAACGTGTCGCGGCAATATGAGGTGCCAGATGACCCCCGAATTTTAGTCGTCCCGCCGCGGATGAACCACTATATTAAAATGAACTTGGTGGTCAATCGTATCTTCCGGCAGTTTGTGGCAGACGCGGACTGTTTTCCGTATTCGATTGATGAATCAATCCTAGACATGACGCACTCTTGGCGGTTGTTTGGGGAGACACCGGAAGCCGTTGCGCGGACGATTCAACTGCGGATTCGTCACGAATTAGGCCTCTACACGACGGTCGGTATTGGCGAAAATCCAGCACAGGCCAAGTTGGCGTTAGACTTACAGGCCAAGCATGACCATGACTTGATTGGTCGGCTGACCTATGAGACCTTTCCGGAAAAAATTTGGCCAATCACCAACTTAGAGACGGTTTGGAGCATCGGCCATCGGACGGCCGCCCATTTACAGCGGCTAGGGATTCACAGTATGGAAGATTTAGCTAAAATCAATCCCTATGAGCTTCATCAAGAGATGGGCATCATTGGCGACCAACTATTTGCGTTGGCCTGGGGAATCGACCGCAGTCAGCTCCACGAACTCCGGCCGGCTAAAGAAAAGAGTTGGAGTAACTCACAAGTGTTGCCACGTAACTATAGCGTTCAAAATGAAATTGAGTTGGTTATTCGCGAGATTGGTCAGCAGGTCACATCACGGATGCGGCACCATCGCCAACAGGCGGCGTGTGTCAGTCTAGGTATCGGATTTGCTTGGGATGGCAAGTCCGGAGATGGCCGTAGTGGGATGAATCATACGCGGCGCATTGACCCGACTGACAACGCACAAACGATTATTGCGGCGCTGCTAGCTCTATTTCGTGAGCATTGGGATGGTCAGCCCGTCCGTAATATTGGGGTGGGGTTGTCACGATTAAGTGCAAACCACCAACTACAGCTAGACCTGTTTCAGGACCCGCAGCGGCAGATTAAAAATGACCAGTTTGATCGGGTCATTGATGAGTTGCGAGACCGGTTTGGCAAGACGGCGGTCATTCCAGCTAGTAGCTTGATGCCTGGAGGGACGATGGTTCGTCGGGCGGCGTTAGTCGGTGGACACAATGGGGGGAATAGTTTTGATTGATTATGAGCAGGAAGCAAAGTTGATTGGTAGTCGGTTGCAAGAACATTTCACCCCGCAGTGGCACTGTCAGTACCGCATCGACGTGGTCAACAACCAGTACGGGTCGGAGTTCAATTTCTTTTTGGATATCAAGCGCAAAAATCACCGGGAACGGTCGATTCCATTGCATAGCTTGCAAACAACGGATTTAACGGTATTGGAACAGGTGATCAATGAGGTGCGGCAACAGACCGAGCTGACGCTGAACTTCGTCGATTTTGGTCACGTTCGCTGGCCAGAAAGTCAGCGGTGGATTCGGTAAGGACGTGAAGGTCGATGCACTTAAAACGACTGCCAGATGATAAGACAGCAACGGTTTTCTTTCAACGTGATTACCAAGATCGGGGAATGTTAAAGTGGGGCGGCTTTTACTTGTCTGATCACACCAGTGCATTGGCTAAAATGCACGCGGCGGAACAGGTAGAAGCACCTTTGCCAGAACAAGCAATTGTCGAGGTGAGCCAGAAATTAGCAACGGCTTGGCACGCCAAAAAAACGGTGCATCTCCAGTTGAATGTCATGGATGATAATCAAGTCCTCAAGCTGGTGGATGGCATCGTTTGTGGCATCAACGATGACCAAATCATTATGCGGCTAGCGTCCGGGCGCTATCGCCGGTTAAGATTGGGAGAGATTCGGTGTGTGCAGTCGTAATATTGGCCGAAAAAGTTAGCAAGGGGAACGTTCCTACCGCACGACCGGTATTCGCGTTCCCCTTGTTGGAGATTGAGTTATGGTGTGTTTCTCAGGCGGGTTCTAGCTCGCCTCGGGGCAAGTATAACATTGTGCTGGTCAATTGAGCAGTTTTTCGGTAGCCAAATTTGGCAAAAAAAGGCGCCAGCCCGCGTTTTAACGGGAATGGCGTCTTGTGAAAAAGTCTTAGAAATTGTTGCTGGTCGTTTGCATGAGTTCAGCACCCCTGTTGACGAGCAGATAGCCGGCGCCGTTCGAGGTGAATTGGATACCCTCGAATTCACGTTGACCATTGAGGTTCGTGGCCTCGACTTGGCTAGGCTTCAACTTCCCCAGCTTGGAAACGGGAACGGAGGAAATACTGCTGTCGGAGACAAAGTATAACCGGTTGCGTTTCTGGTTGTAGGCCATGGCTTGAGGCTTCGTCCCTGGACGGTAACGCAGTCCTTGCATGACGAGGTGGAACTTGACGGACTTGCTGTTGATCTTCCCCTTGTAGATCTTAACGGCGCCCTTAGGTGACCAGCCACCGTTGGAGTAAGTGAAGAAGTAGGCGTTGCCGTTCTTATCAAACGTCAGGTTAGACCCCATAGTAACCGTGCTCTTCAGGGTGAAATTGATCTGCTTAACGGGTTTCAGTGAGCTCGTAGAAACCTGTTGGACGTTGGTCTTCACAGCAACGGGCTTGCCGATGAACCAGAGTTGACCGTTCTTGGGGTTCATGGCCAGCGATTGACCATGGCCGGTGTTGAAGGTTGGCCCGATTTTAACGTTGGCCATAATGGCCTTATCGGTGCTGGTCATCTTACCAACGGAGTGATCGTACGTTGCGCGGCGTAGGGCGTCCATGTGGCTCGTGCTGATACCGAATTTACTCCGCAGCGCGCCAAGATTGTAGCGAACGATCCAGCCACGGGTACTTTGACTACTCGTCGTAATCAGTTCGTAGAGGGTGTTGCCATCCTTTGACAGCACTTCGCTTTGGGGATTGCCCCAGTCAGCGGACTTGTTGTAAGTGACAGGAAGAAAGACGTTAGATTTAAATGCAACCTTCTTGCCCTTAGTGCTACTGATACTAGTAGGTGTGGTTTGGAAAATGTAGCTGTAACTTTGCTTAAACGCATAACGTGGGACAAACATGTTTTGGTTCTTAACAGTCTTGTACTGGTTTACGTTATAGTTGGCTAACGCACTCCCATGTTGTGTATACGTCTTGGCCTGAGCCAATGTAGTGGTTCCCCCGACAAACAGGGCAGCTGCGGCGAATGCCGTGAATAATGCTGCTTTTCTCATGATCAATGATTCCCCTCCGAAATATGTAATTTGAAACGGTTTACATAACTATTTAACCACAAATTAGTCATTGTGGTGCATTTAATTTCAATAAGAACAATTTAGTCGCAACAATGACGAACAAAAAAGCGTTATCTCGTTTTCAAAGGAAGACCAGATAACGCCATTTTTTTACCCAAAATACAGGGTCAATCGACCGATTGTAAGGCATCGAGCATATTTATCCGTTTCAGTTTACGGTGCATAAAGAACATGACGAAGAGGCTAAAAGCCAGCGTCAAGATGGCCGCGTAGACGTAACTGAGGGGATGAATCCCCGGTGAGAACATGAGGTTATTGGTCTCGGCCGTTTGGAGAATGTAGGTGTGGAGCCAATCTCCAAAGAAGCAGCCCACCACGATGCCCATGACGGTCAGAATCAGATTCTCACGGAAGATATACATGGTGACCTCGCCATCATAGAAGCCCAGGACTTTAATTGTCGATAGCTCCCGAATACGTTCGGAAACGTTGATATTCGTCAGGTTGTAGAGGACAACGAGGGCCAAGGCCCCAGCCGCAACGACGAAGATCAAGACGACGAGGTTCATACTATCCAGCATCTGGGAGCTAGTTTTCTTCTGGGTACTGAGAAGCGTCACATTCAACATCCCGGTGTGCTTGAGCAGGTTATTGGCAAAGGTATTCTCTTGCTTTTGATGGTGCGCGTTGAACTGGACCAGGTTCCCGTTATAGACCGGATGCTGGTCAAATAACCGTTGGTAATAGGTCGGTGAGAGGTAGATGAAATGTTCCATGTAGTTCTCGGCGATGGCTGCGACCCGGACACTTTGAGTGGGGCGGTTGCCCAATTTGATAGGGAGCTGGTCGCCGACCTTAACGTGGTAAAGCTTGGCGAGTTTCTCGTCGATAATCGCCCCGTGATTGCCGAGTTGATAGGCCCGATGAGTCTGGCGGTCACGCAGGTCGACGAATTTCTTCAGCTGTTGGGGATGCTGAGGAACACTCAGAGTGGCGGTTTGGTCGGCAACCCCGGACTTTTCCACGGTGACCTGGGCTTGCTTGAGCACGAGGTCGTTGTGGTAGAGTTTTTCCGAGTGGAGGGCTTGCCGCTGCTTAGCAGTCTGTGAGCCGTTACGCACGACGATGGCGTCGTAGTGCCAGAGCTGGTTGAATTGCTTGAGACTAATGTCGCCAATGGAATCCTTCAGGCCAAAGCCGGTGATCATCATCGCCATGCAGCCGGCAATGCCCAGTACCGTCATCAACAGGCGTTGCTTGTAGCGAAAGAGGTTCCGGAGCGTCACCTTATGATTGAAATTTAGTCGGTTCCAAAGACCGTGCCAATGTTCCAACCATAGCGTTTTACCGGCTTTGGGGGCCTTGGGCAACATCAGGGTCGCTGGCGAGCTACGCAGGTCGACCCGCAAAACGATGAGGGCACTGCCCATGGTGCAGAGGAGGGCGATGACCAATGCAATCAAAATATCCGTCCAGATATACTGCGCAGAGATCGGTGGCAAATTGTACATTGTTCCGTAGGCTTGGGCGATGAAGCGAGGGAAGAAATTGACACCAAACCTCACGCCGACTAGGGTGCCGAGGAGACTGGCTAGCCCGCCGTAGAGTAAAAATTCACTCCCAATAACGGCGTTGCTGTAGCCCAGGGCTTTCAACGTTCCCATTTGAATGCGGAGCTCAGCGACCATCCGGGTCATGGTCGTCAAACAGATCAATGCAGCGATGGCGATGAAGAAGAGTGGAAAGACCGTGGACAAGGCCACGACCCGTTGTGTGTTCTCGTGATATTCGCTATAACCGGGGTTGGCGGTGCGACTGGTGTACAGGTAAGTTGGCTGGCCAATCGCATTAATCTTTGCTTGGGTCTGTTTGATTTGGGCTTGGGCCTTTTGAAGAATAGGTGAACTGGCTGGCAATTGTTGAGCTAATTGCTGAACCTTGGCGGCTTGAGGGGCCAGTTGGGCCTTAGCCTGTTTTTGTAACTGAGCTTGGCGTTTGGCTGCTTGTGGTTTCAACCAACGCTTGAGTTTAGCAGTGTTGGCGCGATTGATTCGATTATATTTGGCCGTGTAAGGGGTCACGTGCCGCAGGTTCTTGAAGCCGACATCGATTCGACTGGCGACCGTGGCGGTCAGTGTCCCGGGCTTGACGAGTGCAAAGTAATCCAACGTTCCCTTGCCGACATTGGTGACGCCCCGGTCGGTCGTTTCCACATAACGTGGCGAATTGACGAAGCCAACAATCTTAAAAGTCCGCCGCTTGAATTGCCGGTTGAGCTGGCTCGTTGTGTCAATACGATAGGTGGTGCCTAACTTGAGCTTGGGTTGGAGCGTGCGTGCCTGCTGGTCTAAAACAATTTCGTCAGCCTTGCGGGGAAGGCGACCACTGACGAGCGCAACGCGGTTCAACTTTTGTGTCGTTGGGAGTTCGGCGACCCGCACGACTTGATTGTTGTTTAACTGATTAATGTCTAAGTAATTGACGGATTGATAGGTGAACTGACTACGATGTTGATGTAAAACGGCGAGGTCACTCTTGGTTAGGCCAGCCGTGGACTGAACGCTGTTGGTCGCTAACTTTTGTTGCGCATAATAGTTGGTTGCGGCCTGGGACATGTCGGGACCCGTTGCGCGAATCCCAGTGTAAAAGGCCACGCCGAGAAAGATGATCAACATGATCGAGAAGAAACGGGCCTTAGAGTGGCCGATTTCACGAAAAAGGACTTTCCAAAATGAATTTGTCATGAGGGCCACCTACCATTCAATCTCAGAGATTGGCGTGGGTTGCGGATTCTGCTGAATCGACTGGACCCGGGCATCGTTGATATGGATAATCTGGTCGCCCATCTTGGCAATCGCGCCGTTGTGGGTCACGATGATGACGGTCATATTGGTTTGTCGCGCGCCGTCTTGAATGACCTGGAGAACCTGTTTTCCCGTTTGATAATCCAGCGCGCCGGTGGGTTCGTCGCACAACAGGAGCTTGGGGTTTTTCGCGATGGCTCTAGCAATGGCGACTCGCTGCTGTTCCCCACCGGAAAGTTGGGCTGGAAAGTTACCGGCACGCTGGTCCAAACCAACCAGCGCCAGGGTTTCGTCAACGTTGCGGGCATCGCTAGTAATTTGTGAGGCCAGCTCGACATTTTCCTTGGCGGTCAGGTTGGGGACCAAATTGTAAAATTGAAAGACGAAGCCGACATCTTGCCGTCGGTACGTGGTCAACTGCTTGGCATTGAGTTGGGCGATATCTTTGCCGTCAATCAAGACCTGACCGCTAGTGGGGCTGTCCATGCCGCCGAGAATATTGAGGAGGGTGGATTTTCCGGCACCACTGGGACCGAGAATTGTGATCACCTGTCCCTGCTCAACACTAAAAGAAATATCGTGATTGGCGATGGTTTCCTGATCACCTTGGACGAACTTGCGGGTTTCATTTTTAATTTCTATGTAAGCCATATGTGTGTGCTCCTGTTCTGTGGTGGGGCGGTCCGGTCAGCCCCAAGTATTACGTTAATTGTAGACGGCTGGGCGGGGAAACACAACGGAAACCGGTTACAGGATGATAGAAAACGGGCAACGGTGTGTTAGTTACGAAGTCCCCAGCTGGCCGATAAATTGATATTGCGAAAATAATAGGCGATGACCCCTAAAGATTGGTATACTAGCGGTATAAATACCCGTGGGGGCATATAGGAGGACGTCAAAATGAAGATTATCATTATTGGTGGTGTTGCCGGCGGGATGTCGGCTGCGACCCGCTTACGTCGATTGGATGAGCAGGCCGAAATCACCGTTTACGAAAAGGGACCGTACGTGTCGTTTGCGAACTGTGGCTTGCCGTTTCATCTCTCCGGTGAAATTGCCGATCGCGACGACTTGATCGTCCAGACGGCGGCCAAGTTACGACAACGATTTAACCTGAATGTTCAGCCAAATCACGAAGTTATCGCCATTCATCCGGTGGAGAAGACAGTAGACGTCCGCCATGCCGGTGAAATTTTGACGGATCATTACGACCGGTTGATTCTGGCACCCGGGTCGCGACCCATCGTGCCCGATTTACCGGGACTTGCAACGGCGGACTCTGTTTTTACGCTACATACGATTCCTGACCTCGACCGGATCATGGCAACGGTCAACGAAGCGCCGACCAAACGTGCGCTATTGGTCGGTGGTGGTTTTATTGGCCTAGAAGTTGCCGAAAGCTTGCGGCAACGCGGGTTGGCCGTGACCATCGTTGAACGAGCGGCACACCTGTTACCCCCATTGGATGAAGAAATGGCAGCGATGGTTCAAAACGAGTTAATCCGAAATGGCGTTCATATTTTGACCAAGCAATCAGTTAAGTCGTTTACCGATGACGGCCATGTAGCGGTGCTGACCGATGGCACGCGGATAGCCACCGACCTGACCATCTTGGCGGTCGGCGTGCGGCCAGCCAGTGAATTGGCCAAGGCGGCTGGCCTAAAGTTAGGCTGGCACGAGGGTATCGTAGTCGACAACCATTACCAGACCAGTGACCCGAATATCTATGCGGTGGGGGATGCCATTTTGGTTAAGCAACAATTAACCGGGCACCCCACGCTGATTCCGTTAGCATCGCCAGCCAATCGCCAAGGCCGCCAAGTTGCCGATAACGTGATGGGAATCGATCACCCTAACCGGGGCAGTTTGGGCACCGCGATTGTCCGAGCGTTCGGATTAACAGCGGCAATGACGGGCCTCAGTGAACAGCAAGTTCGCCAGGAGAAGCTAGCCTATCAGGTCGTTCACGTCCGGGGCCAGAATCACGCCAGCTATTTTCCAAATGGAACGCCGATGACCCTCAAGCTGATTTTTAACCCCAAAACGGGTCAACTTTACGGGGCACAGGGCGTCGGCGCTCAGGGCATCGACAAACGGATCGACGTGTTAGCGACCGCTATCAAGTGCGGCTTCACAATCGATGACCTGCCAGAATTGGAGTTGACCTACGCACCGCCGTTTGGGTCGGCCAAGGATCCCGTGAACATGCTGGGGTACGCGGCGGAAAATCTGGCGTTGGGCCTCAGCAAGTCCATTCAGTGGCACGAGTTGCCGGCAGCGTTGGCAGCGGGTAAACGCCTGCTGGACGTGCGCAATCCCGACGAGTTACGGGACGACGGCCACTTCCCAGATAGCCTGAACATTCCACTGGACCAATTGCGCGACCGCCTGAACGAGCTGGACCCACAGCAACCGTACGTGGTCAGCTGTTTTAGCGGTCAACGTAGCTACATCGCCGAACGAATCCTACGGCAGAACGGCTTTAACGTGGTAAATCTGGATGGCGCGTTTGCCCTCTATAGGGAAGTCCGACCACAAGCGTTGATTAAAGGCTAAGAGTAATGGCATCCCAAGAAAATAGGGGGTGCCATTTTTAGTCATCAGTCTGTGTAATGGTTGAAGCAATCCCAACAGTCGGCGAAATTCCTGGTAGTCGGCGTACGTCAGTTTTCGCCAATTTTTCATTTAGAATTTTTATTCAAAAAATTCAAGTTTTCCCCTTGCCTTCGTCCTACACGAAGGTATTATACTCAGAACCATAAGCACTTAAGGAGGATGAACACATGCCAACAATTACAGAGACGTTTGACTTAAATAACGGATTGAAAATGCCTAAGGTCGGGTTTGGGACCTGGCAGACGCGGCCTGGTAAGGAAACTTACGATGCCGTCAGCAATGCCTTAAAGGCGGGGTACCGTTTCATTGATACCGCTAAGGCGTACGAAAATGAACAGAGTGTCGGCGAAGCCATTGCCGCTAGCGATGTTGCCCGCGAAGACATCTTTGTGCAGACGAAGCTGCCTGCCGAATCCAAGACCTATGACGAAGCCATGGCTGATTTTGATAGCAGTTTGGCCGCATTAAACTTGGACTATGTTGATTCCTACATCATCCACGCGCCATGGCCTTGGGCACAAATGGGGTCCAACCATGACGCTGAAAACCGCGACGTTTGGCGGGCCATGCAAGATATTTACAAGAGTGGCCGGGCCAAAGCTGTTGGGGTATCTAACTTCAACTCGCATGACCTGGAGAACCTGTTGACTTGGGATGGTTTAACGGTCACACCCGCTGTCGACCAGATTCAGTACTACGTGGGTCACACGCAAGACTCCATCGTGAAGACGGCCGAAGCCAATAAAATTGTGGTCCAAGCCTACTCACCACTGGCAACCGGTGGCTTGGTCGACAGTCCTGAACTGGAACGGGTCGCGGGTAACTATGGCGTCTCCATTCCACAACTGGCTTTGCGTTTCGTGATTCAAAATGGCGTGGCACCGCTACCTAAGGCGCGGGCCATGGCCCATGTCGAAGCCAATGCCCAACTCGATTTTGAAATCAACGACAAGGACATGGCGTTCTTGAACCGTTTGAGTGACGCTAACGGTTGGCATCCAGTAGGCGATTAGAAAGGAAGCACCGAGTATTATGGATTACGTGAAATTAGGGCATACGGGATTAGACGTCTCGCGCCTGTGTCTAGGGACAATGGGATTTGGTAACGCGTCTACGGGGATGTTCCCCTGGGCCGTCGATGAAGAACACAGCGAACAGGTCATTCAAAAGGCTTTAGACCTGGGCATCAACTTCTTTGATACGGCCAACATTTATTCACACGGGGATAGCGAACGGTTCGTGGGCCAAGCGCTCAAGAAGTTCGCTAACCGGGATGAAATCGTGCTGGCCACCAAAGTGTTCTTTACGCCGAATGAAGCGCCCAACGTTGCCGGTCTCTCACGCAAGGCCATCTTTTCTCAAATCGACCAGAGCCTAAAGCGCCTGCAAACGGACTACGTTGACCTTTACATCATTCATCGGTGGGATTATACGACGCCAATCGAAGAAACGATGGAAGCCTTGAACGATGTCGTTAAGTCCGGTAAGGTTCGCTACATTGGGGCCTCCGCGATGTTTGCTTGGCAGTTTGAAAAGGCTCAAGCCGTTGCCGAAGCCCATGGTTGGACGAAGTTTGTCTCCATGCAGAATCATTTGAACCTGTTGTATCGGGAAGAAGAACGGGAAATGTTGCCGTTGTGTGCCGACCAAGGCATTGCGGTGACCCCTTACAGTCCGCTAGCTTCTGGTCGGTTGACCCGTGACTGGGCAGGCGAGACCAAACGTTATGCCACGGACAAGGTTGCCCGCTCTAAATATGATGACAGTAAGCAGTTAGACATGCCGATCATTCAGCGGGTCGGTGAAGTCGCCGACAAGTACGGTGTCGACCGTGTTCAGGTTGCGTTGGCCTGGCTACTGCAAAAGCAGACCGTGACGGCGCCAATCATTGGGGCCACCAAGATTTCTCATTTATTAGGTGCCGTGAAGGCGCTAGAGTTGACGCTCAGTCCTGAAGACGTTCAGTACCTAGAGGAACCCTATGTTCCACATGAACTGGTGGGGCCACTGGCATCGGATGACACGAATTTTCAACGTTAAAACTAGCAACAGGATTTAGTAACGAAGTCAAAACAATTCGAACTTACAAGTATTACCTATCAGAAAGAAGCTCAACCGACGATCCCCCGGTCTCGGTTGGGCTTTTTCGTGCATGTTGAAGGTTTGTTTGGTTTTAACCAAAGTGGTACTGCTCAATTGATCGCACTCCCTTGGAGACTCGCGATTTTCGAGACTTCAAGTTGTGTCCGCGCCGTTCCACCCCATATCTGGCGGCCGGTAAGGCGAAAGAGACGACTAGGTTGTCAAATTCAAGGCTCTCAGATTGATATGCTCAAAAGTTATACGAAGCAATTTAATTTAAGCATTTGATATATCTAACCAGCCTTCCTATACTGACAAGTATCAGAAAAAGGAGGCAACGACGATGACCGAACCAGCAATTTTTCAACGGGCCTTGTCCGGTAAGCCATTAGACTTCACCGGTGAGGACTTTCAAATCATTAATCAGACCGTGCAACGGACGCAGGAGTTGCTTAAAAAATTCAACCACATTGACCAGACCAACGAGCAGCGGCGTGCCACGCTCAGTCAAGTTGTGGGCTACAGTGTCCCCGAGTCGGCCGAGGTGAATGCGCCGGTGCATAGCGACTTTGGACCACACATTTTTATTGGTGAAAATGTCTACGTGAATCAGGGCGTGATGTTTGTGGATCTTGGCGGCATTTATTTGGCGGATGGCGCGTTGATTGGGCCTGGCGCCTCATTGATTACGGTCAATCACGTTGAAGACCCCGCGCATCGTCGTGATGTCTATGCCCGGTCGATCCACATTGAAAAGAATGCTTGGGTCGGCGCCAACGCCATGGTCCTGCCGGGAGTGACGGTTGGCGAAAATGCTATCATAGGGGCCGGCGCCATCGTGACCAAAGATGTGCCGGCCAACGTCATCGTTGTGGGGTCACCAGCTAAAGTCCTGCGGCGCGTGAAGGGGGCTCCTACGGGTGATGCTTAAAAATTTGAGCCTGGTTGCAGTGGCCATCTTAGGATTGACCGGCTGCGCCGCGCCGCAATCATCAGTGAAGGCCACAAAACCGACTGCTTCCGCGAGTTCTAAACGGTCTACCACGACCCGGGTTCAGGTGACCATTGCCGGCCATCATTTAACGGCGCAGTTGAATCGAAGTCGATCCGCACGCCAATTACGACAACGGCTGCCGGCAACGTTTCGCTTTAACGGCATGGGGGCGGGCGACCCCGAGAAGACGAGTGATTTGCGACACGCTTTACGTTACCAACAAACGCCAAGTGGCGCGAATCCACGACCGGGCGACATTGCCTATTGGTCGCCACAGCCACGGCTCGTTTTTTACTGGGGAGATGTCGACTACTATGAGGGTATCCACATCTTAGGTCACTTCGACCAGCGGCAACGAGCCATCAAGATTATCCGCCAGCAACAGCGGCCATTTACGGTCAAAATTTCAGCAGAATAGAGAAGATGGGCGCAAGGTGTCCCGAAATACAAAAAGGCCTGGGACGAAATCTCAGGCCTTTCGTGTTTCTAAATTTATATTGTCGAAACGTGCGCCAAAAGGCAGCTGGCTTCGCTTAAACCTGACAACCAAACAATCCAAGACCAGGATTATTCGGTTGTCAGCCTTAATGCTCACCAGCTAACCGCCTTCTGTCCCGCTCTTTTAATTTTCAGCAGGCGTTAACTCGGCTCGAATCTGTTCCAAGAGGGCTTGTGCGGCGGTGGACAGGCGTTGGCCCTTTAACCAGACCAGACTGGAGCCGGACGAGGTCCGCGGTTCGATCGGTACGAAGGCCAGATCGGATTGATTGGTGTTGATGATGCCATCCAACCCCAGCGCATTACCGACGCCGGCCGAGACCAGCAGCGACGCATTATACAGCAAATTGTAGGTCGCCGTGACTTCCAAGTCGTCCCATTCCAGGCCAAAGAGGGCGTGAATTCGGCGACTACCGCCCTGTTGCGGCAAAATCAATTTGGTATGGGCGACTTCCTCGAGACTCACCGTGGCCTGTTGCGCTAACGGTGAGCGGCTCTGGACCAGCAAGCCCCAGCGGCTCTCGCCGGGCAACCGTAAAAAGTCATAGTCGGCCTTGTCGGTGGGCTCCATGACGACGCCAAAGTCGAAGACACCCGAGCTCAACTGTTGGTGAATCTCACTGGCATCGGTGCTGACGAGGTTGATCTGCACGTGGGGATGTACTTGATTTAGGTGACCAATGGCTTGGGCCACGGTCAACATGCTGCGTGCCTCGGCACTCCCAACGAAGACGGACCCACTGACATCCTGTTCCTGGTGGATGTTGGCCATCGTTTTATCAGTCAAAGACAGAATCTGCTTCGCCTGATTGGCAAAATAGTCGCCGTCTGCCGTGAGCTGAATGGTGCGATTTCCCCGCTCAAAAAGCACGGTTCCCAGTTCGGCCTCCAGCTCTTTCAACTGACGGGAAACGGTGGGTTGCGAGACGTGGAGACGGTCCGACGCCTTGCTAATGTTTTTTTCCTGAACGACCATCAAAAAGTAACGCAATACCCGAAGTTCCATCGTCGCCATCTCCTATAGCTAATTTGTATACCATTTGATTTAATCTAAGCATTCGACATATCAAAAGTCAAGCCATAAGATGGGAATTGTAGATAACAGCAGAAAGGAAGAAATCACATGGAAAAGTGGACAGCGTCACGCCTCCAGGCCTTCGCCGTGGCTGATGACATGCGCATCTCACCATTTTACAGCGACGGCAAGACTTACGGCACGCCGACCTGGATCTGGTCCGTGGTCGTCGGTGACCACCTATATGTCCGCGCTTGGAACGGTCAGCGTTCGTCATGGTATCAATCGGCAGTCAACCAACGCGCCGGGCGAATCTACCTGAATGGCTGTAATTTCAAGGTTCACTTTAGCCCGGTTCAGGGGAATGTTGAATTGACAGTGAAGATCGACGCCGCCTATCGCCAAAAGTATGGGGCCAGCGCCTACGTCCAACCCATGCTCCAGGCGGGACCGCAATCGGCGACCGTCGAAATTTTACCAGCATAGAAAGTGAGGGGGAATCCAAATGAAAATCAATGAGGCCGCAAAACAGCTCCAAACCAGCGCATGGACGCTCCGTTATTACGAACAAGTCGGCATTATGGCGCCGGTCACGAGGATCAGTGGCATGCGCGATTACACGGCCGCAGATATTGCCCAGATCAAGGATATCTTGGATCTCCGTGACTGCGGCGTGACGATTGAGGAGATCAAACAACTTCAGGCGGAAAATTCAGTCACGGGCCAACGTCAGATTTTGACCACGCAAGCCGCCGAATTACGCAGCCAAATTGATCAGTTACAGGATTCCCTCGAACGTTTGGAAACAAAGATTACCCGGTTACCCGAGCAGGCATTGCAGGTGAGCGGAGAGGCATAACTAAAAATCGTCACGTCCTATTTAGCGGGCGTGGCGATTTTTAGTGTTTAGAGATTCTTCGTCTATATTTTCAACGGTTATTGTGGTCAAGTGCCATCTGGCGCCAATTTCAACTCACGCCAGCGCTTAATTCGTCACTGCCCAGTTCCAAACGCCGATGGCCAGCAGAATCACGTCGACCAGCAGGAGGCCAAGAAAGACTGGCGCCACCAGCATGATCAGGATACCGACGATCCCCAGCAACAGCCATTTGACCTTAGCTGCCGGGAGCGGCGTCACGTTGTACAGCTTAGGCGTCGTCAGGGCCAGCAAGGCACAGAGAATCAGCGCCGTCACGATGACTAAACCGCGGTAGTAGACCGGTTCGCCGGATTCCAACGTTTGGGCAATGAAGAACGACTGGAGCGTCAGACAGGCAATCAGAAAGCGGTGAACGCCACGGAACAGGGAAATCGGCCAGTAGCGGTGGGCTGTGACCTCCCGCTCGTCCATCAAGGTGTAGTAGATCATCCAGGTGCCGATGATACAGACCATGGCGATGACAAAGTGGGTGTAGTCGGCCAGATGCGTGTGTTCTTCGGCCATGTGCTCGATGATGCCAGCCAATGATTCACCCAGCACGATCATGGTGAAAAGGCCGTAGCGTTCCAGAATCGCCGAGTTAAGTTCAAAGGGAATTTGCCGTTGACGGAATTCTCGGTCGAAGTTGCTACTTTCGGCCATGACCGTACTGACAAAAATGAGGAGGCTGACGATGATCAAGCCCTGTTGGACGACCATATTGGACACGGCAATGCTACCAATGAACAGTGCTTCGCCAACGACATAAGCAATCAGGAAGGGCCGTGTCGTCGTGGCGTGTAGCGGGTCGGCAATCATCGTTCTTAAGTAGAGATACATGTAGATCAACTGATTAAAGGAATAAGCCAAGATGAAGCCGGTGTAGTGACCGGCGAAGACGTCCGGCGTAAAGGTCGCGGTCACGGCAATCGCGATGATTTGTAAAAGCGCGAAGAAGACATTCCGCAGATTATTTTTACCGTGCAGATCGAAGTAGAGCACCATGTTGGTCCAGGTGTTGAAGAAGAATAGGAAAAGCACCCAGAACGTGACGAACCCATACAGATTAAAGTGTTCCGAAAGGTTCTCCACGAAGCTGTGGATGATGACCACGTAGACCAGGTCTGAAAATAACTCTAGCCAGGAGATCTTCCGGTTTTCGATAGTGTTGGTGATGGTGCGGGGAGCACCCCACCAGGATTCCGGCTTATTACTCACGTGAATACCTCCGTCAGGTTTAGTTCTAAGACTGCCTCGAAAGGACTCAGGGGGTCGGTCGCCAGATGCTACGATACTGTGGTTGGCATGACACCTCAAAAGGTATTCATAGATTGAATAGCAAGCCATTAGAACTAAGTATTTTACATTATTATTGGTCACCGGTATGATAATGTCAATGAAATGATTCTTAAGGGAACCATTCAGTCTAACAAATGTCTAATTGAATCGTTGCGGGTCACAATAAATCGGGCGGTATTTATCGCGCGCGACCAAGGACGATTCAACTTTTAATGGTGACAATTAGGCCCGTCCGTGTGATGAACCGGCCGATTTGGACAATAAAGGAGCGCTAAAGATGACAACTCGTCATGAACCAAAGATTGCATTGGGAACCTGGGCCTGGGGCGATACCCCTACTGGTCAAGTGTTCGGAAATTATTTGACTGCCGCCGACCTGAAACCGGTCGTGGACGGTGCTATGGCCGCTGGATTAACGTTATGGGACACGGCTTACGCGTACGGTTCCGGCGAGTCCGAAAGTAAATTGGGTGCGCTGCTGAAGGACTATCCACGCGATAGCTACCAACTCTCCACGAAGTTTACGCCCCAGATGGCCGCGGGCGACAGTGATCACGAAGTCGCCGACATGCTGGCGGGCAGCTTGAAGCGCCTCAACACGGACTTCATCGATATCTACTGGATTCATAATCCGGCCGACGTTGAAAAATGGACGCCCCAACTGATTCCACTCGTGAAGAGCGGCAAAATCAAACGCGTCGGCGTGTCCAATCACAATTTGGCCCAGATCAAGCGGGCCAACGAGATTCTTGGGGAAGCGGGCATCCAAATTTCCGCCGTCCAAAATCACTTTAGCCTGTTGTACCGGTCATCCGAAGAAGCCGGCATCATCGACTACTGTCGCGAGCACGACATCACGTTCTTTGCCTACATGGTGCTGGAACAGGGCCTGTTGAGTGGCCGCTACGACGTGGACCATCCACTCCCAGCCGACAGCATGCGCGGGAACATTTACAACGCCGTTTTGCCTCAGGTCAGTGCGTTGACGGCTGGTTTACGCGAAATCGGTGCGACCCAGAACGCGTCCGCTGCCGAGGTGGCGACGGCCTATGCGATTGCCAAGGGCACCACACCGATTATCGGGGTGACCAAGGCTAAGTACATTCCGAGCGAAGCCAAGGCGATGGCGCTAAACTTGAGTGTAACGGATATTGCCAAATTGGAAGCTTTAGCCCAAGCCGCTAACGTTGATACCAAAGGGTCTTGGGAAGCACCCATGGACTAAGCTGTCTACGAAATAAACAAACTGGAGGAAAATTATATAATGACTAAAATTATGATTCTTGGTGCGCATGGCGCCATGGCCCGCATCTTAACGGACCGTTTATTAAACGAAACAGACGTAACGTTGACCTTATTTTTGCGGGATGCCGCGCGGTTGAGCCAATACGATGATAACGACCGGGTGACTCTGGTCGACGGCGACGTGCATGACACGGCGGTAGTTGCCAAGGCAATGACAGACGCCGATATCGTTTACTCTAACCTGGGTGGTCAGGACCTCGACGTCCAGACGCAGAGCGTGGTCGATGCCATGCACCAAACGGGCAAACAACGGTTCCTTTACATCAGCTCACTCGGCGCTCAGAACGAAGTTGGCGGTAAATTTGGCGAGTGGAATGAAGGCATGATTGGAGCTTATTTACCAGCTTTCCGCAGAACGGCAGACCTGGTTGCCAAGTCCGGATTGACGTACACCGAAATTCGGCCAGCCTGGTTGACGAACAACGACGAGGTCGACTACGAAACGTTGACGGTGGCTGAGGGCTTCAAGGGCACCGAGGTTTCTCGTCAGAGTGTGGCGGACTTTGCTTTCAACGTGATTCAGGCACCGGACACCTTCCAAAATGCCAGTGTTGGTTTGGACAAGCCCGGGACTGCTGGCGACCAACCTAGCTGGTTCTAAGGGGGCGACACGATGACCGTTATTGATGTCTTTGCGCATGTGTTACCACCGAAATTTTTAGCCCGGATGGACGCCATTCATCCGGATATTTTGGCAAATTTTCCGTACATGAAAAATCAGCTGTTAACGGACGTGGCACAACACCGCGCATCGTTACCGGCTGATCATCAACAGATTATTTCGGCGGTTAATTTGAACCCCGAAGATTTTGTGGACCCAGAACAAGCGGCCGACCTTTGCCGCGCCGCCAACGATGAAATTGCGGCCACGGTTCGTGCCAACCGCGATATTTTCCCAGCCGGCGTGGCGATGTTGCCCATGAACAACGTGCCCGCCGCGTTAGCAATCATCGACGAACAGGTTGCCGGCAGCGATGTCTTGGTCGGGGTGCAACTCTTCACGCAGGCCATGGGGGAACCCATCACGGCTGCGGCGTACGAACCGATTTTTGCCAAGATGGCGGCAATCAACGCGCCCATCTGGCTCCATCCCGTGTTTGACATGCGCAAGCCGGATAACAACCTGACCTTTAGCTGGGAATACGAGCTGACGCAAGCCATGTATGGCATTGTGGCGGCCCACTATTTCCGCAAGTATCCGGGATTAAAGGTCATCGTCCATCACGCCGGGGCCATGGTGCCGTACTTTAGTCAACGCATCAAGTACATTCAACCCGCGGAAGACTACGCGGACTTTCAGAAATTTTACGTGGATACGGCTATCTTAGGCAATCCGTTGGCCTTGGACCTCGCCGCCGATTTCTTCGGTAGTGACCACGTCTTATTCGGAACCGACTCACCATTCGGCATTCCACCGGTTGGGCCAACGGCAGTGATTGAACAGGCCGTGAATGACATGACGGTGACGACGGAACAGAAACAGGCTATTTTTAGCGGCAACTGGCAACGATTGTTGGCGAGCCTGGGCTAATTCTGAGCGTGTAAGTGAGCCGATTCGGCTGGCGTTAAGGTGTGTGTTTGCCCGCGGTCAGCTTGGGCTAGGGACTGTTCTAAATCTTGGCGATTGGCGTCAGTGCTCAGTAGGTGAACGGTTTCTTGCCAGGAGTTGAATTCGGCCTCACTCATGATGACGACATTCTTATTGTCGGGTCTGCGGACAATAATGTGGTCGTTATGGGCGACGATGTTATCGGTCAGCGCGTTTAAATTTTTCTGAGCATTATTAAGATCAGTGGTGAATACGGACATGACGGTCTTCCTTTCAATTTTAAACTATCTGTTCGCAGTATAGCATGACTGGCGGGAAGTGGCCGAAAATAGCGATAAAGGAGCGTGTTAAAGCGAATGATGACGGAACACGAAAAATTATTGGCGGGTCAGGATTACGATTACCGGGACCTGGAGCTGCAAAAGATGATTGCACAGGGTAAAAAATGGCTAGCGGTGATCAATACGACACAGGATGTTGAGCAGCGTTCCGCGGCGATTCGGCAGCTATTCGGTCATGTCGGTCAGCGTCTGACCATCAATGGGACGTTTAGCGCCGTCTATGGTGCCCACATTGAGGTCGGTGACGATGTCTTTATCAACGGCAACTGTACGTTTCAGGACTCCAACCGAATTACGCTGGGTAACCGCGTCATCATTGCCCCCGATGTGAAATTATACTGTGGCGCGCACTCACTGGACGCGACCCAACGGTTTGGCACGCGGCCGGATGGCAGTCACTACCTGATTACCACGACCAAACCCATCTCCATTGGGGATGACGTCTGGATCGGCGGCAACGTGACTATCATTGGTGGCGTCCACATTGGGAGTAACGTCGTGGTTGGTGCTGGTGCGGTCGTGACCAAGGATGTTCCTGATAATACGGTCGTTGCGGGTGTGCCGGCACGGGTCATCAAGCCGTTGGCACCGCTAGCTTAAGAGAGGGTGGCTATGATGGATTCAAAACAAAGTGGGCCACTCTTTCGGCTGTTCAAGTTGAAAATTGCTGCTGACCAACGCGCTGATTTTCTCGCGGCCGGCCGTCAGAACCTATTGACGTCGATTGTTGATGAACCCGGGACACTTGCCATGTACGCCACACATGCGGATGAGGCGGGGACGGAAAACCGCGTCGTCGAAGTCTATCGCGATGCGCCGAGCTATGACGTACACGCGCACTCACCGCAGTTCGCGGCGTTCAGGACGGTCGCCAAACAGGCTGTCGTGCAGCAGGAAGTGGTGAGTTTAACGCCGGTCTTACTGCTGGAACAACCGCAACCCCTGCAGGTCAGCACAAACGTCAACCAAGTCGTGCGATTGCTGGAAGTGACTGTTAAGTCGGGACAGGCAGCGGCCTATCGGCAAGTCCTCCTGCGTACCATGCAAGACGTTTTGGCGACGGAGCCGGGGACATTGACACTGAAGATTGGCTACGTGACCTCCGCGCCGCAGAAATGGGTCATCTTCGCGGTCTTTCAGGATGTAGCGGCCGAACAGAAGCACAGTCAGTCGGCGGCCTTCAAGCAGTATCAGGCTGACAGTCAGCCACTGGTTTCTCAAGTTACGTCAACGCGGTTATTTAGTGACACGCTGGTTCAACAGGGTGGCTTGGTGTTTAAGGGTTAAATCTATAATTAATGGGGCATCACCTGAGTTGAGTGGGTGGTGCCTTTTTTTAGTAAAAAAATGACACTTTCCAGTAAGCGGAGAGTGTCATTTCAGTTGAGAGATGAAAATTATTCGATTAGCAATCGATTGGATTGAGTGTACGCCGCGGTTTACTTAAACGATTCATTCGTAAACGACTGAACAGCACCAGTCTTGGCCTGCTTATTCACGTTGGCGGTCATTTTAACCTTGTCGCCAGACTCTAGGAGCGCGGCCTTTGGGTAGTCGCCGGTGCCGACTGACCAGAGCACATCGTTGTCCTTTAAGGCAAAGAGAACGCTTTGGGTACTCCCGTTAGGAACGATGGCGACTCGGGAAACGGTCCCACTGACCTTGGTCAGCTTCGTTGCTGTTGAACTAGCCGTGGAGCCAGCCGCTGCGAGTTGGACTCGGTATTGGTCGAGGGCTTGAGCAGCCGTTGTGGCGTAAGCCTTAACACTTTGGTCGGCGGCTTTGATGTAGGCGTAGCTCCGGAAAGCACCGGTGGAATCAAGCAGGGAAACGACCCAGGTCGGCGTGCCATCGATGTTGTACATGATGGGCATCGTCGCTGACCATTTCTGCGCGACGTATTCCTTTTCGGCGATCTTCTTGGCACCATCACTGTCCATGACCCCAATGTTCTTACCGGTGTAGTAGGTCAGGGTTCCCGTCCGGGCGTTGATCATGGAGTAACCCATGGTCGAATCAGCACTGGTCTTGGGTGACGTGAAGTCGTTAAAGTAGGAAATATTGCCATGTTTATCGGCGACTGGTGTGACGCCGTCTTCGGTTCCGTTACTGTTAGGCAACTTAACGCCGGTCTTGTTGAAGTAGGCGTTGAAGAAGCCATTGCCGTAACGACCGAAGATCTCGTTCATTTCGGCGGCGGTCGATGAGGCGATTGATTCATTGATAAACGCTGGTGCGCCGGCGGCCGTGTAGAGCTTGGTAGCCCCAGTCTTGGCGTTCAGCACAACCACGTGTAGGCTGCGGTAATTGATTCGTTTGGAGACGCCGCGGGCCTTGTAGACCGTTTGAATAAAGTAGGGTTCGCCTTGATCGTTGACTTCCAGTTGTGGCTGACCTTCTTGAACCCAGCTGGGGAAGCGGTTATAAATGACCCGTTGAGCGTCGTCAAAGAGGTAGGCACTCGGCGTATATTTCATGGATTGTTTGACGAAGTGCGGTTCCGCATTGACGTTCGTGGCGTCAATGATGAAGTAGCCGGGCGTATTGCGGGCCCGTTGCCAACGCCAGAAACCATCGAATTCGACGGGGGCGATGTAGACGGTCTTGCCCTTAACGACCTGCGTTTGGAGCGCACCTAATTTGTAGTAAGACGTGTTTGGCACGGTACTCATGGCCTTGTTCATCTTGTTCCGAACAGTTTCAGGCGCAATGGCGATGGGCGTTGCGGACTTGTCCAATAGTGGAGCAGTCTTGACCGTCTTGACCTTTAGGGAGTCATAGACGGCTTTGACGCCGAATCGGGTCTGCAACGATCCGAAGAGACCGAGCACGACCAGGATAGCCAGTACCCAGGCCGCAATCTTTGAGCCAAAGTTTAGGCGTGGCAGGTTAAAATTAAAGGGTGAGTTCGACTTGCGCTCGACTTCGACCTTGGCCTTGGGGCTACTTGCAAGTAGTAGCGGCAAGTAAAAAACGCCATAGATGATATTCATCGTAATCAGGCTGTAGAGGGCTTTGCTGGGCAGACTGACGAAGTCAATGACCAGTGCCACCAAATAGAAAATGACGTAGGTACCGACCAGTAATTGCCAGCGAGTGGGCCGCTGGATGCAAGCTAGGATGGTCATTCCCAGTGCGGTTAAGGTTCCGAATAGCGCAACTAAAAGCATAGATTTCTAAACTCCTTTTATGTAAAAACAGTGACAACTATGTGGGGGACTAGTGAGCTGGTATTCAGCCACGTGTCAACTAGTCAGCGTCTGGTTAGAAACGGTTGCTTTCTCTAGTTTACCCTAGTTAGACGTGAGGGGATAGGGGAACACGACAAATGATAAAACGTGATGGTGACGATAAGCAAAGGGTCTGAGACATAAGTCTCAGACCCTTTGTGCGCTCCGAACGTATATTGCGGAAACGTGCGCCAAAAGGCAGTCAACTCCGTTTAACCCCGATAGACAAACAATCCAAAACCGGGATTATTCGTCTATCGACGTTAATGCTCATTGACTAACCGCCTTCTGCCCCACTCTCTCTATATGCGAAATTAATATTTAGTGAATTTTGACGGTCATGCTATAGGGAACGTGACTGTAAATCCAGTGGGCATCGGCAACACTGAGGCGCACGCAGCCGTGACTGGCGCGCTTGCCTAGTTTATGGGCTTCACTAACGATGTATTTGCCCTTGGCGTTGACCGGGACTGAGTGGAAAAGATAAGCGCCGGAACCCTTGAATGAGGTCCAATAGTAGGCGCCCTCCTTGACCGTAGCGTTGTAGAAATGCTTGCCCCGGTTCTGAATGTGGAAGATTCCCTTAGGGGTTGGCGCGGTCTTAATCCCAGTTGAGCAGACCATGGTGTAGAGGGATTTCTTACCATTCATGAGATAGACGCGCTGCTTGGCAACGGAGACTTTTATGTAAGCGTGCTTGTACTTCTTTAAGTTAGGATAGGCTTTCTTTTGTGAGGGGCGCTTCCAAGTGGCGGTCGCATTGGCCGTGATGGTCGTGGGGATGGTCAGTGCCAGACCGCCAGCAAGCCCCAGAATAACAAGCAATGATGCTAAGTAGAATTTTACAGTTTTCAAGTGAGTCTTCCTCCTTGTGTTCTAATTTCCATTTTAGCATTATTCGGCTATCTCGAATTAAGAATCAGCGGCATGACCACAAAGACAACACGAAAAAGGACCAGTGCCCACGCAGCACCAGTCCACTTCAATTTCAAATTTAACCCTTAAACATAAAGATTCCCCGGACAATTTCCGCGCCAATTAAAATCAACATGAACGACCAGGTGGCTAGCGTTGCGATGCTCCCCATTTGAAAGACCTCCTTGTGACCGTTTTAACTATCTCTATTGTACGGCGAAGGCTGATTTGAAGCAATAGGAACCGCTTACAAAATGTTTGACCACCAAAAGGATAAGTCAAGTCGTAACCATTCCGACTTAATCTTTGTGTCACTCAATTAACATAGGCAGTTGGATTCGTTCACTTGTCAAACGTTTTTCGCTAAACTCGGGGCAGAGTTTAGGTGTGACGTTAGGCGCTTTGAAAGGAGTGTTCATGATGAGTATTAAACGAGTCGTGGTTGTTGGTGGGGGCACGTTGGGCAGTCAAATTGCTTATCAAACGGCATTTAAAGGATTCACTGTCACCATCTATGACATCAATGCTGATGCGATTGCGGCGGCCAGAAAGCGGGTGGCAACGTGGGATAAGGCGTATGCCCACGATGTCCAGGCAACGGCAGCTGCGATTGACGCCACGCATGAGCGGCTAAGCTATAGCACGACCTTGGCGGACGCCGTGGCCGATGCAGATTTGGTCATCGAAGCGGTGCCCGAAGTCGTTGCCATCAAGCAGAGCCTCTATGAGCAGCTGGCGAAGGTCGCCCCCGAGAAGACGATTTTTACCACGAACACCTCGTCGTTTTTACCCAGTCAGTTCGCAGATGCGACGGGCCGGCCACAGAAATTTTTGGCTCTGCACTTTGTCAATCACGTGTGGAAAAATAATATGGCGGAAATCATGGGGCATGCGGGCACTGATCCCGAGGTCTACGCGAAAATTGTGGACTTTGCGAAAAAGATCGGCATGATCACGGTTGAACTCAAAAAGGAACAACCGGCCTACGTGTTGAACACGTTACTGATTCCGTTCGTGGGGGCCGCGCTGGTCTTATGGGCCAAGGACGTTGCCGACGTGGAGACCATTGACCGGACCTGGATGCTGTCGACCAAAGCACCAATCGGTCCATTTGGCATGCTGGATGTCGTTGGTCTGCGCACGGCGTACAACATCTTTACAGAAGTTGGTGCGACACCGGGCCATGCCGACCTGGCTGCCGCCGCGGAGAAGATGAAGACGGAGCTGCTGGACCAAGGGGAAATTGGTGTCGAGACAGGACATGGATTTTACGATTACCCAGAGCCAGCGTTCCAGCGGCAAGGGTTCGTGCTTGGATAGTGACCATGACAGACAACGAGGGACTGCGATGAAAATCGCGGTCCCTCGTTATGTTTTAGCTATTCGTAACATTAACCACGCTAGCAAATGCCGCCAGACTCATTCCCGGCGCAATGCGTAACCGTTCCAAGCTGTAGCGACCCTGACTCAACTGGGCAACACCTTCACGCGTGGTCAGCGCTAGTGTGTACCCGGTCTGTTTCGCTAATTGCCGGGTCGTGGCGTCGTTGCGGCCGGCGGGATAACATAACAGGCGCGTGTCCTGGTCGAATTTCGTATCCAGCCAAGTCTTGGAGTCGGCCAGTTCCACGCGTTGTTGCTTTGCGGAGAGGGTCGTCAGGTCGAGGTGGCGGGTCGTGTGACTGGCAAAGTCCACGCGGCCGGTATCACGCATTCGCCGCATGGCGGCCAGCGACAGGTGATTACGTTTGGTGGTAAAGCCCGTGATGGCGTTGATGGTCACGTGCTGGTGGTTTCGCCGCAGAATCGGCAAAATTTTCAAGTTGTCGCGGTAGGCATCATCCAGCGTGACCCAGACGACTTTCTTTTGCGGCACCGTATTCGTCGTCAGTGCGCGAATCGCTTCGGCCGTGGTCAGCGTTCGGTAGTGGTGTTGCTTCAGGTAGGCCATTTCGCGGTCAAATTGCTCCAAGGGCACGCGAAGCTGATTGCCGGTCGAGATGCTATGATACATCAAGATTGGGAGCTTCAACGGGTGCTTGAGCTTGGTCCACGGTTTTTCGGCTAGCGTGGTCGTCGCAGAGCCCGACTGACTAGGTTGTGCGACGTGGTTGGTCGTTGCCGGGGCCGTCTGGACGCGACTTGGTCGGCTTTGTGTCCACACCACTGCGCCCGTGATCAGCGCAATCAACAACAGACAGCTCCCCCAGAGCCGCCATTTTTTGAGCATGATAATCCCCCCAATAGACTATTTTTACCTATTAGTATAGGGGATTAAGCGGATTTAGTCCGCTCGTTGCGCTAGGCGGCGGTAATAATCGATAGAGTCAGGCTCCAAATGAAGGGCCGCGATGACCTCTCTGTCGGTCTTTTGCGGGTGTCGGCGGAGATAGTTAACTAAATAACCTTGGTACAAAACGGTCGGACTCAATGCGAATTCCACGATGGCTTCATCGGGTTTCAAATACTTGTGGAGTCCGGGCAGCGTTAGATGCGGATCGGCGGCCGCCCGCTGTTTTAAGAACCAATCGCCACATTGAAAACGGTCCTGCAAGGGGGTGATGAACGCACGGAACTCAGTGAGAAACGTTTGGGCGTCCGCGGACCAAGTCGTGGTGGTTAATTTAGCCGTGAAATCGGGCCGGAGGAAGACCTGCACGGGATACCCCTGCGAAATGAGTAGGAGGGTCAGTCGCGTATAGTAGTGCAGTCGTGGATTGGTCAGCAGGTCGCTCAAGTGGTCGACCCAGCGATAGTTGATGGGCTGGGCGGCCTGCTTAGGCTTACTCTTCAGGTCCAACGTGGGCAGGTAGGGCGTCCAATTGTGAGAAAAGAGGAACTTGAAGTAGATGTTCAGGTGCGACAGAATTTTATTATAAGTCTGATTTTGAATCTGGCGCGAGTCGACCAGCATGGCCATGTACTGCTGCACATCGGCCGTTTGAAGCTGATTGACGCGGTGATCCCGTTGGTAGGTCGGGTTAAAGTTCTCAAGGTACTTGAAAAAGTCCTTGAGGGTAGCCGTGTATTCGTCACGCGTGGCGGCGGCCATACTGCGGTCAGCCAACTGGCGGTTAAAGGCGTCCTGATAGGGATAGTCGAGTTGGGTCATGAGGGGTCCTCCTTTCTGATTGAATGAGTAGCTTCATTATAACAAATATTCTGTGAGGAATTGGATAGGCAGGCTACCTGAGCCCGGTCATCTTACCGGAAAGTTGTGTGGATGCCAGTAGAATCGTCATTAGCAGGCGAAATCCCTGGCAACCGCAGTGCGATCAGCGCACACTAATTGAATGGGACAAAACAAAAGGATAGCCGCCAAAAGCAACTATCCTCCAAATCAATACTAAGTTAAGTAATCAGGTCCACCAACCTAGGCAGTGGCTTCACTGGCGGCATGAACCTTTTCGCGCAATTTAGCTTTAGCCGCATCATCAATGAAGGCACCATCGATAGCGTTTAAAGTGAGCTGTTCCATCAGCGACCAGTTCAAACCGAACTTTTCGTGCAACGTGACAAATTCATCCGTCAACGTCACGTTGGACACGGTCCGGTCGTCGGTATTGATGGTCACCTTCAGGCCCGCACTGAGAAATTCGGACAGCGGGAAGTTTTCGTAGCCGTCCACGGCCTTGGTCTGAACGTTGCTAGTTGGGCACATTTCGATGGTGGCACCGGCGCGCTTGGCCTGTTGAATGGTGGCCGGGAAGCCGCTCATGTGCACGCCATGGCCGATTCGTTTGGCCCCCATGGTCAGGGAAACGGCCACGTTGTCCACGGGACCGGCCTCACCAGCGTGCAGGGTAAATGGCAATCCGGTGGCGAGGCCCGCCTTGACCGCCTCAGACAACTCGAGGGCGGGGTGGTTAAACTCGTCGCCGGCAAAGTCTAGGCCCACGACACCCTGGTCGGCAAATTCGGCGGCCGTCTGGAAGACCTCGATACATTCGTCTACGGGACGGTCACGCATGGCACAGACGATGGCGTTAACGGGGATACCAAAGTGCTTGGTTCCTTCATGCAGGCCCTCCAGCGTGGCGGCCAGAGCTTCCTTGATCGACAGGCCTTTTTCGGTAAAGATTGCTGGCGCAAAGCGAGTTTCTAAGTAAATGATGCCATCTTCAGCGGCGGTCTGGACCATGTCATAGCCGGCGATGCGAAGCTGTTCCGGCGTTTGCATCAGGTCGGTCACCACTTGGAATCGTTTTAAGTAATCAATCAGGCTGACGGTGTCGAGCGGGGCCGTGACCAGCTGGCGCAAGTCGGCGTCGTCGGCCGGCAATGTCGCACCAGTAACGGCCGCCATTTTGCGCAGGGCGGCCAGTGAGATGGACCCGTCCAAGTGACAGTGTAATTCAACCTTGGGATATTGACGAACTGCGGTTTCGGTAAAAGGTTTAACTTGGGACATTGCTGAACTCCTCCTTCACTAACTTCCTTACAGTATACCATGAAAGCGTTTGCCATCTAGTCTTAAAATACTAAATTAACCAACCGGATTTGCTGAAAAAAAGACTTTAGGTTGACGTCATTTGGCGCAGTGAGCGGCGTAGTTGGCAACGGATTTCGCACTTTCCGTTTATAAATGTTAGTTAAACTAATTAATCCCATTCAACAAAATATTTTATTTAGTTGAAATCCCTTACAATACCGGTAAAATAGCGACGACTGATTTAACAGTCTGATTTCAAATTTTACAAATGAGAAATTTAAGTGAAAAACGTTGTTTCGCGGGGCTAAACATTATATGATAAGTCTAATCATCAGGTCGTTTACACTGCGATGGGTGAAGATTTCAAGTCGCCACGGGATTAAAGTTGCGCGGTGTTTTCTATGGCAGGTGGATTAACATAGTGAATGTCAAGGCCACCAACTATCAGTTGCCTGTGATTTATTAAAAATTAATGTTAAATCGAGTCGGCAGGTGTCGACTGTCTAAACCAATACTTAAAGCGATGAGCTAATGAATCAGCATAACCTAAGTAACTAGGCGTACAACCGTCGGGGGAGTATCACCAGTTAGCATCGTTACTGGTCTTTTAAAGAGAAGGAGCAATTCATATGAATCAATCTAACACGCGGCTTACGCGGACACTGTTACGTAACCAGCGCGCGGGGAAACGGCGGTACATCAGCGGATTCGACGGAATTCGGACGTTGGCCGTTTTAGGGGTCATCATTTACCACTTGGCGCCGTCAACGCTACAGGGGGGCTATCTGGGGGTTCCAATTTTCTTCGTTGTTTCTGGGTACCTGATCACCTATCTCTTGATTCAAGAGTGGGATACTAATAATTCAATTGACGTTCTTGGCTTCTATGGGCGACGGCTGAAACGACTATATCCAGCCCTGGTCACCATGTTGCTGGGAACGACCGCCTATATCACATTGTTCCAGCGCGATTTATTGGTCAATATTCGTTCAACGGTGATGACCAACCTGATTTACGGCTATAACTGGTTTGAAATCAATCACGGCCAGTCGTACTTCAACCGTTTCAGCGGGGAGTCGCCGTTTACCCACCTCTGGTCGTTGTCGATCGAAGGCCAATTCTACTTGGTCTGGCCAGTCGTCGTCATTTTACTGCTATTATTTATTCGTAAACGGTCACGAATTTTGACCATTCTATTAACGGTCGCCGTTCTGTCGGCGCTGGGAATGGCCTTAATGTATGACCCTGCCAACACCAATCGGGTCTACTACGGGACCGACACGCGGATGTTTGCGATTTTGCTGGGTGCCAGCATGGCGTTCGTTTGGCCGGCGCATAAGCTCAATGCTAACGTATCGCGCGCCCATCGCCTAACGTTAGATGCGGTGGGAATCGTGTCCTTACTGCTACTGATTCACATGTTCTTTACCATGAATGGGCAGGCAGCCAGCACGTATCGCGGCGGCATGTTCTGGTTCACGGCGCTGTCTGCGGTCTTGGTCGGCACGGTCGCCCATCCGGGGAGTGATATGAACCGGATCCTAACCAACCGGGCCTTTACCTATATTGGCAAACGGAGCTATGGCATCTACCTGTACCAGTTTCCAGTCATGATTTTCTATGAATCACGCGTCAATATTGGGAACCATCCACTGTTGAACTCGTTAGTGGAAGTGGCCCTGATCATGTTGGTCACGGAAGCCAGTTACCGCTGGATCGAAAATCCAATGCGGCACTACCACTATGGTCAGTTGACCAACGACGTGGTGCGTTACCTGCATCAACCGCGGGCCCATCGTTTGGCCAACACATTGGGTGTCGTTGCGGCATTGCTGTTCGGTTTAACCGCCGTGGGCTTTGTCCAACAACCAGCTGCTGCGAAACCAACCGCCTTACAAAAGACGATTACGGCCCGTTCAGCCGCAACGAAGAAGAAAAACGAAGCCGCGGTTAAGAAACAAAAGGCCTTAGCCAAGGCAGCCTCACAGAAAAAACAAAAGCACGATAAAGCGGTGGCCTTTTCCAAGATGTCTAAGGCTGACCAGAAGACGGCGAAGTTCTACTTCTTGACTGCTGATGAACTGCAGTCAAGCAAGCAAACGGCGTTGACGGCCATCGGGGATTCCGTGTTGTTGGATGACTCCGGTGACTTGCAGGATGTCTTCCCTGGTGCCATCGTCAATGGGGCCGTTGGGCGGCAAGCGGCGGATGTTCCTGGCGTTATTTCCAGCATGGCCCAACGCGGGCAGTTGGCGAAAAACGTTCTGATCAACATTGGGACCAACGGCTACATCACGCCGGCCCAGTCCGATCAGATCATTCATGCCATCGGTTCGGACCACCAGATTTTCTGGGTCACGGCCCACGTGCCAACGCGTGAATGGCAAAACTCCGTCAACAACCGGATTCAAAAGACGGCGGACAAGTACAAGAACGTTCACGTCATCGACTGGTATACGACGGCGAAGGACCATTCTGGCTGGTTTGTGGACGATCACGTTCACCCGAACAATACCGGGAACCAGTACTTTACGTCGCTGATTGCGAAAACCATTGCGAAGGTCAACGGCTAGTTTTGGGCGTCACCTTTACCAACGGTCGCGAACAGGTTGCCAGCGTACCGGTAATATAACAAAAGGCTCTTTGTCAACGGGTGTTGATGAGGGGAATTTGAGAGGTTCAATTCATTTTCGAATTGGGCCTCTTTTTTGAAC
>NZ_BOLP01000012.1 GCF_016861695.1 Levilactobacillus andaensis | reverse complement strand
GTTCAAAAAAGAGGCCCAATTCGAAAATGAATTGAACCTCTCAAATTCCCCTCATCAACACCCGTTGACAAAGAGCCCATAAAAAGAGCCCCCGCCCGACCTTGCCAGACAGAAACTCCATTTGTGCTCTAAACGTCTCGCTACACTCTCTCACAAGGTCGTCAGACCGCTCAGTTATAATTTAAATTTACTCGTCAAAACAACCGGCATCTATCTACCGGTCATTTCAAGGTTGCTGCTATGTACGTGGTGCCTTTTTCTTTTTTGACTTTTCCACCAACCCGATGCTAGTTGCGAGTGCGGCGTCAACCGCCGCCATGGTCTTAACGTCCAAGTGGGTCACCTGATCCTTTAACCGTAGCTTGTCGATCGTTCGGATCTGTTCAAGCAAAATGACGGAATCCCGCTCAATTCCGGTTCGCGCTGCCGAGATGCCCACATGAGTTGGCATCTTCGGCTTCTCGATCCGGGCGGTGATTGCCGCCACAATTACGGTTGGACTATAGTGATTTCCCACGTTGTTCTGGATAATTAAAACGGGGCGCATGCCACCCTGCTCCGAACCAACGACTGGTGAGAGGTCGGCAAAGAAAACGTCACCGCGTTTGACTTCAACACGGGCCATGGGCCGCCATCCCCTATCTACAAATGTTTGAGTTTAAAATTTAACGTTCCGCACGCCGATACTGCGTTAAGCACCGTTCTGCTTCTTCCTCACACGGTGTAAACGCGCGGGCAATATCTTGGTTAATGAGGGCCATCGCTTGGTACCCGACAATTAAATCTAGTTTGCGAGCTGCCGCCGACCGCAGTGGCACCAAAGCTTGGCGCCGGTCCCTGCGGGGGATGTGTAACCGTAAATGTGGTCGTTCTAATTGTTGAGAACGGATCATGATAACCCTCCTAAAATATTAATTACTCTCGACTAATATACAGTTTACCACGAAACGCGCATTCCGAACACATTAACTGGTGTAAATTAATTGCGATAGTAACGAGGCAGACGGCTTGTGAAGCCACAGGCAATCTCGTAATGAATCGTCCCGCAATAATCCGCGATATCTTGCAGACTAATCGTGGCATCACCGTCGCGGCCAACCAGTGTGACCTTAGTTCCCCGGTGATACTCCTTTGGCAAACGAACCATCAATTGGTCCATACATACGCGGCCGATAATTTCACAAGCTTGGCCATCTACCAGGACGTGAAACCCCTGTAAACGGCGCTCGTAACCATCTGCATAGCCAATCGGAACAGTTCCCACCCATTCGGCTTGTTGGGCGGTATAGGTCGCTCCATAGCTCACGGAATCGCCAGGTTGTAACTCTTTACAGTGAACCAGTTGGCTAGTCAAACTCATGGCCGGTTGTAAAGGATATGGTTCTGCAATGGCCGTTCCAGAAGGATTCAGCCCGTAACCCGCGACACCAAAGCGAACCAGGTTGTCGTTGCAGGCCGCATGCCAGAGACTCGTAGCCGAATTCGACACGTGGACGTAGCGGGGCCGTTTTTCCAGTGAACCGACTAACGTTTGCCAATTAGTGAGTTGCTTTTTGAAATAAGTGTCGTCAGGATCGTCCGCCGTTGAAAAGTGCGTGAAGATTCCTTCAAACAAAAAGTGGTCAGCATTCGACCCCATAAAGTCGATTCCCGCCTTCAGACTGGCCGGTGTCCGAAAACCGATGCGCCCCATTCCGGTATCTAATCCCAGATGAACCCGCAACGGTTGATCTTCTTTTGCCAATGCCAAGTAGCGGTCGGCGTCGATCAACCAGTCGGTGGCCGCAACCGTGGCCGAAATTTTCTCTCGGGCCATGAGTGGTGCATCGGCTGGTTCCGTGACGCCCAAGATCAGGATGGGCTCATTGAAGCCCGCTGCCCGTAACTCCAAGGCCTCATCTAAAATAGCAACACAAAAACCGCTGGCTCCAGCATCCTTAGCGGCTTGTGCCACCTGGACAGCGCCGTGACCGTACCCATTTGCCTTAACCACCATAAACAACTCACAGTCACCGTCTAACCGGTTGACCTCCGCGTGAATATTTTTCCGTAACGCCTGGCGATCAATCACCAATTGCGTTGGCCGGTGTACCCCAACTACCATTACGATTTCCCTCTTTCTAGGATGACCTGCGTCATGACCAACGTAGCCGTATGTGAAATGGACACGTGGGCAATTCCCCCAAATGGCTGGCGGAGCACCACTGGTCTACCGGCGTCGTTATCGCGAATTTCAACGTCCTGAAAGCCAACCGTCTTGCCAATCCCGGTTCCCATAGCTTTCCCATAAGATTCCTTCGCCGACCACCGACCAGCAATGAATTCGACCGCGCGTTGACCACTCAAATGCTGGTAATCTGCCAACTCACCTGGCGTTAAAACTTTTGCCAGAAACTGGGGCTGTCGTTCAACCACCGCAGCTACCCGCGCGAGATCCGTAATATCAATACCGGTTCCGTAGATCATGGTGTTCACCTCTCCTATAATGTCTAGCTAATATTTTAGCACAGCAAACGTCCTTACAGTTGACGAACTTACCGGTTACGGCAAAACATAACCTAAACTAAAACAATCGGTTGACGGTCATTCTGCGTCTCACCTTTCAAAACACCGATTGTTTGCCGAAAAACCCGCCAACAGAAAAGAGAGGCGAGCTCACCGTCTCGTCTCTCCCATTTATGTCACGTTTAGTGGTGCGTCACCGTTTCCCGTAGCCGCAACTGCGCTGCCACTGGACTGCTGGTTGGCATTGCGTCGACCGGTAAGACCTGTACCTGACCGCCGAATTTGCTAACTAACAGCGCTAGGTCGTTGTACAGGTTGTTCTGCCGACTGAGCGCGGTTGCCGTCATGATTTCACCCTTTTCAGCCAAATGGCCCGGTTGAAAGGCGTCGTCACGCAGCCATAATTTGTCCAACTGACCCTGAACGGCGGCGGTGGCAAACGGACCGAGGTCCTGCACGACGCGCTCGCCTTGCCGGGCCTTGGCATACGCGTCCTTTCTGATGTGCGTCGCTTGCAGATGACGTTGGTCGCTCACGTTGACCGTTAACGCCGCCAGGTTTTGGTTGGCTGCTGCTAAATTAGGACCCTGAACGACTCTCACGGTAGCGTCCAAGTAAGCATTTTGCGACAATTTCCGGAAGTTCCCTTGCTCACTGGCGCTGGCAACTAAGATGAGTGGCACCTGGTCCACGTTGGAATAGTGTTGGGCCACGTAGGCATCGACCATCATGAAGTAATTGCGTTGGTCGGCGGCGCGGGCCGAATCTAGGGACCCGGTCCCGCTGTAATGGGTGTGTTCGCCGGCAGAACGTTGCCAACGCCCACGGTCACGCAGCTCGTCGCCTAACGCCTGTTCTAAAGTTTCTGGCGCGTCCAATGGCAAGTTAACTAACTCCGGACGACCATTGCGGACCTGCGCCAGTTCAAACGCATCACGTCCCAGTAACAGCAGGTCATAATCGCTAGTCTGATCACGCGCCTGTAAGATTGGCAGCACATTTGGCTGGTAAGTGACGGTAATCGTTGCCGACACCGGGGTGTGTAACCAGTAGTGGTAGCTCGCGGTTGGTCCCGCCATAATCAACAGCCCCGCGGCGCTCCCGTTAGTCAACGGTCCGTGGCTAAACGGTTCGAACGCTTCAGCGTAGGCGCCCCACGCTCTGTTGGGTGCGACTTCGGCTAACCGGTTACGACCAGTCTGTAGTAAACTTTTGAATTGGGTCCGATCAGTCGCCGGAATCCCAGTAACGGGAAGGGTCATGGTGACAAATGGGCCGGGCTTAGTGGCGAGCGTCAGTGCAGCGTGTAAGTCGAAGTTGTTGGCCATGAGTAATTCCTCCATTTTGGTTGTCATAAGTTTATTCGTATCAATTCGATAAGAGAATAATATCATGACTGTGAGAAGAATGCAACGAAATATTTTTGTCCAAAATGTGTTTATAGTGTGAACTTGATTGAGAAATGCTGATTTGGCGGGAATTTGGTGGCGGAAAATATTTTGAAAATTATTTTTTGGGATAGATTGAGAGCAACTCCTGAGCATTAACCCTAATAAGCACTGGACCCGTTTTTACATATTCTACTTGCTAAACCAATTATAATTAAACTGTCTCTCGCCACTATATCCCGATCCTGACGGCTTCCGAAACGTGCGCCGCAGGGCAACTCCCTCCGCTTAACCCCAATAAGCACCGGACCGGTTTTTACATATTCTGTTTGCTAAACCAATCATAGTTAGATTGTCTCTCGCCATACTATCCCGATTCTGGCGGCTTCCGAAACGAGTTCCGCGAGGCAGGTTCCTGCGCTTAGTAAAAATCACCACCCTGTCCGGCAAAGCCGAACAGAATGGTGATTCCCACTAATGCTCAGAACCTAGGCGCCTCGCTCCACTCTCTTCTACACAAAAAGCCCTCACCCAATGCCATGAGTGAGGACCCTTCTAATCAATTTTAGTTAAAACTAGTCTTTCTTCCGAATGGTGAAGCCGCGGCTTCCACCTTCGTTACGCCGACCACTGTTGCCGCCGTTGCTACGACGGTTCCGGTTGTCACCATGACTACGTGAGTCATGTGAATCATGATTGCGGGAATCGTGAGAGCGTGAACCACCACGACTGCCGCTACGTGAATCGCGTGAATCATTGCTCCGATGACCGCGGTAACCGCCGCCACCATTACCACCACGCCGGTTGCCACCATGATGGTAGCCACCACCGCCATGACGCTTAGCACCGCGCTTAGGCAGTGGGCGTTCTGGCGTGATCTTAACAGGAACTTGGTTGCTGTCATCCTTAGTCAAGTCGTTCAAAAGAGCGGCAACTAAGTCTTCGGCATCGAATTCGTTCAACAGACCTTCAGCCGTCTTCGCAAACTTTTCGGTATCCGTCTTGTTGACCAATTCGGTAACCTTGTCCTTGGCTGCGCCTAATTGGCTCACCAAAGCTTCTTCATCCGAAGGTGGCTTCAAAGGCAGCATACGCACCTTCGTCAGCTTTTCGATTTCACGCAAGTAATCCATTTCGTTAGGCGTTACAAAAGTCATGGAAACACCATGCTTCCCGGCACGACCAGTACGGCCGACACGGTGAACGTAACTATCTGGATCTTGAGGAATATCGTAGTTGTAAACGTGGGTCACGTCGTTAATGTCAATCCCACGGGCAGCCACATCGGTTGCGACCAGGATATCCAATTGGCCGTGACGGAATTCGTTCATGATTTGTGTCCGACGCTTTTGCGTCAAATCACCATGAATACCGGCAGCGTTATACCCGCGGGCTTGTAACCCACTGGAAATTTCGTCGACCCGGCGCTTCGTCCGTGTGAAGACAATGGTCAAGTCTGGTGATTGGACGTCGAAGAAACGCGTCATGACATCAAACTTTTCAAAGTCACGAGAACGGACGTAGAATTGATCGATCAAGTCGGTCGTTAATTCTTTAGCCTTAATCTTCACGTGCTTAGGATCTTGCATGAATTGAACACCGACCCGCTTAATTTCGGGAGGCATCGTTGCGGAGAAGAGCATCGTTTGACGTTCTTCTGGCAATTGCTTGATGATGTCTTCAATGTCATCCAAGAAACCCATGTTTAACATTTCGTCGGCTTCATCCAAGACTAACATTTGGACGTGGTCGAGCTTCAGTGTGTGACGACGAATGTGATCCAATAAACGACCCGGGGTCCCAACAACCACTTGCGGGTGGTTCTTCAAGGATTTGATTTGACGACGAATGTCAGCTCCACCGTAAACGACTTGGACGTTAGCCCGTTCGTTCCGGCCTAATTTATAAATTTCTTCTTGGGTTTGGATAGCGAGTTCCCGAGTTGGGGAAACCACCAACGCCTGAACATTTTCGTTACTCTTATCAATCTTTTCCAAGATAGGTAAAGCGAAGGCCGCAGTCTTCCCAGTCCCGGTTTGGGCTTGTCCAATCACATCTTGACCAGCCAAAACCATGGGGATTGTCTCGGCTTGAATTGGGGTCGCTTCCTCGTAACCTGCTGTCGTAACTGCTTTCAGTAGGTCATCGGAAAGACCCAGTTCTTTAAACTTCAAAAATAATTTCCTCCTAAATGAGTACGTCGCCCTAGTGCCTCGTGAGACTCGGAAAAAATCCGTTTTCCTTGACACGACTTACGATTGGCTAGAGCGGGGTAAATTTCGTTCTTAAAAATACAACTAAGCCATCATACAACGTGAAAACAAAATAAGCAACTCCCACGACTCGTGGAAATTGCTTTGTTTTCATATTAATTTTCAGAAGAATCCTGTAACGCCGCTAAAACTTGCTCTAAATGAATCCCATGGGATCCTTTTAATAAAATTTGGTTGTCTGCAGAAAGTTGACCCTGTAAATCTGCCGTAAGCGTTACCAGGTCGTCCGTGGCAAAATGCGATACGGGCAAGTCTGGTGATTGCTTGGCTAAGGCGTCTTGTAAAGCGACCATGTGCGGGCCAACCAAGTAGACGTGACTAATCTTAGTCGGGTCAATCGCACTGGCTAGACCAGCATGCATCGCATCGGCTTGGTCGCCCAATTCCAACATGTCCCCGAGCACCACATAGCGCTTACCAGTTACCGGTGTCTTGGAAAATGCCGCCAAGACTTCCTTCACGGCCGTTGGGTTGGAGTTATACACGTCGCTCAAAATAGCGGCCCCGGTATTACTCTTGACCCATTCTGCGCGATTCTCGGTCAACGGTACAGTGGCCAAAGCCTTTTTGGCACTCTCCGGTCTGATCCGATAGGCATTAGCCACGGTCAACGCTGCCAAGGCATTGTTGACGTTGTAGGTCCCAATCATTGGAATCGTAAAAGTGATCTCTGGCCATTCATTGGTGCTGAAGCTGGTCTCGGTCGCCGTACCGACCACGTTAGTCGCGAACAGATCGTTATCGTCATGTTGGCCGAACGTGAGCCGTTGTTGACTCAACGCCGTGGCCCGCTCGCGAAGTAACGGTTCATCCCCGTTGTAAACGAAGATACCATCGTCGCTCAGGCCATGCGTGATTTCAAATTTAGCGTCCGCAATCTTATCCCGGGTGCCGAAGAATTCAATGTGGGCTTCCCCAATCATCGTCACAACGGCGAGGTCTGGCCGCACCAGACTACTCAAGAAGTCCAGTTGACCCGGTCGATCCATCCCCATTTCGACGACTAACATCTCCGTGTTCGGTTCCATCGACAAGACCGTCATCGGCACACCAATTTCATTGTTAAAGTTGGCGTGGGTCTTCGTCACGTTGAATTGCGTGGCCAAAACGGCGGCAATCATATCCTTTGTGGTCGTTTTACCATTGCTCCCCGTAATGGCAACGACCCGCGGATTAATTTTAGTTAAATAGTACTGCGCTAAGGCTTGCAGCGCCTTTAACGAATCAGCGACCTGAACCACCGGAAAATCTGCCGGTGCCGTCGCTAAGTCGCGGGCCCACAATGTGGCCGCGGCGCCGTGGTCGATCGCCGATTGAATAAACTGGTGCCCATCTTGTTCGCCAGTCAACGGAATAAAGAGCCCCCCCGGCTGGAGGTGCCGACTATCAAACGCAACGCTAGTCACGCTGACATCGCTCCATTGTTCAAAATCATTGATTGCTCCCACTGCATGAGCAATTTCAGCAAGCTGCATCTTCATGTTTTCTGCTCCTAATTTACGGGCGACCCTCATGGTAACGCCCGGTTTCAAGTTGGACCATCACCCGATTAGTCGACCAAGTGATGGTTGCCAAATAAATTCTGTTTTTTATTATACCATGGATTGCCAGTGTCATTCTTAAAACCACCGGAAAAACTCAGTAGCCATTGCCCGCCACAGCCATCAAAAAAGCTATGGTCACCCCTACTAACAGTAGTAGGAACACCCATAGCTCGGTTACTTTTTAAATTAAATCTGCCACGTCACTAAACACTTGATTGTCATGAATGCTCAATGCCCATTCACGCGTGGTCAAGTCGTAACGTAAACTCGCGACCTCCCGCGAATCGGCGTAAACCTCTTCTTGGGTGTACCAGGTTGCTTGCCGTTCAGGGTGCGTCACCGCACGTACTGGGATCACATAAATTCGATGGCGTTCGACCAATTGGTCAAAAGCAATGATCATGCCATCAAGTAGCCCCTGCGTTAATTGTAGGAGAATCTCATGGGGAATATCACTGATGGCTAACGGCCGGGCAAAGACCCATCGGTTATTGTGAATTGCACGTAGGTGCCGCTTGATGCTGACTTCTAAGACGTGATCAAAGTCACCTAAGTGTCGGTAATACGTCTTGTAGAAGCCGTCACGAAGCGTTAAATAAGCATACTCATTTTGAAGCTTCGCGTAAAACGGTGTGCGGATGTGCGTTTCCATGTGCGCTAAATAGAGAAGTTCGGCAATCTCACCCGGTAATAAAAAGTCGAGGTCGTCGCCATGAGCGTAATCTAACCATTTAACGGCATGGTCGTGTTTGCCTAGCAGATAGCGGCGAATCTGCGCTTGGCCCGTGATGGTCTGCAGGCGCGTGTGCGGATTGATTTCCACATCGTTACCGGACTCATCGTTCAACAAAAGAAGCTGATTGGGTATCGCCGGAATACCGTTTAAAAAATCAGCGGGTGAAATGCCCAACGAATAAATCATATTCGTCACGGGCTCTAAACTTAAATAGACAAAATTTCCGCGCATACTCTTACACTCTTTCCCCTAGTCTCAAAGTTAATTGTACTACGAAACGTCGGTAAGTCACTCACTATTTTTTTACATTTTTTCGAGCCGCGCAATCCGGTCAGCAATCGGCGGATGGGTGGCAAATAGATCGGCAAATTTTTGGCGTTTCTTGAAGGGGTCACTGATATATAAAGCGGAACTGTTTGGATCGGCAGCCTTCATTGGTTGGCTGTCATCGATCTTCTTCAATGCATCGATCAGGCCCTGTGGGTTCCGGGTCAGCTCGACACTTGAGGCATCGGCTAGATACTCCCGATTACGCGACAACGCCATCTGGGCGATGCTGGCAGCCAGTGGTGCCAAGATGATGAGCAGAATGGAAATGACGATTCCAATAATGTTACCGCTCGAATCTCGGTCATCATCTCGACTCCGACCGCCGCCCCACCAGAGCCAGTTACTGGCAAAGTTGACCAGTAACCCAATTGCCGCTGACAAGGCTAAGGCAATCGTCTGTAAACGGATGTCGTAGTTTCTAACGTGAGACATCTCATGGCCGATAACGCCTTCGAGTTCTTCACGGTTGAGCCGGTCCATGATGCCCGTGGTCACTGCCACCGCTGCGTGCTTGGGGTCATTCCCCGTTGCAAAGGCGTTGGGACTGGCATCCTCAATGATAAAGACCCGTGGCATAGGAACCTGTGCCACTAAAGCCATATCTTCAATCAGATGCCAAAGCTGGGGTGCTTGCTGGACGTCCTTGATCTCGCGGGCATGATTCATGCTCATCACGACATCGGTCGACTGACTGATCATGATGACCATGTACACCGCTGTGACCACAGCCGCAATCACCGTGCCGGATACCCAACTGTTCCAGAACAGGTAGCCCAGCGCCGCACCGATGGCCAAGACCAGGACGCCGAAACCGAACATCACGTAGCCGGTCCGCCGTTTATTCATGGCTATTTGGTCATACAACATGTTATCGCCTACTTATCTTGGTTGAAATCGTCAAAATTGACTTTAGGCGCTACCTTTTCCTCTTCAGGAACCTGCAGGTAGTCGCTCTCTTGGAAATGATGAATCTTGGCAACAATATTACTTGGGAATGACAAGATCTTCATGGTCAAGTTGGCCACGGAGCTGTTGTACAGTTGCCGTGAGTAAGCAATCTTGTTTTCCGTATTGGTCAATTCTTCCATTAACTGTGTGAACTGTGTGTTGGCCTTTAAATCTGGATAGTTTTCAGACAGGGCAAACAATGACCGCAGTGTTGTGGACAGTTGGTTAGAAACTTCCATGGTTTGTTGATGGTCGTCAGCTGGTACCGCTGTTAATTGATTCCGCAGTTCGACTACCTTTTTCAACGTCGATTGTTCGTAGTTGGCGTAACCCTTCGTGGTCGAAACCAGGTTGGGAATTAAATCATTCCGCCGCTTCAATTGCACATCAATTTGACTCCAAGCTTCCTGTACGTGAGTCCGTGTCCGAATCAAGCCGTTATAAGAACTAATGTACCAAACGACTAACAAGGCCACGATAACGATTAAAATAATTGCTACCATATGCGCTCTCCTCCTATTTTTTCTGGTAAACTCATCATAGCAAAAGGTCCAGCTAGACTCCAGTAACAACGCCTAGCTTAACCATTAATTAGGAGGTTACCCCCATGCAACATGTTCTCTTTGTTTGTCTCGGCAATATTTGCCGTTCCCCCATGGCCGAAGCCATCTTCAATGACTTGGTCGAAAAACGCCAATTAACTGACAAATTCACCGCCATTTCCGTTGCGACTAGTCCTGAAGAAGAGGGCAATCATCCCCATCCCGGTGCCCTAAAAACGATGCGTGCCCACGGCCTAGATGCCAGTCAGCACCGCTCCCGGCCAATCACGACTGCCGATTTCGAATGGGCCGATACTATTATCACTATGGATCACAGCAACGTTGCTAATTTACAGCGTATGGCCCCTTCTGCGGCCGACAGAGACAAGGTCAAGCTCTGCTTAGACATTCTCCCTGGACGCGAAGGTGAAGCCATTGACGACCCCTGGTACACGCATAAGTTCGAACTGACCTATCAGGAACTGGCTACTGCCCTGCCGGCTTGGCTGGATGCTTTGAACAAGTAACCATCACAACTTATAGCATCAACTACCGCTCTACACTTAGTTTAAAGCACCGAACTAGTTCGATTTGAGAATTAGTTGGTGCTTTTTTGTTCTATCCTAAACTATCAGATTGCATCCAGTAACGACCAGAGAATCTCTCCTTGATAGTTTCCGGCAACGGCTCCGCCAGATAAATGTAGAAATAATCCGCGTTGTTTCCCCGCCGAATCCTGCCAGTTGTCTGTCACATTCGTCACTGAATCAGCCCCCGCGTTCGTATGCTGCAGAATTGGTCGAGCCTCTTTAGCTAAGGGAATGGCTCCCTCGGCTGTTTTGTAAATGAGGTCACCCGCTAATCTCTGTTTAGATTGTGTTTCAATTAACGGTTCTGCTTGGACTTGCAATGTCCAACTTCCGTTACGCCGTGTATCTGCCACAGCCAATGAAAATCCTGGCTGGGCGAAGACATCCTGTGCTCGACCAGTCAACTGCTCAGCAAAGTCCACCTGACCAGTCGCATTGGTAAATTGAACCTGTCCTTGACCAACGCTTGAATCATTTTCCAACGGAGATACATTTAGCTTCAGTGGCTGGGATGTCAAGCCATCAGTGGCCACAAGCGTCAGTACGAGATCATTATCCCCTGTGTGCAGTATATTGGCGGGAAGTATATATTTAAACGTTCCTACCTGGTCACTGTCACTCATCGGCTGTTCATTTTGTACGATTCCATTGAGCTTACTAGTAATGTGTAGCTCCGAATTTCGGTACTGTAACTTGCCAAAATCGACTTGGCCAGTCAATATCACATCTTTTGCATTATCTAGTGGATTTGCCGTATCTGTTAGAATCTTCAGTGACATCTCTGGTTGATCAATCGTAAACTCTGGCGTAGTTGTTTGCGTAGCGGCTTCCGTACCACTAAAAGTACTAATAGCTTCCGGAACGTGGCCACTCTGCGTCTGTGCCCTACCCTTGAACGACAACGTGACCCACGGGTTTTGCTCAGACAAAGCACGTGTCAGTTGATGAGCAAAACTTCCTGTACTGAGATCAACATTTTCCATTGGCAAATCATCTTGGCTTCCGTCAGCATTGGTAATCGTCACCGATTGAAATGTGACTTTCTCTGGCAACTTGATTTTTGCCGCAATATTTTGCCAAGACGTGCTCCCATTCAGATAACGCAATCGGTAGTCCAATTTCACTGACGCACCATGTGGGACGACACCCCCATCTGCTACGGGTTTGCCATCCGCGGATAATGTCACCGCCGCATCACTATCAACTAAGTCGGGAATCTGGTCAAAAACGACTAAATTATTCTCATCCCACGCACCAGTGGCACCAGTGAAACCCCACCGTGCTGAGCCCGTGCCATCTGGATCAATCTTTCTTTTGTCCAATTCAACCGTTGCACTCATCCCACTACGATCTTCAGCCGCCGTATCAAGTTGACGGTCATCAAAACTGTACGTCATCTTTCCAGTGGGTGCATCTTTTGAAGCCGTCTCATACGCCAATGTCACGTGATGCCACTGACCATTCGACAGAAAATTGTAGTTAGGTTTATTGTCCCCCGCAACAGCCCCCCTAACGTTAGGAAGAATCCCCTGATGATCAATACTGGCAAGTCGTTTAAAAACAAGCCAATTATCCGTAAATTGTGGCAAATAGGCTTGCGGCTCTCCTGGATAGTTTGAGGCAATATGTGGTCCTAACAAGGGAACACGTTTTGGATTCAAATCAAATGAATTGGCGGTGGCTGCCTGCAACGTATTATCTGTATTCAAATGGGTGTCAAATTCTAACGCCCAACTATTTTTAATTGCTGACTGGGCAACGTGTCTTTGCAATGTCTTGTCATCGGATAACTGCGTATTATCATCCACACCCCAAACCCCAAGCGTCTCCCCCTGAATTCTCTTGGGGTCGTCACTTGGAAAATTAGTCAACGCACCTTTCCCACGCGAATCGTTCTGTAAAACAAACGCCATCCCATCAGCCGCCTTTTCAAACTGATTTCCAAAATATAGCCACATTGACAAAGTCTGATTATGGTTGAGATTAAATTTACGATTGGGTTTAGACCACACTGCCCCCACTTGATAAGTATTATTCGTAATTCGTACGGCTTCCGTATTGGCCACTGACGGATTACGCGATGCTACGACCGCCGATTCGCTCAGTTCTGATGTCCCCATGTCAAAATAGTCTTGAACTAGTATGCCTTGAGGGGTCGTTTCCAACGCCGTATTAAGGTCTTTCTGTCTGTCACTCACATAGGCCGCCATCGCCGGTTCCACTGGTCCCCCAATAGCAATCCCCATCCCCAGGCCGATTAGCCCACAAGCCAAATATTTAAGCATCCTCTTACTCCTCTCCTGGCGGGGGTGTGACCGTTAACTATTACTGATAACGCTTTTATGATTTACATTATATTAAATTGTGTATAATAGTAACACCCCGTACTATTTTTAACTAGTATAGCACATAAACTAAAAATAGTACGGAAAATCATTGATATAACAATATTTATAAGCGAATTATAAGCGTATTTATAAACCATCACTTAGCCGTATAAGCCATGATTCATTCAATTCTTCACAGCACAAAAAAACGACCATAGCCTTCGCCATAGTCGCTTCTCGTTGAATTGCTTATTCGCCGTTAACCAACGTCCAGTTAACCGTTCCTTCATAATCACCAGCGGTCGCTCCCCCATTTACATTGAGGAAGATCCCGGTTTTACCGGTCCAGTCACTGGCTACGTTAAACGGCGTCAGCGACCCATCCGTATTGGTGTGATCGGCAATCAGAACGCTTGTCGAGCCCAGCGGTTGCGCCAAATCCGCTGTGTTTGTTTGATAAACTAACGAACCTGCCAAAGCGTGGGTCCCATCGACCAGCGGCGTTGCCGAGGCCGTTAATTTCCAGGCACTATCCTTCCCGCGAGTGTCCGCAACGTTCACCGACCACGGCTTAGCCGGAGCCAGTTGTTGTTGACCACCCGTCAGGTCCCCAGCGTACGTCACATCCGTCGAAACATCCCCGAAGTCCAACGACCCAGCCACATAGTTAATGTTGGCTGCTACCGAATTCGAAACGTCGTGCAGCGAATCCGTCATGTACAGCACCACCTTGTTGAGCCCTGGTTGCAGGTCCGCAACTGGCACTGTGTACGTAAAGCCGTTAGTGGCCTGACTCGCCGTAATATTAACATCAGCCGACTTCTGACCGTTCACGACCGGATGAATCGTCGCCGTAGTGGCAGTGCCGCCTAGAATTGTCGCTTTCGCAGTAACCGTTGCTTCATCGGCAGTCTTAGCGTCTTTATCAGCCGTACTTGCCCCCGTGAGTGCCAGCGTCATGCTGGAGTTCACCGAGGTCACGTTGAAACCATCCAAATTGGAGGTCGCAATGGCGTTGCTCCCAACAAAGTTGCTGACGGTGCTAGCCACCGCCACCGTGCCAGCGCTCCCGCTATGGTCGACCGTCCCATTCAAAGTAATTTTAGCGGAATTATTATCGTCTGAAAGCTCATCCTTGAGTAACGTTGTCAGACTCTGCCCGCTCAGATCACTCGCTGGAATCGATTGCGTATCTCCATTTGCATACGTAATCGTCCCAATATTATTGGCCTCATCGGCACCAAACGTCAAATTGGTCGGCAACTTAATGCGCGCCGAAATACTCTTCCAATTCTGCGAGCCGCTTTCATAATTCAAGTCATAATTCAGTTTCACATGGTCTCCGGAGTAGATAGTCGACCCACTAGTCACGTCTTGGCCCTGCGTTTCATCGGTCAGCGTGGCCTTCGCGGTACTGGACACGATACCAGGAATTTGTTCAAAGTCGACCGCGTTGGTTTCAATAGCCGTCCCCGTTGACCCTGTGAATCCCCACCGCGCAAAGCCAGTATGTTGCGGGTCAATGATGTTCGGATCAACCGGTACTGTCTGCGTTTTACCAACCAAGGGTGCTCCCGTCTTAGGGTCCTTGTCGTTGTAGTCATAAGTCATAGTCTGTTTAGCCGCATTCCATTTAACCGTTAAATGATGCCAATTGCCATCCGTCATCAATTTATAATCGTTTGATGTTATCGCGCCCTTATGATCCAATACTGCATAGTAGGCGGGATCGTTAGTCGTTCCTGCATTCCGCATCTGGTAGGTGCTAGCCTGCGCTGGATAGTTCGAAGCGATATGGGGATAGTTATTCATATCGGCGTCAAAGGCGTTCGCGCCAGCAGATGATGCCACCGTTCCCTTATCGATTTTTTTGTTAACATAGGTATCAAATTCAATCGCCCAACTATCCTGGACAGCTGTATTGACAATACTATCGGCAGAGGGTGACGTATAGTTTTGGTCGGTCCCCCAGGTTCCCAGTGTTTCGCCCCCGACATCGGCCCCAGCCAATCCGGTCGCATGCGCAGCCGTACCACGCGGATCATTCTGTACCACGAAGGCCATCCCATCGCCAGAACTACTCGTTTGCCCGTCAAAGTACATCCACATGGCGGCTGTCGCATTTTGCTTTAAGTTGATTTTCGTTTTGTCATTCGTCCAAACCCAACCAATTTGGCCACCATTACTAGTCAATTGAACCACCTGCGTATTAGGTGCCGTGGTCTTCGAAGAATCCAACACCTGTGCCGAATTTCCGAACCCAAAATCTGTATCAAAATAATCGCCCATCAACAATCCCTGTGGCGCATTTTTTACAGCTTGCGTTGCGCTCCAAGATTGACCGTGGGCCACCTGCTGGCCGACGCCAACACCAACGACCGCCACAGCGGCGGCTAAAAACATCTTTTTCCATCTCATCTGTAACATCTCCCTGATTTGACTAAGCGCTGCCTACTCCTCGTTTATGTATCGCGTCATAGACGAGTTGTCCATTAGTTAAATAGTGTACCCATCTCATATTTTTATCATTTATTAGTTATCAAGCGATTAAATCGTGGCCTTCCCTTTTATAGCGGTAACTATTCCGTCAAGAGACAATTCATAACTCCCCTGAAAGAATATACCCGTAAACAAGTTTAATTATATTCTGTTTAGCCCCACAACGTCAACCGCTTTAACCTTAAAAACAAGCCCTTTTATGACGGAAACCTTGCCGTTGTTACAAAAGAATCTATAAAAAAGCAACGACCAAACCGCCAATTAGAGATTTAGTCGTTGCCATCACTATTTATTTCTAAGGTGCACTTTCCAACGTCCAATCAATTGTCCCAGAATAGGACCCATCGACCGCACCACCGTTAACACTTAACAGAATTCCTGTGTCCTTGGTCCAGCCACTGGCAATGTTGGTCGACTGTTCAGTACCATCCGACTTGTCGTTGCTGGTGATCAGTGTTGACTCGCTATTATTCAGCGTGGTCGTCGACGTCCCATTCTTGTAGATCAGCGCGCCGTCTAGTGGACTCGCTGGCACATCATCACTGTACATGCCAGCCGTCTTGGCGGTCACCTTCCAGGTACTGCCGGTCATCAGCGAACTGTCCACATCGAGGCTCCAGGCGCCATTCGAATCGTCACGCTCAACCGTCTGTGTGCCGCTCCCCGTTAAGGTCGTCGGTTTGAAGACCAGGTTGCCACTAGTTGTGCCAAAGTCAATGGTTCCCCCCGTGATAGTCGCCGTACCGCTGGCCTTGTAATCACTAGAAGCCGTAGTGGTCCCAGACACCTGTAGCAGAGACGTTCCCGCTGGCACCTCAGGAATTGTAATCGAGAAGTCGTAGCCATCGTTCCCATTCAAATCTTTGTCCAAGGTGATGGCGCTGGCTGGTAACGTGGCGACATTCCCTTTTGAATCCGCCAGAATGGCCGTCAGGGTTGTATTGCCACCATTAACCGTGCTATCGGTCGAAGAAACAGTTCCCGTAACGGTCGTTGCGCTCCCAGCATTAGCAGAAATCTGCGATGGGTTAACATTAACGCTAAATGGTGACGGTTTAATGTTGAAGGCCGGTGTCGCTACCGTTGTAATCGCGTTTGCCCCCGCAAAAGTCGAGGTCGCCGCAAGTGGACTCTGCTTTGCATTCTGCGCAGTTCCCTCAAAGGTCAGCACGGCCTTATTCATGGATACCCCCAAGTCTTTGAGAGAAACGTCCAATTTTTGTCCGTTCAATTGTGTCATATCCACCGGTGATACTTCGCCAGATGAATAGGTCACCCTTCCACCAGTCCAATCGACATATTTAGGCAAGTTAAGTGCCGCCTTAATGTCCGACCAGTCCTGATTGCCATCCATGTAATTCACGGTATAGTTCAACTTAATCTTGTCATTCCCGCTGATAGTCGCGTTCGCTGGAATTGCGGACCCGGTCGTCATATCGGTCATGTCCATGGAAGAATTGACCATAGGTTGCCCGGGAACCTGTTCGAATTTAAACATACTCAATTCAGTGTTCGTTGCTCCCGTAGTCCCAGTGAGGCCCCAGTAAAGGTTGGGTGAACTTGGCGTTACGTTTAAATTAGCCAGATTTATTTTTTCCTTAGCATAGGTCTCATTGGTCATTGGATTAGGCGCACCAGTAGTCGGATTTTTATCATCGAAGGAATACGTGATAATCGCATTAGATCCCCCATCGGTTGGTGCCTCATAGTTCAACGTTAAATGATGCCATTTTGCGTCAGACATGAATCGATCCCCAAAGGAATCCTGCAACAGGCCACGGTGAGCAAGCCCGTAGTAGTTATACTTAGTAAGGCCCAGGAAACCAGTACCTTGCGAATAAGCATAGTAACTACTGGTAAGCCCCGGATAGTTCGATGCAATATGTTCACCCTTAATCGTTTCACCGACATCATCGTTATCCGTGCTGGGATTATACCCGATTGCATTGAAATTATTATTTTTATAATCGCCAATATCAAAAGAACTCGCAGGTGTCGTCTGGGGCTTCCAGCTACTATCCGGAACCAGCTGATCAACGCCGGTATCATATTCCAGTGCCCAACTGTTAGGAATTGCGGAGCTCGCCAAAGTATTAGTGGTACTAGTAGTACTATTCGGGTCGACCCCCCAAACACCTAGTGACTCACCACCCCCAGAAAAGGCGGTGTTGCTACTGTTCTGTAAAACAAAGGCCACCCCGTCTCCAGGAGTTGAGCCAGTCGTTCCTAAGTAAACCCACATTGAGGCTCGTTGATTCTTGTACGCATTGAACACCGGTTTATCGGTCCAGATAGCGCCGCCCTGATTGGTCTGACCATCCTGAGTTAAAGCCACACCGTCCCCATTGGTACCAGTACCCTGAACATACTTCGCGGAGTTTTTCTGCCCCGTTCCAAGTGTACTAGGATCGTTAAAGTAAGTTGTCGCCTTAACACTTAACCCCGCTGGCCCACTATCCAAAACGCTCTGTGGATTCACATCAGTTGCTTTCCCCACGGTCGTGTCTTGCCAAATTCCCCAGCTAAGACTGGCTAAAACGACCCCCGTCATCGCTAAAATCTTATTTCTTAATTTCATTGGAAAACTCCCTTCGCCCGCTCCGTTGCAGACAAAACCAAGTTGCGTACGCCCTAGTCTTCCCGTACGCATTATTTACTAATCTCAATATTTGTTATATTAATTAACTAAGTGGATGACTTATTGGTGAAAAAGCCGCCACGCCCGCGTTCCGCGCCACGACTAACTACTTTTTCGTTTGATTGCTATTAATCATGTCAAGCAATAAAAGTTAAACATCACCACTAAATATAGTATACCATCGCAACCAAAAAGTTAAAGCCGTTAAATTAATTTTGTTGTGATTAACTATTAACATCGTTATAGTGATGATTACCGTCAAATCAACGATTGTAACCGATTATTGTCAGATAATCAGTTGATTACTCAGTTGTCTCTCTTCAAAATAGGCGCAAACAATTTTAGCCACTTTTCGGCCACTGTAACTATATATTCTTATAAATCCATAACTAATTCAGTAGTATCGTCTGGATCAGAGAAAACATCGCTATATTTTTCAGCGCCCAAAAATAGTGGTGACACCGTCAACTTTCATTGGTGTCACCACTATTTTATGTGGCAAATTCAGTTTTAGGCCAAGCCTGGCACCCGGCCTAAATTTACTTTTCCTTTACGGCCCGACCGTCAGTGTCCAGTCAATCGTCCCACTATAGGAACCGTTGATCGCACCACCGTTGACATTCAGTAGAATCCCAGTATCCTTGGTCCAGCCATTAGCGATGTTCGTTGAACTGGCGGTCCCATCAGCGGTATCCGTATCGATCACGGTACCACTATTATTCAGAGTTTCTGTACCCGTACCGTCCTTGTAGACCAGCGCGCCATCCAGCCTGCTATCTGGCACGTTGTCGTTGTACATGCCATCCGTCTTGGCGGTGACCTTCCAGTCGGTACCCGCCATCAATGAGCTATCGACATTTAGCTGCCAAGCCCCATTTGATTCATCTCGGGCAACCGTCTGCGTCCCGCTCCCAGTCAGGGTCGTTGTCTCAAACACCATGTTCCCACTGGTAGCGCCGAAGTCGACGGTCCCACCGGTTACGGTCGCCGTGTCGCTGGCAAAACTACCGATAGCCGCTGTGGACGATGCGTTGACTTGAACCGTAGAAGTCCCAGCTGGTACCTTTTCCAGCTTAATAGTAAAGTCGTAACCGCCATTTGAATTGACCTTTTGGGATAAGTTGATATCTGCGGCGTCAATATCATCTGAAGTCCCATCAGTATTGATGACCCCAGCTGATAAGGTGGTATTACTCCCCGTAACCTTGGCGTTAGTCGAGGAAACACTCCCGGTCAAAGTTACCGACGAGTTAGCATTTGCACTCACCGTCTTGGGGTTAAAGTTTACATTAAATGGAGACTCCTTAATGTTGAACCCATTGAGTTGCGTATTCGTAATCGCATTGTCCCCAACAAATGAGGTGACGGTCGATGTCGAGGTGCCAGCTTTGTTTATAGCATTCCCGTCCAACGTGATAACTGCTTGATTAGCAGAACTGCTCAAGTCAGCTACCTTAATATCTAGTTTATTATTGCTAATGTTGGCCGTTGAAAGCGTGCTGGAAGCTATATTGGAATTCGGATACGTAATCTGTCCCTTTGACCAGTTAATATTAGCAGGTAAATTCAGGGAACTCTTGATATTAGACCACGGCTTATCCCCATTTTCATAGTTCAAGGTATAGGTCAGCTTAACCGCATCATTGCCCTTAATTGTGTCCCCAGCAGAAATCGGACTACTAGTCGTTTCATCCTCTATCTTAGCTGACGAGTTGACATTGGCCTGACCAGGAACTTGTTCGAAGACAACCATACTGGTTTCAGTGTTGGTGCCAGTTGTTCCCGTAAAGCCCCAGTAAACATTTGGATCTGTCTTAGTGACGTTTAGTTTAGATAAATCAATACTTTCTTTAGCATACTGATTATTCCCAGTTATTGGTGCCCCAGTCTTCAAATTTTGATCGTCAAAGGAGTACGTCATGGCCCCCGTATTGCTGTCACCCGTTGGTGCCTTGTAGTTTATCGTAATGTGATGCCAGGTGTTATCCGCAATCAGTGGAACGGGGTTAGAACCACTGTCTGAGTTACGAATCAAGCCCCGATGTTCTAAGCCATAATAGTTGTACATTCCACTAGCATAAACTGGAAGTCCAAACATATACTTTGATATATATTGCCCACTCTGTTGATACGGTAAATAAGTGCCGCCGTCTCCTGGGTAATTCGCAGCAATATGATTCCCCTGGGTTGGGATAGTTTCTGGGACATCATCAGTATCTGTGTTGGAATCATATCCGAGACCGGAATATTGTGCATCGCCTGTTTTTTCAGGATCATAGTCTCCGATATCGAATGCATCTGGAGTCACTGTACCCATCTTTTGGCCTGCAGCGGGGATCGTTTGATTCTCGTGTGTATCAAACTCGATTGCCCAACTATTAGGAATTGCAGAATTTGCAACGGTCTGTGATGTACTATCTTTTGTATTAGGATCTATTCCCCAGACTCCCAATGCCTCACCAGTACTGGAGAAGGCCGAATTACTACTATTTTGCAAGACAAAGGCCATCCCGTCCCCTGCCTTATGATTATAATAATCATCCGTCCCCATAAAGACCCACATTGAAGCCCGTTGATCTTCATACATATTAAAGGACTTACCATTAGACCAAATTGCCCCACCGGTATTCTGATACTGACTACCATACTGAGAAAGCATGACACCATCGCCATTTGTCCCGGTCATTACCTGCGCCGAATTTGTAATTTGGCTGTCTGAGCTGTTACCGATAGTCTCTGCCCGATTAAAATAATCGTTGCCATCAACCTTAAGTCCTTGTGGCGCTGAATTTAAAACGCCTTGAGGACTGGCATCAAAAGCCTTCCCAACCAACGTCCCTTGCCAGAGGCCCCACCCCATGCTGGCAGCGACAATTCCTGTAATCGCTAACAATTTATTCCGAAATTTCATTGAAACCGGCTCCCTTCACCCGACCCTCATCGGGCAAAACCACGTGACGCACGCCCTAGTCTACTCGTGCGTTTTATATTCTCACTCAACTTTTTTGACTCTAATTATTTTGGTGGATAACCTATCGGGGATAATTCCATAATAACCAGTTAACATCGACAATCCCCTAACCCTATTTTCCTGATTGTGGTTAACCATATCCTTTACTAAAAGTTAAACATCATCACTAAATATAGTATATCATTAAAACTAAAAAACGAAAGTAATAAAATTGATTTTATTATAATTTGTTTCTACTAGGTTCTTTGAACGTACTGCTGTTATGTCAGCATTTGAATGTAAAGTCAGCTTAGTAATCAACCGATTAATAAATTGAAATACTCAGTTCTTCTTTCTAATGTCTTTAGCCACTTCTTGAAAGTTGTAACCGTAGTAGTAAAAATAGAATTCACCCCATATTCGTCAGGCTGTCACCACATCACCGGTTATTTTTTTCTTAAGCGTAATCTCCCCATCACAAAAAAATTGCGGCCCCGTCAAAATTCGACAGGTTCCGCAACTTTTTTTGATTTTTCGCTCGTCTTTAGCTTGGTGCGTTCTCCAAGCTCCACTCAATCTGCCCCGTATACGTTCCGGCAGTGGCACCCCCACTAACATCTAGTAGAAGTCCCGTATTACTGTCCCACTGATCGGTTGCGTTGAAGGTATCATCATTACTGGTCGTGGTCCGGGCGGCTACCCGCTGCGCATCACTCCCCAGAACAACTGGTGTCGCGTCAGATGACGACTTGTAGACCAGATTCATCGTGGTTGCCGGCACATTTGTAGCTTGCAACGGCTGATTCATTCTCGCCATTAATGCCCAGCTTGAGCCAGTACCTCGCTGGTCGTTCACATCAATTGTCCACGCCCCATCCCGCGGTACCAGCATGTGTGAGCCGGTCAGGTCAGCCGTGTAAGATACGCTGTCATCAACATCACCAAACTGTAGCGGTCCACTCACATCAATGTTCGAGACTAAACTATCCGTGGTATACCCGTCATAGCTGGTAACATACAGCATCAACGTGTTCACTCCCGAATGTAGACTCGCCGCAGGCACTGTGTACGAAAAGGTTCCGTTAAAGCCACTCGTGGTAGTGCCTGAAACATCGCTGGCAGGAATAGATTGGTCCTTAATTGGTGTGCCGTTCACACTGCCTTGCAAGATAAACCCATTGGCCGTAATTGGTGAGCCGGACAGCATAAACTTCCCGTTGACCGTGACGTCCTTGTCTTTGGCCGTGGTGACGGAATCATAATTTTCGCCGCTCGCCCAACCGATACGAAAGGTCGTGGTAGCCTGGTAAACAGTATATGGCGTGGTATCTGCCGTAGCAATCCCTTGCTTGTCCACAAACTTACTAGTAGTCCCGTTGATAACCGTCGAAGGGTTAGTTGGATTCGACTGCCGGCCGTGAATCGTAATATCCGCCGTTGAGTCCGTTTCATTCAAAGCATGTGCGAGGGTAAAGTTCAGCTGTTGTCCAGTCTGAGTGGCCCCCAGATCAACAGTCTGGGTCGTCCCATCAGCGAAGGTCACCACTGCACTACTTGGCACGAATCCGCTTGGCAGGTTGATTTGGGCCTTAGGTGTCCAGTCGCTACGGCCTGAGTTATAGGTTAGATTGTAATCCAGCCGTAACCGGTTGCCCCCCATGACGGGAGTGTTTACATTAATTGGGCCTTCCAAATTAGCCGTTTCATTGGCAACGCTGGCCGAAGCATCTGCATCGACTAAGCCCGGAATCTGTTCAAACACGACCAAGTTGTTTTCGCCATACTGTCCAGTAGACCCGGTGAATCCCCAGTAAGCGTGACCAGTGCCATCGTCTACCTTGTTCGTATCCAACTCATAGTTGTTCGACTGTGCGTTTTGTGAGGCCGTCCCAGTTGAAGGATCCTTGTCGTTAATGGTATAGGTGACATTGCCTACCGTTGTGGTGTCATCAGCCGGTGGCGTGTACTGAACGGTCAAGTGATGCCATGCGCCATCTGTCAACCAAGGACCATTATTGACGATGATACCTCGGTGATTCATCTTGACCCCATACATGGTCGTACTGTCGGGCGAATAGCGTGAATAATAAGTTCCACCTTGCTTTTGGTCTGCAGGATAATCAGCAGCAATATGCTGATGCTGATTGACGATTGTATCGTCCAGACCACCGGCAACCTTTTTCCCTAAATCAAAAGTAGAGAATCCCGTAATATCTGGCACCCCGAAGTAGGAACCACCATTCGGAAATGTATCGAATTCTAAGGCCCAGCTCTTCTGAATGGCTTGTTTTCCCACACTAGAGGGCTCATCAGCTGTAAAGTTATCTGGTAGCCCCCAAACTCCGAGTGTCTCTTGTCCTTGAGGGACCCCATTTTTATCGACAGCAGTTGCTTGATAGCCGGCGTTTTGAATCACGAAGGCCATCCCGTCACCCATGTGACCAAGCGGCCCATCCCCAAAGTACATCCACATTGAGGCTTTTTGTTTTTTCTTCAAGTCGAAATAAAATTGATCTTTGTTGGCCCAAATTGTACCCAACTGATTGGTATTATTGGTCAACTGAACTGCCTGCGTCCCATCTGAATTAGGAAGTGTTACGGCTGATGAATTTTTAACAGTTGAATTATTAAATGTTGGCGTTATAAAATACCCGTTAATTGGTAGTCCCTGTGGCATTGACGCCAGTGCGTTCGCCAGATCCTGCTCTGGTGTTGGCTGCGGTGTTGTCGCATCTGCTGCATGACTGACGACCGGGTGACCCATGCCAAAAATAGCTAGTACACCAATCATTGTTAAAATTAATCTTCCACGTTTCATGGGCGATTCTCCCCCTTTACCCTTGACTCATGTAACCGCCCCTAGTAATAATAGAAAATACAGTTACTATTTTATGGGACAAATTAGTCGTTTTAAATTGATCAGATTCATTCGTTTTACCAGCACATATTGTTTTAAAATTCACAATATAAAAAGACTGACTTAGAATCTTTAGAATAAGAAAAAAGACATTGCAAAATTCGATTTACGTAATCATTTTAATTTGAGAGGTCATCTACATGTAATCAGGCTTCAGGACTGATTACACGCTATTTGTCTAACCCCATTATACGATATCAGGACAAACAATCAAAGAAGTTCACATCCAAATCATGCAGTTAATCTCATAAATACTTCAAACATATAATCGTTGGATAGTTGGATTAACTTACTAATTAATGAGCAATCAATTCAACTGACAAAATTTAACTTTTATCTTACTTTTTTTAACGCTAAACCAGCAGTCGCTGATAAGTTTATCCTTTTACGTAGCTTAGCTTGCTGGCCATATTCGTAAGGTTACTTGGTTAACTCAAAAAGGCACGGTCAAAAAATCACCGTGCCAGCTCAATCAGTCTTCAATTATGCCGCATTAACTAGTGTCCACGTGATCTGCCCCTGATAATCTCCAGCTGTAGCGCCACCGTTAACTTTGAGCAGCATTCCCGTATCCGCTTTCCAATTCGTGGTACAGATATCGGTCGTCACATTACCAGGATCGGTTGACCGGTCAGCCACCGCGACCGGTTGCTCAGACATCAGCTCGGGCTCACCCACGGCTGGCTGATAAATGAGATTCCCAGCCAGCTTACCAGATTGGTTAGCAAATGGCGTGGTCAAGGCCGCCATCATTTTCCAATTAGCCCCCGACTGATTGTTGACTTCAACGTGCCAGTCGGCATTCCGTGGAACCGTTTGGCCAATCCCCGTGAGCGTAGTGTCCTTGAAGCTACTATTGTCATTCACTATCCCCCAGTCCAGCTCACCCACGTTCAGAATGACCTCGCCAGCTGTTGACTCATGGCCGGTGGCATCATCGGTTGCGGTTAGTGTTAGGGTATTGGCGCCCTTTTTCAATCCCGAATCATTTGGCAGCTTGTAAGTAAAGTTCCCGGTGTAGGCACCCCCATCGTTTCTGCTGGCCGGAAACGAGATGGTCTTGAGTGCTTGACCATTTAAAACTGGATGAAGCGTAAAGTTGGTGCTTTCCTTACCGGTACCACTCAGCGTTGCGTTCCCAGTTATCGTGGGCGTTGCGGTCGTGGCGGCCAGAGAAATGTTAGGCGCACTAGTTACCTTCAGGTTAAAATCGACGTTTGAATGGACCAGGTTAAATGCCGGTGTGTCAGCTGTAGCAATGGCGTTCGGTCCGGAGAACTTGCTGGTCTGGCTGACCACAGACGTATCGTTAGCCGGATTATCAGCCTTACCCTCTAGAGAAATCGTAGCGGTGCGATTGTCGGTGTTTAGCAGCTGACCTAGTTTAAATGACAGATTTTGACCACTGAGATTACTCAAATCAACCGTCTCAGTCTTGCCGTTGGCATAGGTAATCGTTCCGGAGTTGACCGTCACGTGGTCTGGTAGATGAACTTCTGCAGCGATGTTGTCCCAATCGACGCGACCGGTATTGTACTGCAACTGGTAGTCCAAACGCAGTCGGTCCCCACCCGTCACATTCTGGCCGGCAGATACTTCGGTTGGCTGTCCGGAAGTGTCGAGGCGGCTACGGTTATAGATTTTGGCAGAACCGTTGGCGTCGACTAGTCCTGGTATTTGTTCGAAGACAACAAGATTATTCTCCCAGTTGATGTTACTAGTCGTTCCGGTAAAGCCCCAAAGTCCGCTTTTAGCTTCATGCGGGCCGTCTATATCTGAATCCTTGAGAAGACTGTAGTCGAAATCAACAGTTTCCGATTGTTTTTCCTGTGCCCCACTGCCCGAAAGTTGCTTGTCATTGATGGTATAAGTCATATTTCCCGTAGTGGTCCCATCGGTAGGGGCTTTGTAGTCGATAGTGACATGGTGCCAAGCCCCGTCAGATAGTGGTGTCTTGATAAGTCCGTTGTGCTGTAGCCTCGTATAAGAATACTCACCAAATTGCCCCGTAAAACTATTTGTCTTGTAAGTACCTTCCCCAGTTGTTGATCCGGCTGGAGTTGATACAGCTGGATAATTCGAAGCAATGTGCGGTTGAGGAACTTTAACTACTCCCTGCGAACCAACCTGAAAATCAAAGCTTCCGGGAATAGATTTATCATCCACTGGACTGTTCATGTTAGTAAAGGTGTCAAATTCAAGCGCCCAGCTATGCTGAATCGCCCGTCTAGCCACATTAAGTTCATTCTCATCTGCCCGACTTGATGCGTATCCCCAAACACCTAACGTCTGACCTATAGCCGGATCAAAAGAAAAGTTATTCGCTGCAATAGCCTGCTCGCCACGCCAATCATTTTGAATAACAAAGGCCATACCGTCGCCAGCATTTTGAGCACCTTTATTTCCAAAATACATCCACATTGAGGCACGTTGATCCTTAGTGAAGTCAAAATAGTATTTGTCACGCTCTGCCCACACTGAGCCAACCTGCCCAACGCCATCATTGATTTGAACGGCTTGTCGACTACTATCACTAGTACCATTCACAGTCTTCGCTGAATTGGGAACAGAGCTATTCATAAAGCCCTGACTATGAAAGTATCCTTCAATTGGTAACCCAGGTGGCATACTACCAATCGCATGATCATAGTCCGCATCCGCATGCCCCACGACCGATCCGCCCAGTACACCAGCAGCCACGGCCACCACTATTCCAGTCAAAACGTGCTTCATCTTCATCGAAATCCAATTCCCTTCTACCAAAATACTATTGGCCTACCCGTTACTCTCATCGGCCTAGTCATTTAGCCCCTCAACTTTTTCTCCTATATAGCCGGATTAGACGCGTACGAATGATTGTTACGCTTATCCCTATCAGCACCTCGTCCTCACATCTTTGATCCAAGTCAATTTGGTACAGACCAGTCTCGGACCATCGGCCTAAGTATACAACCGAACGTAGAATAATCATAGGTGTTTACCGTATATTTATAACAGTTTATTATGAAAACTAGTCAAGGATTGACATAAATCAAATTTAACGCCAATACAAAAATGATGCGGCTCACTTCCACCGCACCATCCGCTTTATTCTGCATTAACTAGCGTCCACGTAATCTGCCCTTGATAAGCACCGGCTGTCGCACCGCCACCAACTTCTAATAACATTCCCGTGTCCGTCTTCCAATCCTGAGAAACATCCGTCGTCCCACTGGCAGGATGCGCTGATTGGTCAGTCACGATGACGGATTCAGGCGACATTGTGACGGGGTCCTCTGTGGCCGAACCTTTGTATAAAAGATTCCCGGCAAGCTTGTTCCCCGTATCGACATCGGTAAATGGTGTCGTCAGTGCCGCCATCATTTTCCAGTTAGTCCCCACCTGATTGTCAACTTCCACGCGCCAATCACCTTTTCTGGTAACGGTTTGACTGGTTCCGGTCAACGTGACATCTTCAAAACTACTTGCCCCATTAACGACACCCCAGTCTAACTTGCCCACATTCAGCGTGACCGTACCCACTGTTGACGTGTACCCACCGGCATCATCAGTCGCTGTTAACGTCAGCGTGTTGTCGCCCTTAACCAAGCCGGCGTCTTTTGGCAACTGGTAGGAAAAGTCCCCGGTGTAGCCCCCCGCCGTATCCTTAGTGACGGTGACCGGAACGGTTTTGAGATCTTTGCCGTTCAAATTAGGGTGGAGGGTAAAGCCGGTGCTGGTCTGCGTTGATCCGGTCAACACGGCATTCCCAGTGATTGTTGGCGTTGCTGAGGTCGAGGCTACCGAGACGGTCGTGTCACTTGTCACCTTCAGATTAAAATCGACATTCGAATGAGCAAGAATAAACGACGGTGTGTCGGCTGTGACGATTGCGTTGGGACCGGAGAACTTGCTCGTTTGACTGGCAACCGTCGACTCACTGGCTGGATTAGCCGCCTTACCGTACAAGGAAACCGTTGCGTTTCGGTTATCCGCATTTAGCATCTGTCCTAATTTGAAAGACAGATTTTGACCGCTTAACCCTTTCAAATCTACAGTTTCGGTGTTGCCATTAGCATAGGTGACCGTCCCGGAGTCAACGCTTACATTATCTGGTAAGCGCACCGCAGCGGAAATATTATCCCAGTCGACCCGCCCCGAATCATAATTCAGTTGATAGTCCAGTTGTAGACGGTCGCCTCCCGTCACGCGTTTGCCAGCCGTGACTTCCGTGGAGTTCCCCGCTGAATCTTTGTCACTGCGGTTGTAAATCTTAGCGGCCCCCGTTGCCTTGACCAACCCAGGCATCTGTTCAAAGACGACCAAGTTATTCTCCCAGGTGGCCCCAGTCGACCCCGTGAAGCCCCACCGTCCCGTATTAGCTGGATGCGTTCCGGTCGTATCGGGATCTTTCAAGAGACTGTAGTCAAAAGTGGTTGTCGTTGACAGTTTCGGTTGAACCGCCCCACTCGCCGGTTGTTTGTCATTGATGGTATACGTCATCGTTCCCTTAGTCGTGCCGTTTGTCGGTGCTTTATAATCGACGGTCACATGGTGCCACTGTCCGTCCGAGAGCGGCGTTTTAATCAACGGACCGCCATACAAGACGGAATCAATCCCATGATTCATCTGCGTATAGGAGTATTTCGTATCAAAACTCATCGTCGTATAGGTTCCCGATTGGGCAGGATAATTAGCCGTTAAATGGGGACCGGTGAGCTGAAAGTCAAAACTCCCCGGAATGTCATTCGGTGAGGTCGGCCGCTGTTTGTTCGCAAACGTATCGAATTCCAGCGCCCAACTGTTCTGAATGGCACGTTTAGCAACGTTTTGACCATTTTCATTGGCTGCCAGGGAGGCATACCCCCAAACGCCCAAGGTCTGCCCAACGGCCGGTGTGCTTGAGGCCCCCTGTGTCGCAATGGCCTGCTCACCGCGCGAATCATTTTGAATAACAAACGCCATGCCGTCGCCGGCTAACGTTGTCCCTTTATTCCCAAAGTACATCCACATGGCGGCCTGTTGGTCACGTGTGAAATCAAAATAGTATTTATCGCGTGCCGCCCAGATTGACCCCACTTGGTTCGCATCATTTGTAATCTGGACTGCCTGCGTCTCATCGGTCGGACTGTCTGCCGTTTTCGCCGAGTTCGGCACCCCACTATTCGCAAATGTCGGTATGTTAAAATAACCGGCTACCGGCAAGCCATGTGGCATCGTTGCTACTGCATGGTTATAGTCATCGTCAGCGTGTCCCATAATTGGTGACCCACCCAAAAGACTAGCAGCAGCGACCGCAATAACCCCGGTCAACACGTGCTTCATCTTCATTTAAATCCAATCCTTTCTAGTCAAACACCGTCACGATTGATTGCTTGTTTGAGTGACAATGCAAAGATTCAGGTCAACAACTTCTTTCTAACGCCATCTGTAAATCAGCGTCTTTCATCAGCGTTACATATATCAAAAGTAGTAACCAGTCTATTAAAGTACAGGTTTTCCTTTCATATAATAATCCGCTAAAGAGTTATATTATCAATGTAATTATACGATATATTGTGAAATAATCATAGCTGTTTATCTTTATTTGAAATAGTTTATTAATGACTAAGCAGAAAACCTGCGATTTTGATTGCGGGATGAATGCCAGAATTTAACGTTTTCTAAAACGTACGTTCCCCTATTCAAGAGTGAAACGTGGTATACTTAATCCAATCTACAGGGGAGGTAGCTATTGGTTAAACTGGGACGAACAATCAAATTGAGACTCTATCCGGACACAAATCAAGCAGATCAATTTCTAGCAATGAGCCGCGAATATCAACGATTAGCTAATCTTGTCAGTCAATGGATATTTGATCATGAGTTTCAGCTGAGTTGGTTAAAAATCAATCATCACCTGTACAAAATATTAAGACAAAAATCACCGCTCAATAGTCAGATGGTCCAGTCTGTATTTCGGACAGTTGTTGCTCGCTACAAGACAGTTCAGGAACAAATGAAGCAAAATCCTTATCGCTACAAGAACGAAGAAAACAAGTGGATTCAAGTTCCCAAAGACCTGACCTGGTTGATAAAGCCCATCCAGTTTCGTCGCCCACAAGCGGATTTAGTTCGCCAGAGTAACTATTCTTTTGTAGATAAGATGCGGAAAATTTCAATGACTACTTTAGGCAAAAGAACTAAGCTGAACTTCACCAATAAAGGTTTTGAGAAATACTTTACCGATGACTGGAAACTCGGTACTGCCAAATTGGTCCATAACCGGGGCAAGTGGTTCCTCCATATTGGTATTACCAAAGAGGTTCTTGATTTCAATCAGCAAGGTAACCCGCAGATTGTCGGTATTGACCGTGGTTTACGGTTCTTGGCAACTGCCTTTGATAGTAAAGGAAAAACGCTATTCTTTGACGGGAAAAAGATCTTACGTAAGCGAAAGAAGTTTCTGGAGATTCGTCGACAACTGCAAAGTAAAGATACCACGTCTGCCAAGAGAAAACTAAAGCAATTAGCTCAACGAGAGAACCGCTGGATGACCGATATAAATCATCGGCTAGCTAAGACACTCGTCGCAGTATACGGTGCGCATATACTTTTCGTTTTGGAGGACTTAACCAATGTGACATTCAACACCGATGACTTACCTAAAGCATTACGCAATAGTCACCGGTCCTGGTCCTCTTCCAGCTTGAATCTTTCTTAACGTACAAGGCTCAGGCTATCCAAAGTGCGGTCGTGAAAGTGAATCCAGCATTCACCTCACAACGCTGTCCTAAGTGTGGGCTAGTTGAGAAAGCCAATCGGCATCACGATACTCATGAATATTGGTGTAAACAATGCCAGTATCGCTGTAATGATGACCGATTAGGAGCAATGAATATTGAGATGCTGGGACAAGATTGGTTGAGCGGCATCAAATATTCAAAGATTAAGAAGCTAACAACTGCTGGGTAAACCTGGTAGTTAAACGGGTAGCCGTCAATTACCCGATGATGTTGCCACTACGAGTAGGAGTGTCTTAACAGGCATGTTGGACTACTGTGTTGCAAGACACGTGAGCGACAAGCCGCTGAATTCATTCAGGGGCAATTGACTGTAAAAACCAACTGCCACTTATTTTGGACAAAAAAGCGTCACAATGAGTACCAGGTTACTACCTGTCATTCATCGTGACGCTTCTTAATTATCTAATTTTAGTTTTCGTCATCATCGTCATCGTAGTAGTCATCGTCATCACGACGCCGCTTCCAGATCAGGTAAATGATAATCGCAATCAACAAGAGGATTAGAATCCCACCGCCAACGAACCACCAGAAGTAGTTCTTTTGTTGGGGCGTATTGATCTTGTTCTTTAAGGAATTGATCTGAGCCTGCGTAATGGTGAAGTTCTTGGTGAAGTGCCAAGTGTAGCCACCCTTAGCAGTCGCATCTAACGTTAATGTGTAATTACCAGCTTGTAACTTCGTATCACCCCAAGGAATGGAGTAGTTAAAGTTACTGTTTGGCGCCATCGCCATATTAGACTTTTGGTTACTTAAAACAGTTTTGCTTTCACCCTGCTTCGTCACCTTGGCTTTAACCTTTAAGTTCGACATAATGCCGGGTTCTGGGTTTTGTAGGTTAGCTTGAACTTGGTTATAGGAGTTGATTTGTCCCGCTTTAACCTCATTTAACTTCATGTTCGGTCCAACGTACGCGCTACTTTCACGCAGCCGAACACCAATAACGTAAGCAAATTGGTTACGGATGTTAACACCCTTGCTTGACTGCCCCTTGTTGACGTCTAGCTTACGAACGTAAAAGCCACCAAGAATCATCCCCTTGATCTTATCAGCGGGCATCTTGTAAGATAACGTCACCACTTTAGAGCTTTTGGCCGGAATCGTAATTTTCTGAGCCTTTTTCTCTTGAATGACATCCTTAATACCAATCTTCAAAGAACTATCCAGTTTAGGATTGGCATCACTATAGTCAATAACCCCGTTATTGTTCGTAATCGCTTGGTTGACCCCATATTCAAAGCTTGATTTCTTCTTGCTTGTGTTGGAGATAACCACATTTAACTTCTGTTGTTCATTTGGCTTCACTCGCAGAGCAAAATAAGTCACACTCTTATCGTCCTGGTTCTTAGGTAACGATGCCGCTACCGAGTACCCAACTCCCTCAGCATGAGCCGTACTCTGCGTTAATCCTCCAAACGTAAAGATGACCCCAAGCATCATTAATATTCGCAAATAACGCTTCATGATTTCCAGCCTCCGACTTTCTCACATGATATTCATATTATAACAAAAATAGCGGTGACTGTCGCCACCGCTACCCATGCAATTTCTTTATTGTGGCGTATCGGTCAGCATCCATGATAGGGTGCCTTGATACGTCTGTTGCTGTGTCACAGCAGAACCTAAAACGATTAAGTTTGTTGGTTCACTCGTATTATAGTTTAATCTCATAATCCACGTTCCAACACCCGCGAACTTATTAGCCTGAGCTATTTTTGAATAACTACCAATCGGAATAAGCTGTGTTGGTGTTGCAACGACCTGGGGCGCAGCATAAACATTCTGTCCCGAGGCGATAAACTCCGCCGCTCCAAGTTGGATTGACGCCCCCGAAGAAATCGTGGATGAGTCTTTCTCACCTACTAATTCACTCGGATTCACTTGCAACTGCCAGCCAGCCCCTGTCGCACGTCGATCACTAATCTGAACGAACGCGTTAGGATTTGTAGCCGTCGTAAGAATTTGACCATTGGAAATTCCCTGTTGCTGAAACTTGAAATCTGACACGTAGTCAAGCGTCAATTTGCCGGTCGAACCCGTACCTTCGTTTCCAGGATCCTCGCCGTCACCCGGGAACTTATCACCAGAGCCACCCGGATCAACAGGATTAACCGGGTTAGTACCACTTCCAGGTGTTAAGTTAACGGAAGACTTAGAGGTAATACTACCGCTCGAAGTATCGGCCATGGCATTAACCTGAACTGTACTGACGGCCCCGACTCCTAGAGCCAGCGAAGCAACTATCAATAGTAGATATCTAGTCACTACGCAGCCCCCCTAGCCTGATCTTTATTTCCAAGTGCTTAGAACTTACTTGGTTGGAGCAGGGTCAGTAGCCATACCAGTAGGTGCATTAGTCAAGGCCCAAACCAAGTTACCAGTGTATTCGCCAGCAACGTTAGAACCAGCGATGTTTAAGTCAGCTTTAGAAAAGGCCATGTTCCAAGTACCAACACCTTGTGCGGCAACTTCGGCAGTTGTGTCTGTCTTACCAACTGAAGCAGCAGCACTGGCAACTGGTACGTAGGCCCCACTGTTCAAATCAATCTTAATAGATGTGTTACTGAAGGTTGGTGCGTTACTCGTATCAAGGGCACCAGCGGCATCCTTGTTAGTCGTTGTGATATCACCATTAGTTAAGGCGATGTCAGAACCCTTTAAGCTTACACCATCAGTAGTAGCCAGCCCAGTAGACTTAACTTGAATGTTCCAACCACTAGGAGCACCAGGGTTAACAACTTGCAGGTTACTAGTCATGATACCGCCATCTGATGCGGCGGTGTTAGTAATGCTCTTAGTGTATGATGTCGTAACCCCATCGAGTTCTTGTTTACCAAAGTCAAATGATGGTGCCTGAGTTAACATGATGTTACCAGCGGTGTTTGGGTTGTCTGGGTCGGTTGGCGTAACTGTCTTTTGAGTCAAGTTTACCTTTGCGGTAGTCGTCTTTGAACCAGTTTCAGTAGTGTCAGCAGCATTAGCAGTTACAGTAGTGAATCCGAATCCAGCAACGAGTGCAGCAGTAGCAAGTAATTGTAAAGTTTTTTTAGTCATGATATTTATCTCCCTCAACTTGATTGTCCTTGTCTTTTCTTCTACCAATTAATAGTCCTATCCAAACACACAACATTAAGATGATACCTGCCATGGCCCCTAGGCCTGCGCGTTCCTCAGAAGTCTGAGGTAAACGGCCGGTCAAACCTTGGCTTGTAGCTGGCGTTCCTTTGTCAGCGCTCTGACTTACGGTAGCCCCCGAACCTGAATTGCTCACGTTCGTTGGTGTCGTTGTCCCGCTGTTGGATCCCTCATTGACGAGGTCGCCGTCATTACCTGATGTCAGGATTCCTGAATTAGATGATGACTTCGGCGGTGTTAACTCTACCGAGTAAGTTGATTGCTGGACATCAGCCCGAACGGCCATTGGAAATCCCCAACTGACGATTAGCAGGCTCAGTATCAGCAATCCTATTTTTCTAAATCGCATCGCTGTCCCATCCTCACATCCTTGATCCTTTTAGCCTTTTCCAACTTGCAACGTACCATTTTCATGGTGCTTGTTTGAATCATCTGATGACCTCTCATCTGATTACATTGCTATAGTAACACGCATTTTCGGTTCTGTCCACAATTAATCATGTGTGGGGAAAAACGAGTCCCGTCGAATCATTTTATCCTATAATTATCGTTTTATAGTATAAACATCATTACAATTTAATCGTTGTTATATCAACGTTTGTTGGCCCTAAAAAGTCACGGTACAGTTAGTAACTTTAGGTGCCCAACTAATTAAATATCGTTTGATAAGTGATTTTTTATAGTCGTTTATAGGGTGTTTGCTCACCAGTCATAGTCGTTAGTATAGTAAAACAACTTTTGAAACCCCTTGCAAGTACTGTGTTTCCCTCCCCTATAGGCTTAAAACGGCCTTTAAAAATTTCACAAGCAAAAAATAAATAAAAAAAAACAACATTTTTTGTTTTTTGGGCAAAAAATGTCATTTTTCGAAGGATTTCCTTCAATATTTGTTATTAAAACTCCCGTGGAACCCTTTTTGAACCGAAGTTGGCGCGTTTTTGTACGCCATCTGCTTCACGTACGTCCCGCGGATCATTAATCGGTTGGCACCGGTTGCGTCACACGTAATCAGGGTAACCAGTTTCTTCTTGGTCTGGGCTACGACCTGCACGTCGGTCGCCGGAATGAACTTCCGCACACTGACCTTGTACACATAGACCGTCTTGGCGTTGGTTAGGTAGATGCTCTGCCCGACCCGCGTCTTCCAGTAGAGTGGGCTGAATAGCAACGCCTGTGACGACATATGGTGCCCCGCCAATGGATAATTGCCTTGGCCCATCTTCTGATCCGGCCGCATGGTGCCCGCCGTCAGTGCCAAGACCTCATTGCTGACCCCCTTAGCGATCGGCAAATGCACCTTGGAGTCCGGCATTAGGATCTCACCGACGACGTGTATATCCGCCGTGTTCCACCGGGCCTTAGCGACCGTCGAGAAGTCCAGCGACTTAACCTTGCTAAAGTCGTACGAGGCGTTCTGCTTCTCACTTTTCTTGACCGACTTGCGCGTGATCTGTGGTTGATAGGATGAAATCAACCAATTCTTGATCTGCTCGTTAAAAATCAGGCCCAACGAGACCACGATTAATAATAGAAAGATTACCGACCAGAACCACCGCCACCGGTGCTTCTTGGGTTGTTGTTTCTCTGCCATGGTTTCCACTTCCCCATTTATCACTTCGCAGTGAAGTTTACCCTATTTCTTACAAAAAGGAAACAGGAACGATTCTGAGTGACGCTCCTACCCACTGGAATTGCCTTTAATCCGTCTAGTTATCCCTCTAAGGCAACGAACGACCGCTCATGGTCATATTCCTATCGTTGTCAAATTGACGCTTATTAGTGCTACCAACGCCGTTCTCCTCCATCTATCTATTAGCAAGCAACTATCCTAACATAATCTCCCTACCCACGGACAATGGATACCAATAATGGATTAATACCACAATTATTCATAAGCCCACGCTCTGTGGTTGGCCATTTAGCTTACTTGTCCATAAGTTTTTACCATCAAAATCGGCTTTTCTCCGCCAGATATCGAAGATTAGCCCTCAATAATTGAGTTGCAGCTAGCTAATTAGCGCCGTTTCCTTCCTTTATCCTTCAGTAATCCCCCAAAATTCGATTACATTCAGCCTAGCAATGACAAATGTCAAATGGCTGATTACTTCCCTTAGTTCCCATCACGCTCTACCCGCTACTCAACCAGAACCTTCTGTCTACTACTTGCTTGCTACTCTCTCGAATCGACTGCACAAAAAAATCCGGTAACGGATAAACCGTACCGGATCAGACAAATCATAAATTTTATAATTAGTCGTTGGATAAGCCGTACTTCTTGTTGAAACGATCCACAGCACCATCGGCCTGAGTAAACTTTTGCTTACCAGTGTAGAATGGGTGGGAATCTGAAGAAATTTCGACACGGATCAATGGGTAGGTGTTGCCGTCTTCCCATTCAACCGTTTCAGCTGAAGTTGCCGTTGAACCAGACAAGAACTGGAAACCAGTACTTGAGTCTTGGAACACAACTTCGTGGTAATCTGGGTGAATTCCTTGCTTCATAATGTATTACGCTCCTTTGCCCTGATCCATTTACTGGAACAGAGATTGATTTTAATCGTCAACCGTTGAATTATAACATGAAATAAGTTAAGCGGCAATGGCTAATCTTGGCCATTCTCCACCAAACTGTCCTCAACGATTTCAACATCGGCGTTCAATGCCGCTAATTTATCAACAATTCGATCGTACCCACGCAAAATATTATCCGCCTGGCTGATCTCGGTATCCCCGTCGGCCATTAAGCCGGCAATCACGAGTGACGCCCCGGCCCGAATCTCGCCGGCCTGGACCTGTGAGCCCATTAAGTCATGGGTGGGGTCCACCACGATGGTGCCTTCTTCGGACCGAATATTGGCGCCCATCTTCCGCAGCTCGGCAATGTGCTTGATACGCTTCGGGTAAATGGTATCAATGACCACGCTGCTCCCGTCCGCCTTGAATAGCAGCGGCGTAATCGGCTGCTGCAGGTCCGTGGCAAATCCCGGGAACGGCATCGTCTTGATCTGAATGGGCTTCAAGCTGTCCACCCGCGGGACGTAAATACTGTCCTCGTTGATTTCCAGCGGTACGCCCATTTCAATCATTTTCGCAGTGAAGGCTTCCAAATGTTCTGGAATGACGTTCTTCAACACCACGCCATCCCCCACGGCAGCCGCCATCGATAAGTAAGTTCCGGCTTCGATCCGGTCCGGGATAATCGTGTGCGTGTTCATCGCCCGCAACGTTGCGACCCCTTCGATCCGAATCACGTCGGTCCCGGCACCACGGACATGCGCACCCATGTTGTTCAGGAAGGTCGCAATATCAATGATTTCCGGTTCCTTGGCCGCATTTTCGATCACCGTCGTGCCGACTGCCTTCACAGCCGCCAAGATGGAGTTGATCGTTGCTCCCACGGAGACCATGTCCAAGAAGATCCGGGCGCCGTGTAAGCCTTCGGGACCCGTCGTAATCCGCACCGTGCCGTCATGTTCCTCGACCGAAGCACCCAAAGCCTTGAACGCCTTAATGTGCTGGTCGATTGGCCGTGGCCCGATATTGTCGCCGCCAGGAAAACTTAGCGTGGCCCGTTGGAACCGCCCCAACAAGGACCCCATAAAATAATACGACGCCCGCAGGCTCTTGATGGCCTTACTCGGGAGTGGTGCTTCCACGATCTCCGTGGGGTCAATGGTCAAGACCCCATCTTCAAACGTCGAGCGCACGTTCATTGATTTCAAAATTAACATTAGGTTGTGCACATCAAGAATATCCGGTACCGTATCGAAACGAACCGGTGTATCAGCCAAAATCGCTGCCGGAATTAATGCTACTGTGCTATTTTTAGCGCCGCCAATCGTCACTTCACCTGTGAGGCGTTGGCCGCCATGAATAATCATTTTTTTCATTGTGATGTGTTCCTCACTTAATTTTTCTTCCATATAATTCCATACAGTCAGATACCATGATAAATAATGCCGGGCAAAAAGACAACTGTTTCCCGGCATTTCGGGCAAAATGTAATATTTACCCCTTACATTTAGCGCTTTTTCACATAATTTTATTAATAACGGCTAAACCAGCTACAATACCACGTCACGCAGATCGTCAAAATTTTTCGCCAAAATCGTGTCGATAATGATCTGTGTGAGCTGCTGCGGGGTCTCCGGCATGCCATCTTTGACCCACTTCTTCAAAATGCTCTGGATTCCCGCGCCAATGTAGACGCCCTGATAATTATCGATCAGCGGCGGTTCTGGTCCACTTTGCTTCAATAATTCCTGCATCCGCTTCAGTAGTTGCGTTTTGCCCTCGACAAAAACCAGATTGCTGAGCTTCTTGTCTTGGTAGAACGCCATCAACAGGTGTTCCAAGGCCTGCGACGGCGTTCCTCCACTCATGAGGGGGTTCAGCGAGGTCACAAACGCCTTTTCGATGCTTTCGACACAATCATAAATGTCGGTATAGTACCGGTAGAACGTGGTGCGGTTAACGTCGGCCTGCTCACAGACTTCGGTGACCGAAATCGCGTTGATCGGTTTACTTTCCAATAAGGACAGCACGGTCTCCTGAATCACCTGCTGGGTGTACTGCGCCCGGCGATTATTTTTCACACCAACCATAAAGACTCACTCCCATAAATGCAACAGTTTTGCGTAATTTGTTGCGTTAACAACAGTTCTGCTAACATTGATGATTGCCAGCGGTGCTGTTTGTTTTTAGAATATAAGACACAGTGTTGCAATAATGCTATTTTATCAGAAAAAACGTTGGAACGATAGTCGAACTCAAAATATGAAAGGATTATTTTAAATGCTGGAACTCAAACACATCAAGAAATACTACTACGTCGGCGATTCGGTCACTAAGGCCCTCGACGACGTCTCCGTTGCCTTCCGTTCCCAGGAATTCGTGGCCATCCTCGGCCCCAGTGGTTCCGGGAAGACGACCATGCTGAACGGCATTGGTGGTCTGGACATCTACGATTCCGGCGACCTCGCCATCGAAGGTAAGTCGACCAAGGACTTCTCAGAAGCCGATTGGGACGCCTACCGGAATAATTCCGTGGGGTTCATTTTCCAAAGTTACAACATCATCGGTCACCTGAGCATCCTCGATAACGTCGAAATGGGGATGACGCTGAGTGGTGTCTCCAATCAAGAAAAGAAGGCAAAGGCCCTCAAGGCCCTCGACCGCGTCGGCCTGACCGATCACATCGGTAAGAAGCCAAACCAATTGTCTGGTGGGCAACTCCAACGGGTCGCCATCGCCCGGGCCATCGCTAACGAGCCTGAGATTCTGTTGTGTGACGAACCGACCGGTGCCCTGGATACCGAGACCAGCGATGAGATCATGCAGCTGATCAAAGAACTTTCCGCCGAACGACTAGTCATCATGGTGACGCATAACCCCGATTTGGCCCGGCAATACGCCGACCGGATCATCGAATTCGCCGATGGGAAGATTCAACACGACTCCGACCCCTACAACGAACACGCCGATGCCGAACAATTTGAATTAAAGAAAACGAAGATGACCTTCTGGACCGCGCTAAAGTTATCCTTTAACAACATTCGGACCAAGAAAGGCCGGACCGCGTTGACCGCCTTTGCCTCCAGCATCGGGATCATCGGCATTGCCATCGTCTTGGCGCTGTCCAACGGGTTCCAGGCGCAGATCAACAAGACCCAGGCCAACACGCTCGCGCAGTTCCCCGTGACCATTTCACAGACAGCCACGAGCACTACGGGGGGCACCAACAGCAACGACAAGGTCAAGACCAGCAAGTCTAACCAGGTCAAGGCCAAGGTCAGTGACGCGGACAAGGCAACGCATACCAACAAGCTTACCAAAGGTTACTTAAACTACGTTAAAAAGCTCGACAGTAAGCTGAGTAAGAACGTGACCTACACCTACTCGACGGGGATGAACCTGTTGCGTGAGGTCAATGGTAAAGCCAAGACGGTCTCCTTCTCCAACACCGACAGTAGCAATGCGAGCTCCGCTAGTGCGATGTCCGCAGCCATGGCCAATTCGACCGGGGTCGGTGTTTCCGTTTACCCGAGTGCTAATGATGGCGGCACGACCTTCCTGAAGAAGCACTACAAGCTGTTGTCCGGGTCCTACCCTAAGGGCGCCAACGATGTAGTCTTGATTGTCGACCGCGACAACTCGACCAACATCAACGCGCTGAAGAACTTGGGCTACAGCGTCAAGGACAACCAGAAGTTTGACTACAGTAAGATCGTTGGCACGACCATCAAGGCCGTCAACAACGATGACTACTACCAGAGCCTGCCGACCGGGAATTACGTGCCAAACAAGGCGACAACTTCCCTGTACAACAAGAATGATAATACAACTATTAAAATCGCTGGGATTCTGCGGGTCAAGTCGAAATCATCCGAGAACGTTTTGGCTTCCGGAATTGCCTACAGCGACAAGTTGACCCAAAACATCATTCAGGCCAACAAAGACTCCAAGATCGTTAAGGCCCAAAAGAAAGCCGACAGTAATGTGATTACCGGCCAAAATGTTGACAGTACGACCAAGAAGACGCTGGTCAGCTACCTGGGCGGCTCAACCACGCCAGCTAGCATCCTGATCTACCCGAACACGTTTAAGAACAAGGACAAGGTCCTGAGTTACTTGGACAAGTACAATAAGGGTAAGAGCAAGGCGGACAAGGTCATCTACACCGATATGGCCGGTACGGTCTCGAGCCTGACGGGTGGTCTGATGGACGCAATCACCTACGTACTGGTGGCCTTCGCCGGTATTTCACTGGTCACGAGTATGATCATGATTGCCATCATCACCTACACCTCCGTGCTGGAACGGACCAAGGAAATTGGGATTCTGAAGGCTTTGGGGGCGCGAAAGAAGGATATCACCCGCGTGTTCGATGCTGAAACCTTTATCCTCGGTGTCGGTTCCGGTGCGTTGGGTGTCGTGATTGCTTGGCTGTTGACGTTCCCTATCAACATCGTCCTGCAAAACATCACCGACCTCAGCAACGTTGCGCACCTTAACCCGGTCCATGGAATCGTGCTGATCATCATCAGTACCGTTCTGACCATGCTGGGTGGCCACATCCCCGCACGGATGGCGGCTAAGAAGGACGCGGCAACGGCTTTACGTTCTGAATAAGCTTCTATTTGTAAATGAAAGGCACGTCAGCTCTTGTTTTGAGAGTTGGCGTGCTTTTTGGTATGTGTGTTTATTGAAATATTGGTTCAAATTGGCCGCACTGCGGCTGCCAGGGACTATGCCTGCTGTGGGGACGCTTCAGCCTGGAAGACCACCCGGCTTCTCGCTCGCTTTTAAGCCGCGTAGACCATGCGTCTTAAAAGTCGCCCATATTGATAGCTAGCCAGCGGCCAGCTATCAATATTATCACGGCTGGCTCCGTCCCTGGCCTCCTCCGGATCTGATTGTGCTTTCCCATTTCAAATGCTGAAAACGTAATGCACGTGAACCTTATCTTATAATATCGCCTAATTTTCCTTCGGTTTTTCTGCTAACTCTTGCCCATCAGAAGGCAATCCAATATCCTTCCAAAAACGGTCCCACTGTATATCAGTAAAGGTTACAAGTTCATCGTTTTCGGGCGCATTGGCCTTCTCTGGATTTAATCGAATGTCATATTTCTCTCGTAGTTCCTGAATTTCTGCTTCAGTCAGTTCGTGATTAGGATGTTCAATTTCGTTCATATCAAATTGAAAAAAGCCAGAATGTTTTTCGTTGTCCATTTAAAAGGACCTCCCTTCTTGTAATCAAATCATTATGCCTAACTGCGTAGATAATTTTGACTTTAGCCGAAGCTTGTGGTCGGATACTGTCTTTTTCATTGTCAGCGATTAATCCTCTAGTTTTAGTTCGTGGATAGTAAGCAGCCAGTTTCACAACCTTAAATAGTCGATGGCTTGCTTCTCTTTCTAACACACTGTGCAAAAAGTTAACAATCTCGCCATTATTTCTGAAGTCTATCTCAATATTATATCTTCGTGACAGTTTACGCGCCGTCACGACCATTTGTTGACTAACGACTTGATCTGTCAAATCCAATATATCTCTTTCCTGACAAACTCAACTAGCGGTTGCAACACTAAATTCACTTTTCTGACGCCGCTGCCAGTCTCTCCGCCAGTACTCTGCATTCGCAAAATTATCCCAAAAGTACATCCCCCGGCCACACCACTTACCATCTTCTTTTGACGGCCAAAATGCGCCAGCTATAAATTTCTCATTTTGACTAATTGTATCAACATGGTACAGCGGTACAACTACCTCTGGTAATGCCATCGAACTTCTCCCCCGTTCTTTCGCTAGGCAGTTTCCCCGACCGCACCTAGTTGTCCGAGTATAACATGTTCCCCTTGAAATAACGTTGCTTCTCGCCCAGAGATGGCAATCACCAACATTAGTTCAACGCCTGCACAAAAAAACGGGCCTGAGACAAAAGTCCCAGACCCGTTTTGCGCTCCGAACGTATATTGCGGAAACGTGCGACAAAAGGCAGTCAACTCCGCTTAACCCCGATAGACAAACAATCCAAAACCGGGATTATTCGTCTATCGACGTTAATGCTCATTGACTAACCGCCTTTTGTCCCACTCTTGTCTTGAATTATAATTTAACCTTCCGCTTGGTGGACATCTTCCTTGATGTTATCCTTCGCGAAATCGTGTTGCCGGTAGTCGTCATTGTCGACTGGCAGGTGCTGCTCCAGCGTTGAGAAGAGCTGGATGCTGACATCGCCCGTCACGGCTGCGAAGTCCAGCAGGTGGCCGCCGAAGGTGTGGTCGTCCGCCAAGAAATGGTGGTGGAACCCACCTACAGCAATGCCATCAAACAGTTGTGGTGAGTAGTAACCGATTAACGTACCAGCTACCTCATCACGGGTGAAGACACTCTGCTGCTTGGCCGTTTCTGCCAGTGATTTGTATGGTTGGCTTGACTTAGCCACCGCCCGGGTCTTCACGCCGCTAAACGTCCCGGTCATTTTAACCGAGAAGAACGCGTTCTGTAACCCACTCAGCTCCAGGATCTGTTGGTTCAAGTCCGTCTTGCTGGCGGATTCGACCGACATCAGGGGCTGGTAGTCCGCAAAATGACTGTTGGCAAATGGCAATGTGAAGTCGTCGCCGACCACGTGGACCTCACCGCGACTGTTGACCTGATACGGCTTGCCATCTAAGATGATCAGCTCGCCATCCAGGCCTTCGCCAGTCCCAATCCCAGTATCGCCGTGTTGCAGTAATTCTTTCATGGTCAGTGTCCCGGTCAAAAGGCCAGGAACCAGTAATGCTAACGTACCATGTTGATAAAGTGTGTCTGTTTTCATGCGATTACTCCCTTTAGCTGAGGACATCCTCTAATAATTGTGACTTCAACTTAAGGTTATCACGGTAGTCAACCGGAATCTGAACCACAACGGGACCGTCTGACTTAAAGGCTTCGTCTAAGGTCTTGCTCAAATCGGCAACGTGGTCGACCCGTAAGCCCTTAGCACCAAAGCTTTCGGCATACTTCACGTAGTCCACTGGGCCGAATTTGACCCCAGCATCCTTGCCGTATTTCGCCAATTCTTGGAACTTGACCATGTCGTAGAAACCGTCATCCCAGATCAGTTGAACGATTGGCAAATGTAGGCGGACCGCCGTTTCCAGGTCTTGTCCGGAGAACAGGAAGCCCCCATCCCCAGCCACGGAAACAACCGGTTGGCCTGGCCGTTCGAGTTCAGCGGCAATCGCCCAAGGTAGCGCGACCCCTAATGTCTGCATCCCGTTACTGAATAACAAGTGACGGGGTTGGTAGCTCCGGAAGTAACGGGCCATCCAGATGTAGAAACTACCCACATCAACGGCCACAGTCGTGTCATCGTTGACTTTTGCTTGTAGCGCTTGGATGATTGCCAGTGGGTGAATCCCGTTAGCGTCATCGGCGGCAGGTACTTGCGCTTGGTCATCAAAGGCTTTGCGATGTTCGCTCAATTCCTTTTGGACGTCATCGGCTAAAGCCCAATCTGCTGGCAACTTGTCAGCGATGGCGGTCACCGTCTTGGCGATGTCGGCCTTGACCACCATTTCTGGTTGGTAATCGGTCGAAATTTCAGGAACGATGCTGTCGATGTTGATGACTTCACCGATCCGGTCGGTGTTCCAGATCCGCGCTTCGTATTCCACGGGATCGTAACCAACGGCGATGACGAGGTCACTACGCTTCAGTAAGCTGTCCCCGATTTGGTTACGGAACAAGCCGACCCGGCCAAAGTAGTCGCGAACTAAGTCATGAGCAACCACCCCGGCACCTTGGAACGTTTCGACAACGGGTAAATCAGCTTGCTTGAGCAAGGCCCGAATCGCAGCCGTTTCAGCTGGTGCGGAGGCCCGCATGCCGGCTAAGATGACTGGCAACTTAGCAGCCTTGATCTTGTCAACAATGCTGGTAATCGTGGCGTCATCAGCGACACCCTGGTTGACCGTTGGGACCGCGCCGATTTCTGGGCGGTCAACGTCACCGTTCAACACGTTTTGTGGTAAGGAGATAAAGGTGGCACCGGCTTTAGCGGATTGCGCCGTTTGATAAGCGTTGGCAAAGGCTTCGGATAAGTTATTGGCGTTTTGAACTTCCACACTGGACTTGGTGGCAGAATCCATCAGTTCCTTACTAGGAATACTCTGGTGGGTCAACCGGCCGAGGTCGTCTTGAGGGACTTGGCCACCCAAGGCAATAACGGGGTCCCCTTCAGCGGTGGCCGTGATCAAGCTGGTTGTCATGTTGGAAACACCAGGACCAGAAGTCGTGGCAACGACCCCGGGCTTACCAGTCACCCGGCCGATTCCGGAAGCCATCAAGGCTGCGTTTTGTTCGTGGCGAGTCACAATTAGTTTTGGTGTGCGTGGATCTTTGCTATACTGTAAGCCTTCAAACAATTGGTCAACCTTAGCACCAGGAATACCAAAAACGTACTTGATTCCCTGATTGATCATGCTTTGGATCAATGCTTGTGCACCTGTTTTTGAAGTTGTCATTAGCAATACCCCATTCTTAGATTTGATTTTGAAATTAGATTTAGTTGTGTTGACAAATCAACATGAGTTCATCATAATAGCTGTAAGTTGTTTTGTCAACATGAAAATCCATGAAAGTTTGTGAAAGGAGTTTTCCCAATGAAAGATCTCGGTTACTTAGCGCAAGACATCTCGATTCTTCACCGAAAATACTACAAGGACACCCGCGAATCCTTCAAAGAATTGGGGCTTAACCCTACGGCGGCCTGTGTTTTACTGACCGTCCATGAGTACCCCCAGGTCAACCAAAATCAGGTGGCCAAGTCACTCGTCATCGACAAGGGACTGACTACCCGCGAGGTCAATAAGCTCCAAAGTCTCGACTACTTAGTGAAAGTAGCTGGCAGCGGTAAGGCTCAACTCCTGACGCTCACGAAAACTGGTGAGGCCGTGGTCGACCAAGTCCAGACCATTCGTCGCAGTTGGTGGCAGGCGCGCTTCGACGAGACTGGTATCGATGCGCAAAGTCCACTGATTCCCGCTATTGAAGCCGCGGTGGCTAGCATTATTGATGACTAGGTTAGTCTAGACGGGGCCGCACTGTGGCTGTCAGAGATTCCGGCTTTGATTGTGTTCTTCAGTGGGGTTGGTTAAGTCCCAATGGCACTATATAAAATCAAGCCATAACATAAATATAATTATTCAAAAAAGTGTTATCACTCCTAACAGAAGGAATGATGACACTTTTTTCATATCTCTTACAATTTGCGATTCAACTCAATTACGATTGTTTACAAGATCTTCTATTGAGTTTCACTACGCTTCTAAGTTAAGGACCTGATAGTCATATCCTAAATTTTCTACAAACCGTAGGACATCATCGCTATCAACAAAAATCGTACTGGTATTGATATTTGGATGGAAACTCATCCGCTTCTCACTCAAGATGGCCTTGTCAAAATAAACTTGTACGTCATGCTCCTTATTATTTAACAAACCAAAGATCGATACAATTCCTGGTTCCAACCCCAGCTTCTCAGCCAGCAAATCATCATGTCCCATTTTGGGTCGTTTAGCACCAGTTAATTCCTCAAATTGACGAAAATCCAACCGCTGGGCATCGTCCATGACCAATAAATAGCACGCTGTCTTTTTCTTATTCGTCAAAAACATCGTCTTTGTCCGGACACCTTCAATCCCCTCAATAAAGTGATCTGCTTCTTCAGTGGTATGCGCTACTGGATGATGAACGAGTTGATATTTAATGTTCATTTTATCCAAGGCTTCTTCGACTTGTTTTTCAGGTTCCACTGTCGGTCATCCCTTCTATATGTTAATAGCTTTGTTCTAGCCAAAAATTTCAATGATGTTTTGCGCAATTTCAGCAGCGTGGCTTTCAAGCGCGAAATGTCCACTAGCCACTGATTTAATAACGGCATTCTGATCATCTTTGGCAAATGCTTCAGCACCGGGAAAGATAAACGAAGGGTCGTTGCGTCCCCAAATCGCTAATAACTTGGGTTGGTTTTCTCGCAGATACTTTTGAAACTTCGGATACTGCTTAATGTTGTTCTGATAATCAAAAATCAAATCCAGTTGATTTTCAGCATAATTAGGATTTTGCGTGTAGGCAATGTCCAGCGTGTAACCATCGGGACCAACGCTATTTGCTGGCGTTCCTGTTAAGTATTGACCTTTGATCGTTTCCGGAGCAAAGGCACTCCGATAGCTGTCTCGTTTCTCTGGCGTTGGGTAATCCCAGAAATCCTGCCGCGTCGCCCACTTTTTGCCTAAGCCTTCCCGGTAAACATTTCCGTTTTGACTAACGATTCCTTGAATCCATTCCGGATGATTAGCGGCAATCTGAAACCCAATTGGGGCGCCGTAATCGAACACGTACATGTAGAATTTCTTTAAACCTAGCTCGTCAATAAAATCGGTCATGATGTCCGCGATATGGCTAAAGGTATAGCTAAAACTTTCGTGATCTGGCATGCTTGATTGGCCAAAGCCGGGATAGTCTGGCGCAATCAGATGAAAGTTATTCTCCAGCAGTGGCATTAGATTCCTAAACATGTGACTTGCGGAGGGGAAGCCATGGAATAAAATCATCGTTGGCTTCTGTGGGTCCCCTGCCTCCCGATAAAAGATATTCAATTGGTCTAACTTCATTGTGTGAAAACTAGTCATCGTCATTATCTCCTTAATTTTTCATCATTCGTGGTTAACAAAGTCGTCATCGGTCGTTTATCCGGACCAAGTCGCTCCGTGGTAAACTCTCCCCAATCTTCCAGACACTGATTGGCCGTCTTTAGAAAAGTCGCACTAGCCGGTAGTAGATCGATAGTTGCCGATTTTCCTTCAAGATACATTTTGATATCGCCTTTTTGCTCTAACTTTTGCGTCATTCGGTAGATTGAAGACCGTTCGTATCCCAGCCGTTCAGCAAGCGCACTGATGGTTTGCGGGTGCTGATCTTCTAAAGCCATCATCAGATATGAATAGGCTGGTCGCATCCCGGTAGGCTTAAAGAATCTGTTAGCGACCGTTTCAGCGGTCCGCATGTAACGTGCAGCCGTAAAGTAAGCGCAGGTCTCGTAAAAGTGATGTGCCAAATTAGTCATCTTCTTTCCGTGTACATACACTATAAAACTAAATCAGCTTTTAGTCAATAAAAAAGGACCACCCCAGTCGAGTAGTCCTTTCAATACAAATTTAATCCTTAACTTCCTTGCTAGCCGCAGCCACAAAGTCGCGGAACAAGCCCTCTGGCCGGTTTGGCCGCGAGAGGAATTCTGGGTGATATTGGGCAGCCACGAAGAACTTCTTCTTTGGCAACTCAATCACTTCTACCAAGTGGTCGTCAGGTGACGTTCCGGAGAAGACCAGTCCCTTAGCGGCCATTTCGGCACGGTACTGGTTATTGAATTCGTAGCGGTGACGGTGCCGTTCTTCAACCATTTTCTGGTTGTCGTAAGCAGCAGCGGCCTTGCTACCTGGCTTCAACTTGCAAGGGTACAGGCCCAACCGTTGGGTCCCGCCCATCTCGTGCACGTCGGCTTGGTCGGCCATCAGGTCAATGATCTTGTGCGTGGTGCTCGGATTCATTTCCGTTGAGTTGGCGTCCTTGTAACCTAAGACGTCGCGGGCAAATTCAATGCTGGCCACCTGCATCCCCAGGCAAATTCCCAAGAATGGCACGTCTTCCTCCCGCGCGTACTTGATGGCAGTGATCATGCCTTCGATACCACGGTCACCAAACCCACCAGGAACGATGATCCCATCGGCATCGCCCAGGATGTCCTGAACGTTGTCGTTGGTAATCTTTTCGGCGTCGATCATGTTCAAGTCGATGTTAGCATCAACCGGGTAACCGGCGTGTTGTAAGGCTTCGGCCACGGAAATGTAGGCATCGTGTAAGGCCACGTATTTCCCGACCAAGGCAATCTTGATGGTCCGCGTTAAGTTCTGCATGTGATCGACCATGGCTGCCCACTGCTTCATGTCCGACTTCGGTGCGTCGACCTTGAAGTGGTCCAAGACGATTTGGTCTAAGCCTTGGTCTTGCAAACGTAGCGGAATCGAGTAAATCGTGGACACATCCATCGATTCAATCACGGCTTCCGGCTTAACGTCACAGAACAACGCAATCTTTTGCCGCATTTCGTCGGTGATTGGGTTTTCCGTCCGCACGACCAAGATGTTTGGTTGAATCCCGATACTCCGGAGTTCACGCACAGAGTGTTGCGTAGGTTTCGTCTTCATTTCGTGAGCCGCGTGCAGCGTTGGTACCAGCGTGGTGTGGATGTAGACCACGTTTTCGTCGCCAACTTCCGACTTCATTTGCCGAATGGCTTCCAAGAAAGGTTGGGATTCGATATCCCCAACGGTCCCCCCAATTTCGGTAATCACAAAGTCGGCGCCAAGTGTCTTGCCGGCCCGCATAATCTTTTCCTTGATCATTCCGGTGATGTGCGGAATAACCTGAACCGTGGCACCCAAGTAGTCCCCACGGCGTTCCTTTTCCAAAACTTCAGAGTAAATCTTACCAGTCGTGACGTTCGAATATTTATTCAAATTGTTGTCAATAAACCGTTCATAGTGACCCAAGTCCAGGTCCGTTTCGGTACCATCGTCGGTTACGAAGACTTCCCCATGTTGATAAGGATTCATCGTGCCGGGATCCACGTTGATGTACGGATCAAATTTTTGAATGGTTACGTTTAGACCACGGTTCTTCAATAGTCGTCCTAAAGAAGCGGCCACAATCCCCTTACCTAGTGATGAAACCACGCCGCCAGTGACAAAAATATATTTGGTCATGTGCAAACTCCTCGTAAGATTATTTAGGGTCGGAAAAAATTATAAAAAAAGCTCCCTATCCATTGCGAATAGGGAGCTTTACCGTCCAGTTGTCCTTGCTACAAGTAGCAGGGAGCCCAAAAAACATAATACCTGCTTTTCGGGAGGAGGTCAAGCGAACGACGACATTTATTTTTGTTGCTCGTCGTCCTCTTCTTCATCATCGTCAGATTCGTCATCGTCGGCTGAGAAGTCAAGATTGTCATCTTCATCGTCGTCCGGCGTTTCCATTTGGGAAAGCTGGTCTTCGATACCGTCCGGAATATCTTCCGAATCGTCTTCTTCATCATCGTCGTCGATGCCTAAACCGGTCTGCAACTTGCCCAAATCAGGGGTCGTTGAACCAGTACCATCGTCGTCATCGTCGTCATCAGCTGCGTAGCTGGTGTCGTCGTCTTCTGGATCGTCATCGTCGTAATCGATCACGTCATCGTCGTCGGTCGTGTCGGCCAAGAAGGCGTTAACCTTCTTACGCTTCTTACGCTTAGGTTGATCCTCGTCTTCCTCAGCGTGAACCGTCGCTTCATCGATGGATTCAAACGGATACCAAGTTCGCAGTCCCCAAAGGTTATCACCCAGAGAAATGAAACTACCATCGACATTTAAATCCGTATAGAATTGGGACAGCCGGTCACGAATCTCTTCGTCGCTGTCGCCCAAATACGATTGGACGGCGTTGGCTAAGTCGGCAAACCCCATCACGTCGCCGTGTTGAGACAAAATGGCGTGAGCAACTTCGATCATTGATAATTCCTTTTTATTCTGGCCCTCAAAGACTTTTAATTCCAAACTGGTGCACGTCCTTTCCACAGTCTACGAAATATGATACTCGTTTATGCCGTAAATTGCAATCTAATCTTGTAGTTCCCGACTAAATCGTCATTGGCATAAAGGAGATAGTCAATTTTAACGTTGCCACTAAACGGCTTCTCCTGAAAACTGGTTTCCAAATACGGCGTTACCGTTTCAATTGGCATAATGCCATAAGGGGTGTTGTAGCGCGCCGTGACCCGCTTGCCGCTCACAAAGTGGAGCCGCAATTCGGCCTCGGCTTTTCTAGTCAGGTGGACCTCACCATCCGGCGTGAATTTCATGGTCACCGGTGTCTGTTCACCCGTCTCCTTATTTGGTTCCAAATACCGCAGATAGAGGTTGCTGCCCATCTGGACCAGCTGACCATCCACATCCAAGCGGTAATCGGAAACGTCTTCGTCTTGCTTGATATGCGTCTCCAGATGAATCATAACGGGCACCCCCGTAGATAATCGATCCATTTACACCCTTCCTTTCCGCGAATTGTCTGGGTTAATTATAGTTCATTTCCCGCGGAAAACCTACCATATTGTGTAATTGGATTCCCGCTATTTCGTCTTCGGCCAGCGGGTACGCCACCCGGTGAGGCAGACCTGGAGCCAAAGAGCGGTCTCCAGGGCAACTTTGAGCCTCCAAACCCGAGTCTCAAAGATTGGCCACTCCTCTAAGGCCGGAAAGACCATCCGACCTAAGAGGACCGACACGGGGTTCTGTACCCGCTGGCCTTCGACTGACATGGTGGCTCTCCAATTACCAAAAGACGGTCTCCCTCAAATGTGTATTATGGCCTGCTAGGTGTTATTCCCTAAATTACCTGTGCTTAAAGACCACATCGCCTCTAGAATAAAGAATAAACGTAAAATAGACCAAAAAGTAAAGTAATGAGTTATAGTCGATGACAACCACACCTCTATGACGAAAAAGTTTGATATAGCGGCATGCGGGCCACACACCGTCCCAACAATGACGTGGCAAGCGTTTTCTAGTATAATAAGACGTTGAAGCATGTCTACGAAGAGCAAAACACTAAGCGATAAATCTAGTCTTATACTATTCCGTTTGGCCACAACATTGACATATAACCATTGTCAATCAAAGTTCTACCCGATGACCACGTAATTGTAGTCACAGGCTGACAGGGACGTAACCCCGTGTCGGTCCTCTTAGGTTGAGCGACCTTCTCAGCCTTAGAGGAGTGGCCGACCTTTGAGACTTGCTCTTTAGGCTCAAAGGCGCCCTGGAGACCGCTCTTCGGCTCCAGGTCTGCCTCACCGGGTGGAGTCTCTGTCAGCCTGTGACGACTCAAACCTAAACAAAAAGGAAGGTGGGACTATGGGCCCCTTTGCTTTACCGACTAAAACCATTCAAACCGTGACCACGCCCATTCCGGCCACCCAGAAAAACCAAGCGTTCGGGTATACCAATGCCCTGCTCGACCTCGTACCGACCCTTCAGCAGCCCATTCTGCACTTCTGGACCATGCAGCCGACCGTTATCATGGGACTGAAGGACAAACGCCTACCGGACCTTAAAGCGGCGATTAGAGCCGTTCAGGGCCACGGCTACGATACCGTACTCCGCAATTCCGGCGGCTTGGCCGTTGTCAGCGATGGTGGCGTGCTCAACGTTTCCCTATTTATGCCACTGACCACGCCACCCATTAGCGTTGACGCGGCTTACGAGCAAATGATGCAGCTGGTGGCCGCCGCTTGGCCGGAACTGGCACTCGAACACTACGAAATCACGCGTTCTTACTGCCCCGGCGACTATGACCTCAGCGTTAACGGCCTCAAGATCGCCGGTATCGCGCAGCGGCGGAGTCCCCACGCGCTGGTAACCATGCTCTACCTCGGCGTATCCGGTAATCAGATTGCCCGTGGCGAAATCGTGCGTGATTTCTACCAGGCGGGCTTAGGCGACCACACCAACGACTGGGATTTTCCAGACGTTGACCCCGCCGTCATGACCACGACGGCCGCCCTGCTCCAGCAAGACGTGACCGTGGCCGATGCGCAGAGCCGCTTCATCAACGCCTGCCAAACGGCCGGTCTCAGCGTTGAACGCGAAAAATTAGCGACTTTAATGGCCGCCCCCACATTCACCACGGCGCTCGACCATGCCACCGCTCAGATGGCCCGTCGACAACCGCGATTAGACTAACCTACGAGGAGGAATCACTGTGAACTACGCCCAAGCACGTTTGCCCCGGGAGAAAGTCTTTCGGGATCCCGTGCACAACTATATTTACGTGCAACACCAGATTATTTTAGACCTGATCAACACCCGGGAATTCCAACGGCTCCGGCGCATCAAGCAGCTGGGAACCGCCTCTTTGATTTTCCACGGGGCCGAACATTCGCGTTTCACCCACTCGCTGGGTGTTTATGAAATTACGCGGCAGATCTGCGACAACTTTCAACGCAATTACCCGACGAAGGTGCCGGGCGATGGCGGTTGGGATGACCACGAACGTTTAACGGCGTTGTGTGCGGCCTTACTTCACGACATCGGCCACGGCCCTTACTCCCACACGTTTGAACACATTTTCCACACTGATCACGAAGCCATCACGGCCGAAATTTTGACGTCACCGGAAACCGAAGTTAACCAGGTGCTACGGCGGGTCAGCGCGACCTTCCCTGCCGAGGTGGCCAGCGTGATCCAAAAGACCTACCCGAATCCGCAAGTCGTCCAGATGATCTCCAGTCAGATTGACGCCGACCGGATGGATTACCTGCTGCGTGATGCCTACTACACTGGCACCCAGTACGGAACATTCGACCTGACCCGGATTCTGCGGGTGATGCGGCCCTACAAGGACGGCATCGCCTTTGCCATGAACGGGATGCACGCGGTCGAAGACTACATCGTCAGCCGCTTTCAAATGTACCAACAAGTTTATTTTCACCCGGTATCGCGTTCCATGGAGGTCATTTTGGACCATCTGCTCGGCCGGGCCAACGAGCTCTACCAAACGGGACAAAGCGATGAAAGCTTCATCCCCCATTTGCTACTGCCCTTCTTCAACCACGAGTTCAACCTGCAAGACTACCTGAACTTGGACGATGGCGTGTTGACCACCTACTTCATCCACTGGCGCCAGTCACCGGATGACATTTTGGCCGACATGGCGCACCGTTTCTTGGACCGTAAGCCGCTGAAGAGTGCCGTGGTTACCGAAGACACGGCCGCGCTGTTGCCCCAGTTGCAGGACATGATTCGTTCCGTGGGCTTCAACACCGACTACTATACGGCGACCGATAACAGCTACGACCTGCCGTACGACGATGCTTACGACCCCAAGGTCACCCACCCGTTGACGCAGATCGAACTGCAAGAACCGGATGGCACCCTGCAGGAACTCTCGACCGTCTCCGACCTGGTCAACGCCATTCGTGGGAAGTTCACCGGCGACCAACGCTTCTTCTTCCCCAAGGAAATGTTGAATCCGGGCAATGATGCCCCCGAGATTTTCCAGCCCATTTACGACGACTTCGGCCATTATATTCAAAACAACCAACTCATTCACCCAAAGGAGAACTAATTTCATGACGATCAAACTGATTGCAATCGACATCGATGGCACGCTACTCAACGAAAAGAACGAACTCGCTCCGGCCACGATTGCAGCCGTCAAAGCGGCCAGCGCCCAGGGGATCAAGGTCGTGCTGTGTACCGGCCGCCCCTTGACCGGCGTGCAGCCTTATCTGGATGCCATGGACATCGCCGGCGACGACCAGTACGCCATCACGTTCAACGGCTCGGTCGCCCAGACGGTGGCCGGTAAAGTGCTGACCAACCATTCGTTGACCTACGACGACTTCATCGACCTGGAAGCCCTGTCCCGGAAGCTGCAATCCCACTTTCAAATTGAAACGCCGGACTACATCTACACGGCCAACAAAAACATCAGCGCCTACACGATTGCCGAAAGTTACCTAGTGCGGATGTTGATTCGGTACCGCGAAGTTGGCGAAACTTCGCGCGACCTGACCATTTCCAAGGCCATGTTCGTCGACGACCCGGAAGTCATTACTCGCGTCAAAGACAACATGCCCGAAAGTTTCAAGCAACGGTTCAGCGTCGTGCAGAGTGCGCCGTACTTCATCGAGGTCATGAACAGCCATGCCAGCAAGGGTGGGACCCTCGGCGAATTGGCGGCTCAACTCGGCATTACGGCCGATGAGGTCATGACGTTGGGCGATCAAGGCAATGATTTGACCATGATCAAATACGCCGGCCTCGGGGTTGCCATGGGCAATGCCATCGACGAGGTCAAGGAAGCGGCCCAGGCCGTGACATTGACTAACGCTGAAGATGGTGTGGCCGCGGCTATTCGGAAGTATGCGCTGAAATAGCTAGCTGATTGCGAAAGATGAGTGCGCTACGAAATTTCAGTTAAAAAAATTTTGAACAGTAATCTAAAAAAACGTCTTCTCAAGGCAAATTTGAGGAGGCGTTTTTAGATTGGATTTTTTTCAGATTACTGCTTGAATCATTCGACTGCTTCCTGTTGCAGCCTCCGATACTGCTTATCATAACGCAGCCAAAAATCAGCTGGGACTTTCAAAATCGGTTCTAATCGTTGCGCAAACTGAAGAGTAATGGGCGCCTTCCCTTTTAGCACAGCCTGCACATAATCAACTGGTTCATGAGTCTCTTGCGCCAGAATTTCCGGTGACATTTCTAAATACTGAAGTGCATCGACGATACTTTCTCCGGGCGCAACTGGACGGCTTGGTTCAAACTCTACTTGTTCGCGCACCTTGATCAGCCCCTTTTCTTCAACCAGCTTACAGGACTTGCTCCTCGAAAAACAGCAACTCTCTCCACAATCGTTTTACGGTCCATTCTGGTTAAGCCACTTAACAAAAAAAGGATACTCTCCACTTCACCAGCGGAAAATATCCTCAATTCAATTTTAAAGCGTAAACACGATTCCAAAAATCAGGTAGCACGCCCCAGAAATCAATCCAAATCGAGCTGGTGCATTAACCACGATCGGAGCGTTTTTGGCACTCGCCACGTGATGGACCTCGACCTTTTCACCTGGCATAAGGTCTTCCTTGTCTGCTCGGTTGTGCCGCCGGAAGAGGTGTCGCCACCCCGTAAATAAATGTCCCTTTAACAGAACACAGATGGCGCCAAACACGATGAGGGCCAGACCGACTAAAAATAGAATATTGCCGATCACCATCAGCGGCTGTCCCAGCAACTTCATCACCAAAGCCACCAGTAATCCCGCTGCTACGGTTCCCGTCGCCCATCTTTGCCAACTATTCATCCAATCACTCCTAATACTTACTAAGAAAAAATTCGACTATTACACTTGGCTCTACTCATGCTATATCTATACAGACTTTAATCGCCAATAACCTACTATACAGCAATAGTCAGCTACTTTCTCGGTAGCAACATTGACCATCTACTCATTAACCACAATCGCATAAATAGTCGGATTAATTAACCAATTATACGACATCGGTAGGATATTTCAACGCTTCTCACAGCCGCCGAAATTTCTGACGGCCACAGCGCAACCAGTTCATCCTAACTTTTCTTCGCAATTAGAGTAATAAAAAACTTGAGCCAACGCAAAGCGCTACTCAAGTTTTTTGTCATTTTTATTGTTCATGACTCCGGAAACGGTTCTTGAACAATGGGCTAACTGGCCGGTTTTCGTTGATTCGCTTGATGGCTTGACCAATCAGCGGACCAACCGAAATTTGTTCGATCTTATCAATTTGCTTGTCGGCCGTTAATTGAATTGAATCCGTCACAACTAATTTCTTAATTGGGGAATTCTTGATTCGTTCAATCGCGGGACCGGACAGAACTGGGTGGGTACAGCTAGCGTAGACTTCCTTGGCGCCGGCTTCCATCAAAGCCTTGGAACCCAAGGTAATCGTCCCAGCAGTATCAATCATATCATCGATCATGATGCAACGTTTGCCCTTGACATCCCCGATGATGTTCATGATTTCCGCCACGTTCGCCCGTGGCCGCCGCTTGTCGATGATGGCAATTGGGGCCTTGAGGAACTCGGCCAATGCCCGTGCCCGCGTCACACCACCATGGTCAGGTGAGACGACGACCGCGTCTTCGGCCAAGCCGTTGCTTAAGAAGTAGTCCGCCAGTAACGGTGCGCCCATCAAATGGTCGACCGGTACGTCGAAGAATCCTTGAATCTGCGCAGCATGCAAGTCCAACGCCACGACCCGCGTGACACCGGCCGTTTGGAGCATGTTTGCGACTAATTTAGCCGTAATGGGTTCCCGTGACCGAGCTTTACGATCTTGACGCGCGTAACCGTAGTACGGAATGACCACGTTAATGGTAGCCGCACTTGCCCGCCGTAAAGCATCGATCATGATCAGCAGTTCCATCAAGTTATCGTTGACGGGTGCTGAAGTCGACTGAATCACATAGACGTGACTGCCCCGGACACTTTGTTCAATGTTGATCCGGATTTCGCCGTCACTAAAACGGTCCACCGAAGTTTTCCCTAATTCGACACCAACCTCGTCAGCAATCTTTTGCGCCAACGGTTTGTTGGAGTTTAACGCAAAAATCTTTAATTTAGGGTCAAAATATTGCGTAGCCATAATTTCCTCCAATAGCAACTAGTCTGCCTGAATTTACTACAATAATTTTATGCTATCGGGTCCGGAAACACAAGACCTTCAGCTTAATCTTCACCACGATATGGTAGTTTCTGATAGTAATTAGGCTTGTTGGTTTGCCGTTGCCGGGCAATTGCCATGTCATATTTATTAACAGCGTCGGTAATCGTCGACCCTGCCGCGATAAAACTGTGGTCAGCCACATCCAATGGTGCGACTAAGTTTGAGTTCGAACCGATAAAGGCATCGTCGCCCACGACCGTCTCATGCTTGTTCTTGCCGTCGTAGTTGACGAAGACGACCCCACAACCAACGTTGATGTTCTTGCCTAGCTTGGCATTACCAACGTAGGTCAGGTGGCCAACCTTTGTGCCCTCACCAATCGTAGCCTTCTTCACTTCGACAAAGTTACCGAGGTGCACTTTAGGCCCAATGTGTGATTCCGGACGCAAATGGCTGTTAGGCCCAATGTTGCTACCAGCGGCCATATCGGAGTCTTCCAACAGAGAAGACGTGACGGTCACGTGGTCGGCCAGCTTGGCGTTCCGTAATTCGGAGTGCGCGCCGATGTAGCAGTCGTCACCGATGACCGTGTCGCCCTTTAGCAGAACGCCAGGTTCGATGATGGTGTCAGCACCGATCTTGACGCCGGCGTCGATGTACGTCGTCTCAGGGTCGATCAGCGTGACCCCGTCTTGCATGTGCTGCCGGTTGATCCGCTCACGCATGATCTTCGTGGCAGCGGATAAGGCTACCCGGTCATTGACCCCCATGGATTCGTCGAAATTGGCCATTTGGTAAGCCGCCACGATGTCCCCTTGGTGCTTCAAGATTTCAATCACGTCGGTCAGATAGTATTCACCTTGCGCGTTGTCATTGGACGTTTCGTGAAGGGCCTTGAACAACTTCTGGTTGTCGAAAACGTAAACCCCGGTATTGATTTCATGAATTTCTTGTTCTTCGGAGCTCGCGTCCTTTTGTTCAACGATCTTTTCAACGATCCCGATGTTGTTGCGGACGATGCGACCGTAGCCGGTTGGGTCCGGGGCAATCGAGGTTAAGATCGTTGCTGCGGCGTGCTTGGCTTCGTGATAGGCAAAGAGGTTTTCAAACGTTTCGGCGCGGAACAATGGTGTGTCCCCGCTAACGATTAAAGTCGTTCCCTGTTCGTCCTTTAAGATGGGTTCCGTCTGTAAAACGGCATGGCCCGTCCCCAGTTGCTTGGCTTGCAGGGCGTATTGCGTCCGGTCACCGAGCGTGGTCTTCACGTCGTCGGCACCGTAGCCTACGACCGTCACGATTTTATCCATATTGGTTTGCTCAACCTGGGTCAACACGTGGTCAACCATGGCCTTGCCACAAACCTGATGCAACACTTTGTACAATTTTGACTTCATCCGGGTGCCCTTGCCGGCTGCGAGGATAATGGTATTTCTAGTCGTCATTTCCAAATATACTCCTAGCTTTATTTAGTTTCGTCACCAAAGATCTGCGTGAGGTAGTTCCCCGGTGTCACACGAATCTGTTCGTCCGCCGTCTGAATCTTCAGTAGCGACGTGTACTTGCTAACGGTCCGTTGACCAGCAAAATCGCCTTCAGCGAACACGGCCACACCAGCCAATTGTGAATCAAACTCGTCGACTAATGAGCGCAGACCACCAACGGTCCCGCCGCCCTTCATGTAATCATCAACGATCAGGACCCGTGAATTTGGCTTTACACTACGTTTCGACAGGGCCATGCGTTCAATACGCTTGGTTGAGCCGGAAACGTAGTTCACACTCACGGTCGAGCCTTCGGTGATCTGTGAATCATGCCGCACGATGACAAACGGAACGTTTAGGTAGTTTGCCACGCTTTGGGCCAACGGAATTCCCTTGGTTGCCACGGTCACGACCACGTCGACGTTTTGGTTCAGATACTGGGTGGCCAGAATCCGCCCGATTTGCCGCAAAGCAGCTGGTCGGCCAAGAATATCTGACATGTACACGTAGCCCCCTGGGAGGTAACGGTCGGCTTCAGATAATTCTGAAATCATTTCACTGACGAATTGTTCGGCTTCTTCACGTAAAATGTACGGAATGAAGCGTGCACCGCCAGCAGCACCAGGAACCGTCTCCAGAAGACCGGTCCCCCGAGCTTGGAAGGTCCGCTTCAAGATGGTCAAATCTTCACTGATCGAAGACTTGGCCGATTCATATCTAGCTGCAAAAAAGGTCAATGACACCAATTGATGCGGCCGTTCCAATAAATACCGGGTCATGTCCACTAACCGGTCACTTCTTCTGACTTTCAACTTCTTCACCTCAACTATTTCTTTAGAGTTAATTGTAAAGCCAATTTTAGCATAAATGTTCGGGTTTTTCGTGATATTTTCGTGAGAAATGGAAAATCTTACGGAACTTGATTTTCTGGAAGCGGATAAAACCGGTTCACACCGGCTATCACCAAGGTTTATTACAATTTTGGGAATGTGAGGGACTTGGCACCCCGCCAGCGGCTAGAAACGCTTGCCAACTTGGCCGACTGTGGCGGTTCCACCTCACACCAGCGACCCCATCCTTCATGGTTCAATCCAACTTTACTCCGGTCTGTCACGTCACTTCAAGTAATGACCATCGAAAACCAACATTCGCTGATTGTCCCGACACTGCTTTCAATTTTCCATCCAAACCGTGTAAACGCGAATCCCGAACGGTCGTGAACGAAGGATTTCGATGCATAGAAAAATCCCAGCTCACAAGTTGGACTTCGAGTCGGGATTTATTAGATTATTTTTAAGTTGGTTGGACTACGTGATTACGCCTGGCAAGCCCTGAGCAGCAACTAAACAATGCTAAACGTTTAGCAACCCTGCCAGCAAATATCACAGCTGCCATAGACTTACTATGTAAGCCGAGAGGCCGGCAGATATGGGCTCAGGCGCGTCGCTCTGCTTAGTCGGCGTCCTTGGCCGGCTTCGCAGAAAACCAACCTTGAAGACTCGGCACTTACGAGGCTTCAAGTTGCGTTCGCCCCGTTCCAGCCCATATCTGCCGGCCGGCAAGGCGAAAGTCTCATCCACGTTGCCTATCGCCAAAACTATTCAGCCGTTTGGAGTTTCTGCCAGCCGAGGGCGATGAAGTAGAAGATGGCTTCAATGGCCGCGATGAAGAAGGAGACCGGATAGTTCGTCACGTAGCTCAGCGTCAACCCGCTCCAAACCCCGATCAAAGCCAGTGCGATAGCCAAGACCATCATGCCACCGACCGTATGGGCAAAGTATTTCGCCGTTGCTGCGGGCAATGTTAAGAGGATAAAGATCAATAGCGATCCCACGATTTGCGCGGCAACACTCACACTCAGCGCCAGCAAGACCAGGAAGGTTACAGACAACGTGTTCGTCCATAGCCCCTTGACCCGCGCCCCGGTGTGGTCGAACGAGTCGAATTTCAAAAACCGATAGATCACGAACACGACCAGTAACACCAGCAAGGACAGCCACAACATCTGCTGAACGTCGCCGGCACTGATACCGATGACGCTCCCGAACAGAATGCTGGTGGCGTAGCTCGCATTCTTGTTGGCCAACGATAGGAACAGAATTCCCATCCCAATAAAGAGGGCGGAAATGGCGCTGGTGGCCGCTTCCCGACGTTCACTGCGGGCACTCAACTGGCCCACGATGACCGAACTAACGACCGTGAACAGGAGCATTCCGTTCAACGGTGCCCACCCAGCAAAGACCCCAAAGGCCGCACCGGAGAACCCAATTTCAGACAGTGTATGCGTCAAGAAGGACATGTTTCTGGCAATCACAAAGACGCCCATGATGCCACAGATGATGGCAATGATGGTCCCGGCCGCGAAGGCGTTGCGCATAAATTCATAACTAAACATTTTCGCCCTCCCAAACCTTTTCCTGCGTGAGACCGCTGATGGGCCCCTGCTCTGCGCCATTTGGCGTCAACATCAAGTATTGCGAACTGTATTTACGGGCCATCGGAATGTCATGCGTCACAAACAAAACGGTCAGATGTAGCGACTTGTTGAGCTCGATGACGAGGTCCAAGAGTTCCGTCTTGGTCACGGGGTCTAGGCTAGCCGTCGATTCATCGAGGATCAACAGGTTCGGTGCTTCCACCAACGCCTGGGCGAGGTAGGCCTTTTGCTTTTCCCCACCGGATGCCTGTCCGATTGGTCGATTGGCAATAGCTTCCAGTCCAGTCCGTTTCAGAATCGTCTGGACCTTTTCCCGTTCCTTGCGCGATAGCCACGGCCATTTCCAGCCGGTCAGATTTAATCCGACAAAGTCACGCATCGTTAATGGATAGTCTGCGTCGATGTTTCGAAATTGCGGCACGTAGCCAATTTTGACATCATTGGCGGCGGGTAAGTAAGCGACCTGCCCGTGGGTCGGCCGCAACTGATGCAGGACCGTCCGCATCAATGTTGTCTTCCCGACCCCGTTTTTGCCGACGATACTCCAGAATTCGCCCTGCCGAATCGTCAGGTTGAGGTCGCTAAAGACTGGATGATTCGGGAAGGTGACCCCGAGATGTTCCAATTTTAAAATGGGTGCTGCCGTCATAGTTACTTCTCCTTCTGCTGAATCCGTTGGACTTGTTCATACTGCTTCATCATCCACGTCTGATAGTCTTGGTCGGCCGGCATGGTCTCGGTCACCTTGACGACGGGAATGCCGTATTTCTTGGCCAAACGGACCATATTCGTCACGTTTTTGCTGGTATTCTGCGTGTTCTCCACGAAAAAGGCCACGCGATGATGCTTCAGTTGGGACTGTAATTGGGTGATATCGGCCGGTGTTGGGTCGCTATCCTCTTCAATGGACTGGGCAAAGTGCCCGTCACTGATGCGGTAGCCCATCGCCGTCAGGGCCAGATCAAAGACCGGCTCACTGACAGCTACCCGTTGGCCACGTCCATTCTTTGCCAGCTGCTTGGCCAACCGTGGCAAGGCTGTCAATTGCTTTTCATAGGCCGCCCCCCGCTGACGATAAGCCTTAGCGTGGGCGGGGTCAATCTTGCTGAATTGGGTCACTAAGTGGCGGGTGACTTTGATCATGACGTTCGGGTCCGACCACAGATGGGGATTGTCCCCCGTCTGCTTGCCCATCAGCTTGCCAATGTTGAGTGTCTTGGTACCAGAGTCCTGGTTGGCTTGAACAACACGGTCCATCCAACTGTCATAGCCCAAGCCGTTTTCAATCACGACATCGGCCGTGGCCACCTGTTTGGCCGTCTTGACATCTGGCTCGTAGCTCTCGGCGTCGATACTGGGACTATTGATGACCGTGGTCACCGTCCCCTGTTGACCTAAAATGGTCCGCGCCGCTTCACCATAAAAGTCTAGCGTGGCGACCACATTAATTTTACCGGACTTTTTCGGTGTCGTTGTCTGACATCCAGCCAGTATTAAAATTGCCGCTAAACTCATGATTAGCGTTAAAACTCGTGACCATTTCCGCATGTTCTTCCACCTTTTATGTAAATGATAATGATTACCATTTAGTATTCTACCAGAAATTGAAAGCTTGTCAACAAGCCCTAAATCCAGCCAGACGAAAAAAGCGAGAGCCCGGTGTGGGGCCCTTACCTTTTAGGCAAATCTTTCAATTCGTTTAAGTTCGAGGTTCGTAATCTGTCGGCAACAACCTAGTCCGCCATGTAAGGCTTCAAGAAGTCTGCGACCATCCGATCGTAACGTTCGGGGTCTAGCTTGCGCGTCTCAATGTGACCGGCAACTGGATCGCGATACTTCTGCTTGGGACCAGCCGCCGCCTGATAGAGAATGTTGAGATTGGTGACTGGCACCGTTTCGTCGTTGGCGCCTTGGATCAGGAGCAATGGCAAACGGGTCTTCCGCAACTGCGCGGCAATATCGCCGTCTGCTAGTCGGTAACCGGCCAAACGGGAATACTGATCGGCGATGGGCAGCGTTGGGGTTGCCGGCACGTGGTATTTGTGGTGCAGACGGAACCGGGCCTCGGCCATAACGGAGGCATACCCAGAGTCAGCAATCACGGCCTTAACGTTGCTAGGAAGCTCTTCCCCAGCAGTTGCCATCACCGTAGCGGCCCCCATGGAAATTCCAAGCAGAACGATCTGACTGTCCTCACCACATTTATTGATGACCTGTTGAATCCAGCCCTGATAGTCGATACGGTCCGGCCAGCCGTAACCAATGGTACAGCCTTCACTTTCACCGTGTGCCCGGGCATCCGGCATTAAGACATCGTAGCCCCAGTCGTGAAAGGTCCGCGCCCACGGAATCATTTGTTCACGGGCGTGGCCTAAGCCGTGCGCCAAAATGACGACCTTCGTCGTTGGCCGGTCGGCGGCCAGAAAACTTGATCGTAAGATGAGACCATCTAAGCTCGTCTGGGTCCACTCAGCTGGATGTTGCCGCAAATACCACGCGTTGTCCGCCGGTGCATTTTCCGCAATTGCCCGGAGCTTTGACTTCCGCCGTCCCCGTGAGAAGGACTTCGTGATTGCCTGGTAGACAACCGCTGAACCGCCTAAAACGCCAACCGCACTAGCTGCGGTCGCAACCACCGCGCCAGTGACCCACTTTTGCCAAGTCTTCATCTGCACTACCCCATTTCGTTTTTGTTTGCTACCTTAACTGTACCCAAATTTTGCGGGGAGTGCCACTATTTACGTCGAGTTTACCGCGTCATTTGACTGGTTGCGTCACATTATGTCGTATCTCTATTTCCTGGGGAATAACTTAGGCCTGGACTAGTTTGAAATGGTCACGCTCCGGTTCTGACTGACCTCTACCATGAAATTTGTTGAGAAACTAAGATAGCATGAATTTTTCAGTGAGCGCATCCCCATTTCAGGAGGGACCATCCCTAGCTTGTCACTTAAACCCACATCAAAATAATCAGAGCAGTTGTTATTACTAATCGACTAATGTGATGGGACCAGTGAAAATCCGTTAGCGCCTTTCCATGAAGCATGGCGGCAACAACAATCACTAACATTAGTAATGTCCCAACCCACATGAAAGTTGACCGAAAAAACAGCACAATGACCCAAGCCACTAGCATGCTGAAAACGTTGGCCACCCCCGTTGCCTGTAACAACATATTTGACTGACGATAACTCTGCCAATTGATCAGCGTCACTACACCCATTAACGATAGGTACGCTAGAATCAAGCCTTCCCCAATTAGTCGAACCATAGGAATCGCCCCACTTCTGATTGATTGCTCCCATTATAGGTCAGCTTACCAAACCTAACAATTCTTAATCGTCAGTTCACTCCGCATCCGTCCGAACCACTTGCTCAGTCGCTACCGATGAACATTGACGCTGTGATCTTGGCGTCTGACCATATAGCAGTTGCAGTAATTCCAATTGCGTTCGCTTCGTTTTTAATGCCGCGTTCAACTCTGCTGCCAGTCCCGTATCCAGACGCTGCTGTTCTCTTTCCACGACCTTCACCTCTGCTAACAGAATGCCGGAATTGAACGTGAAATACAACCAATGCGTCTTATAAATTGTATTATACAAATATCATTGTAAAAAGAGAGCACTTATGCCAGACATGCTCGCATAAGTGCTCTTATTAAAGCCCTAATAATTTCATAGCCATTAATTTATTTTGTACCTAAACCGCATTCATCTTTAATGGAACAATTGGGCTTCAAATTTCGTTTGTATCTAAGTAGAAATACCCAACGCCTCTAAATAACGAAGCTCACAATAATCGCAATAACTAAAACTATCGTTACACCGATAAACCACTGCTGCTGTTGTTTTAAGTGTGCCTGTAAGTCAGCAACTTGTTTATCCTGACTATCGGCAAATGACTTTCCTTGTTCTTCAAGTGCCACCCTCAATTTCTGATCAGTCTGACTCAGCTCACTAATCTTCTGATCATGAATTTGATTAAGCTTAGCTTGCTTGGCAACTTCTTCATCTAGTCGATGGATAATCTCGTCCTGATCATCATTTTCCTTGTATAACGATTGAATCTTTTTAGCGTGTTCACGGTCTGCTTGAGCCTGCCGTTGTAACTTCAAGTTCTGCTCATCATTCTCAGTATCCAGCCGATTGAGAACCTCATCCTGAGTGTCGTTCTCAGTATCTAGCCGATTAAGGACCTCATCTTGGTCGTCGTTTTCCTGATACAACGCCTGAATCTTCTGAGCATGCGCGCGGTCTTGCTGAGCCTGTTGCTGTAGTTTCAAGTCTTGCTCATCATTCTCTTGGTCTAATCGATTAATGATTTCATCTTGAGCATCATTCTCATGATAAAGTTCCTTAATCTTTTTATGTTGTTGCTCCTGTTTCTCCATCAGACTAATACTTTAGGTAATATCGTTCAGCGTGTCCTTAATGTTCTTGATTACATCATCGTGGCGCTCCCCATCCGTAGTCTCTTCATCTTTCAGTTCTCTAAGTAGTTCTTCTTGCATTTGCCGCGCATAGGCCAAGTTAACTGTTGAAACATAAACGGTTGCCTTAGATATCTTAGCAAGTTCTTGAATCATCTTCAGATGTAACCCATTTAATTCCACGATATTTTCCGAGAAACTAGCCTGGTCTACAACCGCATCCTGTAGTCCTTCGATTGCATCCTTTTTGCCAAAGAACAAGCCAACTTTCTGGTCTTTCGCTTCTTTAGCCCTTGTTGCAGCTTTTTCAGCTGACTCCTCTGCCTCCTTAAAACGTGCCTCAGCTAGTTTAGCAGTTTCAACATACTTATTAACCAATCGGCTGGGACTGTCCGTCGTTGAAAAGGTTTCACCATTGATTTCAATCTTTACGCTTTCTTCTACCGGTTTATTTTCTGCCATAATTAATCGAGAATATCGAGGAATTCTCGTTTCGCCTCCTGATCAAGTTTTTTAATTTTTTGCTGTCTTTCTGGCTGGATTCGTTGGTCATAATCTGCCCAAATAACTACTGACTTCTGCCAAGATTGTCCGATTGCCAGCTCTGCTTCCTCCAATGCTGCAACTGTTGCCGGCACTTGTGCCCAGACATCAGCCAATCTATACCACATGATGGCTTGGCCTGTAAACATCAACTGTTGCCGTTTAATGAAGACCTCCCGTTGCAATTTACCTCGCGTCACATCTTGACGGATTTCCATCCCAACTGAAATTATTAAGCGACCAACGCCAACAATATTGACGTTCACTAGAGATTCGAACCTGACCCCCCCTGTCTTTATAGCGGCCGCACTCACATCGAGGGCTGTAAACACCGCACTACTGACCAATATCATTCGATTAATTGTTGCATTGTTAAACGGCTTGACAGCCTGCCAAAAATCCTTAAAAACAAATTTTTGATGTTCCTCTTTAGTCTCCTTTAAATACCAACAACTACGGCGAATTGCATAAAAAGTTCGTGTCAGAAGCTCATTGAATACGACCGGAATTGCTTGTGCCGCCTCAAAACGCGCATCGAAACCTTCTTTATACATTTTTGCTCCAATGTCATAAAAAGTCTTTTGAATATTAGACTGGGGAATATTTAACGCACCGGTAACAGCATTAATGTCACCTGCTAAGGACATAATCGGTCCTGGAATACCTGCACCACGGCCGACACTATTGCTTGCTCCTGCAAAATCTGACATCAAGTGACCAAACCAATTCATACAGCCACAGAATATTTTTCCAATAAAGCTATTACCTTGCAGTCTGAACTGATTTTTAGATTTCATACTCTGCTGATCAGAACTTACATCAAGTACCTGAAGAATTCCTGGCTGGCTTGAAGAATTGAGTGTAACGGTCATATTAAACTGATCAATAATGGAAAACACTAGCCCCACAATTGTCGGATGATGCCCGGGTGAATCATAGTGGTGTAGCTCTGGTCTTGTCACTCCTTGTGCAACATCACTAGTTCCTCTTGAATCATAAGGCACTTTAAACTTGCCTTCCAGAAAGGCAATGGCACGATCTTCTCGATATGCACCATCTTGACCACCATCCCAGCCATTCAGCTTGGCAAATTTGACTACAATGTCGCCGGATTGCTTATCTGTCCAGTTCTGCAATTTACTTTTATTAGGTGCGCCTACAAACAAGATATCGATTAATCCTGAAACAATACCACTGCAACTAGCCAATACATAATCGACCTTATCTGCTTTAGGTGTCAGCTTATCTATCTCACCACTAATATCCGTTATTTTTTTCTCCAGCTCTTGATAACTCTTCATCAATGGCTCTAATTCCGCTTGATGAACTGTTTGTACAGGTTGAGCTGCCACCGTAATCTCCGCAACCAGCTTATCCTCCCCATCCGATTCATCTGTAGAGGTTAACCGATAACTTGGCCAGCTAGATGCACCCGCAATTTTATTTTCCATTAAGGTATCACCCATTTCCCTAATTTAGCTTGTTTACTATTTAATATAAACTTTCATTCACGTTTTTGAAAGGGCTTTCTTTAAGGAAAAATACTTTGGCATTCTCTGGCTTAACTGTCACTATTATCAGCTAATAATAAACCGCAAAAAGGACCTCACCAGCCAACACTCAGCCAGTAAAGTCCTCAAAATTAACATCTTAACTACCGTGCCTGCATCCGCACAGCGCCTTCCGCCGGTTCATCCCCGTTTTCCACGTAGAATTGCCGGACCGCGCCGATTAGATTGGCGTCGTTTAAGAAACGGCAGGCCCGTACATCGGCCGTTAACGCGGCCTTATGTTCGTTCATCAGGTGTTGAATCCGCTGCTGCAAGTCGGCCACGAACCCCGGCCGCGACGAGATGCCGCCGCCAATCAACAGGCGTTGCGGATTCAGGCTGACGTAGAGGTTGAACGCGCCAATGCTCAGCCAATTTAACATTTCGCCCACACACTGCTGGGCAATGGTGTCGCCGTTATTGGCGAGGTCAAAGACGTCCTGCGCCGTGAATGCCGTGGGCAACTCCTTCAGTCGTTGGTAACGTGCCGCCATTTTGACCGGGCTCGCCAACTGACTGAACGTCTCGCCGGCCGGATTCATGACCATGTAGCCAAACTCGCCGGTGAAATTATCCTGACCAGCCATCAGCTGACCGTTGATCGTCACAGCACCGCCAATGCCCGTCCCGATAATCATGTAGATGGCATCGTCGACGTCCTTGGCATTGCCCCGCCAAGCCTCGGCCAGCGCCGCACAGTTAGCATCATTTTGAATACTGACTGGGACGCCTAGAGCCGTGCGCAACGTGGCCTTGATGGGAAAATCGTTCAGATAATCCACGGCACTGGTCCCGGAGATCTTCCCCACGACCGTGTCGACACCCCCGGGCAGGCTAACGGCCACACCCGCAAACGGCAAAGCCAATTCCCGTTTGACCGCAATCAGCTTATCCAGCAGTTCCGGCCACGTTTTCGGCGTGTTGAACCGGTCCTTGTGTGTCAATTTCTCTGCCGCCCAGACGCCATATTTCACGGTCGTTCCGCCAATATCAATGGCGAGGATCGGTTCAGGCTTTTGCGTCATCATGTTCACCATCCAATGAAAGGTCCTCGCCGTTGGTGGTAATCACGCGCTGGTACCAGTAGAAGGAATCCTTCCGGTAACGCGCTAAACTACCACTGCCATCGTCGTTGCGGTCAACGTAAATGAACCCATAGCGCTTCGACAGCTGACCGGTGCTGGCGGACACGATGTCGATGGCACTCCAAGGCGTGTAGCCCATGACCGGCACCCCGTCTTCCTCCATGGCCAACTTCATTTGGACGATGTGGTCGCGCAGGTAGTCGATCCGGTATTGGTCGTGGACTTCGTGGTCGGCGGTCAACTTGTCGATGGCCCCGATCCCATTTTCCACGATAAATAGGGGTAAGTGGTACCGGTCGTTCATCCAGTTCAGCCCGTAACGCAGGCCTTCTGGGTCAACTTGCCAGCCCCAATCGGATTGTGGTACGTATTTATTCGTGACCAGGTCGCGGCTCTCGTTGTAGGAGAACTGCTTGTCTTCGTGGTCACCAGCCTGCGTCGCAAAGGACATGTAGTAGCTGAACCCGAGGTAGTCGACGGTCCCGCGTTTCAAGTTGGCTAAATCGGCCTTGGTGATGTCTAAATCGTACCCTTTGGCATCAAAATACTGCGTCAACCAGGTTGGGTAAGTCCCCTCACATTGGACGTCAGAGAACCAGAACCGCGCTTGCATGGCCCGTTGCGCCTTTAACACGTCACTCGGCTTGTCGGTCGCTGGGTAAACGGGTGAGAAGGCCACCATGGCCCCCACTTGGAAATCAGGGTTGATCTGGTGGGCAATCTGAACAGCCAGTGAACTGGCCACAACCTCGTAGTGACCGGCTTGATACATCACTTCTTCGGCGTTTTCGCCCGGCTTCACTTGAATCCCAGAGTTGGTAAACAACGTGAAGGCCCGGTCGTAGTTACTCTGGTTGTTAATCTCGTTAAACGTTAACCAGTACTTGACCTTGTCTTGGTAGCGTTCGAAAACGGCCTTGGCAAAACGCGTAAAGAAGGTAATCGTCTTGCGGCTCCGGAAGCCACCATATTTCGTCACCAAGTGATACGGCATCTCAAAGTGAGACAGCGTGACCACGGGTTCGATGTTGTACTTCAGGCATTCATCGAATAAACGATCGTAGAACTTCAGTCCCTCTTCGTTGGGTTCAATCTCATCGCCCTGCGGAAAGATCCGTGACCAGGCAATCGACGTCCGAAAACTCTTAAAGCCCATTTCGGCAAAGAGCTTCACGTCTTCTGGGTATTGATGGTAGAAATCCACGGCCTCATGGTTCGGGTAAAATTCGCCCGCTTGCACGCCATTCGTGATTGTCCGTTCGTCGTGGCTCCCAGCGGCTGTCATGACATCGGCAACACTGAGACCCTTGCCACCAACGTTGTAGGCACCTTCAACTTGGTGTGCGGCAACGGCGCCGCCCCATAAAAAGTTCTTCGGTAATCCATGTTTAGTCAATTCAATTTCCTCCTAAAAATAATTCGGTTATGTGGTTCGCCTGCGGCTGCCAGGGATTCCGCCTGCTATGGGGAACGCCTCCAGCCTGTGGTGCGGGCTTCCGGCTCGCCTCAAAGCCACGAAAAACACGTGTCTCCGAGGTCGTCCCACGATGTAAGCCGAGAAAGAACCTCGACTAACATCGTCGACACAGCTGGCTCCATCCCTGGCATCCTCCGGCTTAAACTTGTTCGTTATTTAGCAGACTTCATCAGTTAACCTTTGCTCATAATAGTTGACGAGTACGATGGCCACTTTATTTCTAATATTTGTGGTGTCCATCGCCTTCTGACTATGTTCGTCACAAATGTTCAGCTGAAAACTACACACTAAACAATCTGATATTCCCAATTACGCTACAAGATTGTCGCCAGCTCGTTGTCCCGCAGACATTATTTATCAGCTGAAACCATCCAGAGCCGGAGAGTTTCAGACAGAGCGCTGTATCGGTGGTGTTAGCTAGCGTCTTTTGCTAGGTTACAGCACGGGACGTCTTGGAGACGCAGCGATTTTCCGCGGCTTCAAGGCGAGACCGAAGACCGCACTCCGGCTTCGGTCGGTCCCCACAGCGTGGCGTCTGTAACTCACAGGCGGCCCAATGAAGATCATTTCCTGATAAAAATACGATACCGGCCGACCCAATTGCGAGCCATCCTGTATCGTATTTTCGTGGAGCCTGTTAGTGATGAAAAATCAGTCGCGTTCCGTTCATGTTAAGTACCCGGTGAATGGCAAGGGACGCCCCACCCAGTAAGGTGGCATACTTCACGTCCTTTGACATGACCAGGGGTGGCACCAACGGCATGAACCCCAATTTCATCTGAATATTCTTTAAAATTTCGGGCAACCGGTCAATGAGTGGTGAGTTGAAGAACACCATCTGCGGATCATACGCAGAAATCAGGTTACTCGTGACCAAAGCCAGGTAGTAACAGAAGTCCTCAAGCAGACCCATAATCGCTTCGTCTTCGGCTTCGTAGTCGCTGACCAATTGATTCAGGTCATACGTCTTGGCCTTTTTCAGCACCCGCGCCTTTTCTAGCAAGGCGGTCTGGGACCACTCCGCATCGAAACTGGCGAGCTTTGAGAGCGGCCGGTGATGGTCACGCGACTCCTGAATAATGGTCTGCCCGATTTCTCCGGCCTGGCCGTAATTACCCGTATAGAGCTGCGTGTTGAGGATAATCCCCGCACCAACGCCCTCATGAATGCTGACGGACACAATGTGCTCAAGTTCCTGCTTACTGAAATCCTGTTCGAAGACCGCCGACAGGTTCGCTTCATTTTCCATCACAATGGGCACCTGGTACCGGTCGTGGAAGTAGCCGACAATATCAAAGTCCGCATAATCCACGAATGGTGACGTGATGACCTTGTTATGGTAAACGACCCCGAAGATGGCGATGGAAATTGCCTGTAACCCGTTGACCACATCAAACTGTGGTAACTGATTAATCAAGCCTTCCATTTTAGCCATGACATCTTCAACCGACTGATTATCAATGGGACTCGTGCTATACGCCAATGCTCGGCCATCCATTTGGGTGACGAGTAATTCCACGATGTCGCCAGAAATACTGAAGTTGATCACGTAGCCGTAAGTCGCGTTGAATGCCGCTAACTCCGGCCGTCGACCACCAGTACTGGTTCCCCGTGCTTCGCCAAGACTCGTCACTAATTTCCGGTCGATGAAGGACCCGATGATATCGGAGACCGTCACCTTATTTAATCCCAAGAGTTTTGAGACCGAATTTCTGGAAATCGGACCATGATTGACGATGGCTTGGAGAACCGAACGCTCGTTGTGAATGCGCATAACGTCCTTATTAATAATCATCCGTGTCACTCACTTTTTCCGATTAGTCTTTGTCAGAGTCTTCAGCGTCTTCAGCATTTTCACGTGCATGCTTTTCAGCCAAGTCGCCTTGCATCTGCTTTTCGATGCCGTCAACATGGTAGAACATCAGCGCGATACCTGAAAGCGCGAAGCCCAACAGTGGAACCCAAATGTAGTTCAATTCGATACCGTGTAAGGCACCTGCGGATTGCGTATGGTTGGCAACGTAACCAGTACCAGTCAAAATCCAACCGGTGATCACACCACCAATACCCATCCCTAATTTAGCACTGAAACTAGAGAAGGAGGTAACGATCCCTTCGGCACGGACACCGTTCTTCCATTCACCGTAATCAACGGCGTCAGCAAGCATAACGGCGATCAAGCCAGAAACGAACCCAGTACCCATGTAACCAACGACAGTCGCAAAGATAATCATTGGCACACTCAGGTTAGTTGCACCTAAGCTCAAGAGCAATTGACCAACAACGGCCAAAATCATCCCACCGAGCATGGTGTTCCGCTTGCCTAACCACTTAGAGGTAGCTGGCGTTAAGACAACGGCGACCAAGGAAACGATTTGTAAACTCAGAACAAATGAAGCTAACGTTGCATCGTGCATGTTGTACTTGAAGAAGTAAACAGTCACTTGTGAACGCGTTTGCATCCCCATCCAGTAAATGAAGTTGATGAAGATGATGATAGCCCATGGCCAGTTACGCTTCAAAGCCTTCAAGGATTCCTTAATTGGAATAGATTGACGAGAGCTCTTAGTTTGTACCCGTTCATGCGTGTACTTGAAGACAAAGTAGAAAATAATAACAACGATAACGGCAACGATCAAAGCCCAGATGAACCAGCCACGTGCGCTAGTGGTTGAACCGTGACCGAAGAAGGCAACCATGGTCAGCGTGATACCAGTAATAATGGTGGCACCGGCAGTCCCCATGAATTGACGAATGGTCGACAACGTAACCCGTTCTTGTGGGTTACTAGTCAATGATGGCAAAATAGAAGTAATTGGAATGTTAACGGCTGAGTACAGCACATCAACCCCAATATAAGTAATGTAAGCCCAAACTAACTTACCCGTTAAACTCATGTTTGGCGTGGTAAAGACCAGCACACAGAACACGGCGAACGGAATTGAGAACCATAACCAGTACGGCCGACTCTTCCCCCACTTAGTATGCGTGTGGTCAATCATGATACCCCAGAATGGACCATCAAAGGCATCCACAACCCGGGCAGCCAGGAACAGAGTCCCAACAGCAGCAGCACTGAGACCAAAAGTATCAGTGTAGAAAATCATTAAGTACGTCCCAACCATTTGGAAGGACAAGTTGCAAGCGAAATCACTAAAACTATAAGCGATTCGTTCATTCCAAGGAACCATGTTTTTCGTGGTTACCTCAGATTTGGCAGCGTTTTCACTCATATGAAGCACCTCTTAGAAGTAAGTGTATGACGGTGATAAAAAATTCAATTTCCAATGCAAATCATACTGTAACCGCTTCCAGTTGTCAATAGCTATTTTTAAACAATCTACCTATATCAAGTGCTAAGCAAAATTCTATAGAAATTTTTATATGAAAGCGTTGACAATTAATAGTCACTCGGCTACACTGTTGATGACGATTAAAAAATTCAATTTCCGAAATTTCTTGTCACAGTTGTTGTTTGTTAGAACTACCGAATCGACGCGGCCATGAAGCCCCGTCTCAGTTGTTTTATGCCCGGTTTCGCTCCGAGCAGTGTTGGCGTCCAGCCCACGTCGACCAAATTAAAGCGAGTTGGTTGTTTACATATTTATTTTTTGAATTTAATTTGGGGTCCACCAGTGAGATTGGTCGCTGATGAACCCCTTTTTTGGTGGGTTGAGATTGGATTGATGTAGAGTGTCCGCCTGCGGCTGCCAGGGATTACGCCTGCTGTGGGGACGCTTCGGACTGAGGAACGGTCCTCTCGCTCGCTTTGAAGCCACGAAACCCACGTGTCTTCAAAGTCGCCCATATTGGTTGCTAGCCAACGGCCAGCAACCAATATTACCACGGCTGGCTCCATCCCTGGCCTCCTCCGGCTCTGGTTGATTTTTCAGGCAACAAGGGTTAGTTAGTGCGTGCTGACCGCATCTCTAGCCGGTAACGTTGATAATCGACTTTCTCTGTGACACTTCTTGCAGTGAACGCTCCTTTGACCATAGATTTCTTACTCCAACCGGCATTTAGCACATATCAGCGGCCAAGATTCCGATAATCTTTATACATCTACTAACCAAACCAAGCTCCCGATTATTAACAGGTAAGGAAAGTTCAGTTACCGAAGTGACTATTTGAAGCCATTTACGACAGGAATTGACTAAATCAATTAAAAAAGCGACTTACTCGCTCCCACTTATTGCTGGAGAACGGGTAAATCGCTCTTTTCAATTTATTTTGTTAAACAAAGTAACTTTTTTAAGTGTAGCTAGCTCATGATTTCGTGGACCCGCTGCTGGAGTTCTGGCACCACTGACTCGACGAACCACGGATGTTGGCGTTGCCAGCCGTAGTTGAGGGGCGATGGGTGCACCAACGGAAAATAATCTGGTAAGTAATCCGCATAGTGTTCGACCGTCGCCGTTAACGTTTTTTCGTGATGGGTCAAGTATGCCTTCTGCGCGTACTGCCCAATCAATAACGTCAGTTTAATATCGGGCATCAACTCAAGCAGTGGCGCGTGCCATTTTTCGGCGAAGCCTTTCCGTGGTGGCAGGTCACCACCGTGTTCGTGCTTGCCCGGATAATAGAAGTCCAATGGCAACACGGCCAGTTTGCCCGAATTGTAAAATTGATCCTTAGTCACGCCCATCCAGTCTCGGAGCCGATTGCCGCTCGCGTCGTCCCAAAACGTCATGGACGCCTGAGCCTGACGACTGGGTGCTTGGCTGACCAATAAGATTTTCGCGCCAGCATCCACGTGATACAGCGGCAAAATCCCCTGCGCCGTGAAGTCAGCGTTTTGCGGATCAGCTTGAATTGCCTGAAAAATGTCGTCTGCTTTCGTCATCGCTACCATCCTCACTTGATTCCTTTAAGGTAACGGCCGAACCAAATAAACTTCTCGGCAGAAGCCTTTCATCCCATTAAAGACCCGCTGGGCGCGTGATTGTTTGCCACATAGGCCAAAGACGGTCGGCCCGGTCCCGCTCATCTGCGCGGCATCGGCACCAAACTTCATCATCTGTTGTTTCAGCTGAGTAATCTCGGGATAACGATGCGACGTCAATGGTTCCAGGGCATTCCCCATGACTGCACACATCGCCTCGATATCCTGGTCCCGCACTGCACGCAAGAGGGCGTCGATGTCCGGATGCTCCAGATCATCATAGCGGATCTGCTGTAAAATACTGGGCGTGGAGACGCTGACCTTGGGCTTAGCCAAAACGACCCAGGCCGCCGGCAACTTGGACAACGGTGTGATCCGTTCTCCCCTGCCGCGGACATGGGCCGTGCGCCCGTAGACACAATACGGCACGTCCGAATCAATTTGCAAGCCCAACTCTGCTAATTCTTGCCAGCTTAAATTGAGTTGCCACAACTGATTAAGCCCCCGTAGGACCGCCGCCGCATCGGATGATCCGCCCCCGAGGCCAGCCGCTACCGGAATATTTTTCTTGATGCGGATATTAACGCCCTCATCAACGTGATATTTAGTTTGGAGTAAATGGGCCGCCTGAAAAGCCAGATTTCGCTGGTCATTGGGCAAAAAGCCACTATCCGAGGCCACCCGGATACGCTTGTGCTTGGTTAGTGTTTGAATTTCGACATAGTCCGCCAAGTCCACGGACGTCATGACCATGTTCCACTCCTCCGCCCCATCTTGGTGGTGATAGGGGGTGTCGAGCCCGAGGTTTATCTTGGCAGGCGCCTTTTCAATCAGTTGCATGAGCTCACCTTAATTCTAAATAGGCCACCGCCTACCGTTCTCGTGAATCTGATTAAGCCTATTATACTATGGTTCCTGCCAAAAGAAAAAGGGTTCTCCAAGAGCTGGGAATTCTTTAAGAAAATATATAGGTGGAGATGGATTGTGTCAAAATCGGACTGACTATGGTTGCACTGCGGCTGCCAGGGATTCCGTCTGCCATGGGGAACGCCTCCGGCCAAAGAACGGACTTCCAGCTCGCCTCAAAGCCACGAAAATCACGCGTCTCCGAGGTCGTCCCACAATGTAAGCCGGGAAAGGACCCCGACTAACATCGTTGCCACGGCTGACTACATCCCTGGCCTCCTCCGGCTTTGATTGGCTCTACCATGAAAAACACAGTAAGCGCCACCCCGCTTAACCAGTAACCCGACTGATGATGTCCTAATACAGTTTTACACTGCTGTCTAAGCCATGACTTTTTAACAACCATAATTCATCGCTGCCATAGAACTTCCATGTAAGCCGAGAGGTCGCCAGATATGGGCCCAGGCGCGTCGTTCTACTTAGTTGGCGTCCTTTGCCAGCTTAGTAGAAAACCAATCTTGAAGACTCGGCACTTGCGAGGCTTCAAGTTGCGTTCGCCCCGTTCCGGCCCATATCTGGCGGCCGGTAAGGCGAATGACACCATCCATGTTGCCAATGAATTTTGGTCAAAATAAAAAGGCCTTGATTGGCCCAATTATCTATTCATCAAAGTCAACTTCGATGTTCTTGGTTAAAATATCGGTGTAACTGTATGAAACCCGTTCAAACGAGTTTTCGTCTTGGTCTAGATCCACTACGAAAACGGCTGGATAGGTTTCCCGAAGAATTCCATGCCGCTCTGTCGTCTTCTTACGCCCGGCCTGTGCAATCACCATCAACTTTTCGCCGATGCGATCGTCCAGTTTGTTCTTAATGTTCGCTAAACTTGTTGGCATGCACTTCACCTCTGTGAAACAATTATAACATCGTTTCACAAAAAACGCAAATTATACCACAACACGCCTAAAACCGCAAGAATCCTCAATTGGTAAGGGTTACATAAGTCCTTCATTGTGAAAAGCATTGGTTAATTCGATGAAATTTATCAGGGTTAGCCGCTCTGGGCGGAGCTGCCGCGAAATTCCAGTCTGATTTAAAACGGATTCAATTCGTTCACGAACTTCCGGTTGTTTCCCGAAAATCCCCTGTAAATTGTTCCACAGCGATTTCCGCCGGTGAGCGAAGCAGCCCTTAACAAACTTGAAGAGGGCCTGGTCTTCGTACGGCTTAACCGGTAACGGGTCACTTTTCGTCAAGCGAATGATTGCCGAATCAACGTTCGGTTGTGGAATAAATGCCGTCCGCGGAACCGCAAACGCCACTTCGACGTGAGCCCGGTACTGCATGACGACCGACAATGAGCCGTACGCCTTGGTCCCTGGTTCGGCCACTAAGCGGTCCGCCACTTCGGCCTGCATCATGACCACGATCGTGTCGAAGTCCACGTTACTCTGCAGAACCCCCATTAGAATCGGCGTCGTGATGTAGTATGGCAAGTTCGCAATCAATTTCAGCGGATGGCCGGGTTCAAAATCATGCTTGACCACTTCTGGCAAGTTCGCCTTTAAAATGTCTTGGTTGATGACCGTAACGTTGTCGTAATCCATCAACGTCTCGTCCAATACGGGCAGGAGGTTCTCGTCGATTTCAAACGCCACCACGTGATGGGCTCGCTTGGCGATCTGTTCGGTCAAGGCACCGATTCCGGGACCAATTTCAATGACATTATCGTGCTCGGTCACATCGCCGGCCGCCACAATGTTACGTAAAATGTTCAGGTCAGACAAGAAGTTCTGACCCAAACTCTTCTTGGCGACCAAGTGGTACCGGTTAAGAATCGCTTTAGTCCGGGCTGGTGAGCCGATTTCTGGTACGCTGTTATTCATTTGCATTCTCCTTTGCTCGAATCTGTCCCAACGCCGCGGCAAAGTCTGCCGGTTGGATGCTGAACATCCGTAAGCGTTTCTCGAGCTGTTTGCCATTGACGTAACCGATCTGCAAGAGTTCGCCGAGCTGTTCCCGCCGTTCCTTGGCACCGGCCCCACCGATCAACCCAGCGGCCATCAGGTCTTCGTGGGTGATCAACGTTGGTGCGGCCGTGGTTTCAGTGTACACGTGATCTAGTGCCGCGCGAATCGCTTCGGGACTGGCATGTTCCACGCCCAGTGAGCCACCGGCTTTGTCCGGCCGCCCTTCTGCCTTGGGTAAAAAGGCGTGCTTGGCGTTTGGTACCGCCTCGGCCACAATTTTACGAATCTTTTCGCCGGAGAAATCGGGGTCGGTAAAGATGATGATGCCCCGTTGGTCGGCCAATTTTTCAATTAAGGCCAGCGTGTCGTCATCGATGGCGGAGCCGCGCGTCTCAATGGTGTCGGCGTTGACCGCCCGGTTGATCTGCTTGGTATCGTCCTTGCCCTCGACCACGAGGACCTCTTTAATCTTCTTCATTTATTTTGTAAAACTCCTCTGCGTTTTTAAACGTGGCAGCAGCGATCTCTTCCGGCGTCGTTTCCCGTTCCTTGGCAATCGCCTCAACGGTATAACGCGTAAATCCGGGCTCGTTCTGCTCGCCACGGTGCGGTTCCGGCGTCAAATATGGCGCATCGGTCTCGACCATCATGACGTCCAGTGGCGTCGCCCGCACGGAATCGTGAACTTCATGGGCGTTCTTAAAACTAGCGACCCCGGAATAGGAAATGTGCATCCCCAGGTCCAAGAACTTCTTGAGCCACTCCGGATCGCCGTTAAAGCTGTGCATGACCCCGCCGATTTCACTGATGCCGGCCTCTTTGATGATGCGGTAAGTGTCTTCGAAGGCGTCACGGTTGTGGACAACAATCGGCTTACCGACTTCCTTAGCAATCGCAATCTGCCGGGCAAACACCTTGCTCTGAACGTCCTGCGGTGATGAATCCCAGTGATAGTCCAGCCCAATTTCACCCAAGGCCACGACCCGGTCATCGGCTAGCTGTTCTTCCAGCAGCTTCTCGGCCGCGGCATCGTAGTTCTTAGAGTCTTCTGGGTGCCAGCCGACCGCCGCGTAAAGTTGCGGATATTGGTGGGCCAGCTTGATGGCGTCGGCATTCAACTGCGTGTTGGAGCCGATGTTGGTCATCTTGACGACACCCAAGTCGGCCGCCCGCTTCAGGTAGCCCGGCACGTCGTCCAAGAACTCTTCGCTATTCAAATGCGTATGCGAATCAAATATCTTCATCGAATTCCTCCTTGCTTTTGATTTTTATTGAGTTAGTTAAATTGATTAAATTTTGACGCACTGCGACGGCCAGGGATTCCGCCTGCTGTGGGGACGCTGAAGCGCTAGGCTGAGCGCGCGCTTTCAAGCCGCAAAATTCATGCGTCTTAAAAGTCGCCCATCTTATTGGCTAGCTGTGCCAGCCAATAAGATTACCACGGCTGGCTACACCCCTGGCCGCCTCCGGCTTAGACTGAGCTCTACCATGACACGACAAGTTCTAATTGCAACGTAATCCACAACAAGGACCATAACATGTCAACACACATAATCCATTGTTGCCATAGAACCACCATGTCAGCCGAGAGGTCGGCAAATATGGGCTCAGGCGCGTCGTTCTACTTAGTTGGCGTTTCTTGCCAGCTTAGTAGAAAACCAATCTTGAAGACTCGGCACTTGCGAGACTTCAAGTTGTGTTCGCACCGTTCCAGCCCATATTTGCCGACCGGTAAGGCGCAAGTCCAATCTATGTTACCCCATAGCCAACAAAACGTGGGTTGGCGTCTTATCGACCCGCCGCCCACGTTTTGGTTATGGTTTATCTTATTCTCTAGCTAACGTCCGAGCCGTTGACCATACTGCTTGGCAGCGTCAGGAGTTGCACCTTGCCATCATGTTCGGCAGAGAGCAGCATCCCTTGGCTGACTTGGCCGCGCATCTTCCGTGGCTTCAAGTTGGCCACGATGACGACCTTCTTGCCCACGAGTTCTTGTGGTTCTGGATACCATTGGGCGATCCCGGAAAGAATCTGCCGGGTCCCTTGGTCACCAGCGTCCAGTTGGAACTTGAGGAGCTTGTCAGCACCCTCAACGTGGTCAACCGCCTTGACTTCGGCCACGCGAAGTTCGATCTTTTCAAATTTGTCGAAACGAATCTCTGGCTTGTTCAGTGTCAAGTCGCCAGCATCGTCTGCCTGAGCAGCTTCTTGTTGGGCTTGCGCCTTAGCAGCCATGGCCGCACGACCCTTAGTCTTTTCGGACTTGGTCATCTGGCCTTGAATGAAGTCGACTTCTTCTTGGACATCGATCCGTGGGAAAATTGGTGTTCCCTTGGCAACGACTTGCTTGCCAGCTGGTAAGTCGGCGAGCTTCAGGTCAGTCATGGTCAACGTCTCTGGGTCTAAGCCCAATTGGGTAAAGATTTCCTTAGGCGCGTGGGTCATGACTGGGCTGATCAGTGCCGCAATTACCCGCAGGCTGGCAGCCAGGTGGGCCATCACAGCGGCCAATTCAGCAGACTTACTGTCGTCCTTGGCTAAGTTCCAAGGTTCAGTCTCATCGATGTACTTGTTGCTCCGCGAAACCAATTTCCAAATTTCGGATAAGGCGTCGGCGAAGTGCATCTGGTCCATCAAGTCATGGTAGTTGGCAATGACGGATTCGGCAGTGGCTTCGAGCTCACCGTCAAATTCGGTCACACCAGCTGTGTAGACTGGCAACTTGCCGTCTTCGTACTTGTTGATCATGGCAACGGTCCGGTTCAACAGGTTCCCCAGGTCGTTAGCCAAGTCGTAGTTCAACCGGTCCACGAAGTCTTCGGGCGTAAATGTCCCGTCGTTTCCGTAAGGCATGGCGCGCATCAGGTAGTACCGTAGCGCATCGAGGCCATAACGGTCGACCAGCGTTTCGGGGTAAATAACGTTCCCCTTGGACTTGGACATCTTGCCGTCCTTCATCAGTAACCAGCCATGCGCAAATAACTCGTCGGGTGCTTCAACACCTAACGCATGGAGTACGATTGGCCAGTAGATGGAGTGGAACCGAACGATTTCCTTACCCACCATTTGAACATTGGCGGGCCAGAACTTCTTGAAGAGGCTCTCGTCATCGCTGGTGTAGCCTAATGCCGTAATATAGTTGAGCAAGGCATCGATCCACACGTAGACCACGTGCTTGGGATTGCTCTTGACCGGCACGCCCCAAGTAAAGGTCGTCCGGGAAACGGCGAGGTCTTCCAGACCGGGCTTGATGAAGTTGTTGATCATTTCCGTCATCCGTGATTCCGGTTGGATGAAGTGGGGATGGCTGTGGTAGAAGTCCAGCAGCCAGTCGGCGTACTTGCTCATCTTGAAGAAGTATGACTGTTCCTTGACTAATGAAACTTCGTGGCCGGATGGCGCCTTCCCACCGATAACCTTACCGTTGTCGTCATGGTAGACTTCAGCGAGTTGCGTTTCCGTAAAGTATTCTTCGTCGTCTTCGGAATACCAGCCTTCGTACTCACCCAGGTAAATGTCGCCCTGCTTCAGTAAGCGTTCGAAGACCTCCTGAACGGCCGCAACGTGTTCCTTGTCGGTCGTCCGGATAAATTTGTCGTTGGAAATTTCCAGCGTCTTCCAAAGCTGTTTGATGCCCTTAGCCATGCCGTCCACGTATTCTTGGGGCGTTTGACCTTGAGATTGGGCCTTATCTTCAATTTTTAAACCGTGTTCGTCGGTCCCCGTCAAGAAGAACACGTCGTAACCGTTGCTCCGCTTGTAACGGGCAACCACGTCACACGCAATCGTCGTGTAAGAATTCCCGATGTGTAACCGCCCAGATGGGTAGTAGATCGGCGTTGTAATGTAAAAAGTTGGTTTGTCTGCCATAAAAGAAAAGCCTTCCCTCGCTCTAAATTATTCCGTTGTTTTCGGGTTAAAATTCAATGTAAATTCTAATTAAGTATAGCATAAACCCCGGTTCAGCCATAGCGCTTTACCGGGGTTTTATGTGTTAATTTTAGGGTGTCAATACTCAAAATGAATAGAAAAAAACTCATGTAAATTGGCCGCACTACGGCTGCCAGGGATTCCGCCTGCTGTGGGGACGCTCCAGCCAAAGAACGGGCTTCCGACTCGATTTGAAGCCACGAAAAAACCGTGTCTTCAAAGTCGCCCGTGCTGTAAGCTGGCCAGACCACCAGCTAACACCACCTCCACGGCTGGCTCCACCCCTGGCCTCCTCCGGCTCTGATTGTGCTTAACCGTCACAATCGCTGAAAGCCTCACGCGCCCCGAACTTTACGACTTGCTGATAACTAATCACCGGTGGAAGTAAAATATAACGATAACTATCTAAATCTCCTTTTCAGTAGAAACACAGTATGGGGTCCATCAGAATACTGTAAAAAAGAGACACTAAAAAAAGGTACCAACAGATTTCTCTTCATAGAAAAACCGCTGATGCCTCTAACTGTTTTATTTAAAACAAGTCCAACTGCTGCGGCGCCAAATTCTCCCAGTGCAAGCCTAAAATTGCTTGTAGTCGCTGGGCATTCGGGGCAGCATCCCGGCCAGAGTTGTTGTTGAAGATGACGCAGACATTTTTTGCCTGTTGATCCAGTCGCTTGGCCAATGCCGCGAAGTCCTGTAGTTCTTCTTCTGAGTAGCGGTACAACGTCCGTGTCTTACGCCAGTTAGCCCCCTGATTGAACCAGCCCTGCGCGTTACGGCCGTGCAAACGCACCAGCGCTAGTTCTGGTGTCGTCACCGTGTCGACCAACGGAATCCCATCGTTTAAATTATGCGGTTCATCGGTCGTCACGTTGGTCAATTTTAGCGATTTCAAATAGGCCAGGACATCCGTCGTCATCCCCGGCGTTGCGAACCAGCTTGGACTCCGAAATTCGACGGCCACCGGCAAATTACCCATCTGCACGCGCACATCACGGAGGTATTCAATGTTGGCCGTCGTCCGATTGAAGAACGGTGGAAATTGAAACAGGACCGTGAGCAATTTGCCACTGACCACTAAGGGCTGAATGGCTTCTTTAAACTCCTCAAATGCCGTTGCCAGCGTCGTCGCATCGGCCGGTTCTTTGCAATCGTGCTTGGTCATGACCTGATTGGCCTTCAGAATATACTGAAACCCATCCGGCACAGCGGCCGCCCATTTTCCAACCGTGGTCTGCCGCGGAATCCCATAGAATGGCGTATCCAGCTCAACCACCGGAAAATGGCCCGCATATTCAGTTAAGGTCACCGGACGGTCTTCGCCGCCAATCAGCGCTGGATGCTCAGTCCAAGTGGTCAACCCAATACTAATCATCCGCAAAGTCCCTCCTCTAAAATAAGTGTCATCGTCTCCAGCAGATAAGAACTCCACCCCGTGGGGCAGACCTGGAGCCTGAGGTGCGGTCTCCAGGGCGAGGTCGTGCCTCATGACCCGAGTCACAACGCTCGGCCCGTGCTCTAAGTCCGGCAAACCCAGCCGAACTAAGACCACCGACACGGGGTTCCGTTCCTATCTGCCTCCGACTACACTACTGTGGCCTAAAACTACTAATTACTATTGTTGTCCTCAACAAAACTATCCACAAATTGATTTCACAGCCATATAGCCGACCGCAGTAGCTAGCGATAGAACCAGTCAAACCAATTCCGAACGAATTAAACGTGGCCACAGTCGCAGGCTGGCAGGGACACGTAGCCCCGTGTCGATTCTCTTAGTCTGAGCGATTTTCTCAGGCTTAGAGAATAGGCCGCACTTGAAGACTCGTTCTTTGAGGCTTCAAGTCGCCCTGGAGACCGCTTCACAGGCTCCAGGTCTACCTCACCGGGCGGAGTGTGCCTGCCAGCCGGAGACGAACCCCGGCCACTATTTAAACCGTTCGAATTGCTTGATCAGTTCGGCTTCGGGGGTGGTCAGGCGGCCGCTGAGCTGGCTGATCAGACGTTTGCCCGCCAGCCGGTCGTTGTAGCGAATCCCGGTGACACACAGGTCTATCAAGACAAAGAGCGCCGTGACCAGAATCGCCTGTTGCCGCGTAAATGTCGCAGTGAATAGCGTCACCAACTGCCCGTTGAAGGCCACCTGCAAAATACCATAGATGACCAACGTATCCGGAATCAGCTGAAGAAAGCTGAGCCAGCGTAGTCGCCGGACCAACTGCTTAAGTTGGTGGATCACTTCTTGATGGCTCATACGCGTTACCCCCGGACCTGGAGTTCGTTGAAGAAATCAGTGGCGTCGGCCTGGACCATGTCGTAGTCAAATCCTAAATCCAATTTTTCTTGGTTCACCACGACCACCTTGGCCGCACTGTTCCGGTAGTCGAGCAGGCCCGCAAACGGGTAGACCCGCATCGAGGTGCCGACAATGACTACCAAATCGGCCTGGTTCATGGCCGCCACGGACCGTTGAATGTTCATTTCGTTTAGCCCCTCATCGTAGAGCACCACGTCTGGCCGCAGCCAACCGCCGTCCACATCATGATGTGGAGTCCTGCCACGCCACTTTGGCGCCACAGACCTGGCAGTGAACCTTGTACATGTTGCCGTGGAACTCCACCAAATGCTTGGTGTGCGCGACATTGTAGAGGTTGTCGATATTTTGCGTAATGACCATCGCCCGGTCCTGTTGCGTCAGGGCCGCTTGTTTCTCGTGAATGACGTTGGGTTTGGCATCCGGGTAGTAGAGGTTCTGCTTAACGTAGTCGTAAAAAACGTCCGGTTCCTGAACTAAACAGGTGTGACTCAGATAATACTCGGCGTTGCGGTGCCCGGTGTACAGGCCATTTTTCGACCGGTAATCCGGGATTCCAGAAGGCGTCGAGACGCCCGCACCAGTCAAAAACACAATGTGCTTCGCCTCGTCAAAGGTTGCTTGTAAGCTCGCTTCCATACCCAATCATCCTTTCTAAAATTAACGCAAGATGTATGGCATCTTCAACTGCTTGAAGAGGTCTTCCACCGTCATGTCATAAATCTTAGTGTAGTAATCCGGCGTATCGTCCTTCGGTGCTGGTGATGGCAACACGAAAGCGTTCTGTTGGTCAGACCGGTTAAAGCCGACGTACCCGCGCCGTTGGGTCGTTTTTTCGTGCATGTCTGAATGGTACAGTTCGAAGATCTGCTTAACGTTCAAGCTCAATTGACGCTTGGACAACACACTGGTCAACGTTGTGAATTCTGTGTTGTGGAGTGCGGGTAAACGCCAGGCTTCCAGTTGGGCATCGAAGGCCTTGAACAATTTGACCACGTTCCGCCGTAAGGTAAATGGCGAATCCACTGGCTTTTCGGTGATGATATCGTACAGCTTACGCGCGGCGGCGAAACTGATTGGATAGTCGCGTTCAAACTGCGCGATGACCTTGTCGTTGTCGAGGCCAAAGAAGGCCAAGGCATCCAATAGCGTCAGCGTCCGCAGCGTCATTTCATCATCGACGGGGGTTGGTTCCGGCTTGATCGTCGCCGTGACCCCATTTAAGTATAGTCCCTCAATCTCATCAGTGATCAGCCCGTGCTTACGTTGTTCGCTGACTACCACAATGTGGCTCACGATATCGTAAAGTTCGGTGCCCATGATCATCAACTGTTCGTCGAGCTGGGGTTGGCCAGTCGTCAGTGAGAAGAAGACCTGGGGGAAGCCAGACAGGATCATTAGCAAATGAACCAGTTCGTGAGATGCCGTGTAGTTAGGTGCCGTCAAATCGGCAACCTGAATGTTAATGTCCTTGCCCACTTGAATCTGTTGGGCTTGGTCGTGGCGGACGAAACCGGCTTGGAGTTCACCAATGAATTGAACTTCAACTTTGCCGGGATAGAGCGCGTTAACTTGGTTTAAGAGGCCTTGGACCTCATCGTTTAATTGCACATCTTTTGCTTGCATAATTTTTAAGTTCACCTATTTCTTTAAATTTGCTTGACGAACGGCCTGAAGCGCCGCCATCGCTTGCGCCGTGGTCGGTTGCTTAAATTGCGCCAACCGTTGCGTCACGGCCGGTAATTCCGTGGGAGTCGCCCCCACGGACAGCGCCAGCGACTTACGCTGCAGCGACATGTGACCACGTTGAATCCCATCGGTCACCAGTGCACGCAAGGCGGCCACATTTTGGGCCAGCCCCACGGCGGCCGTGATGCCCATGAGGTCGCGAGCGTTGTCGACCTGGGCGAGCTGCTGATTTACTTTGACCAGCGGCAACACCTTAGTCGCGCCGCCAACAAACCCGAGTGCTAGTGGAATGGTCAGCTCTCCGTGTAAAATCCCAGCGCTGACCCACCAGCGGCTGAGGCCTTGGTAGCTGCCATTGCGGCTAGCGTAGGCGTGCACGCCACTTTCAACGGCCCGCCAGTCGTTACCCATCGCAAGCACCACGGCGTCGATGCCGTTCATGATGCCCTTGTTGTGGGTCACGGCGCGGTACGGGTCGACCTGCGCGTAGTCACTGGCTTCGGCGATGCGCTGAGCCACGTCGGCACCGGCAATCGTCTTGGTCTTTAACTGCGCAACGGGAACGGCACAACTCGCTGTGACTAAACTGTGGGTGGCGTAGTTGCTGAGAATACTCATCAAGATATCCACGTCGAGGGACGCCTTGATTTTAGCAGCAACGGCCTCGGTCAGTGTGTTGACCAGATTGGCCCCCATCGCCTCACCCACGTCGATGAAGAGGTCTAAAGAGACCCAGTCTGGTGGCAAGATACGAACGCGTAAGGAACGTGCGCCCCCACCATGCGTGAGTAACGTGGGATGTGCGGCGTCGGCCACCTGCAGGAGGTCCTGCTCGTGACTGGTCAGCCACTCTTGCAAGCGCTGCGGGTCCTGAACATGACTAAACACGATCTGCCCCATCACCTCTCGCCGAGTCACCTCGGTTCTGATTCCGGTGTCGCTGGTCAACAACCGCCCGCCGTTACTGGCAGCGGCAATCACCGATGGCTCCTCGGTCACCATGGGCACAGCAACGTCACGCCCATTGACACGCAGGTTGACGGCCACCCCCTCGGGCAACCCATAAGTCGTTAAATAGTTTTCAATTAAATCCTCATCGGTGGCCTGTCGGTGCTGCGCCAGCAATGCCAACTGCGCCACCGTCAAGTGGCTGGCCCGGGCAAGCTGGTCGCGCCGGGCCCCATAAGGTAACCGGTAAAAAGCCGTCATCGGCCATCGACTCCTTTCGAATGTTGCAGGGATAGTGTGTGTCGCCTGCGGCTGCCAGGGATTCCGCCTGCTGTGGGGACGCTTCAGCCTGGAAGAACACCAGGCTTCTCGCTCGCTTTTAAGCCGTAAGTACACGTCTTAAAAGTCGCCCATAGAGGTAGCTTACAGCTACCTCTATTTCCACGGCTGGCTGCATCCCTGGCCTCCTCCGGCTTGGCAACATTTGCTCTGAAACAAAATGACTGGTTTCGTCAACTCGCTGTGTACAGGTTGCCTGGTCAGTAAGTCTGACGATGACTCGTCCAGATTGCATACTGGTATCCCATTAAGTAATAGAAGCAGTAACACACTACTCCTATTACTTAATGAGACTTCCAACAACCACACCACTAGGTTGCGAGAGACCATCGGAAAGCCTAGTCAGCAATAGCCAGTGTTGCCGGAGCCGGAGGAGGCCAGACAGAATGCTGTGTCGGTGCTGTTAGCTAGCGTTCTTTGCTAGGTTACACCACGGGACGGTTTGAAGACTCGTTTTTTGAGGCTTCAAACCGAGACCGAAGACCGCTTCTCAGGCTTCGGTCGGTCCCCACAGCATGGCGTCTGGCAGCCGCAGGCGAAACCCCACGGTCACTAAACAAAACCTCCAACCAACACACCACTAGGTAACGAAAGGCCACCGGAAAACCTAGTCAGCGATAACCAGTGTTGCCGGAGCCGGAGGAGGCTAGGTACGGAATCCGTGTCGGTGGTGTTAGCTAGCGTTCTTCGCTAGGTTACACCACGGGACGTCTTGGAGACTCGCATTTTGAGGCTCCAAGACGCCTCTGAAGACCGCTTCTCAGGCTTCAGAGGTCGCCCCACGGATGGAGTAACTAGCATCCGCAGGCGACCAACGGCAACACCAAGGTTACCGTTGGCTAAGGTATTCCGAGATGATGCCTTCGCGGACGCCGCTTTCGGAGAAGATGACCCTATCCGAATCCAGCATCTGCAGCAGCGTCACCAACGGTAGCATCCCGCCAATAATAATATCCGCACGCTCCGGTTCCAAACCAGAGATGCGCCGCCGTTCGGCCAACGGCACTTCCAGCAGCCGTTCAAAGGTCTTCATGACTTGACCGGTAGTTAACCGATACCCGTGGATATTTTCCACGTGCAGGATTTTCTGCTGCTGGCGATTCATCCGGGCCAATGTCCGGTTCGCACCACCCAATAAGACTAACGGCAGGTGTTTCGCATCGTTTAGCCACCAGATATCCTGGAGCCGTTCGCGCAGAAAGACCTGTGCGGAAAAGAGATCAACGGCCGTCACCTTGTCATCGAGGTGAAACTGTTCGGACAGATTGACCGCACCAAATGGCACGCTAATCAGGTTGGCATCGCGACTATTTTTCACGTGGACCAACTCACAACTAGCACCACCGGTATCCAAGAGTAAACAGTCCTTGATTTTCAACCGGTTGACGGCGCCGAGGTAGTCGTAATAGGCCTCCTGGTCGCCCGACAACACCTCAAGCTGAATATCAGTTGCTTCGGCGACACGCTTTAAGAAATCGTCGCGGTTACGGGCTTGACGCACCGCCGCCGTCGCAATCCCCCGGACAATGAGATGGGGAAGTTGTTCATAGTAGGGCCGAAACGACTTTAACGCCGCAATCGTGCGGTCCATCGCGTTCGGTTGGAGAATCTTTTCGGGACCCATGCCCTCTGACAAACGACTATCGACCTTGACCCGGTTAACTTCCCGGTAGGTGCCGTCGTCATGTAGTTCGTTGACGGCCATGCGGACCGAATTTGACCCCAAATCAACAATGGCTAAATTTTGCATTGTCTATCCCCCATTTCGACTTAGCCGAAGTAGTCCACACCAATTGCGTGGCGTACTTCATGTAAGGTCTGTGCAGCCACTTGGTTCGCGCGTTCGCTCCCCTGCTTCAAGATGTCATAAACGGCACCTTCATCGGCAGCGAACTGTTCGCGGCGTTCGCGGATCGGTTGTAATTTAGCTTGTAAAACATCGTTCAAGTACCGCTTGATTTTAACATCCCCGAGGCCACCGTGCTGGTATTGTGCCTTCAGGTCGGCAACGTGTTCCTGATCTTCGGCGAAAATGTCGAGGTACGTGAAGACCGTGTTGCCTTCGATATGACCAGGATCTTCGATGTGAATGTGTTCGGGATCGGTGTACATGGACATGATCTTCTTTTGAATCGTGTCTTCGCTGTCGCCGAGGTAAATGGCGTTGTCCAAGGACTTACTCATCTTGGCGTTGCCATCCAGGCCAGGAATCCGGCCTTGGCCCTTTGGTGGGAAGTAGCCTTCGGGTTCAACTAAAATTTCTTGACCGTAAACGTTGTTGAAGGTCCGCACGATTTCACGGGTTTGTTCCAGCATTGGTTCTTGGTCTTCACCAACGGGAACCGTGTCGGCCTTGAACGCCGTGATGTCGGCAGCTTGGCTAACTGGGTAGATGAAGAATCCAGCAGGAACACTTTCGCCAAAGGCCTTTTGTTTGATTTCAGCCTTGACCGTTGGGTTCCGGTTCAAACGAGAAACGCTGACCAAGTTCAAGTAAGCCATGGTCAATTCGCTCAGAGCTGGAATCTGGGATTGAACGAGAATCGTTGACTTGGCGGGATCGATACCGACGGCCAGGTAGTCTAAAGCAACTTGTAACAGGCTGTGGCGAATCTTTTCGGGATCCCGGGCGTTGTCAGTCAATGCTTGCGTATCGGCAATCATGATGTAGGTGTCGTAGTCACCAGTGTTCTGTAGAGCGACCCGGTTCTTCAATGACCCAACGTAATGGCCAATATGTAGCTTACCCGTTGGTCGGTCCCCAGTTAAAATAACGTGTTTTTTACTCAATATTTTTCATCCTTTCTGAAAAAGCGCCCCATTGGCCAATGCCAATAGGACGCTTATGCGCGGTACCACCTAAATTGTGACCATTTTAGCCACCACTTTTGTCGTTAACGGAGACGCCGCGATAAAATTAGTTATCGGTTAAATGAAACTGACTCGACCCATTTCGACCATAAAACCGTTTCAGCACTGCCGGCTTTTCTCTGAAATTAGCCTACTTTTTTCGAGTCCCTATTCCTTTATATTAGCGGTTTTTACGCCCGATGTAAACTGTCAGCCCCCAGAAGATTTATTTCGGTCAAAAGCGGTGGGATTGATTGACACTGCCCCCGAATATGACTAAACTTGTTAAGCAATTTAGGACTTAAAATGGCTGCGATACTGTGTGAACTGGTCGCGCTCCGGCTGCCAGGGATTCCGCCTGCTGTGAGGACGCTTCAGACTGGAAGACCACCAGTCTTCTTGCTCGCTTTTAAGCCGTGAAAAACACACGTCTTAAAAGACGCCCATAGTGGTCGCTGTCAGCGACCACTATTTCCACGGCTGGTTGCATCCCTGGCCTCCTCCGGCTCAGACTGATTTTTACTATTTCAATCGATGTAAATGTGACATTCCTATAAGGAAGGTGTCATGCTGCCATAGTATTTATGTCTTAATCTATCAGGCTTAAATCAACTTAGTAAAGCATACTGACCACTAAGCACACACAACTATGCTCGTGGCAGTAATCATAATTGACCGGCACCACACCAGCGGTCAAATTCGCACACTGTCCAAGCCGGAGGATGCCAGACAGAACGCTGTGGCAGTGATGTTAGCTAGCGTCTTTTGCTAGGTTACATCACGGGACGAGTTGAAGACTCGCGATTCTTGCGTGGCTTCAACTCGAGACCGAAGACCGCCCCACAGGCTTCGGTCGGTCCCCACAGCGTGGCGTCTGGCAGCCGCAGGCGAAACGCATCAACACACCATTTAATAATGAAAAAAGGAGGCGGTCAATTTGACCACCAGCGAACAAGCAGAGGAACAACAGCGTGTGGACCAAGTGGCCGACCAGATTGGCGAGCGGATCGACAAGACCGTCGCCGACTACACGGCCGCCCACAAAGAACTGCGCAACGTGTTAAAGAACTATAGTGAAAACACCTCGGTCAACTGGTTTGAAGTCGATGACCGAATCGAAACCAGTGCCGAACTGCAACAACAACGGGCCTTAGTCTCTCGGTTGACCGAAAATCAAAACATCATCGAGGGCCAACTAGACACCTACAAGGAACTCCAAAAGTCCCCTTACTTTGGCCGCATCGACATCCAGGATCCCGGCGAATCAAAGCCCGAATCCCTCTACATCGGGACTGCCTCGTTTGTTGACGAGGACCAGAACTTCCTGGTCTACGACTGGCGTGCCCCCGTTTCCAGCATCTACTACAACGGGGTGCTCGGCGAAGTCGCTTACAGCACACCCGCTGGCGACCAGGAAACCAACCTCTTAAAAAAACGCCAATTTTTAATTCAAGACGGCCAAATTGAAAGCATGTTCGACACCAACGAGACCGTCGGCGATGAAATGCTGCAACATGCGCTGGGCGAGCAAAACGACGCGACCATGCAAAACATCGTGTCGACCATCCAACGCGAACAAAACGATATTATTCGCGACACCAAGAGTGACTTACTGGTCGTTCAGGGGGTCGCAGGCTCCGGGAAAACGTCCGCCATTTTACAACGGATCGCCTTTCTGCTCTATCACAGCCGGCGCGACCTGGAAGCCGACCAAATCGTGCTCTTCTCGCCCAACCGGTTGTTCAGCCACTACATCAGTGACGTCCTCCCCAGTCTTGGGGAACGAAACATGCGACAAGTCACTTTGGCCGAATTTTTAACGCAACGGTTCCAAGGACTCAACGTGCAAACGCAATTTGAACGCTACGAGGAAGATCAGCAAACGCCCGTCAATTTGCCGCTTCGAAATTTCCGCGAGAGTGCCGCAATGATGACGGCCGTCAACGACTACTGTCATCAGGTATCTCCGGCTGAGTTGCAGTTCACGGACATTCGGTTTAAGGGCCGTGTCTTCTTTGATAAGGAAGAAATCCGCGACATTTATAGCCAATTCCCAGCTGCCGCGGCACCGGCCGACCGTTTTCTCCGCACGAAAAATGAACTGGAAAAACGGCTCAAGCGGCGGATTCGCGAAGAAGCCAAGGCCGACTGGGTGCGCGACACCATCGACCAGCTCAGCGACGAGGATTACCACAACCTGTTAGGTGAAAAACACCTGGGTAAGTTTGAACAGCTTGATGACGAGATCGACTACATCGCCCGGCAAATCGTCCGGCGCCGGTTGCGGCAGGTCGACGATGCTATTTACAACGGCTACTTCCTAGACGCCTACTCGCAGTACACCGCCTTTCTCAAACAGTGCCCACTGCCCGATGACGTGTCGGCTGCGGACTGGCAGACCGTCATCGACGCCTACCAACACGATATTGAATACCATAAGCTCGCGTTGACCGATGCCGCACCCCTGCTATACCTGCGCGACATTCTCGCTGGGGGTGGCGCGAACCACCGGATGCAACACCTCTTCGTCGACGAAATGCAGGACTATTCGATGGCCCAACTGATCTACCTGCAACACGCCTTTCCGCGGGCCAAGCTGACCCTGCTGGGCGACAGCGAACAGGCCCTCTTCAAGGCGGTGGAATCACCGGAATCTATTCTGAAAAAGTTGGATTCCGCGCTAAACGTCAAACGGTCCCGCCTGATCACGTTGCGGCGTTCCTACCGTTCCACGTTGCCCATCACGACATTTGCTAAGGCGCTCCTGCCCGATGGCGACCAAATCGAGGCCTTCAATCGGCCGGGCGACCTGCCTAAGGTGGTCATTCGCTACGATAACGACTCGGCTTTTAAGGCGCTCGCCCACGAACTGCAGCTAGAGCTCGCTACCAACGGGACCGTGGCGATTCTTACCAAGAGTACGGCCGAAGCCAAGTACGTTTACCAGGAACTCCACGCCGAATTCGATTTGACGCGGCTGACCGACACTGACCGCTCCCTGCCAAAAGGCATCGTCGTGTTGCCAATCTATCTGGCCAAAGGGCTGGAATTTGACAGCGTCATTGCCTACAACGTGTCCGCCGAGAACTACCCGGACGAACAGTTGACCGGGACGCTCTACACGATTGCGTCACGGGCCATGCATCACTTGACCCTATTGAGTATCGGCGCCGCCTCGCCGCTGATTGCGTCGGACAAGATTCCCCAGGCCGATTTAACAATCGAACACGAATTTCAGAATTAATCAATTGCTGTCGAGACTGTCGTTACATGTTCGCCTGCGGCTGCCAGGAATTCCGCCTGCTGTGGGGACGCTTCAGCCTGGAAGACCACCAGTCTTCTCGCTCGCTTTTAAGCCGTGAAAAACACACGTCTTAAAAGTCGCCCATAGTGGTCGCTGACAGCGACCACTATTTCCACGGCTGGCTGCATCCCTGGCCTCCTTCGGCTACGATTGTCGCTCAAAAAAATTAAAGCTGTTTCATAGCACACAAATAGCGTTGATGTTATCTAAAATTTCCAGACGACATCGACGCTTTTTTTCATCTCGTATTCAAAATATAGTCGTTGTAATCTAAACGGATTCTTAGCATTGATTCTTCTCATCATCCCCGCCACTCCTCACGCAAACAGCCATACTTGACCGAATCCCAATATTTCCCCTGCCAATAGCGAACCTGGCGAATCCGCCCCTCTTCTTGCCAGCCAATGCTTTCGGCCAGGTGACACATGCGCGTATTGCCCGACCAGGTCGTCAATCCGAGATGGGGCAGCGTTGTTTGGGACCAGACCTGCGTAATCCATTGGGTCAATGCGGCCTTGCCGATGCCTTGTTGCCACTTATTTTGGCGGTAAATGACGATACCCACTTCCAGCCACCGCCGCAGGTCGCCATCCGCGTAATGGTAAGACACGCTACCGACCATTTTCGCGTCGACCCAGATGACCCGTTGGTTTGGTTGATCGATGAATTTCGTTGGGGCAATCTTCGTTAGAAACTGCTCACGACTTGGCAGTTGGTCGTGAAAATATGGTCCATTCCACTGCGTCCAGGCGGCGTCTTCATCCCCATACGCTAGTTGCCAAAACGCTGGTGCGTCGGCCATGGTTAACGGTTTTAGTGTGACCCTCATTCGCCATCATCTCCTATTTTTAACCAGTATAGCAGGCAACGGCATCAGTGGACGCAAAAAGGACCTACACTTACCGTAAGTCCTTCTCTAACACACTATTCTATTCCAAACCCTTAGGTGTCTTCATCGTCGCAAATTTTGCGTGGCGGTCGTAGTTCCGATAGCCCTTGTAAAAATGTAGGTGGTTCTTGGTCAACTTCAGCTTGTAGCTCAACCGCTGCCCGTCGAACTGAACCTGGCTGTCCTTGGGCGAATACTGAATGCCGGATAGCCGATAAACGTGGTGGCCCAACGACTGGTATTTCAGCTTTTTCAAACCGTAGCCGGGCAACCGGTAGTAGCGATGACTGGCTTCATCCAGTGCAAACAGGTTCCCCGTGCTGATGGACTTGCTGTACGTGATGTACGCCTTGTTATCCCCGCGGCCGTTATAGATCCACGTGCGCCGCAAGGCTTTGGGTGTTCCCTGATGCCAAGTTGCGGCCTGTGCCGACGTCAAACTAGTCGCACCTAGCCCCAACGTAATCGCCGCTAAGCTCAGTAAAAAAATTGGTTTCTTCAAATCATTTTCCTCCCCAGGAAATACTGTGTTGATCTTGCTCCCCTAAAGTTACGCGACTTGGCCACAGAAATCAAGACGAACCGGCAACTCCTGGCAAATTAAGAATGGCTGACTTCAACTCCCCTATTTTCCCCGAGTCTTTCGTGCTATGCTGAGACTACCTGGGGAGGTCGCTTATGCAAATAACGAAACGTAAGTTAATCATTGAGGGGAGTCTCAATGCACTTTTATTGGTGTCACCCATCATCTTATTCATCGTGGGTGGTATCGGGATGGCCGCACACGATCCATCTCATCCCGACGTCTTAATTCTCGGCGGGAGCCTACTGATGGGCGTGCTCAGTCTGATCATGCTGGCCGTCTATGCTTTTAGTTGGCGACAACACGGCTGGCGGCAATTGTCGGTTCTGCGCCGTAGCTTGATTGTTTTTTACGGCATCTGGCTGATCATCGGTCTCTGGACTTGGCTAATGTTCCTTGGCATCATTTCTTAGTAACTATCAAGGCCCCAAGATTGGAATTTTTAGCCAATCTTGGGGCCTTTTTTACGTTTAATTTCTACTGTAAATTCTGGACATAGGTCTTTGCGGCCTGCTCATCAAACGAGTAAGCACCGTAATTGTTGCCTTCCAGCAGATCAGCGTAAGACTCCGCAATGTTGCCGAGGTTGGCGTAATACTTTTGCGTGCCGACCTTTACCGTGATTCTAAAGGTGCCGGCATCGCCGTTGACGTTATCCCGAGCCTGAAAGACCTTACCCAGCGACATTTTCAGCAGGTAACGTGTCGACTTACCGACCCGCACCCGCTTCGTGCCGAATCCCTTCAGCGGCTTAGCCAAATAGTAGGCAAACGTCGACTTGCCCCGTGTGAACTTTTTGATCTTCACGGACTGCGAAATGTTGGTGTAGTCTGGCGTGCTAGCATTGGCCGGATTCTTCGGCTTGACCATATAATTCGTGTAGACGTTCAGGTAATTATCGGCCGTGACCGTGATAAAATGACGGCTACCCTTGTCCATATCGTACTTCGACGACGAGCTGACCCGGTAAAGGTCTGGTAAATTTGAATAGGCGCCGTATGCGAATGCCGTCTTGGCAACGTGTGGTTTGAATGACTTCTGCGCCGCACTGCTGAGCTTCGCCATGGACCCGCTGTACTGCCACTTGTTGCCGATGACTTGCCAAACTTTTTTCTGATTCTTCTTTGACAAGACCGTGTTCTTAACCGCCGCCAAGCCACGGTCATCGATCTCACCCTCAACCACTGAGCCGGTGCCAATTTTGACACTCTTCTTGCGGTTTTCATTGGCCACGTTCAGTGAACTCCCCAACGTAAAGACATCAGGTGCTAAGCTTCCGGCCACCGTCCGACTATCACTGCTCCGCGTCAACATCGGCAGATTCCGTATCCCGACCTTATCAAATTCACTGGTAATTTTCTTGCTGGTAGCGCTGGTGCTGGCTGATGCATTGGTCACAGCCAAGCCGCCAACGACAGTCCCCAGTAACATCAGCATGGTCGTTCCCTTAATCCCCATTTTTAACAATCCAATTGCCCCCTAATTTATTCACCTGATTATTATAACGCTACCCAACACGCAATAAAAACCACCCCATTATTCAACGAGGTGGTCGACTTTAACTTGTTTTACTTTTGACTTCTAGCAATACCTATCAAACGACAAATTCTCTACTGATTCCCTTTACCGGCTAATAGATACATCAATAGACTAGTTATGAGCTAAATTTAACCCCAAGGATCATTGACGAATTCAGCGTTTTTCACGAAAGAGATCAATCAGAGCCGGAGGAGGACAGGGATGTAGCCAGCCGTGATAATGGCGTTAGTCGGGGTTTCTTCCCGACTTACGGCATGGGACGACCTTGAAGACGTGTGGTATTCGCGGCTTCAAGGCGAGCCGGAAGCCCGCCTTTTGGCTGCAGGCGGTCCCCACAGCAGGCGGAATCCCTGGCAGCCGCAGTGCGACCAGCTAACACAACTTATCTTTTACTTTGAATCACGAACTGCTTATTAGCCGTGATGAACTGGCCGTTGGTGAGCTCTAGCCGGGCGATTTGACCGTGGACGCGAATGGCCTTGATCTTCAAAACTTGCCCCTTCTTGATCAACCGAACCCGTTGACTGGACTTAAAGGCCATCTGCTTGTAACTGTAGATACCGTGTTGCCCGATGACCCGGACACGCTTAGGGTTCTGCAGGTAGTATAGTGAGGCCACAAACTTCGCGTTGGCCGTAATGTAGCCGCCCTTAACGCGGTAACGTAGCGCACCGTTCTTGGTAAAGGCCGCGCCAAGTGTCTTAAACGTTCGGCTATGAGTCCGCGACTTGGCCGCGTAATGGTGAACGCGCTGAGTCAGATTGACATCCTTATACAGATTCAACGCACCCTTGGCGTAAACGACCTTTGGCGCCTGCGCAACGACCGGTGTGACTGGCTTTGTTGGCTTGGATTCTGACGTTGCTGGTGTCGACTCACTTGACGCTGACGTCTCAGGCGTTGTTGGCGCCGTCGTGGTTCCGGTCGTATTGCCGTTCGTGTTTCCATTTGTCGACTGACTATCCAAGAACTTCAACTGGTTCTTGCTTTCGAAGAGGTCCCCCATCGCTAACAACAGGCGGTCCTGATTTTTGGCGGCTTCTAACTGAATCCCCAGTGGCATCCGGCTGGCGCTCACGTACGTTGGCAAACTGATAGCCGGTTCGCCGGTCACGTTGGCCAGTTGAGTAAACGGTGTCTTGCTCAGCCCGTGTAACCAGGCGTCATAGATCAACTGCATCTGGTCCTTACTATCCAATGACGCAATGTCACGCAGCTTCTTAACGTACTCTGGCAAATAAGCCGGATCTGTATTGCTTGGCGCCGTGGTGGCCGTTGTTGGCGTGAGGTACAGCCCGTACTTCTGGTGAAAATCAGCCATCTGTTGCTTAGCCGTGGCGACCATGCTGACGTAACTGGCCTGATCTGGCGCGGTCAATTTTTGGCTGGCTTTAAATAGGGCATAAGTCATGATACTGCCGTCATCGGGTAACAGGTCACGTTTATAAGCTGACCTGGCAAAAGTGTTAGCCGCAGCTCCACTAGACGTTGCGCCCTTGTAGTAAGCCTGCATCAAGGCCTTGCCATCGACCGGACTGTCGACCTGCTTGACGTTGAAGCCCTGACTCTTCAGGAAGGACACGGCCTGATTGACCGCACTCACAGCATCCTGACTGACCGGCGTGCCCACGGGTGACTTGGTCGAGTAGGCGATGGCCACCGACTTCAGGTCCGTTGGGGCAGCCTCGGCGGTGACTTTACCGCTCAGCATGTTGTCAAATAACGTCTGGGTATCCGCCATGCTCTTGGTCTCGGCGAAGCTCGCCATGGTGCTGGTGGCACTATCGCCCTTGATCATCCCCGCGGAGGGCTTCAGGCCGATCACTCCGGACCATGACGCCGGAATCCGCAGCGACCCACCGGCATCGTTCCCGGTGGCAACTGGAACCATATTGTCGGCAACACTTGCCGCCGCACCCCCGGAAGACCCACCGGGATTATCAGCGGTGTTCCACGGATTGCTGGCCGCGCCATAGAGCTTAGAAGTCGTGATGTTGGTCAACCCCAACTCAGGATAGTTCGTTTGCCCAATGACGACGAACCCAAGGCTCTGTAGTTGGGCCACAAACGGTTTGGTATACGACGCGATTCGCGTGCTGGAGTATGGCAGGCCCTGCGTCGCCGACTCGCCTTTCAACTCTTGGGCTAAGCCTTTGATCAAAATGGGCACGCCATAGAACGGCTGGCCGGTATCCTTCATGGCCGCGGCCTCGTCCAGCGCCTTATCCTCACGCATGGTGATCACGGCATTCAACTGCGGATTATCCCGCTTGACCTTGGTCATCGCCAGCTGAATCAGCTGTTGGCTGGTGACTTTGCCGTCCCGCACCATCTGCGCGAGTTGAGTCGCCGTGGCGTGTTCATACTGCGACAGCGTTAACGGATTGGCCGTGGCCGTTGTCGTGACGGTGGTAGGACTGCTGGTACTATGTACACTAGTCTCACTGGCGGTCACACCGGTAACGGCGCCACCCACGATGGTTGCGGCCACCACAGCCGCTAACAGCGTTTTAGTTTTCAACCAGTGACTAAACTTGATTTGCTTCATCCAAAATTCCTCCAACCTTTTCCAACCTAATTTGTGTTCCACAGCTGGCATAGTAACTATGGCTCTCTTCTCAAACAGCATAGTAACCACACTATTACTGTTATTTACCATTTGCTAACGACTTATACCTCGCAAAACACAACCTCATGTTCCATAATACAGGTTTTTCGTGTGGATGAAAACGCTTATTTACCGGTTTCAATAACCATCTAGTTATCAGAATTATACGTAATTTATTTAAATAACTGTTTGCATCCCGCAGGTAGTCGACCACTCCCCCCATTTAAAACTATCTCAACCCTTGGATTAATGATGACAGCGACGTTCACGTATTCATTTATGGTTTTCATTAATTTAAGCTTATTTTGGAAGGCAAATTACCAATTCTATATAAAAAAATCGGTGACCTCCCCATCTCGCCTTTGTCAGGTTCGCTTGGTCTGCCATCGATTACGTCTTATTTTCCGTTAAGTTCCGCAAACTGAATCGTCTCATCAAACAACGCTTGAGTCTCCGCATGCGGCGTGTGACTGATCATGATCAACGTCAGTGTCGGATTCTCCAGCAAGTCGCGTTCGATCTTGACGGCGTTGGCGGTGTCGACCGCCGATGTCCCTTCGTCCAACAGAATCACGCCCACATGCCGCAGCAGGCCCCGCGCTAACGCCAACCGTTGGAGCTGACCCCCAGACAAGTCGCTGCCACCATCGCCGACGCTTTGGTCCAGGAAGGTTTCAGCGTGCTCCCGGTCCGGACACAATTTTGTAGCCAACAAGACCGCCACGAGTTCGTCATCCCGATAGTCATCGGCCAACTGTAAGTTTTCCCGCACCGTGGTCGTCAAGGCTTGCGGACGTTGGTCTAAATACAGCAGCTGCTGTCCCAACTGATTTGCCGAGTAGTCTCTAAGCGACTTTCCCGCCAGCCGAATCTCACCGGTATAGTTGGTCAGGTAGCCAGTCAACACCTTTAGAAAGGTCGATTTACCACCACCACTTTCGCCCAGGATCAGATACTTCTTGCCCTGCTCAAAATTGTAGCTCACGTGCCGCAAAATAAGTTGGTCAGCGTGATAGCCAAAACTCAAGTCGCGGACCTGAATCATGTCCGGCACCACGGCGGTTGTGGCGACCGCCATTTCTGCCGTCTCAGTTGTTGCTGGAAACTTCTCACGCTCCAGCTCAAATTTTTCAAAAATGGGCGCCACGCCCCGAATCATCCCCAGATAAGTGCTCATGTTGCCGAGATTATTGAAAATGTTCCCCGACAGGCTGCTGACAGCACTCAGCGTCCCAATCGAAACCAATTTCATCATGGCCAGGATTCCCGTCAGCCCCATCAACATGACCTGAGAAATGACGTTGCCAAGGAACCCCACGACCTGCACGCTACTCTGCGCGCGCCGTTGGTTGACGTAGGACTGTTTAAGCGATTGGGATGCCGAAACAATGCCTTGCTTCAGTAACCGTAACGCCTGAAATGCGTAGAGCAGGTTGAACACCCCCATCACGTCTTGCGTCCGGTTAACGAAGGCCTCATTTTGATGGGTTAGCTGCGTGTTAGCCTGCATGATGCGTTTATCGAAAATCTTGGGCGCCATGATGATCAGTCCGGCTAAAATCAGCGCCGACAACGCCAAGCTCCAATGGTAAGCAATCAGTGTGAACAGCGCAAAGACCGTTCCAAAGATGCCCTGAACGACAATGAAAAAGCTCTGGAGCCCCTGCACGTTGATGGTCTGGATATCGTTATTGACCCAGGACTCATAGACCCCCATCGCCCGCGAATTGTAGGATTCGTAGTCCTTAGCGATCAAAATATCGGCCAGATCTTGCCGAATGGAAATGTCGATGTTCTGAATGACCTTTTCCTGATAGATGGATGCCCCATAATTCAGGGCGGCAATCACCATCCAATCCAGCATCAGTAGCCCAACCGCCAGCAAAAACGATTTCAATTGGCTTTTGATCAGCGCGTTCAACAGATTGGCGCTGAGGACTGACCCCAAGACCGTCAATGCCTCGATCACCATTAACAGGAACGTCTCAATTCCTACTTCGCCGCGATGCTGAAGAATATATTTGCGCACGCTTTTCGCCACACTTTCTCATCTTAAATATCGCAATAATTACAATGCTCTCATATTAATGATTACACTCTAATTTTTTTGCAATAAAAATCAACGGAAGGTCCTTATAAAAAGAAGGTTCGCCAAATTAGCGAACCTTCTCTCAACTTCAATTTTATTCAGTAGCTGCTTGGGGCATGGCTTTCAGCGCCTGTTTCAACACCAACGGCGCAATGATTGTGGCCAAGACGATGACCAAAATCATGGCGGAATAGTCCGCCCCGCCGAGCAGACCGGCTTGATGCCCAATCTGCGCGGTAATCAGCCCCATCTCGCCCCGAGCGATCATGCCAGTGCCAATCACGGTGCTACTTTTCAGATCAAAGCCGCTCAACCGCGCGCCCAAGCCACAGCCCAGCAATTTTGCCAGGCAGGCCAGCACCGTTAAGCCCACGATGATGCCGAGGTTGTCCGCCAAGTGGTCTAGCGTCATGTTCAGCCCGACACTCACGAAGAAGACGGGGATAAAGATAGCGTTACCCAACGGCTCCACGTGGTCGGCCAACACGGCCCGATACGGCGTGTGCGCCACGGCGATGCCGGCAAAGAAGGCGCCAATCGCCCCACTCAAGCCGACAATGTCCGCCAGCCACGCCATGCTCAAGCAGATGACCATCGACATGATGGTCACGCTGGACGCCATGACCAGCCGTTCGCTCAGATGCATCAGGTACGGTGCAATCCATTTGACCACGATGTAGGTCCCGCCGAAGAAGGCAACCTGTTCAAGCAAGACCAGGCCGAGCGCCGGTTGACTGCCCGCGGCCTGAATCCCTTGGCTCGCCAGCAAGCTGATCATCAGCGACAACAGGATGACCCCCATGATATCGTCGGCCACCGCGGCACCTAGAATCGTCGCGCCCTCACGCGTAGAGAGCGCATGATACTCCTTCAAGACGGCCACGGAAATAGAGACCGACGTCGCCGAGAAGATGACGCCGATAAACAGTGCCTCGAGCGGCGTGAAGCCCCACCACCAGGAGGCCAGGCCCATCATGACAATGGGGAAGATCACCCCGGAAGTTGCGACCACAATGGCCGGCTTCAGGTACTTCATTAAGAGTTTTAAATTACTTTCGAGTCCGCCCAAGAACATCAGGATCACGACCCCAATGTCGGCGAACAGACTGACTAGACTGTTGAGCTGGACCCAGTTGAGCAGGGCCGGCCCAATGATAATGCCAATCAGTAGCTCACCAATCACGGCCGGAACGCCCAGCCGGTTGGCAAAGTTTCCCGCCAGCGTCGTCAGTACCAGAATCAAACAAAGTGTTCCCAAAAAAGCCACGCGGACTCCTCCTTTAGAAAATATTAATAGTCCCATGATACGCCAAATTCCGGGAACAATCACTAGTGGTTTTCGGAAAGTACCGCCTGCGGCTGCCGGGGATTCCGCCTGCTATGGGGAACGCCTCCAGCCAAAGATCAGACTTCCGGCTCGCCTGAAAGCCACGAAGAACGCGTGTCTCTCAGGTCGTCCCACGCTGTAAGCCGGGACAGAACCCCGGCAAACACCGTCGACACAGCTGGCTGCATCCCTGGCCTCCTCCGGCTACGGTCCTTTTTCAATACTGCTGATGACATATCCCGTTACGTTTCCCTACTGTGACTGGTCATTACAACTCACAAGCAATGCCGCTAAATTCCCTGTAAAGAATGTCTTCTCAATTCAAAAAACGGCTAGTCCACTGACCCCAGTGTCCTAGTCGCTACAGAACTCCGCTAATTTCAATTTCGTTCAACCCCTACTCCCCATCCTTCGCCTGAATCAGCGCGCGGAGCATGGCAATCAATCCCCAAGCGATGGCGATAATGTTAATCGTGAAGTCCCCCAAATCCTCATGCGGGTAAGCCATCAGCCACTTTGCCGCGGGTAAAAACAGAAAAAGTCCCAGCCAAAACGAAAACGTGCCGTAGAAATGCTTGCAGAATTTAATTCCCATAACGCTCTCCCCCATTCGCGGTATCTGCCAGTTCAGCTACAACTTAACACGCGCATGTAAAGAGTCCGTGTACAAGAATCATTTTCAACCGGATTGAACGGGCGACTTAACAATCTCTGTCGTGGAAAAATTGAAATGCCCCCACAATCCCCTTAACAGCGAAAAAGTGTCTGACCATCATCAATGAAGCGATGATATCAGACACTTTGCAAAAATGATTTAAGAAGCTAATTTTATTAAGTAAAGTCTCACTTCAACCCTACACACACGGCCTAAACACGTCAACTCCAATTGACCACAGTCCCCGTCTGTCGAAGGCGACCACAGTGGACAATGACATCAACCCTCTCTGCCTAATCATGCCGATGCTACAACTGAAATCAATTTAGCCGGAGGAGGCCAGGGATGTAGCCAGCCGTGCAAATGGTGTTAGTCGGGGTCCTTTCCCGACTTACAGCATGGGACGACCTTGGAGACGTGTGTTTTTCACGGCTTCAAGGCGAGCCGGAAGCCCGTACTTTGGCTGCAGGCGTTCCCCACAGCAGGTGGAATCCCTGGCAGCCGCAGTGCGGCCAATTTTGCCCAATTTCTAGTTGAAGTAAGTGAGGTCTGAGGCCAGGGTTGGGTAGGCCATGATGGTGGCGTTGATATCGTCCATGCCGAGCTGGTTACTGATGACGAAGTCCAGGTAATTGATCACCTGTTCCGCCTCACTGCTCAAGACTGCGGCCCCAACGATCTTGTTGGCCGCCTTATCGACGACCACCTTGATACGCGCGTGCGGGTCTTGAATCCGTTGGTAACTGTACCAATGTGTCAAATCCAAGTCGTTGATCATGTATTTTTCCGGCTGAGATTCCGCTTGAACGGTTGGGACGCCTAGCTGGGCCAGTTGCGTCTTGCCATAGACCACCGCTGGAATCACCGGATACTGAATGGCTGGTGAGTCACAAGTCGTCAGTGTTTCCGTCAAGTAGCGCCCTTCAAATCCGGCTACCGGTGTCAGCTTGGGTTGTGGCCGGTCGACCACGTCCCCCAACGCAAAGATATGATGATTGGAAGACTGTAGCCGACCGTTGACCGTGATGCCATGAGCAGTCGTTGCCACGTCAACGCGGTCCAAGTGCAGGTCCGCCAAGACCGGTGTCCGACCAGCCGTTGCAAAAGCTAAGCCCGTCGTCCACGTTTCGCCGGTCGCTGTGGTCACTTGATACTGATCATCAGCTGGTGCCACGGCCGTGATGTCCGTGTCCAACTTAATGTCCACACCATTTTCCCGTAACCGGTCGAGCAAGTCGTTGACCAAGTCCTGGTCAAACGCCCGCAGTGGCCGCGTGTTGTGATGGACCAAATGGACGCGACTCCCCGCCGCATTGGCGATTGCTGCCAATTCAACGCCCACGAAGCCGGCACCCATCAGGGTAATGTCTTGCGGAAGCTTGTCGAGGTCAAGGAAGTCATTGCTGGTTCGGAGCCACTCCTGCCCGTCGATCTTGGGTAAACGGGGCTCCTGGCCGGTCGCAATGATCCAGTTGGCCGCGTTCAGTTGCTCACCCCCGACGGTCAACGTGCCGTCGTCATTAAAGCTCGCGGTGCCGTGAAAATTAGCAATACCGGCCGCTTCAAGCCCACCTTGCGTGCCACTTGGAATCTTTTCCGTGTAAGCCCGTTTAGCGGCCATCAGCGCCGACCAATCAATTTGGGGAATCCCTGTCAAGCCATGGCCCTGCAACGCCTCACTGTGGCCCTGAGCCTCCACAGCGGCCATTAGAATTTTCTTGGGATCACAACCGCGGTTCGGACACGTGCCGCCCCAAAGGTCCTTTTCGACCACGGCCACGTTCATCCCCCGCGCATGGAGCCCGTAAGCAGCCGCTAAGCCGCCAGGACCCCCACCGATGATGCCGATATCAAACGCTTGCATATATTGACCCTCCCTTTCCGTGTGAAATGGGTCGCACGTCAATTGGCGACTAACCATTCGCTGAGTACGCCTTTGATTCTAGCACGGAAAGCTCGAATCAATCGTCAATTTGTTTGCCAGTCGCTAATTTCTGCTGCACACGGAGAAGGTTAAAGCCGATGTAGACCAGCACCACGATCCCGGTCATCGCGTAAACGGGGCCGGCAGAAACGTGCTGGAAGAAGATACTGTAAAACGCGGTACCCACGGGAACTGCCAGCTGCATCAACGTGCCAAACGTGGAGCCGACCCGGCCAAGTAATTCGGTCGGCACGGTCATTTGCATGTAGACAGACATTGGTGTATTGACGAAGGCCAGCGTCAGCCCGACCAACACGGCCCAAATGACCAAGATCAGCACCAATTGAGTGTCGGGCAAGGTGCTCATGAAGAGGATTCCCAGGGCAAAGATCGCCCCGCCGACCACCAGCGACAACCGCAGAATCGTCAGCAGGACCCGTTTGAACGTTGGGAGCATTGACAAGATGAGATTGCCAATTAAAATACCGGCGGCAAATCCACTCATGACCACACTCAGACTGGCGTTGCTCATGTGCCGGGTCTGCACGATGGCGTATGGCAAGCCCACGTCGACCGAGCTAAACAGAAAATTCAGGAAGACACCTATGACAACTACGGAGCGGAGCGTAAAGCGATTCCAGATGTACTGGAGGCCAACTTTGAATAGCTGCCATTGCGTTTGCGCAGGCTCTGAGTCAGTCGTTGCAGTTTCCGTTGGAGCCGCCTGATCTGCCTCACTCATTTGATTGCTATCAGCGGCAACACTAGTTTCAGCCGGTTCGGCAGCCTTCAGCGGATGGAACCGCATGGACAACGTAATCAGCCAAACGATACTTTCGGCAGCGATTTCGACCCGCACGATGCCGTCGAAACCGATCATGCCGTACAACGCAGCGGCTAACACTGGTGAGATCAGCTGAATGCCGGCAGTTGCGGCCTGTTCGATGGTCGCCAGCGTCTTGATATGGTTGTCATTGACCAACTCGTGAATCGACGCAGTGAACCCGGTATTGGTGACCTTGTCGCAACAAGCAATGAACGTGATCACTAAAATGGCCAACAACATTTGATTGGCGACGCGGTCGGCCAAGAGTGCGTAGACAATGTACGCACCAATGTCCAAGGCCTTACTGGTCAAAATCAACGGCTTGTGATGGCCACGGTCGATCAGGTTGCCCACGGGCATCATCAGTAAGAGCCCCACAATGGGATAGATGATTGCTCCCAACCCAAAACTCAACGCGGAATGGGTCGTGTGTAGGAGCATCAGCCCCAGGGCAAAGCCAAAGGTGTCACCGCCTAAGGTACTGATAATATCGCTACTGGCTGCCCGAACGATTTGAATCACGGACTGACGATTGGTAATTTGAACTTCCATGACGGTTCCCCCTCTAAGTTATTAATCTAATTCTAATTGATTTCTCATCGAAAGTTCCGTATAATATGGGGCAAATTTGCCACATCACTTAGGGGGCCATTTCTCATGGAAGAACTCGGAACGACGATCAAACAAATCCGGCAGGCGAAGGGGCTGACGCAAAAAGAGGTCTATGCAGGCATCGTCTCACGCTCGTTTGCGACCCGCCTGGAAAATGGCGATCACGATATCACGGCGACCAAGCTCTTCGACATTTTAGAGCGACTGGGCGTGACCGCGAACGAATTTCGCTTTATTCAAAATGACTACCGACCAGACGACGGCGAAAATCTGCGCAGCCAGGTCATGTTGGCGTACGACCAGCAGAACTTTCCTCAGCTCAGTCACCTGGCGCAACGTTATGGTCAAAGTAAGAACCCGGCTGAGCGACGAATGGCAACGATTGCGGCGGTCCTTTTGACGGCTTACAGCCACCGCCACGCCACGTTGACCCCTGACATGGAGCGGTTGTGGCAACAGATTATGTACACGAAGTCCTGGACGCTGCAGGAGATTCGGATGGGCCCAATTTTGATGGCACTGATTGGCTTCAAGGACGCGACCATTCCGGAAACGATTCGAAAGATGCATCAAAGCTGTGACCGTTACGTGTCCGAGTCGGCGGACCCCTTTCACGTCATGGACCTGCGGCTTTCCTTCGACCTAGTGGCGCTGCAGGTCCTCCTGAGTCATAAAGATTACGATCAGGCGCGTGAGTTCAAGACCGAGCTGATGGGTGGCCATCTCGAACACCTGACCAGTGAGGGCAACCTGACGCTCCAACTGTGCCTGTGTATCTGGACCTGGTTCTTTGGCGACTCCTCGACCGCAGACCAACAGGCGAACTTGCTGCGGCAACTAAAAGTGGCACGGATTGACCCGGGGATTCACGCCATACTGGCCTCCTGGCAGCAAGAGGCGAAACGTTATCATCTCGAACTGGATAATAAGGGATAGCAACTGTTGGCCTTGGCGCCAGGAATGGGCTGGAACGGTAAGGCGCTGACTTTCTCTACAATCGTCGTGCAGACAGGTCACACGACGATTGTGATAAAATAAACCTCAGAAACTATTTGAGGGGGCAGTCGATGACTTTCTATACTTATGGTTACCTGACACAACATCACAATACCTGGCAGTACGCGCGGATTGGCTTAATTATCGCCTTACTAGCCGTATTTATCGGATTATTCGTTTACTATCTGCGTCACCGGTGGAACGTGAAATATAAGGATCTCAGTATTATTAGTGGAACGTTACTCCTCCTGGTCCTGGGCTTTCAGATCAATAGCCTGGTCTCGTTGCGCTCGGCCACGGAACAGACGGGGGAGATTACGGCTACCGTGAAACAGGTTGCTAAGCAGCTCGCCGTCAAGCCGACCGAGTTAGCGGTCAATGCCACCACGACTAATACGAACCTCCTCTTTAAGACGCCTAAGGGCTACTACCGTCTGGACTATAACTCGGACGGTTCGGCCTACGTTTTGGAGAAAGTTAACTTACATCACCCGAAAATCACGCTTACAAAGGAGTAGCAGATATGTTTGTCTATTCAGATGTTGCCATTAAATTGCTCGTCGGTTTTATTTTTATGACCTTGCTGATCAACTTCTCCGGCAAGGGAAATCTCGCCCCAACATCGGCTATCGACCAGGTCCAGAACTACGTCTTAGGGGGCATCGTCGGCGGGGTCATCTACAACTCGGCTGTCACTCTGATTCAATTTGTCATCGTCCTCTTGATCTGGTCGCTGCTGATTCTGGTGACCCGCTACCTGAAAATTCACGTGCGGACGGTCGGCAAGTTCATCGACGGCGGCCCCATTACGGTCATTCGTAACGGTGAATTGCTGGTCCATAACTGTCTGAAGGCCAATTTATCGGCCAAAGAAATCGACTTCAAACTGCGAACCGCTGGCGTCTATCAGATCAACGAGGTCAAACGGGCCATCGTCGAACAGAATGGGAGCTTGACCGTTCTGCGTCAAGGCGAGGGCTCCATCCGCTACCCAGTAATCGTCGATGGTCAAATCGATTATGATGTGCTGGAACTCATGGATCACGATGAAGACTGGCTACTCACCCAGCTCAAGCAACACGGTGTGGCGAACATCCGCGACGTTTACATGGCGAAATACGAAAATCATCAGTTTGAAATCACCCGTTATGACGCAGCATAAAATGATTTATCCCCACAACTACTCGCTACAGAAGTGATACACTAAATTCAAGAAAGGTGGTGGCCACATGGCTGCAGATCGATTAGCGGAACATTGGGATATTTATAATCGGCAACTACAAGTGATTGGTCACCGGCAACGCAAGGAGACCTTGCATCCCGGCGAATATCATCTGGTCGTTAGCGCGTTCATTTTTCATCCGGATGGTCAGGTCCTCCTCCAGCAACGGACAGCGGATAAGCTGAACTTCCCTAGTTGTTGGGATTGTTCGGTTGGCGGGTCCGTCGTCGCTGGCGAGACCATCGAAACGGGGATGCACCGCGAAATGCACGAAGAATTAGGCTTAGACCTGCCAGTGGCCGCCACGGATAACTATTTATTGCGTACCTACAGTCACTGGATCGAAGCATGGTTCGCATTTGAAACACTCACGCCATTGGACAGCCTCACTCTCCAACGGTCGGAGGTTCAGCGCGCGGCCTTCTTCTCCCCAGCCGTGGCCCATGAGCACCTGAAACAAATCGGCTTCAATGCCTACTCACTGGAACTTCGCCGCGCGTGGGAACATCTTAATCAAAAATAGACGACAGCCGTGATGGCATGTCGTCCATTTTTTTAATCTGGTAAAATTTCAACGCGAGCCAACAGATCATTGGCCAGTGTCATCCGGAAGGGACTTGATCCGTTGAAGCCTTGTCCACTGACCTGTAGTTGTACGGTCCAGGTCTGCGCGTCGTCTTGCGTGAAGTCTTCTAGTTCAAAGTACGATTGCTTGCCAATGTTATCCGTTTGATTCCATTTGGCAATCTCAGCGACTCCCTGGTAGGTGGTTCCCCAGTCGTCGAGCACGGCATCCGGCGTAAACTGAGCGATAAAATGTTCTGAATCCGCCTCATTCGTGGTCGCGATAAAATTCGTAATTGCAGTAGGTAATAGCAAGTCATCCATGGTAGTTGCACTCCTTCAGGTCCTAAATTAGGTTTAGTATGCCTGTTTTACAGCGCGCTGACAAGTAAAAAGGACCGAAACAATGTCCGGTCCACGCTTATTTATGATGACGATTTAACGCCCAACTGAGGCCAATCGCGCCAACCAGCGTCGCTCCCAGCCAAGCTAATTCAACGGCTTGGCGACGACTGGATTGATGTCCCGATTGTTGAATACTTGTGGTGATTCCCCGTTGGTTCCCCCGTATTGTATCTGTTTGCGCTGATTGGGCGGCAAAGGCTAACGTGCCCCCACTCCAGAGTAAGGTCAAGCTCAGCGTTAATGCAATCAACCATTTCATCATCATTTTAGTCATTAATACTATGCCCGATTCCGGCGACGTGAAACTCGCCAACTAGTCAGCGTCAACGCGGCCATCAAAGCGCCCAACCAAGATAACTTGGAACGCGCTTCATCGGTTTGTGGCAAAATTTCACTGTCACTGCGCGTCGTGCCAATGGTGTTCCCATCTGCATCATAAACGTTCGTCGTCACGCCAACAGAACCATTGTTAGCCCGCGTGGTACCAACGACTTTCCCGTCAGTCCCATAGACTTTGTCAGATCCGTCAACATCGCGAGTGGTCCCAATGACCTTGCCGTTCTTCCCATAGACTTTTCCAGATTCATCAGCATCACGAGTTGTCCCAATAACTTTACCGTCTTTTCCGTAAACTTTTCCAGACGCATCGGCATCACGAGTTGTCCCGATAACCTTACCGTTCTTCCCGTAAACTTTTCCAGACACATCGGCATCACGAGTTGTCCCGATAACCTTACCGTTCTTCCCATAAACTTTCTCCGATCCGTCAACGTCACGGGTCGTTCCAATTACCTTACCGTCATTTCCGTAGACGTTCGTCGTGACCTTGCCAGATTCGCTACTAGATGACTGTGTCGCTGCGTAACTCGTTTGCGTCCCCCAGAGTCCCATTCCCATTAAAGTCAGGGCAATGGCAACGCCAGCACGGTTCAGCTTCTTCATAATATTTCTCCTCCACCTCTGAACTATGTTTTTAACATGTCATATACTATCAAATATTCACCGTGATTTCCATAAAAATGGGTATCCATGTTCAAAACAGGAAAGTATAGCGGTTAAGTCTGAGTTTGATAACTGTTTTCTTGAAAATATGTTTGAGATATTCATTAACAATATTAATCTATTGCGGTTAAAGATTGGATTAAAATCGACTACAAATTCGATTATCTTCTTTAGTTACCGCAAACGTTTGATTGCTAAATTTATAGAAAAAGGTCTTGCATTTCAGAACGTGTGTTCGTATAATATAACTTACAGAGGTGATGACCATGAAACAACAAGCTTTAACCGGCAGTATTATTAGTGATCCGAAAGTTTTAAAGATGGCGCCAATCCTGCTTTTCGTTAAAATTGCTGACGCTCGTAGCGGCCAATTGATTAACTGTCTCGTTCATAAGCATGGTCTGAACTTCCTTTATCAGGCTACGCTAGGCAGTCAGATTGCCGTCTACGGTCACTACAATCAGCGTAAACAGTTCGTCATTGACAAGTTCATGATCAATACGCAGCTATCCGCGTAATAACTTCGATATTAAATAGTAGTAGCCCACAAAATCAACATCAGATTTTGTGGGCTACTTTTCTAGGCCTGATTTTTCGGTTGTCACTCGGCAGAACGTGAAGTTGCGTGAGCTATCTTTAGTCCGCTTGCGTTCAACCAATTTTATTATCGCGCAAAATGTGCGCAAACTCTTTTTAAATATTCCCTTTCTGTCTGTATCTAGCAAAAAAAGAATCCTACTAGAATGCTTGTCTAGCGGGATTCCTTTATCAAGAAACAATAACTCTCTGTAATGGTAAGCCGCTTATTGGATTTGAACCAACGACCTCTTCCTTACCATGGAAACGCTCTACCTTCTGAGCTAAAGCGGCATACTATCATTATCACCGTTTTTCATAATAATGACAATAAAAAAAGAACCCAATCACTGGGTTCCTTCGTTCGCGTGGCAACGTCCTATCCTCGCAGGGGGCGATCCCCCAACTACTATCGGCGTGCTAAAGCTTAACTTCCGTGTTCGGCATGGGAACGGGTGTATCCTTTAGGCTATCGCCACCACACTATAAGAGAACTTCTTCCCTCAAAACTAGATATTATTCAATTATTTTCTTTTGAGAACACCACGTTTTACAACTTGGTTAAGTCCTCGACCGATTAGTACTGGTCCGCTCCACGCCTCACGGCGCT